>NZ_CP022413.2:132500-757500 GCF_002222595.2 Blautia hansenii DSM 20583
GCGGATGCCTTGGCACTGAGAGCCGATGAAAGACGTGATAAGCTGCGATAAGCTTCGGGGAGGAGCAAATATCCTATGATCCGGAGATTTCTGAATGGGGAAACCCACATGAGAAGACCTCATGTATCCATACGCCAATCCATAACGTATGGAAGGGAACCCGGTGAACTGAAACATCTAAGTAGCCGGAGGAGAAGAAAGAAAACTCGATTTCCTAAGTAGCGGCGAGCGAACGGGAAAGAGCCCAAACCAGCGTGCGTGCATGCTGGGGTTCGGACTGCAGAAATGATTCGTCAAGGGTAATGGAACGGTTTTGGGAAAGCCGGCCAGAGAGGGTGAAAGCCCCGTACATGAAACCCAAGATGACATGGCAGGATCCAGAGTACCACGAGACACGAGAAACCTTGTGGGAATACGCGGGGACCACCCCGTAAGGCTAAATACTCCTCAGTGACCGATAGTGTATAGTACTGTGAAGGAAAGGTGAAAAGGACCCCGGGAGGGGAGTGAAAGAGAACCTGAAACCCTGTGTTTACAAGCTGTGGAACACCATTATTAGGTGAACCGCGTACTTTTTGTAGAACGGTCCGGCGAGTTGTGCATGCTGGCAAGGTTAAGCACTGAAGGTGTGGAGCCGTAGGGAAACCAAGTCTTAATAGGGCCAGAGTCAGTATGTGCAGACCCGAAACCGGGTGATCTATCCATGTCCAGGTTGAAGCTGCCGTAAAAGGCAATGGAGGACCGAACGCACATCCGTTGAAAAGGGTGGCGATGAGGTGTGGATAGGGGAGAAATTCCAATCGAACCCGGAGATAGCTGGTTCTCCTCGAAATAGCTTTAGGGCTAGCCTCGGTAGAGATTCGCGGAGGTAGAGCACTGAATTTCCTAGGGGGCGTCAAAGCCTACCGAAGAATATCAAACTCCGAATGCCGCAGAATTGCTTACCGGGAGTCAGACTATACGAGATAAGTTGGATAGTCGAAAGGGAAAGAGCCCAGACCTCCAGCTAAGGTCCCAAAGTGCGTGTTAAGTGGAAAAGGATGTGGGATTTCAAAGACAACCAGGATGTTGGCTCAGAAGCAGCCATACATTCAAAGAGTGCGTAATAGCTCACTGGTCGAGAGGTCCTGCGCCGAAAATGTCCGGGGCTAAAACACGACACCGAAGCTGAGGAATTCTAAGGAATTGGTAGAGGAGCATTGCATAAGGGAAGAAGCAGTACCGAAAGGAGCTGTGGACTTTATGGAAGAGAGAATGCCGGAATGAGTAGCGAGAGTAAGGTGAGAATCCTTACGGCCGAATATCTAAGGTTTCCAGGGTAAAGCTGATCTGCCCTGGGTAAGTCGGGACCTAAGGCGAGGTCGAAAGACGTAGTCGATGGACAACAGGTTGAAATTCCTGTACTGCGATATAACAGAACTGTGGGGACACGTGTGGAAAGCACATCCCGGGAATGGAATCCCGGGGCAAGCGAGGTAGGAGTCTGGTAGGCAAATCCGCCAGGCAATCTGAAGACGTGATGCGGACCGAAAAGAAGTAGGGAAGTGTGTGAGCCATGCGTCGAGAAAAGCCGCTATTGTTTATATCGTACCCGTACCGTAAACCGACACAGGTGGATGAGGAGAGAATCCTAAGGCCGACGGAAGAAGCATTGTTAAGGAACTCGGCAAAATGACCCCGTAACTTCGGGAGAAGGGGTGCCACAGAGATGTGGCCGCAGAGAATAGGCTCAAGCAACTGTTTAGCAAAAACACAGGTCTATGCAAAACCGAAAGGTGAGGTATATGGGCTGACGCCTGCCCGGTGCTGGAAGGTTAAGAGGAGAGGTTAGCGCAAGCGAAGCTTTGAATTTAAGCCCCAGTAAACGGCGGCCGTAACTATAACGGTCCTAAGGTAGCGAAATTCCTTGTCGGGTAAGTTCCGACCCGCACGAAAGGCGTAATGATTTGAGCGCTGTCTCAACAATGCATCCGGTGAAATTGAAATACCAGTGAAGATGCTGGTTACCTGCGCCAGGACGGAAAGACCCCATGGAGCTTTACTCCAGTTTGGTACTGGGACTCGGTATTGCATGTACAGGATAGGTGGGAGACGAAGAGGCATGGACGCCAGTCTATGCGGAGTCGCTGTTGGGATACCACCCTTGTGATATTGGGTTTCTAACCAGCCGCCGTAATCCGGCGGTGGGACAATGCCAGGCGGGGAGTTTGACTGGGGCGGTCGCCTCCGAAAGGGTATCGGAGGCGCCCAAAGGTTCCCTCAGAATGGTCGGAAACCATTCGCAGAGTGCAAAGGCAGAAGGGAGCTTGACTGCGACACCGACGGGTGGAGCAGGTACGAAAGTAGGGCTTAGTGATCCGGTGGTATTAAGTGGGAATGCCATCGCTCAACGGATAAAAGCTACCCTGGGGATAACAGGCTTATCACTCCCAAGAGTTCACATCGACGGAGTGGTTTGGCACCTCGATGTCGGCTCATCGCATCCTGGGGCTGTAGTAGGTCCCAAGGGTTGGGCTGTTCGCCCATTAAAGCGGTACGCGAGCTGGGTTCAGAACGTCGTGAGACAGTTCGGTCCCTATCCGGCGTGGGCGTAGGATATTTGAGAGGAGCTGCCCTTAGTACGAGAGGACCGGGGTGGACGGACCGCTGGTGTACCGGTTGTTCTGCCAAGAGCATGGCCGGGTAGCCAAGTCCGGAAGGGATAAACGCTGAAGGCATCTAAGCGTGAAGCCCCCCTCAAGATGAGATATCCCATTCGAAAGAAGTAAGACCCCTTGAAGACGACGAGGTAGATAGGACAGAGGTGGAAGTGCAGTAATGTATGGAGCTGACTGTTACTAATCGGTCGAGGGCTTGACCTGAGTGTAGAGATACACGAACGGCAGTTGGAAGGTTTCGTTTTATATATGTAGTTTTGAAGGTACAAGACAAAAACGGTTGGAGTAATCCAGCCGTTTTTATATTTCCAGAAAACACATAAAAAATGGAGATGTCTTTTATGCACAACTCCAAATATCAATTCTATTTTGTTATTTCTCGATTTCGCCTTTCCAATCAATAATTCCGCCAAATTCTACAATATTAGAATATCCCAGCTTACTGAGTTTTCCGGCAGCCTGTTTACTTCTGTTTCCACTGCGGCAGTAAACCAGAATGAGCTGCTCTTTATAGGGAAGCTCAGAAATCTCTTTTGTACTGATAGTTTCGTTTGGAATATTGATTGCATGAGGAATATGCCCTTCCTCATATTCTTCCGGAGTTCTTACATCTAAAATAATGTAGTCTTTTTCTTCTTTCATTATTTTTTCAGCTTCTTCCATATCAATTTGACGATAATCGCTGTTTTCTGTGCTTGAATTTTTAGAGCCACATCCTGCAAGAAGCAGTAATGTAGAAGCTAAAACAGGAACAATTTTTTTTATTTTCATTGTATTTTCTCCTAAATTAGATTTTATAAGGTTTTTTTGTTTTTCACTTTGCATATAAGCTGAGTCATGGTTCCCATGGGGCAATAGACGCACCAGCTTCGAGGTTTGAACAAGAGCATTGTAATAAAACCAAGAATAGTAGAAGTCAGCATAACACTATAAAAGCCGAAGGCAAACTGTGCGACTCCGGGATGAATAAGCGTACCATGGTATGCCCAGTGCCAAGGAACTTTGAAGGTCCATAAAAGTGTTACAACTTGTTTTAAATTCTGTGCGTTGGAAAATACCAGATAAGTATTCCAAAGCATTTGAAAAAACATGATGAAAAAGAAAATTAAAAATCCATATCGGAATGCTTTGCTTTTCATCCATTGGGGAATATCTTTTTTACGGGAGAGTCCGAAGCGTCCGCCTAAGAGTCCAAAGAGCTGTCCTCTTCCACAGTAGCGATTGCAATAGCCTTTTGTTCCGTTTGCAATAGAAATAATTAAAGGAATGAAGAAACAGAGCAGTCCGAGCCATGCAAAAAGAATATTGAAAAATCCCAATATTAAGTAGGTAAGAGATACAATCCAAAGATAGTCATACCAATGCTTCTTCATGATTTCACCTCCTGAATTTTAATTACGGAAGCGGGACATTCTTTTTCACATTTTCCACATCCTACGCATTTGGCAATATCTACTTTTGCCATTATTCCTTTCCAAATTTCAATAGCGTTTCTGGGACATACTTTTATACAGCAGCCGCAGGCAACACAATCATCGGTGTTGACAAAAGCCTTTCGCTTTTTTCTTTCCATAGCAACCTCCTGATAGAATAAATTTTATTTATTATACCAAGAAGAATAGAAGTGAGTCAGTGATTTTATCACAATTGTGAAAAATCTGTGAAATTGGTAGCCTAAGCTTGACAGTGCTGAATATAAGTGTTATATTACAAATAGAACAAAGGAGAAGGAAAAAGACCTAATCCATTGGTTCATGTAATCGACACTCTGGATTTTCCAAAGTGCTAAAATAAAATCTATTGTCTTATATGAAGGGAGATATGACTTATGATGATGCCTAGTATTTTTGGAGAAAACTTATTTGATGACTTTATGGATTTTCCGTTTGAGAGAGAGTTTTTCGGAAGAAAAAATCCTCTGTATGGAAAGAATGAAAAAAATATTATGAAAACAGATGTAAGAGAGACAGAAAATACCTATGAATTAGATATTGATTTGCCGGGATTTAAGAAAGATGAAGTAACAGCAAAACTGGAAAATGGATATTTGACAATCAATGCTGCAAAGGGTTTGGATAAAGACGAAACAGATAAACAGGGTAATTACATCCGTAGAGAGCGTTATGCAGGTGCAATGAGCAGAAGCTTTTATGTCGGTGAAAATATTCATCAGGAAGACATTCATGCAAAATTTGAGGATGGAATTTTGAAATTAACAGTACCAAAAGAAACACCAAAACAGGTAGAAGAAAATAAATATATAGCAATTGAAGGATAAGACAAAAGTCTTGTGAGAGTATAGAGAGGATTTCCGGCAGTGCGTAAATCAGGCATTGCCGGAAATCTTCTTTTTTAATTTAATCTTTTCATAGTCCTGTAATAGGAGCAGGTGAGGGGAATACAGGCGCCTATCCATGCCAGAGGATTAGAAGCACAAGCGCCAGCAAAGCCAAAAGCGCCGGTCAAAACAAGTGCTCCGATGGCACGCATAATCAGCTCCATAACACCGGCAACAGTCGGTATAAAACTTTTTCCTAACCCCTGAAGCGTAAAACGATAGATAAATAATAATGCCAGAGCAAAGTAAAAACATCCGCTGATTACCAGATAAGTATGAGACAATGAGAGAACTTCTGTTTCCTGAGAACCCACAAAAATGCTGGTAAGCTGGCTTCCGGCAACTACATTAATTGCGCCGGAAAGAATACTGAAGCTTCCGGACATTAAAATACACTGAAATACACCCTTTCGAATACGGGAAATTTTTCCCGCACCATAATTTTGAGCAGCGTAAGTTGCCATGGCTGTTCCGAACGAACCAAGGGGCATGGTAGCAATACTTTCGATTTTTTGAGAAGCGGTGTATGCAGCCACAGAAGCGGCGCCCAATCCGTTTAGGGCAAATTGCAGCATCAAAGAACCAATGGCAATAATGGACATTTGGAAAGCCATTGGAAGAGCAATGCTTAAATGGGAAGCAATTACCTCATAATGTATTTGAAAATCTGCTTTTTTTAACCGGAGGATAGGAACCTTCTTTATAATAAAGAAGATACATAAAATACCGGATAAAAGCTGCGAAAGTATAGTCGCAATACCGGCGCCTGCAACGCCCAGATGCAAATACAGGATAAATACCAAATCAAGTACGATATTTACACAGCAGGCAAAAATCAGAAAATACAAAGGAGTTTTGCTGTCCCCCAGCGCCCGAACTGCATTGGATAAAAGGTTAAATAAAATGGTTGCCGGAATACCTAAAAAAATAATTACTAAGTATGCGGTTGCGTCGTCAATAATTTCGGCAGGTGTCTGCAAAAGCTCTAATAAGGGGCGAGTCAGCAATACAGAGAAAACCGTTGTGATAATTGCCACAGCGCTGCTGATAAGAATACTGGCTGCAAAGCTTTTTCTTACGGCATCTTCATTATTTGCCCCAAATTTCTGGGAAGTAATAATAGAAAGTCCGGAGGTAAGGCCCTGAACGAACCCCAGAATTAAGAAGGTAATGCTTCCGGTACAACCTACGGCTGCCAGCGCATTTACGCCGATTGTTCGGCCTACAATTAAAGTATCTGCCATACTGTAAAATTGCTGGAAGATATTTCCGATAATAAGCGGAAGGGAAAAGAACAAAATCAACTTTGCCGGATTTCCTTCTGTAAGTGTTTTTGTCATGAGTAAATACTTCCTTTCTGTTAAAATTCATTATAGACATAAGTCCTATTATAAAAATTTTTTTGAAAAGTAGAATGTAATTTCTTGTGCAATGGATGTAATATATTGTATAGTTACAAAAAGACAAGAAGGGAAGGCAGGGTATGTGTAAAGAAATGTATGATATCACAGAGGGTGATTTAAATCCGGAATTTCTGTTTACCTGTGTTTCAACGAGGACAGAGGAAGAACAGAATTATCATGCCCATGATTTTATAGAATTTGCGGTTATTATGGGCGGAAAAGGGAAGTTTTATATTGACGGTAAAGATTATGAGGTAGAGGAGGGCGATTTTATTTTGCTCAATCCCGGAACATATCATAGGAGTAAGGCAGGATACTCAAAAGAAGGATTGAAGGAATGCTATATTGCATTTTCGGGAGTTTCTTTTAAAGGGTGTAAAAGCGGGTATTTCCCTTCATTTAAAGGGAACGGAAAAATTATAAAAATGGCAGATAGGATGAAAAAGAATATTTTTCAGATTTGTACAGTTATGAACAAAGAAGCCAGAGAATGCAGCGCTGGGCGTTACTTTATGTTGAAGGCATATTTAATTCAGATTTTGTGTCTGGTTGTCAGAGAACAAAAAGAGGAAAAGCAGGAAGGGGAAGGAAAAGGATATATTTTTCAATCCACAGGAAAGAAATATGTTGTGCAGCAGATTATGAAATATATGGAAGAAAATTACCGGGAAAAAATATCCTTGGAGCAAATTGCGGCAAATATGTATTTAAGCTCCTTTTATATCGCAAAAATTTTTAAAAGTGAAACGGGAGATACCCCTATCAATTATTTAATTCGGCTTCGCATGGAAAAAGCAAAAGAAATTTTAGAAATATCTCCCGAAGAACCGATAAAAGAGGTTGCGGCAGCTGTGGGATATTCGGATGCGTACCATTTTAGTAAGTTGTTTAAGAAGCATTACGGAATTTCTCCGTTATATTATAAGAAAGACAGTTTTTCTTGACAGGATTACGCAAGTATCCTATAATTCCTATTAAAATAGTCGGATATAAAAGGAGGATAAAATTATGGGTGAAAAAATATATAGAAACGTACAGGAACTTATCGGAAAAACACCATTGATGGAAGCTACAAATATAGAAAAAATGCTGGATTTAAAAGCCAGACTCCTTGTAAAATTGGAATACTTAAACCCGGCAGGAAGTGTAAAAGACCGAATTGCAAAAAATATGATTTTAACAGCAGAGCAGGAAGGAAAATTGAAACCGGGCGCAACGATTATTGAGCCGACTTCAGGAAATACAGGAATTGGCTTAGCTTCTATTGCAGCGTCGAAAGGATACAAGTTAATTTTGACTATGCCTGAGACTATGAGTGTGGAGCGAAGAAATATTCTGAAGGCCTACGGGGCAGAGATTGTTCTTACAGAAGGAGCGAAGGGTATGACCGGAGCGATTGAGAAAGCGAAGGAGCTTGCAGAGCGGATTTCAGGCAGCTTTCTTGCAGGACAGTTTGATAATCCGGCAAATCCGGCAGCACATATTGTATCTACCGGTCCGGAAATCTGGGAGGATACCGATGGAAATGTGGATGTTTTTGTTGCAGGGGTAGGAACAGGAGGAACAATTACAGGTGTCGGCGGATATTTGAAAGAAAAGAAGAAGTCTGTGAAGATTGTTGCAGTAGAGCCGTCAGACTCTCCTGTACTGTCAAAGGGTACAGCGGGACCTCATAAAATTCAGGGAATTGGCGCTGGATTTGTACCTACTGTTTTAAATACACAGATTTATGATGAAATTATGCCGATTACAGCAGAAAAGTCTTTTGAAACAGCAAAACTTTTTGCCCACAAAGAGGGAATTCTAGTGGGTATATCCTCCGGCGCAGCTTTGTATGCAGCTATTGAACAGGCAAAACGTGAGGAAAATAAAGGGAAAACGATTGTGGCATTGCTTCCGGACAGCGGAGACCGCTATTATTCTACACCATTATTTGAAAGCTGATGGAAAAGCTATGGTGTAAGTGTCTGCTTTGTGTTAAACTTCAAATATAAGAGAAAGACAGGAGAATGTAAAATGGATATTATTGAATTTCAAAATAAATTAAAGGAAGTACAGACACTTGCTTTAAACAATGGAAAAAAGGTAAAGGCAGCTTTAGTAGAAAAATTTTTCGAAGGAGATGACATTACTCAGGATAAATTACAGAAGGTCTATGATTTCTTGGAAATACAAGGTATTCATGTAGAAGGAGCAGAGAAATCACCGGAAGCTTCAATACAGGAAGAAGTAATGCAGGAGGCAGCAGCAGAAATTCCTCTTACTTCAGAAGAAAAAGAATTTTTAGAAGAGTATCTTTTGGGCTTTGAAACAGAGGAAGAATTATTAAAAGAGGAACTGCTTCGTGCATTTTTAGCAGGAAATCAGGAATGTACAGAAAAATTAATCCGTGCATATCAAGATGAGATTGTAAAAGCTGCAAAAAAATTAAACCGTGAAGATATATTTTTCGGAGATTTACTTCAGGAAGGAAATATGGGGCTTTTGACAGCTTTGGAACGTCTTTCTGAGCAGGAAAATCCGGATGAATGGATTGTCAGGGAAATTGAAAGTACCATGAAATTATTTATTGAGGAACAGGCTCAGCAGAAAAAAGAAGACAATATTCTGGTAGAAAAGGTCAGAGATTTGGAAAAGAAGGTAAAAGAGCTTACCGAAGATGAGGATGTGAAGTACAGCGTAGAGGAGTTGGCTGCATTTCTGGATATGGACCTTGAGGAAATGGAGTCTGTGCTTCGATTAACAGGAGATGACAAGTAGAGTTTTATTGTTTTTTAATAGAATTACTATCTTTTCTTCATTGCATAATAACAGGTGAAGCAGTATAGTCTATATAACAGGGTAAAGCCTGAAGCATTGGGAACAATGTAAAAATGGAGGATAGAGAAATGGATATTGAAGAAAAGAAGAAACCCCAGCCTCCTAAGAAACCGGTGTTATTTTATTATGGAATAATACTTTTGGTCTTAGTATTGCTGAATTTTTTTGTAGTCCCTTATGTGGCAGAAAGAAGCATTAAGGAAGCGGACTACAATGAGTTTTTAGATGATTTGGAAGCAGGCAAGATTTCAGAGGTTACTTTGGAGTCTGATGTTATCTATTATGTGGAAAAGGGAAAAGATAACAAGGAGCAGGTGTATAAAACAGGTCGAATTTCCGACTTGCAGGAAGTGGACAGATTGCATAAGGCAGATGTTGTCTTTTCAGAGGAAATTCCTACGAAAATGAACCCTCTTGTAAGTATTTTGCTTACATGGGTACTCCCGTTTGTACTTATGTGGTTTGTGGGAAGCTGGCTCATGCGTAAGATGATGAAGAACATGGGCGGCGGAGCTGGCGCAGGGGCAATGACTTTTGGAAAAAGTAATGCCAAGATTTATGTAAACTCATCTACGGGAATTAAATTTTCAGATGTAGCAGGTGAAGATGAAGCCAAAGAATTGCTGTCGGAAATCGTAGATTATCTGCATAATCCTGATAAATACAAGGAAATTGGCGCTTCTATGCCGAAAGGTGCGCTTTTGGTAGGACCTCCGGGTACAGGTAAGACGCTTTTGGCAAAGGCAGTTGCAGGAGAGGCAAGCGTGCCGTTTTTCTCTATTTCAGGTTCTGAATTTGTGGAAATGTTTGTAGGTATGGGTGCTGCAAAGGTCAGAGACTTATTTAAACAGGCGAACGAAAAAGCGCCTTGTATTGTGTTTATTGATGAAATTGATACGATTGGAAAGAAACGTGACGGAAGTGCAATGGGCGGCAATGATGAACGTGAGCAGACCTTAAATCAGCTTCTTACAGAGATGGACGGATTTGACGGTTCTAAGGGAGTTGTTATTCTGGCTGCTACAAACAGACCGGACTCTCTTGATGCAGCGCTTCTTCGTCCGGGACGTTTTGACAGACGTATTCCTGTGGAATTGCCGGACTTAAAAGGCCGTGAGGAAATCTTAAAGGTTCATGCCAGAAAGATTAAAATTGCAGATAATGTGAATTTTCATGAGATTGCAAAAGCAGCATCCGGTGCATCCGGCGCAGAGCTGGCAAATATTGTAAATGAAGCAGCGCTTAGAGCGGTTCGTGACAGAAGAAAATTTGCAACACAGGCAGATATGGAAGAAAGTATAGAAGTTGTGATTGCAGGTTATCAGAAGAAAAGCAGGGTTCTTTCTGAAAAGGAGAAACTTATTGTATCTTATCACGAAGTAGGACATGCCCTTGTAGCAGCGCTTCAGACAAATTCTGCACCTGTGCATAAAATTACAATTATTCCGAGAACCTCCGGTGCATTGGGCTATACCATGCAGGTAGATGAGGGAGAACATTTCCTTATGTCAAAAGAGGAATTGGAGAATAAAATTGCTACCTTTACAGGAGGAAGAGCAGCAGAGGAACTGATTTTCCACTCTGTAACAACAGGTGCATCTAACGATATTGAACAGGCAACAAAAATTGCAAGAGGCATGATTAGCCGTTTTGGTATGAGTGAAGAATTTGATATGGTTGCAATGGAGAGCATGTCTAATCAATATTTAGGCGGTGACAGTTCGCTTGCATGCTCTTTTGAGACACAGACCTTGATTGACAAAAAGGTTGTGGAGCTGGTAAAGAAACAGCATGATAAGGCGTATAAAATTTTGGAAGATAATATTGCTAAGCTTCATGAGCTGGCAAAATACCTGTATGAAAACGAAACCATTACAGGTGAGGAATTTATGCGAATTTTAAATACAAAGCCAAGGATTGGCATGAATGAAGAGGTAATAGCGGAATAAAAGAGATAAGGCAAGTGAGAGAGAGGTTCTTACTTGCCTTAATAATATAAAATTTTATCTGCAATGGAATTTATATAGACTATATGCTGAGAGTGTAAAGCTGTCTGTGATTTTTTTATTAGAGATCCATGTTTCAAGTTCCTTGGGAGTAAGGAATACAATGTCCTCAATTCCTTCGTAACCATACTCTTTTTGAATATCTTCTACTTCGCATACAAATACAGCTGTTTGAGTACTTAAAATACCGCTGTCAGCAATTATATTGCCTAAATATTGAGTTTTTGTAATATGTGCATGTAATTCTTCTTTTAATTCTTTTTCTGCGTTTTGTTGTGCTGATAATCCAACTTCTCCAAAACCTCTGGGAAAGCAATATTGGCTTTGTCTGATAGCATGTCGATATTGTTTTAACAAAACCAACTTCTTGTTTTGAATAGGAAGGGTAACCACAGCTCCTGAATTGACAGATGGCAGTAATCTTTCATAGGTATATAGTTTCTTATTTTTATCAGAGACAAGATCAACTATCAAAATGTGAAAATCACTCTTATATAGTACACCTATTTTTTTATTCGTTTTTTCAACAAAAGTGTTTATTGTGTTCTCATCAAAGATAATAGAAATTTGGTCAGACTGTAAAAATAATTCAGGTCTTTCTTTATAGAGTTTTAGATAATCTTGCCATTCTTTATTCTCGCTATATTTAGATTTCATATTACACCTTTCTTGCATGCTTTAAAGAATTCTTTTTGGGGAATGATACAATTCTGTATAAATCTTTTATGCCAATGCCAATGCTTTGGACACTTTCCAGTATATCAGGTAAGTGGAACCATTTTGAAATTAAGGAACCAATAATACCGAAGATAATTGTTGCAAATACAGTTGAACCGCATATTTGCATAATTTCATTAAGGATAAGACTGTTAAATAATCCGAGAAAATTTTCCTGAATTAATCCCATAAGATAATTTACACCGCAAAAAACAAATATATAGATAAAAGCAGTCTGTAATCGTGATAACATTTGATGTGCGAGACGCTTGTTCCATAATTTTTTTTCTTTGGCGCAGTCTGTTGCTCGTGGAGTTTGACTCAAGGAGAAGGATTTGGTTTTCTCATATTTTTCCAGCTTTTGGTCCTCGCTAATAATTCGTACGGCAGTATCCCAAGGGGGTAAAGGGATTTCGTGTATCTGTGTAGTATTGCTGTCACCTGTATGAAAAATATGGTTATTTTCTTGATATAATATCCAATAATTTTTCAAACGTTTCAAAAAATCGTTTTGAAATAATGTTATATTGCCAGCGTCATAGCGTTTTGAGACGTTGGAAATACTATCTTCAACGGTATAGTTATAACATAAATCTATAATAGCTTCAGCAAGACAGGCAGCCTCGGTGTTTTTCAATTTATTTATGTGAGAAATCCAGATGGTTCTATTTTGGATAAGAGCATTGCCATTTGGAGTGTTTCGTATAGCTGCTTCAATATTTTTAAGGATTTTTATAGCAGCAGGCATGGAAGAATATTGTTTTGTTATTCTGCTTTGAGCTATGACAGAATGAATAAGTTCTAAAAATTCAGTAAAACTTTTTTTCGATGAAGTTTTAGCAGGGTTTCCGGAAGAGCTGTCTAAACTCATAGTCAAAATCATTTCAACAAAACGTTTAATATATTCCAAACGCTTCTTTTCATCATCACCGAGAGTATTATCGCAGAGAGTCTGTAAACTTTCTACATCACTATATTGCAGAGCTTTTTGTATTTTAAAAAGAAGTTCTTTTTCTGTACAACGTACAGGAAGACCGGAAAATAAAAAAGCATTTTTGTCTGGGACATTACATTTTTCAATAGCGTTTTGAATGTATTTGGATGGAGTATTGATTTCTCCGTATCGGGAAACCTTCAATACACCTAAAGAGAACAGCTTTAATATTTCTGCATACGTATCCGGATTTTTAACAGCATATAAAAAAGCTTCAGAGTCAGTTAGTTGATTGTAAGAAAGAACTACGGTATTTCCTTTTTTTACAATTTCTTCAAATAAAGCTTGTTGGCCCAGTACAATTTCTTTTTTTGAGTTTCGCACAGAGTCTAATTCATATAGATATACAAGACGTTTCATGAACGATTATTCTCCATTTTCTTTTGTGATTTTAAAGGTATAGTAATTATATACCTCCTCTAAATATAAAACAATTGCGAAATGAAATGAATTGATTTAAAATAAAAGAACCTTAAAACGATTGTAATAAAAATAGATAGAAGGAGAAATGGCAAATGATTTACACAATTAAAAATGATAAAATAGAAGTCTCCGTAGAGGATTTAGGAGCTCAGATGCGCTCTATAAAGGATGCAGAAGGCAAAGAATATCTGTGGCAGGGAGATGAAAAATATTGGAATGGTTCTGCTCCGAATTTGTTTCCTTATATTGCACGTCTGACAGAGGGAAAATATACTTTGAGGGGTAAAACTTATGAGATGCCCAAGCATGGTTTTTTAAGAAATTCTGTATTGAAATTAAAAGAAAAGACACAGACTAAGATGGTATTTTCCTTAACAGACAGTGAGGAAACTTATAAGATGTATCCGTATCATTTTGAGATAAAAGTAAAGTATGAGCTGTTTGAAAACGAATTTAAAGTTTCTTATTGTGTATCTAATAAGGATAAAAAAGTGATGTGTTTTGGTGTTGGAGGGCATCCCGGTTTTCAAGTTCCAATAGAGCAGGACTTGTCTTTTGAAGATTACTTTATTGAATTTGCCCAAGGAACAGATATAAAACGTGTGGGAATGTCAGAGGATTGCTTTGTTACAGGAGATGAGGAAGCTTTTCCTTTAGAGGAAAACCAAAGATTATCTCTGCGTCATAATTTATTTGATAATGATGCGATTATCTTGAAAGATGCTCCGTCCAGAGTAGCGCTTACATCAGAAAAGGGCGGCGCCAGAATTGAGATGGAAACCAGCCATTTGGGATATTTGGGAATTTGGCATAAACCGGCCAGCGATGCTCCTTATGTCTGTATTGAGCCGTGGAGTTCCCTTCCGGCCAGAAAAGATGTTATAGAAGATTTAGAGAAACAGGATAATCTGGTGAGCTTGAAGCCGGATGGTTATTACACAGGATTTTTCAAAGTGAAAATTGTAAAATAAAAGAGTAGGGAGTTGCTGCGTTAGGTGCATACCAGAATATTTTTGTATGCTGTTTAACGTAGCAACTCTTATTTTTTTGTTTTTTACGAAGTGGCTATCCCCCCGGGAGGCTTGTGTAAGTTATAGAATATGATAAAATAATATCAAAATGCCGGAATAAAGTGCGCAATAATTCATCAGGCATAGTTTGATTTAACATAAAGAGGAGGATATGTAAACATGAAGAAACGAACAAGGCTTTTGGCGCTGCTTCTCGCAGCATGTATGACGGCAGGCATGGCAGCATGCGGAAGTGACGGAGCAAAAACAGAAAATAAAGATACGGATACAAAGAAAGAAGCGCAGAATACAGAGGAAAAAGACGGAAAGAGAACTATTGTGGACAGTATGGACAGAGAAGTGGAAATTCCGGCAGAAGTAGACAGTATTGTGTGCTTAAATGTCACAAGTCTTCGTTATACCTGTTATATGCAGGCGCAGGATTTAGTTGTGGGTGTGGAAGATTACGAGCAGAAACAGAGTATTTCCAGACCGTATAACTATGTAAATTTTGATAAATTTAAGGATTTACCTGTGGTAGGAAATAACGGAGAACATTATATTGAGGAAATTATTACGGCAGATCCTGATGTGATTATGATGTCTGCATTGGGAAACTGTGATGCAGATGATGTGCAGGAAAAAACAGGAATTCCTGTTGTCGTTATTCCCGGAAGTGACCAGATGATGGATGAAAATGTGTATGAAACCTTCCGAATTATGGGAGAAGTTTACCAGAAAGAGGATAGAGCAGAGGAGCTTATTGCTTATTTAGAAGAAACAAAAAAGGATTTGGATAGCAGAACAAAGGATATTCCTGAGGAAGAAAAACAGAGTGTTTATGTCGGCGGAGTAAGCTTTAAAGGGGCACACGGATTTGAAGGAACAGAGGCAAATTATGCGCCGTTTTCTGCAATTTATGCAAAAAATCTGGCAAACGAAACAGACCAGACAGGAGCTTTTAATATTGATTTAGAGCAGGTTTTGGCATGGAACCCGGATGTGATTTTTGTTGATTTTAACGGTATGGAATTGATTAAACAGCACTATGCGGAAAATCCTGATTACTATAATCAGTTAAAGGCAGTACAGGAAGGAAAAGTATATTCTCAGATTTCTTTCCGTTCCAGTGCCTCTAATTTGGATATGGCATTGGCTGATACATATTATGCAGGTTCTGTATTGTATCCTGAGAAATTTGCGGATATTAATCCGGAAGAAAAAGCAGATGAAATCTTTGAAAAGCTACTTGGACAGAAGTTTTATGATACGTTAAAGGAGAATGGATATGAGTTCAGACAGGTCCAGATTGGAGAATAGCGGAAGGGATGGTGCATACCGGAAAAACCAGAAAAAAAGTGTTTTCTTTTTAATTATTTTAGCAATCATATTGGTTCTTACTGTGTTATTTTCCATGTGGGCAGGCTCTTACGATACGCCTTTAAAGGAACTGATTTTAGGGATATTCGGACAGGCATCAGATAATAAAATTAATGTGGTTGTGCGAAATGTAAGACTGCCTCGCATCTGTACAGCAGCGATTGCAGGAGCAGGACTTGGTGTAACAGGCTGTATTTTGCAGGCAATTTTAAACAATCCTCTTGCTTCCTCCAGTACCCTTGGGGTATCTCAGGGGGCAGGCTTTGGCGCAGCTTTTGCAATTATTATTTTAGGTGCGGGAAGCGCTGCAAACGGAAATTTTATTATTCCTGTTTGTGCCTTTGTAGGAAGCATGGCAGTTGCTATTGTAATCTTTGGATTGTCTCGTTTTTGCCAGATTTCAGCGGAGTCTATGGTACTTGCCGGTGTGGCAATCAGCTCCATGTTTACCGGAGCTACTACCCTTCTTCAGTATTTTGCAGATGAGGTAGAATTAAACGCACTGGTGTTTTGGACTTTTGGAGATTTGGGTAGCACGGATTGGAAAGAGATTAGTTTTATGGCAGTCGTTGTTTTCCTTGCCGGAATTTATTTTATTCTGCATCGATGGGATTTTAACGCATTGTTAAGTGGAAATGAAACTGCAACCAGCCTTGGAATTCACGTAAGAAGATTGATTATTATTAACATGATTTTATGCTGTTTTACGGCATCTACCATTGTTTCTTATATTGGTTTAATCAGCTTTATCGGCCTTGTTGCGCCTCATATTGTACGAATGGTAGTGGGAAATAATCATGTGTATCTGATACCCGGTTCTATGTTGGCAGGGGCTGTTTTGCTCCTTCTTGGCGACTTGGCAGCAAGGACACTTATAAGTCCGATTATCCTTCCTATCGGAGCGATTACCTCCTTCCTTGGAGCGCCGTTGTTCTTATACTTATTGTTTAAAGGAGGCAGCCGTTCATGCTAAAGGTTGAAAATCTTCAATATGGTTATCCGGGAGGACCGGAGGTTTTAAAAGATATTAGTTTTACTCTGGATGAAGGTCAGTTTATGGCGATTTTAGGTAATAACGGAGCAGGAAAAAGCACGATGCTGAAATGCTTTAATCAGATTTTAACACCGAAAAAGGGAAGTATTTTTTTGAATAATGAGGAGATTTTAAAGCTTTCTGCAAGGGAAATGGCGAAGAGAATTGCCTTCGTGGCTCAGAGTGTACCCAATGTGAAAATGACAGTTCATGATATGGTAATGCTGGGAAGAAAGCCTTATATGAAGTGGGGCGTTACGGAAAAAGACCATGAAATGGTTCATGAAGCGATGGATAAATTAAAAGTATCGAATATGAGAGGACGCTTTTTAAACCAGTTAAGCGGGGGAGAACGTCAAAAAGTTATGCTGGCAAGAGCTTTGGCACAAGAACCCAAACTGCTTCTTTTAGATGAGCCTACCAGCAGTCTTGACCTTCAAAATCAGTATCAGGTATTGCAGATTGTACGAGATATTTGTCGTGAAACAAAAATCTCTGCGATTGTTGTCATCCATGATTTAAATTTAGCTCTTCGCTTTTGTGACAGATTTTTGCTGATGCAGGACGGGCAGGTGTATGCCAGCGGAGATGCGGAGGTTCTTAATCGAAAAGCTATCTGGGACGTTTATCATATTCATGGTGAGGTGGTATCTGTGGGCGGACAGAAGATGGTATTGGTAGACTCGCAGGTGACAGATATATAAAGAAAAGAGTGATAAAATGAACTTAGAACAGCTGGAAAAAGAGTGGAGTAAAAAGGATAACGGACAGGGCGAATTACAGGCAAAGCTTTGGGATAAAAAGGCAGGACAGTATAAGGAAAAACCTATTCCAACACCGGAAGAAAATCCTTTTTTGAAACAAGTTTATGAAGAAATGCAGATAGATGAACACACCCGTATTCTGGATATCGGATGCGGTGCAGGGCGCTTTAGTTTGGCGTTGGCAAAGTCAGGAGCACAGGTGACAGGCACAGATGTATCATCAGAAATGATTATGGCGGCAAAGGAGCTGGCAGAGAAAGAACATCAGAAAAATGTATCATTTTTTCATGCTGATTGGAGCAGTATGGAAATTGAAAAAATGGGATTTTTGAAAAATTTTGACCTAGTGTTTGCTCACATGACACCTGCTGTTGCAGATTATCATACATTGGAAAAAATGTGTAATTGTTCCAAAAACAAGTGCTTTTTGGTAAAGCCTTCGAGGAGAAGCGATATGGTTCTTGATGGGGCATTTCAGGCAGCAGGAATAGAAAAAAATAAAAAAGAAACAGATACCTCCGTTGCCATGATATTCTCTTATTTATGGTTGAAAGGATATTCTCCCTATATTTCTTATCGTGATGAGGTATGGGAAATCGGTCAAAGTGTGGAAGATATGCTGGCATGGTGTATTGACAGGGCAAATTTGCAGGGAGAAGTCACGTGGGAACAAAGAGGCAAAATGCAGGCATATTTGTCAGATATAAGTGAGAACGGAAGAATTACAGAAAGGACAAACACCACCATTGTAACCATGAGTTGGTGTGTAGAAAGGTGAAGAAAATGAGAAATGAATTATGGAAGAAATGTGTTGCTTTTCATGGACATGAGTGCGGAGGACTCACCATTGGATTTCAGGCAGCGCTGTATGCTATTGAATTATTGGGATTAGAGGCAGATGAAAAAGGCTGCATTTCCGGAGATGAAGAGCTGGTTTGTATTGCGGAAAATGATGCCTGTGGGATTGATGCCATTCAGGTAATTTTGGGATGTAGCGTGGGAAAAGGAAACCTTTTATTCCACATAAGAGGGAAACAGGCATTTTCTTTCTATAATAGAAAAAATGGGAAATCTGTGCGTCTGGTATTAAAACCAACACCGGAAGGTATGAGCAGAGCAGACTCCTTTGCTTATTTCCAAAGCCATGAACCGGCAGAGTTATTTGATGTAAAAGAGACTGTAATTGAACTGCCGGAAGCAGCCAGAATTTTTAAATCAGAGCCATGCAGCTGTTGTGGAGAAATTACAGCAGAGCCTATGCTTCGTTTACAGGGTGGGAAACTGTTTTGTCTGGATTGCTATGACAAATATAATCGTTTTGAGGTGTAAATATAAGAGAAAAGTGATAAAATAGAGTAGACAACTATTTTGTATTATGAAGGAGGTTAAAACTTATGGGAAATAACAAATATGCAGGAACAGAAACAGAGAAAAATTTAAGAAATGCTTTTTCAGGCGAGTCAGAGGCAAGAAATAAGTATTCTTATTTTGCTTCTGTGGCAAAAAAAGAGGGATACGAACAGATTGCTGCATTATTCCAGAAAACAGCGGATAATGAAAAAGAACATGCAAAAATGTGGTTTAAAGAGTTACAGGGAATTGGAAATACAGAAGAGAACCTTAAAGCAGCAGCAGAAGGGGAAAATTATGAATGGACAGATATGTATGCCGGATTTGCTGAAACAGCAGAGAAAGAAGGTTTTCCGGAATTGGCTGCAAAATTCCGCCTTGTAGCGGAAATTGAGAAACACCATGAAGAAAGATATAGAGCATTATTGAAGAACATAGAAACAGCACAGGTATTTGAAAAGAGTGAGGTGAAGGTGTGGGAATGCAGAAATTGCGGACACATTGTAGTGGGAACTGCGGCGCCGGAGATTTGTCCTACATGTGCACATCCACAGAGTTATTTTGAAGTAAGAGCAGAAAATTATTAGGAAATGTATATCCGTCTTGCAGCATTGAGAAATGCAGCAAGGCGGATTTTTCCGTTCACAGGAGATTGCGCTGTTGCTTAATCTTTTTTCGTTGATAAAATTCTTTGTTATCTGTTATAATGAATGTTATAGAATTCCTCTGCAAAATGGAGGAAAAGTATGAATACATTACTAAAAAATCTTACAATCAAAAATAACTTTATGTTTGCAGCAGTGATGTCGGACAAGGAGAACTGCAAAGGTTTTTTGGAACGTGCACTTTCGATGAAAATTGACCATGTGGAAATCAGTACAGAGAAAAATATCGTCTACCATCCGGAGTACAAAGGTGTGCGATTAGACGTTTATGCAAAGGATGAAAAGAATACCCGCTATAATATAGAGATGCAGGTACTAAAGCAGCCTGCATTGGGACGCAGAAGCCGTTATTACCAAAGCCAGATGGATATGGAGCTTTTGGCAAAGGGATGTGAATATGAAGAACTTCCTGACAGCTATGTGATTTTCTTATGTGACTTTGATCCTTTTGGTGAAGGGAAATACCGATATACTTTTCGCACAGCTTGTGAGGAAACTAAAAAAGTATCTTTAAAAGACGGACGCTGTATCATGTTCCTAAATACCTGCGGAGAAGATGAACAAGATGTGCCAAAAGAGCTGGTTTCTTTTCTGAGATTTGTACATGCAGACTTAAAAGAAAGTCAGAAGGATTTTCAAGATGATTATGTAAGACAAGTGCAGAAATCAGTCACCCATATCAAGGGGAGCAGGGAAATGGAGGAGAGATTTATGCTTTTGGAATTATTGATGAAAGATGAACGCAGAGAGGGAAGAAAAGAGGGGAGGAAAGAAGGATTAAAAGCTGCAATAGAGATGCTTCAGATGGTTTTATCCAAATTCGGACAATTACCGGACAGCCTTTTGGAAACATTATATGAACAGGAAGACATAGAAGTAATTAAAAACTGGATGGAGATAGCTTTGAGAGCACAGTCCTTAGACGATTTCATTTCTAAAATGTAGTATCTAAATCATATCTCATGTAAAAATTAAGTCAAAAATACCCGTAAATCTTTTAAATTGAGGTTTACGGGAAGATAAAACATTTCAACGCCATTTCAGGCAAAATTTCAAGAAAAGCAGAGGAATTCTATTATTACATTATTGTAAGAATATTGAAATGCAGTTGTAAGCTATAAGCGGTATAATTGAAAGAAATATAAAAGCTTCAATATTCAATAGAGGGGGTGTTTTTTTGAAAAATGACTATTTATTTTCCATGGCTATTGATGAAATAAGGGGGAGAAAAAGAAGCAGTTTTTTGATTTTCTTTGTATTATTTCTGAGCTTTACCTGTGCCATGATTTCTCTTTCTCTTACAGAAAGTGTGGATAAAACAAATGAAGAATGTAGATATGATACTTATGGTATATGGGAAGGTGCAGTTTTAAATGTAAACGAGAGGGAGCTGAATTTTTTAGGGCAGATACCTTTTATTCAAGAAAGAGGAATGGCGCAATGCTATGGAAAAATTGCGGGAAACAGTGGGATAGGTACAGTGGATGAACACCTTTGGAAGATGGGAAGACTAGGGTTAAATAGCGGAAGACTTCCGAAATCCGGTGATGAAGTTGCAGTAGAAGCAGATGTTCTTAGTGCGCTGGGCTATGATTATGATCTGGGACAAAAGATAGATTTGACAGTTTCTGTACCTGCTCAATATTTAGATGAACAGAAGCAGGAAGAAGATGCTTTTCCTTCTATTCAAGTGACCAAAACTTACACTCTTTGTGGCGTTTTAAAAGAATACACAAACCTTTGGGAAGCAGGGAGAAAAGCGACATTAAACAGTGCAATTCTCACAGAAAAGGGTGCACAGGAGCTTCTTTTGGAGGCAAAAACCAAGCAGGAGGAAATGGTGCCATTACCGCCTGAAAAGAACTGCTTTTTCACTATGAAAAACCATGATACTTCTAAAATTTGTGAGATTAATGAGGGATTGAAACAGGAAGACGCAGAAATTCAACAGGAAGTTCTTATAAACACATACGCATACCCTGATGTACAGCAGATGGAGAAAAAGCAACTGTTTCATTGGGCAATTTTTATAGTGTCACTTGTTGCGATTGTGTGTCTTTATATGTTGCAGGTGCGCAGGCAAGTATATCAGATTGCTCTCTTTCGAAGCATTGGAATTACAAAGAAGCAATTACGAATTTTGATTTTTTTCGAGACAGCTCTGCTTGGCTTTCCGGCAGCAATATTGGGGAGCATTACAGGGGCATTGGGGACATGGTGTTTGGTAAGAGTTTTACTGAGACAGAAAGACGCAGTCTTTGTTTTAGATATACCGGTTGTTTCTCTTGTGTTATTTTTTACTTTGTGGATTATCGCTCTTGCAGGTATGAGGATTTTGGTATTACAAATGGCATTAAAACAGCCTCTTACAGGAAGATTTGAAATTCAGCAGGTAAAAAAGCAGAAGGTAAACAGGATGAAAGGTGTGTTATTGGCAGGATTATCGGTGGCTATGGCAGGTATTGTGATTTTTGTTTGTATGGAAACTTTTCCAATATTTTATAAAAGGGAAATAAACGAAAAGTCACGTTCTTATAGTATCAATGCACTGGAAAATCCATTTGCCTGTATTCCAAAGGAAGAACTTTCTAATATAAAAACAATACCGGGAGTCAGTAAGATAGATGCACGGTTGGCTGAGAATTGCGAATTGCGTTTTGAGGCTATGGAAGAAAATGATTTTTTTCAGGCAGTCAGAGAAAATTCTGAAGATACACAGCCGGTATTACTAAATATGATAGATGGCGCAGGAAATAAAAAAATTATTGATTATCCAAACGGATTAGGGGTATCTATCTATGGGATACCAGAGGAACGAATGGAAACTTTACCGCACGCAGAACAAGTAAACAAAGAAGCTTTTCGTCAAGGGAAACAAGTTATTATTATATTTTCCACAGATGTAGATGGTAATCTTGTGTATGGAGGGAAGTCTTATACAGAAGCAGGAATAAAAGCAGGTGATGAGATTGAGCTGAATTTTTATGGTTTTCCAGTAGGGGAAAGAATAGAAAGAAAGGCGAGTGATGTATCAATAGTCGGAAATATGACAGCAAAAGTAGGAGCTGTTATAAAAGTAAATAGGGAGAAGTCAGCTTATGATCCGTTGTTATTTACAGGAAAACCGTATATGGTGTTATGTTCTTATGAGAGCCTAAAGGAAACCTTGGAAAATGCAAAAGAGGGTTACGAGCTGGGATTTAATAAAACCGGTACGGAATTAGGTTATAATTCTTTAGATATTTATACATCAGAAAGTGCAGGATATTTATCTACGGATTTTATTGTGGCAGATTTATGTGAGCAGTATGAAATGAATTTACGCAATGAGCGTGAAATGATAACGGCGTCTGTACAGGAAGCAGAACGTGAATTTTTCTTGCTGTTTTTTGGAGGAGTGTGCATTATATTGATTTTACTTCTTACAGTTTGTAATATTCTGGCTTTTGATTATGAAAATCAGAAACGTAAAATAGGAGTTTTAAAAGCACTGGGAATGTCAAAAAGACAGCTTCAAAATAGACTAAGAAGAAATTCTTTGAAAACAGCAGTTTTTTCTGTTCTTTGCGGTTGGGGTGTATATGGAGTCTGGATTTTGGGGAATGTGTGGAAACAGCAGAGGTATTTGCAGCAAGAATTTCAGGAAATGCGCAGCTTTTCTCAAGTTTTACAGCAGCAAATAGAAGGAATGAAAATTTTCGGAATAGGAGGATTTGAGGCGTTTTGGATTAGCGCAGCAGCATTTTTAGCAGTATTTTTAATGTTATATTTACCGAAGCGCAGGTTGAAAAACGCAAAGCTTTTTTGATATAATGCTTACAAGAATTTTGATTTACAGAGGTCTAAAATGAAGTTTCATATTTTGATTACAGAAGACGATGAAAATGTTGCAAACGGTTTGTCAGATATTTTGAAAAGCTATGGTTATCAAGTGTCTGTATCAGATAACAGTGCAGATACCATAGAGATTTTAAACAGAGAAAATATTGCTCTTGTAATTTTGGACGTTTGTCTCGGTGAGGATAGTGGATATGATTTATGTAAAAAAATCAGAGAGTTTTCGGATGTTCCTATTCTTTTTCTCACAGGCTGCAGCAGCGAATTAGAGCTTATACGGGGATTTCAGGTTGGGGGAGATGACTATGTTACAAAGCCTTTCCGTATGCAGGAATTGCTGGTGCGTATTCAGGCAATTCTTCGCCGTTCTTCCTTAAATAAGGGGGAATATTATCAAAGCGGAGAGTTGTATTATAATCATTTTACACACCAGATGATAAAAGGAAAAGAAGCGCTTCCCCTTACTTCCGTGGAATTGAAGATTGCCGTGTTGTTATTGAAAAGCTGGCCGAATACCATTACCAGAAAGGACTTGCTTTACCATGTGTGGGATAATGATTTTCAGTTTGTGGAGGAAAATACATTGAATGTAAATGTCAGTCGTTTACGGGATAAACTGGGGACTTTTGAGGAAGCACCCTACATTACAACCATACGTGGGGTGGGTTATCGCTGGGCAGTGTCGGTAAAGAGGTATCAGAAACCATGCTGACAATAGTTTGTTTTATTATAGCGTGTATCAGTACCATTACTGCCATTTTTTTCTTTAGAAAAAGCAGAAAAATGGAAGATAATATTAGACAGGCAGAAGCAGATATCAGCCACTTCCTTTTATATCCTGAAAAGGTAAATAAAAAGTCTTTGGAGGAAGGTGTTTGCTTCAATCTACTCAATCAGGTTCGTGAGCTGGAGGAACAGCTTCTTCATGAAAGATATCAGAAAAAGCAAAAGGAAAGCTATACAAACAGTTTTATCGAAAATATGGCGCATCAGATGAAAACATCGGTCACAGCTTTACAGATACGTCTTGATTTGGCTGATTTTCATACCAAAACAGAGGAGGAAAAAGCAGCTTTAAAAGAGGGGCAGAAATGTGTTACCCGCCTTACAGAGGAAATTGAAAGGGTTTTAAAATCCAGCCAACTGGCTGCCGGTAAGGTACTTATGGATTATGAGGAGCTGGATTTAGAAAAGCTGATAAGCGCTTGTATTGAGCGACTGGAAGTGATTGCACATAAGAGAAAAGTAAGCTTTGAGATGAAAGGGGAGCTTCCTAAAAAGTATTTTGGAGATGGTTTCTGGCTTATGCAGGCTTTTGAAAATCTTTTAAAAAATGCTGCCGAGCATACCAAAAAGGGCACAATAGTTTGGGTGAATTTGGAAGAAAAAGAAGGGGATATTAAGGTTTCTATATGTGATGAAGGAGAGGGAATTTCACCGGAAGAAATGCCAATCTTATTCCAGCGTTTTTGCCGTGGAACTTCCAGAAAAGCAGGATATGGTATAGGGCTTAATATGGCACAGGATATTATAAAATCCCATCACGGAAGTATTTCCGTGAAGAATATTCAGGGGAAGGGCGCTTGTTTTCTTGTAAGTCTTCCAATGCTTTATGGCACAGAACCTTACAAAATCGTAAGGGAAAATGAGAGAAAACTGTAAGCTTTTCTTGTTATAATCTTTATATAGAAAGTAGCAGAGAGGGGCGTGGGAATATGAAAAATGAGTTGTTTTTTCTGGCGGTACAACGGATAAAAGGAACAAAGAGGAATAGTTTTCTGCTTGGGACTATTCTTCTTTGTTCCTTTGCGTTTACGGTAATTACGCTGGGAATTACAGACAGTTTGAATGAAACAAATGCACAATATAGGCTGGATACCTATGGTTCGTGGAAAACAGCAGTTTATAATGGTACTGAGAAGGAAAAAGAAGTTTTAAAAGAAAATTCTCTTTCCAAACAAGTTGGAACACTGCTATCTTATGGTAATATCGGAGGTCCAGATACCATCGGAACACCGGATGATGCTCTCATCGAGATGGGAAATCTGGAGCTTTTGGAAGGACGTTTTCCTGAAAAATCAGGAGAAATCGCTATGGAAGCCAGTCTGTTAAGTGCGCTAGGTTACGATTACGAGCTTAATCAAAAAATCGTAGTTAATTTCCAGAAGGATGTGGAAACATGGGTGGAGGCAGAGTTTACTCTTTGCGGTGTATTGAAACAATATTCTCATTTATGGAACTGTGAGGAAAACATCAGTCTTCCTGCCGCCTTTATTGTAAAAGAGGATGGGGAGAAACTACAGCCATTTCCTGCTTATCATTACTTTGTCACTTCTGAAGAAGAACAGGAGACTTTAACAGGTAGTATTCGGAGCACATTGGGGAAGAAAGAGAATGAAAATTTAAAGATTGTGGGTAACACATTTGCATATAATTCTTTATCAGAGAAAGCAGATTATTACCTTTATCTGGTATTGATTTTGCTTACTACGGTATTGGCAGTTGCTTGCGTTTATTTTGTGCAGATGCAGGAGCAGCTTCGTTCCATTGCCTTGTTTCGCAGTATCGGAGGCACAAAAAAGCAACTGATTGGACTTTTATTTTATGAAACAATGTGTATGGTTGTACCCTGCATTTGCTTAGGAACGATAATTGGAAGCGCAGGCTTGTGGGGGATTTTTAAGGTATTTATCAATGTAAGTTTTACGGATTTCCGAATTTCTATTCCGATTTTCGGATTTTTGGTTGTAACACTTTTATGGCTTGGATCTATCTTTTTCTGTTGTTTGCTGGTGCTTTATCTAGCTATGAAGCAGCCGTTAACGGGAAAAATTACCATGTCCGGAAAGATGGGAAAGCGTTACAGAAGTATAAAAAAAGCTTCTCTTACTTTGCTGGCAGGAATGTTTTCCACAGTAATGTTATTTGTAATGATGGAGAGTATACCGGAGTTTTTTGAAAAGAGATGGGCAGAAAAGGAAAGCTCTTACAGGATAGATGCGGCAGAAAAAACAATCAGTGAAGAAGAAGTAAAAGTGTTGGAAGAACTGCCGGGAATAACCAAAGTTTTGCCCCATGGGGAAATGGTAGGAGAGTTGAGCTTTGACAATATGAAAAAAGTGCCTTTAGCATCAGCTTGTAAAGAAAATAAGAACAAAAATCAGCCTATTTTTATGGAACAGCAGAATGCAGACGGCACAATGGAATATATATGTTTTCCGCAGGGAATTGGCGTTCGTGTAATTGGTATTCAAAAGGAGTACTGGAAGGATTATTTTGATACAGACATTTCCGGATTTGACGAGAAAGCTTTTGAAGAAGGAAAAACAGCATTAGTTACTTTTGTTACAGAAGATGATGGAAAAATTACTTTTGACGGTACGGTGTATGAAGATACCGGTTTAGAAAAAGGAGATATCATAAACTTACGATTTTATGATAGAAACTCAGAGGATTTTCAAAATCCAAGTCTTGCATCGGAACATTCTTTGAAGCTTGCCGCACAGCCTGTGAAACGGAAACTTCGAGAAGGGGCAGGGAAAGGATATATCGGAAGCTACAGAGCTCATTATAATATTTTAGTATCAGTTAATTTCATGCAGAAAGTGCTTGATGAAAGTAAAGATGCAGAAGTCAGCAGTCATTATACAGGAGGCGATATATACGGCGACAGTAGTGCAGAGATTTATACATCTGTAAATGCAAAATATCTTTCAACAGATTATCTGGTTGCTCAGACTGCAAAAGCTTATGGTACAACCTTGGATAATAATCGAGAAGAAGTGTCTGCACAGGTTCTTTCACATTTGCAGAATTTGCTTCTTATCTGTGTCTGCGGAGGATGTATTGGACTTACACTGTTCTTACTTTTATGGAATTTGATTACACTTGCAGCCAGATATGAATGTAGAAAGTATGGAATTTTGCAGGCAATCGGTATGTCAAACAAGCAAATGTACATTGAAATTTTGAAAAAGGGAGCACTTACAGGTGTTTGTTCTCTATTCTTAGCATTTTTCTTTTACGGCGTCTATTTTGTAATCAGAGAATGGCTGAGTGTAAGATATGTTATAGAAAATTTTGGAGATAATTATACGTTGAAAGAGGGAATACAGAGCACCTATTATTATTTAGAAATGTGCGGAGTCAGTCTTGAAGTATTTATTTTATTCATAGTTGCGATTTTGATTTTTTTCTTAATCCTGCTCTATTGGTGCAATCGAATTTTGACAAAAACAACATTGATGGAAAAGTTAAAACAATAAGGAAAAGGGGGAATTTTTTATGGGAACTATTTTATCTGCAAAAAATATTTATAAAACATATAAGACATCTTCCGGTGATGTACCTGCACTTCGAGGTGTAAGTCTGGAGGTGGAGAAGGGAATGTTCTATGCCATTATAGGAAAAAGCGGTTCAGGAAAATCTACACTTTTGCACACATTAAGCGGACTTGACCGTCCCACAAAGGGTGAAGTATTTATAAACGGAGAAAATCTTTATCAGTATTCAGATGAGAAAATGGCGGTATTTCGCAGAAGGTATATGGGCTTTGTGTTTCAGCAGTTTAACTTATTGGACGAATTTAATGTATTAAATAATATCTGTATGCCTTTGAAGTTAGACCAGAGAAAAGTAGATAAGCAATTTTTGGAGGAAGTGACAGGACTTTTAAGACTTGAGGATAAATTGAAGAAATATCCATGTGAGCTTTCCGGTGGAGAACAACAAAGAGCAGCCATTGCCCGCTGTCTGTTGGCGAGACCGCAGATTATTTTTGCAGATGAACCTACGGGAAATTTGGATAAAAAGACAGGGGAAGATACGCTGGATTTATTGCAGCAGTGTTCGGAGCAGTTTGGACAGACTTTAATTGTAGTGACACATGATTTGGAAATTGCAAGACAGGCAGATGTAATCGTGCATATTGAGGATGGAAAAATAATTTTATAATTTGAGTTATTGATAAAATTCTTCGCCGTCTGTTATAATGGATGTTATAGAATTCCTCTGTAAAGTGGAGGAAGAACATGAATACATTATTAAAAAATCTTACAATCAAAAATAACTTTATGTTTGCAGCAGTGATGTCGGACGAAGAAAACTGCAAAGGTTTTTTGGAACGTGCGCTTTCTATGAAAATTGACCGTGTAGAAATCAATACAGAGAAAAATATTGTCTATCATCCGGAGTATAAAGGTGTGCGGTTAGACGTCTATGCGAAAGATGAAAATAATACCCGCTATAATATAGAAATGCAGGTGCTAAAGCAGTCTGCTTTGGGGCGCAGAAGTCGTTATTATCAAAGCCAGATGGATATGGAGCTTTTGGCAAAAGGGTGTGAATATGCAGAGCTTCCCGACAGCTATGTGATTTTCTTATGTGACTTTGATCCTTTTGGTGAAAGGAAATACCGATATACTTTTCGCACAGCTTGTGAGGAAACTAAAAAGGTATCGTTAAAAGACGGACGCTGTATCATGTTCCTAAATACCTGTGGAGAAGATGAACAAGATGTGCCAAAGGAGCTGGTTTCTTTTCTGAGATTTGTGCATGCAGACTTAAAAGAAAGTCAGACGGACTTTCAGGATGATTATGTAAGACAAGTGCAGAAATCAGTCACCCATATCAAGGGGAGCAGAGAAATGGAGGAGAGATTTATGCTTTTGGAATTATTGATGCAAGATGAACGCAGAGAAGGGAGAAAAGAAGGTCGTAAGGAAGGCAGAAAAGCCGGAGAATTAGAAGGAGCACAAGAAATGCTCCAGATGGCATTAAACAGATTTGGAGAATTGTCGGAAAATCTTCTGAAAACCCTGCATCAACAGCAGGATATAGAAGTAATCAGAAAGTGGATGGAAACAGCGTTACAGGCAGAGTCACTGGATGATTTCATTTCTAAAATGTAATATCTAAATCATATCTAATTCAAAAATTAAATCAAAATACCCGTAAATCTCATAAATTGAGGTTTACGGGCAAATAAAAACAATACAATATAATATAAGTATTTCATTAAAACACTTGACGAATGTAAAAGAAATGCTTATTATAGATTTTAAGAAAAAGAGTAAAATTCGTTGATGGGAATAAGTAGCCCTTGGTGGAATTTACAGAGAGGCAGCGGTTGGTGGAAGCTGTCAAGGAAACCAAAAGGTGAAATCATCCCGGAGAAGTAAGCTGAAATAAGTAGGTACGCCGGAGTAGAGCCACGTTATAGGTGATACACATTAAATTGATGTGTGAATGAGCCCACGTATTTGTGGGGAATTAAGGTGGTACCACGACGAGAGTTGTCCTTTTGATAGGGCAACTCTTTTTTATTCTATAGGAAGCTGTGGCCTATGGAATAAAAAAAGCTCACATAAGAGATGTATTTACTCTTAAATACTAAGGAGGATTTGTAATGAAACTAGGAAAGAAAAAGATGTTACTGGTAAGTTTTATGTTGTTTTCTCTGTTCTTTGGTGCAGGAAATCTGATTTTTCCACCTTTTTTAGGACAGAATGCAGGAGAGAAGATGCCACTTGCTATTTTAGGATTTTTGATTACAGCAGTAGCATTGCCAGTATTAGGGGTTATTGTTGTTGCACGTTTTGATGGACTGGATAAACTTTCTCAGAAAGTAGGAACTCGTTTTTCTATGATTTTTACTATTTTAATTTATTTGTCCATAGGACCGGGGTTGGGAATTCCTCGTGCAGCTTCTGTACCTTTTGAGATGGCAGTAGCTCCTTATCTTCCAAAAGAAGCATCGGTTACTATTTGCATGGTGATTTTTTCATTGGTATTTTTTGTTTTGGCAGCATGGCTGGCTATGACACCGAATAAATTAGTGGAACGTATTGGAAAGTTTTTGACACCTACATTATTGTTACTTTTAGTATTTGTATTTATAAATTATGTATTTCGAGGAGAAGTGAATATAGCAACAGCACAGGAAGCTTATGCCGGAAATCCTCTGGCAAAGGGCTTTTTAGAAGGTTATCAGACCATGGATACGATTGCCGCATTAAACTTTGGATTGGTGATTGCGACAACGATTACAAGTCTTGGAATTGAGAGTAAAAAGAGTGTTATGAGTTATACCGTTCGTGCCGGTATTTTTGCCGGAACGATTTTGTCACTGGTATATTTAATGCTTTCTTATATGGGAATGGGAAGCTCTAACGTATTTCCTATTCAGGAAAATGGTGCTTGGACTCTTCGTTGCATTGTAAAACAGTTGTTTGGAGGTCCGGGAGCAGTGCTTCTGGCAGCGATTTTTACGCTGGCATGTCTGACAACCTGTGTGGGACTGATTACTTCTATTTCCCAGTATTTTTCCACACTTACAAAGAAGATTTCTTATACACAGTGGGTATTTTTAATTTCCGGTTTTTCATTCCTTGTATGTAATCAGGGACTGAATACAATTTTAGGATTATCTATTCCGGTATTGAATGCAATTTATCCAATTTCTATTATGTTAATTGTTTTGGGAATTTGTGAGAGATGGATTAAAAATAATCCGTATATTTATCCATGTACAATTACAGCAGTAGGATGTATTAGTGTAATTTATGTATTAGATGACTTAAAGGTTCCGCTGGGATTTTTAAGTGACTGGTGTCATGCACTGCCGCTGTATTCTATGGGTCTTGGCTGGGTTGTGATTGCAATCGCAGCAGTGGCACTTACCAGTGTGTTGTATGCTTTTAAGAAACGTTAAACTCTGAATTGTTTGAAAATCCCTTTTATGGACTCATAAAGGGGATTTTTTATTTCTTCCAAAGATATCGGTTGATTAAAAAGAATCGTATTGTAACTGGTACCGCTTACCAATTCTAAAATCATGTACATCATAACCTCTGGTGTGCGGTAGGTATAGGTGGACTTTGCCAGTAAATCCTCATAAATAGTATAAATAGGCGGTATATCTTTGCCGGGAGCAAAGAATAGAGAATTTTTGAAAAATCCCCAGCTTAAATGTTTTGATAATAATTTTACAAGGTTATGGTTTGCTGCTAACTGGTTCAAAATATTGTCAATGATAAAAAGCACTTGTTCTTCAAAGTCTGTAATACTTTCATGTTTCAGAAGGTCATTATAGGCAATTTGAAATACCTGACTGGCCTTATGGCTAATTAAATGATTGCGGATATCGTATTTATCCTTAAAATAAAGGTAAAAAGTACCTTTTGCCACACCTGCCTGATTTACGATATCCGAGATAGAAGTTTTGTTAAAACCATTGTTAATAAATAAAGAGAAAGCGGACTCTAAAAGGGAGTCCCTTTTTTGTTGCTTGTTGTTATCAATTTTACTCATTTCTCCAACCCTCTTTTTCCAAAAAACTTAAAGTTCTTGCTCAATTATAGAAATGAAACGGCCAAAAAGTCAAATGAAAAAACAGCTGTAATAAATTTTCCGCATTTTGCATAAAAATAAAAATGACTTTTAGTCATAAATTATATAAAACATATATTGACTATTAGTCAGTTTTGGAGTATAACAATAAATGACCAATAGTCATAAAGGGAGGAAAGATCATGCTAAAGTTGGGAAGAAAAATTGTTAAGTTTCGTATTCCAATTTTTATTTTAAGTCTTTTGCTGTTAATTCCATCAGCAATTGGGTATTTGAATACGAGAGTAAACTATGATGTACTGTATTATTTACCGGATGATATTGAAACTATGAAAGGGCAGGATATTCTGGTAGATGAATTTGGTACAGGAGCGTATTCCATGTTTGTCTGTGAAGGCATGGAAAACAAAGATGTGGCTGCTTTAAAGAAAAAAATTGAAAAAGTAGACCATGTTGCCAAAGTAGTCTGGTATGACAGCTTGTCAGACATCAGTATTCCGGCAGAGATGTTACCGGAAAAAATTAAAAAAGTTTTGTTTGCAGATGACTCAACGATGATGTTTATTATTTTTGATACAACAACATCTGCAGATGAAACAATGGATGCAATCGGAGATATTCGTAAGTTGGCAGGAAAACAATGCTTTGTCAGTGGTATGTCAGCAATTGTTACAGATACAAAAAATCTGGCAGAGTCAGAGGTTGCGGTTTACGTATTGATCGCTGTTGTATTGTCCTGTATTGTTCTGGCACTTACCATGGAATCTTATTTAATCCCGTTTTTATTTCTGGCGAGTATCGGAATTGCCATAGCCTATAATATGGGAACGAATGTATTCCAAGGAGAGATTTCTTATATTACAAAAGCTTTGAGTGCAGTACTTCAGCTGGGTGTTACTATGGATTATTCCATTTTCCTGTGGCATAGCTATCAGGAACAGAGAGCACGATTTGGTGATAATCATAAAGAAGCCATGGCGCAGGCCATTGCAGCTACCATTAAATCTGTTGTAGGAAGTTCTATTACTACAATTGCCGGATTTATTGCTCTTTGTTTCATGAGCTTTACATTGGGTATGGATTTAGGAGTTGTTATGGCAAAAGGTGTTATCTTCGGAGTAATCTGTTGTGTAACAGTATTGCCTTCCATGATTATGATTTTTGATAGAGCATTGGAAAAGACAAAACATCGCCAGCTAATACCGGATTTTCCAAAAGTGCCGGAATTTCTGGTGAAACATCATAAAGCTCTTGCATTTTTATGTGTAGCGTTGTTTATTCCATTTGCATATTTTCAGGCAAATACAAAAGTTTATTATAATCTGGATTCCAGTTTGCCAAAGGAATTAGAGTCTATCCAGGCAAATGAAAAGCTTCAGAAAGATTATAATATGGGCGCAGCCCACATGATTTTGCTGGATAATAAAATTTCAGAAAAAGACACCTATAAAATGATTGATGAAATGAAAAAGGTTAAAGGTGTAAAAGAAGTATTAGGACTGGAAACAATTATTGGTCCGTCTTTCCCGGAAAGTATGATTCCTGATGATATAAAAGAAATTTTGAAAAGTGATAATTACGAATTGATGTTAATTACAAATCAGTATCAGACAGCATCAGATGAAGTAAATAAGCAGATTGATGAATTAAATAAAATTCTGAAAAAGTATGATCCGGCAGGAATGCTGGTAGGTGAAGCACCATGTACTAAGGATTTAATTGAGATTACAGACCATGACTTTAAGGTTGTAAGTGCAGTTTCAATTTTGGCAGTATTTTTGATTATTTTGTTTGTATTTAAATCTATTTCACTGCCGATTATTTTGGTTTTGGTAATTGAAGGTGCAATTTTTATTAACATGGGTATTCCGTATCTGACAGGAACAGAGTTACCTTTTATAGCATCGATTGTAATTGGGACAATTCAGTTAGGAGCAACGGTTGATTATGCTATTTTGATGACCAGCAGATATGAGCAGGAACGATGTTTCGGGCATGATAAAAAAACATCCATTAGTATTGCACTGGGAAGCAGTATCAGACCGGTTATGGTATCTGCATTCAGTTTCTTCGCAGCTACTTTTGGAGTTGGACTTTATTCTAAGATTGATATGATTAGTTCCTTGTGCCTGCTTATGGCAAGGGGTGCGTTAATCAGTATGGCGTCTGTTCTCTTGTTCTTACCGGCAATGTACTGGATTTTTGATGGAGTTATATGTAAAACAAGTAAAAATTTTAGATTAAGAAAACAGAAATAGGAGGTTTTTTAATATGAAGAAAAAAAATGTTCAGGCTATGTTGACAGGTATGGCAGTCATGATGTCCGTAATGCTCCCTACAACTTCTGTATTGGCAGCAGTTCCGGAGAAAGAGCAGACCGTATATGTAAATGCAGATGAAAATGGAAAATCTGAAAATGTGATTGTAAGTAACTGGTTAAAAAATATAGATGGCGATACACAGCTTACAGATAAAAGTGAATTAAATAATATTCAAAATGTAAAAGGTGATGAAGGATTTAAACAGGGAAGCGACAGCAGTCTTACATGGGATGCTAATGGAAAAGATATTTATTATCAAGGAGAAACAACAAAGGAACTTCCTGTAGGTGTAAATCTTACTTATTATTTAGATGGAAAGGAAATTCAACCTTCTGATCTGGCTGGGAAAAGTGGAAAAGTGAAAATTCGTATTGATTATGAAAATAAACAACAGGAAACAGCAGAAGTAAACGGCAATAAAGAAGAAATTTATACACCTTTTATGATGATGACAGCTATGATTTTACCAACAGATGTGTTTACCAACATAGAAATTGAAAATGGTAAGGTGTTATCAGACGGTAACAATAATATTGCTGTGGGGTTTGGTTTTCCGGGACTTTCTGACAGTTTGCAGCTTTCTGAAACAGAGGAATTAAAAGATTTGGAAATTCCGGATTTTGTGGAAATCACAGCAGATGTAAAAGATTTTGAGTTGTCTATGACAGCAACAGTGGCAACTACAGGACTTTTAGATGAATTAAATCTGGGTGAAATAGACAGTGCAGATGAATTAAAGGAAAATATGAATAAGCTTACAGAGTCTTCTACAGCATTAGTGAAAGGAAGCAAAGAATTACAAGACGGTATTTCAAAATTGAATTCTTCTGCAGATACTTTTGTAAATGGATTAAATAGCGCTGATAACGGTGCCGGACAGTTAAAAAACGGTATTGATAAGATGAACAGCAGTAAAGGTGAGTTATTAAGCGGAATTTCTCGTCTGACACAGGGTATGGAAGCTCTGGAAAATGGCGCATCTCAGTTACAGACAGGTGTAGGTTCTTATACAGCAGGTTCTGCGAAATTAGGAGAAGGTATTGCTAAAACAGCAGAAGGAGCATCTACTTTAAAAGGTGGCATTGATACTCTGAATGAGAAGAAAGAAGCACTGGTTCAGGGAATTGGAAATTTAAGTACAGGAAGTAAAGATTTGAAAGATGGTGCACAGACATTAAAAGATGGTGTTGCTGCGTATACAGCAGGCGTAGATAAATTAGATAAAGGACTGGGGTTGTTAAACGGTCAGTTACAGGGAGCACTTGGACAGACAGAGCAGCTTCCGGAAGCAGTTAAGGGAATTGAAGAAGGTTCAAAAGCTCTGATAAGTGGTGCAGGGCAGTTACAGGAAGGTGCGAAACAGGCTGAGGCCGCTGCAGGAAATATGGAAGCCAGCGTAGGAGCACTTGCACAGGTAGCCGGCGGTGTATCTCAGGGAGCTGGCAGTGCAGCCGGAATTATCGAAAATTATATTGGCAGTTTAAATGATACCGGTTCTGCCGCAGCCACAGAACAGGCAAAAGCAGCCATTGCTAAAGAAAATGCAGCAGTCAATGCACAGGCAAATACACAGCAGCGTGCCAATGTAGCAGCAGCACTCTCGGCAGCAGGCTTAACAGAAGAACAGCAACAAGCAGTTTTAGCAAATCTGGGTAATATTTCCGTAGGCGTTCAGACTTCTGCAAATATTGAAGTTCCTGCAAATACAGGAAATACAGAAGCAGTGGGGCAGTTGAAGAATATTCAGGCACAGATGGCAGCAGTACAGCAACAGATTGCAGGTACAGATTTAGGAGCAGTACAGGAGCAGATTGGACAGTTAAAGACAGGAGCGCAGACAGCGGCAGCGGGAGCAGACGAATTGACAAAAGGTGTCACAACCTTTGGGGAAGCTGTAAAACCTCTGGGTGGATTTTCCACAATGGCATCTACTTTGAAAGAAGCAGTTGCTGCATTAAAAGCAGGCAGTGGAGAATTATGTAAACAAAACAGCGCTTTGAATTCAGGCGCAGCACAGGTTGCAACAGGTTCACAGAAAATGCAGGGAGGACTGGATGCGTTATCAGAAGGTGCAACACAGTTAAGTGCAGGTATTGAACAGCTTACACAAGGTGCAGCAGGATTGGAAGAAGGAACAGCGCAGCTTCAAAGCGGTTCACAGGAATTAAATCAGAATAATGAGCAGCTAAATACAGGAGCGGCGCAGCTTGCAGCCGGAAGTCAGGAGTTGTCAAAAGGCGGTAATACTTTAAGCCAGGGAGCAGGTGTATTAAGTAATGGCATTGCACAGCTTGCATCAGGAGCTTCTTCCTTAAAAGACGGAACTTCTAAGCTTGCATCAGGAGGAAAAGAACTAAAATCCGGTGTAACTCAGCTTCAGGACGGCTCAGTAAAATTGGCAGATGGAATGGCAGAATTTGATAAAGAAGGTATTCAGAAATTAAGTGATGTTTTAAACGGAGAGTTGCAAACTGTTTTAGACCGTTTGAAAGCCGTGGAGGATGCTGATAAAGCTTATACAGCATTTGACGGAGCAAGTCAGGACATGAACGGAAAAGTAAAATTTATTATTGAAACAGCAGGAATTGAAAAAGAATAAAAACTTTAGAATTAATTTATGCTTTGTTTCTTGTATAAGAATAGGTGTGGGGAATATACTGTTAGTACTGATTTTATAGGAGATGAAAAAAATGTATATTGATTATACGTATATTGCGTATGTTCTACCCGCAGTGCTTTTTGCCATGTGGGCAAGTTCTAAAGTGAACAGTACCTTCCGGAAATATTCCTCACAGTATTCCCTGCGGAATATGACAGGACGGGATGCAGCCAGAGCAGTATTGGATGCACATGGCTTGTATAATGTGAGGATTGAAAGAGTGGCAGGAAATCTCACAGACCATTATGATCCGAGAAGTAATGTTATCCGGCTTTCTGACAGTGTATATTCCCAAACCTCTACGGCTGCAATCGGAGTAGCGGCGCATGAGGCAGGACATGCAATTCAGCATGCGCAGGGATATGTACCTATTAAGCTTAGAAATGCCATTATACCCATTACCAATCTGGGCTCAAAGCTTGCCATGCCTTTGATTTTAGTAGGGCTTTTATTTGCAGGAACAGGTTCTGCAATGGGTGAGCTTGCCTATTTGGGAGTGGCGTGCTTTGGCTTGTCTACACTGTTTCAGCTTTTGACATTGCCTACGGAATTTGATGCCAGCAGACGAGCCCTTCGTGCTATTGAGGGATGTAATATTCTGACGGATACGGAAATCGCAGGCTCCAGAAAGGTGCTGACAGCGGCAGCGCTTACTTATGTGGCGGCGCTTGCTGTGTCACTGACGCAGCTTTTAAGACTGTTGACTATTGTAAACAGAAGAAACGATAGAGATTGATAGGGATTTTATAGCAGGATTTTTTAAATAACTTGCATAGAATGATTAAGAAAGGTCGCAGAAATGCGGCTTTTTCTTTTTGCTCATTTCCTTGTGCTATAGGTGGAAATCAGTTAAAATAGAGTGCAGAAAGCAGGTGAACTAGTCATGGCTAAAACGTATTTATGGATAGAAGACAGAAAAGGAAAAGCAAGTTATACATTTGGGATAAGTTTCATGGAACAACTTTGTCCGGATGTAATCGTTGAAAGCAAAAAGAACAATAGTGAATTAGTGAAGGCAGTTAAAGCATTACAGGATGCAGAGAATAAGTACATCATTGTTTTTGATAATTCTTTTGATAATTTGCAGATTGTGATGGAACAGAAATATTAAAAAAAATATGCAGATGAGAAGAAAAATGTTTTTCTGTTGGATATAATTTGTTTTGAGTATATTCTTTTAGAATTTAAAGAACTAATTGAGTGGATTTATGCTTCGGAAGATGAATTTTTGGAAAAAAGAGCTGGAATGATTGAGGCAAGACATAAACTTGTGCAAGCTTTACAGAATGATAATCTTGATTATAAGGAAATTCAAGAAATTGTGAAATATGATAAAAATATTGAAGAACATAATATTGAGCAATTAACAGCAAGGCTTCTGTTTGATTTGACGAGAAATACCGGGTTTGAAGTGTCAAAAGGGGTTCTTGGAGAATGTTGGATAAGGTCTTGTTGCGAATGGGAGAAGCGACAGGAAGATGACATCTGTGGATTAGATAATAGCAAACTATCTGTGGTTGAGAAAATGAAACGGATTTATGCAGGAAGTTCATTGAAAACACAGTTTCCTAAGGTTGGATTGGAGGTAGTGGCATGATAACGATTTTTAAGAACAAGAAGGATATACCTCAGGATAAAGAATATATAGAACTGAATGACATATTTTTTAATCAAAACACGGCAGCTAAATTAGATGAGAGGGCAGCAAAATATATTAAAATGATAGATTGCTCGGAGTTTCTTAGTAAATATAAAATTCGCTCACGATTTGAAGATATTACATTGAATACAGATCAACTTTCCACGGGGTGTAAAACAGTATTGAATGTGTTGTATTTTCCGGACAAGGTGTTTTGCTTAAAAGAATGTGGAAATAATGCCTTAGAAATATTGTATAGCTTTGAGCAAGGATATGTGTATAGTGATTATGCAATAATTCCTTTTAATATGGAACATGTAAAGGTTCAGACAAGCGAATGTAAAGTAATTGAAGATTATGAGGAGTTAAAGGAGTGGTGGGAAAATGAAAAGTAAACCGATTGTGATGAAGCATTTTTCAACAGTGCACACCTCGTTTGTAGTAGACTTTACATTTACAAACAACATAACGATTTTAATGGGGGACTCCGGAACAGGAAAGACAGCAACCTTCTCATTTATTAGAGAGTGTATGGCGCTCAATTCTAAAATTTTGTGTATGGATAATTATGATTATCAGAAAAATATAAAAGAGATAATTGTCCGTACCAAAGGGAAACTGATTGTTATTGATAATGCAGACATTTTATTAGATGACGATATAAGAAAGTATATTTCTTTAGATGATAAAAATCAGTATTTAATTATAGGAAGAAATCCTAAAAATTTATTTGCGACGAAAGAGAATTTATTTGAGCTGGAGAGTAAAAAAATCGGAGAGCAGACAGTGTTTAGGATAAAGCCATATATGTAAGAAAAGGGTCATTTTGTAAACAGCGATTTTATGTATAATACGTATATGGAATTGAGAGAGGGGAGTTAAAGTGAAAGAATTTATTTCTGTAAATAAAAGAAAGATATATACAGTGCTCTTTCTTATTAGTTTGCTTGTGTATTATAAAGTTTATTGGTTCTTGTATTCCATCATCGTATCTCAGTTTTCACTGCCCATAGGAACACTTTCAATAATAGATTTTATTTTTATGTTTCTTTTCCTCCTCTCGGCAGTGCCGTGTTCAGAACTGTTAAAGCGAGGAATTTTAAAATTTCTGGAAATGTAAAAAACTATACATTTCCAGAAATAAAAAAGACCATCTTTCCGTAGAGTTACAGCTTAAATGGAAAGTAAGAGGCTGTTTTATATATTAGGAAAGCACCTAAAATAAGAACAGTCCATTTGAGCATAAAAAGGATAGAATTTTTCAAAGGGGACATATTGGCGTAGTCTATTTTAAAATCTACAAAACACGTGGAAAGAACACAGGTTAAACTTAGAGCAGGGCAGTCATACCATAAGTTTGAAGTTGATAAAAGTATATAAGCGGTTACAAAAAAAGTTATCCATGCTGTTATGCGAACAAAATAGACAGAAATTTTATGGTTAAATGCTGTAAACTTTTTCATATCAGATATTCCTCTTTACGATGCAGCTTTTAAAAATATAGATTTTAATCTGCTAATTTTGAAAAGTCAGTGTTTGGTGGTCATAGCAATATTGGTAGTGAACCGGCATAATAGAAGAAGATGTCATAAATGAAATATGTGCATAATTGTCTTCTGTAAAATCTAAATCTGTATTATCAGACATGGTCATTGTACCATTGTTGTAAAAATCTCCATTCACGATATATTCAAGCTCATATCCATTTCTAAACCACATATCCACATCGCCTGAAAACTGTTTTGAAGAACCATCGTGATTTTTTTCCATATTTACAAGGTATATATTGGATAATCCCCAATAATGTCCCGACTCACTTGTTTCACAGTATAATTCCAGCTGAGGCTTATAAGTAGCAGTCACATCAAGAGGTATATTTAATATTCGATGGCATTTGGAAGATGTGTCGCTGTCAGCGCTTTCTTCAGGAAATAATTTGAGAGCTTTATCGTAGGATATCTCGGCTGCTTCAGCGTAATGCGTTACCATTTCTGAGAAACTCATTGGCTCACTGAAGGTTACATTTGAGTTTTCAGTGCTACGAATGTCTATAACGTCTGTGGTATTAAGTTTTGTGTTTTTTTCTGTATAGATAATAGAAGAAAGGGCAGCTAGGGAAAGAGTTGCAGCTATTAAAATTTTTGTTGCTTTTTTCATTGCGATACCTCCTTGCTCTATAAGACTTTTCAACATTATTTAAAAATTTTCTTTTTTTTTATTATATCACAGTTTATCATATTATCATAATAAAATTTGTTTCTTCTTGCATTTTAGGGAAAAATATGCTATTGTATTTTTACAAAGTATTGGAAACGTTACCGATATCGTTACCGGAAACGCATGAGAAAGAACAGGAATATAAGGAGAAAGAAAAATGAGAGCGAGCGGAGTGCTGCTTCCGATTTCATCACTGCCTTCAGCTTATGGAATTGGCAGTTTTTCAAAGGAAGCTTATGAATTTGTGGAACAGTTAAAGACAGGAGGACAAAAATATTGGCAGATTTTGCCGTTAGGTCCTACGGGGTATGGGGACTCACCATATCAATCTTTTTCTACTTATGCAGGAAATCCTTATTATATAGATTTAGAAACATTGATAGAGGATGGTCTTTTGACAAAAGAGGAATGTGATGCGTGTGATTTTGGAGATAATCCTTCTTATATTGATTATGAAAAAATTTATTACCAGCGTTTTTCTATTTTAAGAAAAGCTTTTGCACGTTTTGAGGCAGATGAGGATTTTTATGATTTTGTAAAGGAAAATGAATTTTGGCTTGAAGATTACAGCCTTTATATGGCAATTAAAAACAGCCTTGACGGTATTAGCTGGAGTCAGTGGGAAGAGCGTTTAAAATGCAGAGATGCAAAGGCGTTAGAACAGAAAAAGCAGGAATTGGCAGATGAAGTGCAGTTTATTCGTTTTCAGCAGTATGAGTTTACAAAGCAGTGGCAGAAGCTGAAAGCATTTGCTAATGAGAGAGGGATTTCTATTATTGGAGATATTCCCATTTATGTTGCTTTTGACAGTGCAGATGCGTGGGCAAATCCTGAGCTTTTCCAATTTGATGAAAATTCAGAACCCACAGCAGTTGCCGGCTGTCCGCCGGATGCTTTTTCAGCAACGGGACAACTGTGGGGAAATCCTTTGTATAATTGGGAATATCATGCTTCTACGGGGTTTGCGTGGTGGATACAGCGTTTAAAATATTGCTTTAAACTTTATGACGTGGTACGTGTAGACCATTTCAGAGGTTTTGATGAATATTATGCAATTCCTTACGGAAATGAGACTGCCGAGTTCGGTGCATGGCAGAAGGGACCGGGGATTGACTTATTCCGTGCAGTAAAGCAGGCACTTGGTGATGTAAACATTATTGCAGAAGATTTAGGGTACTTAACTGACAGTGTACTAAAGCTATTGCAGGATACCGGCTATCCGGGAATGAAAGTACTTCAGTTTGCTTTTGACTCAAGGGAAGAAAGTGATTATCTTCCACATAATTATAATAAAAATTGTGTTGTTTATACAGGAACACATGATAACGATACCATTTTGGGATGGCTGGAAGAAATGGCGCCAGAGGACAGAGCTTTTGCTCAAAGATATATGAATAATGAAAAGTCTGTTGCCGAAGAACTTCCTTGGGATTTTATTCGTCTTGCAATGGCATCGGTAGCGGATTTAGCGGTTATTCCTGTTCAGGATTATTTGGGGCTTGGAACAGAGGCCAGAATTAATAAGCCTTCTACTTTGGGATATAATTGGAAATGGAGATTAAAACGGGGACAGTTACAGGAAGATATATTAGAAAAAATGTATGATATGACAAAACTTTATGGAAGGATTTCCTGAGAAGGGCATAAAGATGGGAAACATGACGATTAAGGATATTGCAAAAAAATGCGGTGTTGGCGTAAGTACAGTATCAAGAGCAATGAACAATCATCCGGATATCAATCCTAAGACAAAAGAGCTGATTATGAAAACTATTGAAGAATTTAATTACGTACCGAACAACAGCGCCAGAAATTTAAAAAGAATACAGTCAAAAGCCATTGCTGTACTGGTAAAGGGAATTGGGAATACTTTTTTCAGTGATATTGTAAGCGGTTTGGAAAGAGAGTGCCAAAAGAAGAATTATAGCTGTATTTTACAGCATGTAGAGGAGCAGGAGGATGAGCTGGACATTGCGCTGCATATTATTAAGGAAAAAAAGCTTCAGGGATTAATTTTTCTGGGGGGAAGTTTTTCGCACCCAAAAGAAAAGATGGAGCAGCTTGAAGTACCTTATGTGCTCAGTACCATTCGAACAGCAGGAGAAAATTGTGAGCAGTATGCTGCCGTATCCGTAGATGATTTTAAAGAGAGCTATAAAATGACAGAATATCTCCTTCAATTAGGGCATGAAAGGATTGCGATTTTGACAGCACCTAAAGAGGACGAGAGTATTGGAAAGCTTCGTCTTATGGGATATGCACAGGCATTAAAGGATAAAAAAATACCTGTTCAGGAAGAATTGATTGGTTATATGGATGCGAAAAAAGACCGATATTCTTTTCAGACAGGATATAAGCTGACAAAGGAACTTTTAAAAAAGACCGATTTTACAGCTTTATATGCTACCTCGGATACTTTGGCGATTGGCGCATGCAGAGCTTTAAAAGAAGCCGGAATTTCTGTTCCTGATGAATGTTCCGTGGCAGGGTTTGACGGTATGGAGGCAGGAGAATTTTATATTCCGAGTATTACAACCATACGTCAGCCTGTGGAGAAAATTGCGAAAGCAACGGCAGAGCTGCTGTTTGATATGATAAAAGGAAAGGAAGTTCCCAGACAGTTGGTTTTTGAGGGAGAACTTTTAGAAAGAGAGTCAACAGCTTTCAGCTCTTGCCATGAGAGTGTAAAATAAGCAGAAATAGAGGAGAAATGACGTGGAAGAAAAATTGCAAATATTATTAAAAGAGAAATTTAACAAAAATCTGGATAATTGCAGCAAGGAAGAAATTTTTGAAGCATTACTTCTGCTAACGAAGGAAGCAAATGGAAAACTTCCGAGAAACGAAGGAGAAAAAAAGCTGTATTATATTTCCGCAGAATTTTTAATAGGAAAGCTCTTATCTAATAATTTAATAAACTTGGGATTATATGAAGAAGCAGAGCAGATTTTAAGAAAACATGGACATGAGCTTTGCGAAATAGAAGAGTTGGAATGTGAACCTTCTTTAGGAAACGGAGGCTTGGGAAGATTAGCTGCTTGTTTCTTGGACTCTATTGCCACATTGGGACTTCCGGGAGATGGAATTGGATTAAACTATCATTTTGGATTATTTCAACAGAAATTTGAAAAATTAAAACAAAAAGAACTTAAAAATCCATGGATTACCAAAGAAAGCTGGCTTACAAAGCAGCCGGAATGTTTTAAAGTTGATTTTAAAGATTTTTCTTTGAACGCAGTGTTGTACGATATTGATGTACCGGGATACCAGTCAGGATGCAGTCGTTTACACTTATTTGACGCAGAGACCGTAGATGAAACCATAGTAGGAGAAGACAGTATTGATTTTGATAAAGAAGAAATCAAAAAGAATATTACGCTTTTCCTTTATCCGGATGACTCTGACGAAGCAGGACGTAAACTGCGTATTTATCAGCAGTATTTCATGGTAAGCGGTGGCGCACAGTTTATTTTAAAAGAATGTGAAGACAAAGGCTATGATTTGCACAAGTTGTGGGAGCATGTCGTAATTCAGATTAATGATACACATCCGTCTATGGTTATTCCTGAGATTATTCGCTTGCTTCTAAAAAAAGGATTTTCTATGGATGAAGCAGTGGAAACAGTTACGAAGACCTGTGCATATACGAACCATACGATTTTAGCAGAAGCTCTTGAAAAATGGCCGATAGAATATTTAGAGGAAGTAGTTCCTCAGCTTATTCCGATTATAAAAGAACTGGATAAGAGAGTTCGCAGAAAGTATAAAGACAAATCTGTATATATTATTGATGATGAAGACAGGGTGCACATGGCTCACATGGATATTCACTATGGTTTTTCTGTAAACGGTGTTGCTGCGCTGCATACGGATATTTTGAAAAATCAGGAACTGAAAAATTTTTATGATATTTATCCCGAAAAATTCAATAATAAAACAAACGGAATTACATTTCGTCGTTGGCTTTTACACTGCAATAGGCAGTTAAGTGCATATATTGAAGAATTAATCGGAAGTGGGTTTAAACAGGATGCAAGTCAACTGGAAAAGCTTATGGATTTTGCAGATAATCAGGCAGTTTTCCATAAACTGGCAGAGATTAAACGAGAAAAGAAGTTGGAATTTAAGAAATTCCTTCAGGAAACACAGGACGTTGAAATCAATGAAAATTCTATTATGGACGTTCAGGTCAAGAGACTTCATGAGTATAAACGTCAGCAGATGAATGCTTTATATGCCATTTATAAGTATTTGGATATTAAAGCAGGAAATAAACCAAAGACACCGATTACCATGATTTTTGGTGCAAAAGCAGCACCGGCTTATGTTATTGCAAAAGATATTATTCATTTAATTTTGTGTTTGCAGGAGTTGATTGAAAACGATGAGGAAGTACGTCCGTACTTTAGAGTTTTGATGATTGAAAATTATAATGTTTCTAAAGCTGCAAAGATTATTCCGGCAGCAGATATTTCAGAACAGATTTCTCTGGCATCAAAGGAGGCTTCCGGTACAGGGAATATGAAGTTTATGCTTAATGGTGCATTAACCTTAGGTACAGAGGATGGCGCAAATGTAGAAATCCGAGACTTGGTAGGTGATGAAAATATTTACATTTTCGGAAAGAAACCACAGCAGGTTATTGATTTATATGAAGAAAAGGGATATTGCTCAAAAGATATTTATGAAGAGGATGAACTTATTCATAAGTTGGTAGATTTTATTGTGGGCAAAGAAATGCTTGCTATCGGTGATGAAAAAAATCTGAAACGACTTCATAAAGAACTAGTAGGTAAAGACTGGTTTATGACACTTCTCGATACTAAAGAATATATTGAAACCAAAGAAAAGGTATATCAGGATTATGAAAATCAGGAGGAATGGAATAAAAAGGTACTTGTAAATACTGCAAAAGCAGGATTTTTCTCATCTGACAGAACTATTGAACAGTATAATAAAGATATTTGGAAATTGAAATAAAAGATTGAAAAGCTTTGCCGGAATATTCATTTTTATTCTTAGGCTATACAAGGCAAAAAAATTGTGTTAATTTTATATGTGTTAAATTTTGAAGCTAGGAGGAAAGAAATTTGAAGGAACTGGCAGAGCTTTTTTGGATTTTTGCAAAAATGGGAGCCGTGACTTTTGGGGGCGGTTATGCCATGCTTCCGATTATCCAAAGAGAAATCGTGGAGAAAAGGCAGTGGGCAACTGAGGCAGAGGTTATGGATTACTATGCAATAGGTCAATGCACACCCGGTATTATTGCAGTAAATACTTCCACTTTTATCGGATATAAGAGAAAAGGAATTGCCGGAGGTTTTACAGCAACTTTTGGTTTTGTATTTCCGTCTCTTGTGATTATTACAATTATTGCGGCATTTCTTCAGAATTTTGCACATATTTCTTATGTAGCGCATGCTTTTAACGGAATTCGTGCCTGTGTATGTGCTCTGATTTTAGATGCAGTTATCAAATTAGGTAAAAAGTCTGTAATTGATAAGTGGTGTGCCGTAATCTGTGTTGTGATTACATTATTAAGTGTGTTCACTTCTTTATCCCCGGTTATTTTGGTAGTGCTGGCAGCAGTTGCCGGAATTTCCATTAAGAATATTCAGAAGATGCAGGGGGAAAAGAAATGATTTACTTAAGACTTTTTTATGAATTTGCCAAAACCGGACTCTTTGCAGTGGGTGGTGGTATGGCGACTATTCCATTTTTATATGCAATTTCTGAAAAAACTGGTTGGTTTACAGCAGCAGATATTGGAAACATGATTGCAATTTCTGAGTCTACACCGGGAGCTATGGGTGTGAATATGTCCACTTATGTAGGATTTTCTGTAAAAGGCGTTTTGGGTGCAGTGATTGCAACGTTGGGGCTGGTGTTGCCATCTATTATTGTGATTTTAATTATCAGCAGGATGTTAGAGAAATTTAAAGACTCTAAGCTGGTACAGAAGATATTTTACGGTTTGAGACCGGCATCCACAGGCCTGATTATTGCAGCAGGCGTAGGAGTGGCAACAGAAACTTTCTTTGGCGGCAGTGTAATACAGTGCGTGGAGAGAGGAATTTTAGCAGTGGTATTGTATTTTGCCATTTGTAAGTGGAAAAAGCATCCTGTGGTCTATATTGCAGCGGCAGCAGTTGCGGGGATTATTTTTCAGTTGTAGAAATAAAAGAAAGGGACAGCCATATTCAATATTTTAAATATATATTTTATGGTTGTTCCTTCTTAAATCATTTCATTTTACGCCAATCACTTTCTAAAATTGCCATGAGAATATCATCGGCATAATTATTTTCATCCATAATGGCATCTCGCCGAATACCTTCCCTTTTAAATCCGGCTTTTAAATATACTTTTTCTGCACGTGGATTAAAGGAGTAAACATTCAACTCTAAACGATGTAGTTTTTATTCTTCAAACGCAAAATCACGGGTGATTTCTGTAACCCAAGTGCCAATTCCATGCCCTTGCTGGGAAGATGAAAGCAGAAAGCACTTAGGCAGAAGATAAAGAAAGCTATCTGATAGCAAAAGGAAAACGGGAGAAAGAAATTTCAAAATTGATTAAAAAATTGCCGGTGAAAAGATAAAGAGGAGTTGCTGCATTAGCAACAACTCCAATTATAAAAATGTGATTATAAAAGTCTATTGCACATTTCTTCAAAATCTTCTACAAAATCTTTTACTGCATTTTCGTTTGTCGCCCATGAAGTACAAAAACGCAGACAAGTATGGTCTTTATCCGGTTTACACTGGAAGGTAGTCAGATATTTTTTATTGATTTCATCCGCAAGAGCATTTGGGAAAATAGGGAAAATCTGGTTTGTAGGTGCTTCGCATAAAAGCGGAATACCGGCTTTCTCAAAAGCTTCTTTTATTGGCTTCATCATGGCAATGCTATGAGCGCCTGCTTCAATATAAAGATTATTTTTAAATAATTCTTCAAATTGAACACCTAAGAACCAGCCCTTTGCCAGAATAGCTCCTTTTTGCTTCATGTTGAAACGGAAACGTTCCTTGAAGTTTTCATTTACAAGAACTAAAGCTTCTCCAAACATAGCTCCGACTTTTGTTCCTCCGATGTAAAAAGCATCACACAGCTTTGGCAAATCGGGGAAAGTAAGGTGTGTTTCCTCTTTTGCTGCCAGTGCGGCGGCAAGACGGGCGCCATCTATATAAAAGTACAGGTCGTGACGTTTACAGAAAGCATATAAATCTTCTAATTCTTCTTTGGTATAAACAGTTCCCACTTCCGTAGGATTGGAAACATACACAAGACGAGGGTCTACCCAATGTTCGTTTTCGTGCATATCAAGAACAGGACGGATTAAGTCAGGAGTCAGTTTCCCGTTTTTGGTAAGGACTGGGCATACCTTGTGTCCTGTGGCTTCAATAGCGCCCGTTTCATGGGTGTTGATATGACCTGTTTCTGCACTGATTACTGCCTCAAACGGTTTTAAAATGTGAGAAATAAAAGTCAGGTTTGTCAGAGTTCCCCCTGCGATAAAATGAATATCGACACTAAAGTCCTCTAATGCTTCCTGAATATAATCTCTGGCAGCATCAGAGTGGATATCCTGCCCGTAGGAATGATTTTGATGATAGTTTATAGTTTCTAAAGCACGAAGAATAGCAGGCTGCATACCTTCGCTGTAATCATTCTGAAAACTGTACATGTGAAATCCTCTCTTTCTGTGTAAACATTATGTGTTTCTATTCTACCATAGAATTGCCATTATGCCCATTTGAAAATTCACGATTTTTCGCACTGGTATGGAAATGTTTTTTGTAGGCTCTGGAAAAAGTAGAATAATTTTGAAAACCGCTTAAATAACAGGCTTCTGTTACAGGTGTTCCGGACTGTATCAGAGCTTTGGCAAAAAAGAGCCGTTTAATGGTAATATAATTCCCAACGGTATAGCCGGTGGAAGCCTTAAACAGGTGCATCAGGTGGTAACGGCTGATGAAAAAGCGTTCAGACAAATTGTCGATAGTTAAATTATCAGAAAGGTGTTTGTTAATATAGTCTAAAATGAAAAGAATTTTTTCGTTTTGACAGGTGTTGTCAGGATAAATGCTCTGCTGATTTAAAGCAGCCCGATTAAGTAAAATGAGGAGCTGAGAAACCAGCGTTTCCTGATAAAGTTTTCCGGCATAAAGAGAATTTTCTTTTATTTCATCTTCCAGACACAGCAAAATATCCCAAATATGTTTTTGATACAAAGATGGAACACGCATAACGTAAGATTGCCGCTTTCTGGCATTGGTAAAGCACAGAGATAGGTCATTATCCTGAAAGCTTTTTAAAAACGTGGAGGAAAGATATAAAATTTGTCTTTCATAGCAGGTGTCACTTTGTAATTGCGGACAGTGAATTTCTTCCGCAGGAATTAAAACAATATCTCCCGGCAGCAGATGAAAAGCACGTCCTTCGATGTGATAGATAACATCCCCTTTTAAAAAGAAAAGGATTTTATAAAATTCGTGGTAATGGTAATGAAAATCCTGTCGGGAGGTTGTCTGTAAATGAAAATAGCGGAAATTTTCGGTTAAATAGCCTGTTTTTTGATAAGTATTCATGGCGCTCCTTTTAAACAGCATTATTTGCAATGTTTTTAACACTATAAGGATATTATAACACAAAAGTGTTTGATACACTAATAGTATCAAGCATACTATATTTAGAGAAGAACTTTTTTCGGAAGAAGGAACAGAATATGGAATTTTATAAATATCACAGTTTGGGAAATGATTATCTTATTTATGACTGCAATAAAAATCAAGAGGCGCTGGATAAGGAGAAGATTGTCAAGCTTTGCAATCGCAATTATGGTATTGGAGCAGATGGAATTGTAGAAGGCCCTTATAAAAAAGAGGGGAAAATGTATGTGAAGGTTTACAATGCGGACGGCTCGGAGGCAGAGCAGGGAGGAAATGCTATCCGTATTTTTGCTCATTATTTAAAGACAATAAAAGAAGTACAAAGCGAAAGCTTTTCTCTCTACACAAAAGGGGGAGAAGTGAAGCTGCGTTTCCTGAACAGAGAGGGTACTCGAATTCAGATGACAATGGGACAGCTCTCCTTTGACAGTGAAAAAATAGGACTTACAGGACCAAAAAGAGAGGCGCTTCATGAGTATTTTAATTTTGGAGGGGAAGAATATGCGTGTACCTGTGTGTCTGTGGGAAATCCTCACTGTGTGATTATTACAGATGAGATTTCAAGGGCAAAGGTTTGTGCAATCGGAAAATATTCAGAGGTGGCAGATTATTTTCCGGAGCGTATCAATACTCAGATTGTAAAAGTGCTGGATAAAAACAATATTCAGATTGAAATTTATGAGCGAGGTGTAGGTTATACGCTGTCCTCGGGAACTTGCAGTTGTGCAGCAGCAGGGGCAGCATACAGACTGGGACTTATTGACTCTGATGTTATGGTACACACGCCGGGAGGAAAGCTGTGGACGCAGATTGATGAAAATTTCAATGTGAAAATGATTGGAAGCGTAAAGGGAATTTGCAGAATTGAGTTATTTGAAGACTTTTTCAGACAGATATAGGAATATGGTTTAAAACATTTGCTCTTTTGATGAGAAATGTGTTATACTTACCAGCAGGGACAGGGGCGGAAGAAGGACTTTCGTCCCCTTTTGAAATGTAAATATGAGTTTATGGAAGAGGAGATGTGTGTAATGACAAAAATTGACATTTTTTCAGGATTTCTCGGTGCAGGAAAAACAACTTTAATAAAAAAACTTCTTACAGAGGCATATAAAGGAGAACAGGTGGTTCTTATTGAAAATGAATTCGGTGAAATCGGTATTGACGGAGGCTTTTTAAAAGAAGCAGGTATTGAAATTCGAGAAATGAACTCCGGTTGTATTTGTTGTTCTTTAGTAGGAGATTTTGGCGAGGCTTTAAAAGAAGTCATTGAAAAATATCATCCTGACAGAATTATTATCGAGCCGTCAGGAGTAGGAAAACTTTCAGATGTAATCAAAGCCGTTCAGAAGGTAGAAGACGCAGTTGACATAAAATTAAACAGCTTTACAACTATTGTGGATGTTACAAAATGCAAAATGTATATGAAAAACTTCGGTGAATTTTTCAGCAATCAGATTGAGTATGCGGGAACAATTATTTTAAGCCGTACAGATACAGAAAAAGCAACAGAAGAGAAGATTGTGACAGCAGTGGAAATCATTCGTTCTTTAAATAAAAAAGCAGCGGTAATTACGACTCCGGTAGAGAAATTAGCGGGAGAGAAAATTTTGGATATTATGGAAAATAACCGCTCTTTAGAAAAAGAACTGATGGAAGAAGAAGCTTGTCCTGTATGTGGCGGACATCATCATGAGCATGAGCATCATCATCACGATCACGAAGAATGTGGTTGCGGATATGACCATCACCATGAGCACGAGCATCATCATCACGACCACGAAGAATGCGGCTGCGGACATGACCATCACCATGAGCATGAACACCATCATCACCACCATGCAGACGAGGTGTTTACAAGCTGGGGTAAGGAAACTGTAAAGATATATTCACAGGATGAAATCAAGAGTATTTTGGATACACTTTCTAATGATGAAAGCTACGGTATGATTTTAAGAGCAAAAGGTATGGTAGAAGGAAAAGATGGACAGTGGATTTACTTTGATATGGTTCCGGGAGAAGCGGATATCAGAGAAGGTTCTGCTGATTACACAGGACGTATCTGCGTTATCGGCTCTAAAATTCAGGAAGACAAGCTGTCAGAATTATTTGGTATTTGAGATTTTAAATAAAGGGAGAAAACAGAAATGGACGAAATCAGAGTGCCGATTTATTTTATGGCAGGATTTTTAGAAAGCGGAAAATCTACATTTTTAGATTTTACCATTGCTCAGGATTATTTTCAGATAGAGGGCAACACCCTGTTAATTCTCTGCGAAGAAGGCGAAGTAGAATTTGATGAAAAGATGCTGAAGAAAAGCAGAACTTCCGTGGAGGTATTAAACAGCTTAGATGAATTAACACCGGAAAGACTGGTAGCTTATGATGCTTTTTATAGTCCGGAACGAGTGATTATAGAATACAACGGAATGTGGCAGGTAAGTAAATTCGAGGAAATGCAGCTTCCAAAGGACTGGGGCATTGTGCAGCACATTGTTACCGTAGATGCCAGCACCTTTCAGGTGTATATGAACAATATGAAATCCCTGTTTGTGGAAATGGTGAGAAATGCAGATATGGTATTGTTTAATCGTTGTTCTATGGATATGCCTCTGGCATCCTTCAGAAGAAGCGTAAAAGTAGTAAATCAGGGAGCAGAGATTATCTTTGAGGATGAAGAAGGCGAAATCGAAGATATTTTTGCGGAGGAAATGCCATTTGATGTCAATGCAGATGTAATTGAAATCATGGACGAGGATTACGGCATCTGGTTTATTGATGCTATGGATCATCCGGAGACTTATAAAGGCAAGAAGGTTGCTTTTACGGGTATGATATTAAAATCCAGAGAATTTCCCAAAAATGTTTTTGTTCCGGGAAGAATGGCAATGACCTGCTGTGCAGATGACACCAGCTTTATCGGATATATCTGTAAAAGTCCGGAGGCGAAAAATTTGCGTACAGGTAAGTGGGTAAAAGTTGTGGCAGAGGTGGATTATGAGTACGTTTCTTCTTATCACAAAGAAGGACCGGTGCTTACAGCTATTTCTTTAGAACCCACAGAGCCTTTAAAGCAGGAACTGGTATATTTTAACTAAGGAGAGGGATATGTTATTAATAGCGGGACTTGGAAATCCGGGTAAACAATATGAAAAAACAAGACACAACATGGGTTTTGATGTTGTGGATGAACTGATAGACCGTCATGAAATTCCACAGGCAGGAATTGCTCATAAAGCTTTATACGGAAAAGGAATAATTGGCGGAGAAAAAGTAATTGTGGAAAAGCCTTTGACTTATATGAATTTAAGCGGAGAGTCTGTAAGAGAATTTATCGATTACTATAAAATGGATCCGGAAACAGAGATGATTGTCATTTATGATGACATTGATTTAGAGCCGGGACAAATTCGTATTCGAAAAAAGGGAAGTGCAGGAGGGCATAATGGAATTAAAAATATTATTGCTCAGCTCGGCACACAGAATTTTTACCGCATTAAGGTAGGTGTAGGAGCAAAACCAAAGGGATGGGATTTGGCTGACTACGTTTTGGGACGTTTTTCTTCCAAGGAGAGAGAAGTGGTAGATGCAGCTATTCAGGATGCGGCAGATGCGGTGGAAATGATTATTGAAAAAGGAATTGATGCAGCAATGAACCATTATAACGGTTCAGGAAAGAAGAAAAAAGAGGAGTAAAATCATGCAGGTATTCATGCAGCCTTTAGAAAATCTGAAAGAATTTGAAGAAATTACACAAAAGCTTCCAAAAAACGAAGGTATTTTGCAGCTCTCAGGCTGTGTGGAAACTCAGAAAGCCCATATTATGTATGGGCTTTTTGAAGCGATGAAAAAAAAGACAGGACAGGAAAAGGCTAACTGTCTGATTATTGCGGAAAATGATTTAAAGGCAAAAGAGCTTTATGAGGATTATCGTCTTTATAATCGTGAGGTTATGTTTTATCCTGCCAAGGATTTGATTTTCTTTGAGGCAGATGTACACGGAAATCTTTTGACAAAAGAAAGAATGAAGGTTTTGGCTGCGCTTTTGGAGAAGAAGGGCGTTACGGTTATTACCAGCATGGGAGGCTGTATGGATTACCTCCTTCCCCTTGAAACCATAGAGAAGCATGTACTGCATTTTCAAAGTGACAGCCCCCTTGATATGGATAAACTGAAAAAACAGCTTTTAGGAATGGGATATGAGAAAAATGCACAGGCGGAAGCACCGGGACAGTTTTCTTTTCGAGGGGGAATTATTGATATTTTCCCACTGACAGAGGACAATCCTGTGCGTATTGAGCTTTGGGGTGATGAGATTGACTCTATCCGAAGTTTTGATGCAGAAAGTCAGCGTTCCATTGAAAATTTGGATGAAATTACCATTTATCCGGCAGCAGAGATGTTGTTAAGTGATGAGGTTTTAAAAAAGGGAATAAAAAAAATCCAGAAAGACAGAGATGCAGCAGTACAGAAGTTTCGAGATGCTTTTTTAACAGAGGAAGCAGGCAGATTAAAGCAGGTGGTAACAGAAACATTGGAAAATCTGACAGAATTTCATGATTTTTCGGCAGCAGAGCATTTTCTGCGGTATTTTTATAAAGATGTAGTTACTTTTACCGACTATTTTGATACGGAAAATACGTTGATACTGTTGGACGAAACCAATCGTTTGCTGGAGCAGGCACAGGCTGTGGAAACAGAATTTCGGGAAAGTATGGAGCACAGGCTGGAAAAGGGGTATTTGTTGGCAGGGCAGACGGATTTATTAATCAGTACCAGACAGATACAGCAGAAAATAAACAGGAAGAATTGCGTTTCTCTTTGTACCATTGAGCAGCACAAAGGAGACTGGGATATTACGGAGCAGTATTATATTACGGCTAAATCTGTCAGCCCTTATAACAACAGCTTTGAACTTTTGGTAAAGGATTTAAAACGCTTTAAAAAGGAAGGGTATGGTGTGTTGCTGCTGTCGGGCTCCCGTACCCGTTCAGCACGTCTTGCCGAGGATTTGCGAAATGAGGAATTGAACAGCTTTTATACAGAGGATATGGACAGAGTCATTGAACCGGGAGAGATTATGACAGCTTTCGGTCATGCCAAGAAGGGATTTGAATATCCTCTGATTAAATTCGTGGTGATTACGGAGTCGGATATTTTCGGACAAGAAAAGAAGAAAAAACGAAAGAAATCCGAATACAGCGGCAAGCGAATACAGAGCTTTAATGAGCTTAGTATCGGAGATTATGTGGTTCATGAAAATCATGGACTGGGAGTTTATAAGGGAATTGAGAAAATTACCGTAGATAAAGTTGCCAAAGATTATATTAAAATTGAGTATGCAGGTGGAAGCACTCTTTATATTTTGCCTAATCAGTTGGATATGCTTCAGAAATATGCAGGAGCGGATGCCAGAGCACCAAAACTGAATAAACTTGGGGGACAGGAATGGAATAAGACTAAGACAAAGGTTCGTGGGGCAGTAAAAAACATTGCCAAGGATTTAGTTCGCCTGTATGCCGCAAGACAGGCAACACAGGGCTTCCAGTATGAACCGGACACGGTATGGCAAAGAGAATTTGAAGAAATGTTTCCTTTTGAGGAGACCGATGACCAGCTTATGGCAATTCAGGCTGCCAAACAAGACATGGAAAGCAAGAAAATCATGGACCGTCTGATTTGCGGTGACGTAGGTTACGGAAAGACAGAGATTGCTATTCGTATTGCATTTAAGGCGGCACAGGAAGGAAAACAGGTGGTTTATCTTGTACCAACTACAATTTTGGCACAGCAGCATTATAATACTTTTGTACAGCGAATGAAGGATTTTCCTGTAAGAGTGGATTTGTTATGCCGTTTCCGTACACCGGCACAGCAGAAAAAAACCATTGCAGATACCCAGAAAGGGCTGGTAGATATTCTGATTGGAACACACCGGGTTCTCTCCGATGATGTGAAGTTCAAGGATTTGGGGCTTTTGATTATTGATGAAGAACAGCGCTTTGGTGTTACTCATAAGGAAAAAATTAAGAAGCTGAAGGAAAATATTGATGTTCTTACTCTAACTGCCACACCTATTCCAAGAACACTGCACATGAGTCTTATTGGTATTCGTGATATGAGTGTGCTGGAAGAAGCACCTATGGACAGAATGCCCATACAGACTTACGTTATGGAATATAACGAGGAGATGGTGCGTGAGGCAATCAGCAGGGAGCTGGCAAGGGGCGGACAGGTTTATTACGTTTATAATCGTGTCAATGATATTGATGAAGTTACAAATCGTGTGGCAAAATTAGTGCCGGAAGCCAACGTAGCCTTCGCTCACGGGCAGATGCAGGAGCATCAGCTGGAAAAAATCATGTATAGTTTTATTAACGGAGAGATTGATGTGCTGGTTTCTACTACCATTATAGAAACAGGTCTTGATATTTCCAATGCGAATACCATGATTATCCATGATGCAGACCAGATGGGACTTTCCCAGCTCTATCAGCTAAGAGGAAGGGTTGGACGTTCCAACAGGACCGCTTATGCCTTTTTGATGTATAAGAAAAATAAAATGTTAAAGGAAGTAGCTGAAAAACGACTTCATGCTATCCGTGAATTTACGGATTTGGGAAGCGGATTTAAAATTGCCATGCGAGATTTGGAAATCCGTGGTGCAGGAAACCTGTTAGGAGCAGAACAGCACGGACACATGCAGGCAGTGGGTTATGATTTGTACTGTAAGATGCTGGATGAGGCTGTGCGGGAGGAAAAAGGACTGAAGCAGCAGGAAGACTTTGAAACAGCCATTGATTTGGAAGTAAATGCCTTTATTCCGCCGAAATATATTCCAAATGAATATCAGAAATTGGATATTTATAAGAGAATTGCAGGTATCGAGTCAGAGGAAGAATATGAAGATATGCTGGAAGAGCTTATGGACCGATTTGGCGAACCTCCAAAAGCTGTTCAGAACCTTCTGGCTATTGCTAACTTAAAAGCGCTGGCTCATAAGGCATATATCAAGGAAATCAAACAAAATGGCACTGATGTGAAGATTACCATGTTTGAAAGAGCAAAAATTGACGGGGCAGGATTTCCGCAGATTTTGGATAAATATAAGAATAATTTAAAGATGAAGTTAGATGAAGTGCCGTATTTTATGGTTTCTTTAAAGGGAAGAAGACCAAAAGAGATTTTAGATGTGCTGAATATTCTTCATGATATTTTAATGGATTTTCAAGAACTGATACTGAAATAATTCTTGCTCGGATAAGGAAAAGCGTCTATAATAAAACAAGATATTTATACCTACAAAAGGGATTTACAGGAGGAACTTATGAACAGAACAATGAAAAAGCTGTTATGCCTTACAACAGCAGGTGTGTTGGGATTATCTGCGCTGGCAGGCTGCGGAAGCAAAAAAATAGATGGAACAAAACCACTTTTAACAGGAAAAGAAGATACAGTAACAGTAGGAACAGGAAATTTGGTGCTTCGTATGAACCAGGTACAGATGATGTCTTATATGTCCATGATGGGCGGCGGCACAACCGGCATGTGGGAGCAGAAGACAGAGGATGGAAAAACTTACGGCGAGCAGACAAAGGACAGTGTACTGGAACAGTTAAAAGCAATGATGCTGTTAAAAGAACATGCGGCAGATTACAAGGTTTCTGTTTCTGATGAAGAAAAGAAAAGTATTGAAGAAGCTGTAAAAAAATTCATGGAAGCGAATACAAAAGAAACGATTGAAAAGCTTTCTGTACAGCAGTCCGATATTGAACAGCTTTTGACATTGTTTACTTATCAGAATAAGATGTATGACCCGATGACAGCTGATGTAGATACAAATGTGGAAGATACAGAAGCTGCTCAGAGCGCCATTACTTATTGCAAGGTAAGCACAGCAGACAAGACAAATGAAGACGGAACAACAACACCTCTTACTGATGAGGAGAAAAACGAGAAAAAAGCACAGGCACAGAGTGTCTTAGATAAGCTTTTAGCTTCTGATGACCCTGCTATGGCAGATGTAGATACTCTTGCAAAAGAAGTGGATGAGAATTTAAGCGCTTTAGACACGACTTTTGGTGCAGAAGATACTTTATTAGATGAAAAACTTCTGGAAGCGGCAAAAACATTGCAGGACGGACAGGTTTATGAAAGTGTTGTAGAAGGCGAAAATGCTTATTATGTAGTCAGAATGGATCAGGTTTTGGACAGAGAAGCAACAGACGCTGAAAAAGAACAAATTGTAAACGAAAGAAAACAGGAAGCATATCAGAAGCTTTTAGATGAATGGAAAGAAAAAGCTGAAATTACTGTAAACGAAAAAGAATGGAAAAAGGTGACTTTGTCTGATAATGATGTTTATACATTAAAACAGCCTGAGACAGAAGAAACACCGGAAGAAGGAACTGAAAACACGGAAGGTACACAGGAATAAAAAGAAGGAGTTGTCACTCTAAGTAATTATCCGGAATGTCGGTAAATTTTTAGCGAATTTGTCGAGCACGTTTTGAGATTATAAGCTCAAAGTGAGCGCAGACTGAGCGTAAAATATATCGACATTCTGAATATATACTTGAAGTGCAACTCCTTTTTAATTTATCCTCTGTTTCTCCAATCCATGTATCCAATCGGACTTTAAGAAGTAGATAAGGAAAGTAATAGAACTTAACGTCCATGTCAGTGGATAAGCCCAGAAGATAACGTGAATATCAGGGATAAAGTGTACCGCTGCAGTGATATAGCTTACGCGGATAATACACCAGCATATCAGCATGACGAACATAGGAACTGTGGATTTTCCCGCACCACGCAAAATTCCTGCCATACAGTGTGAGAAGGCAAGAAGAAAATAAAACAGGGCGTCAATACGTGCCTGGTCTGTTCCATAGGCAATAACCTGAGGGGTGTCGTTAAAAGCTGCCAGAAATTGGGGTGCAAAGAAGTAAATAACAACTCCAATCAATTCAGCTATGGAAAGAGAACAGATAACACCGAATACAGCCCCTTTTTTTGCTCTTTGATATTCCTTTGCACCTAGATTTTGGCTGATAAAGGTAGTTAGCGCCATGGCAAAGCAGGTGATAGGGAGAAACGCAAAGCCCTCTACTTTGGAATAGGAACCGCAGCCTGCCATTGCCATTTGTCCGAACTTGTTAATATTGGACTGAACAACTACATTTGCCAGTGAAATAATGGAGTTTTGCAGTCCTGCCGGCAGACCATTGGAAATAATCTGGCGGAGCATCAGCCAGTCCATACGAATACGGGACGGATGTATTTTGTATTCTTCCGGGCTTTTTAAAAGTTGAAGCAAGCATAAGAGCGCACTGATAAACTGAGAAACTACAGTAGCAAAAGCAGCAGCGCCTACACCCATGCCTAATCCTGCTACGAGAATTAAATCCAGCACAATGTTAATAATAGAAGATATAATTAAATAAATTAAAGGGTGCTTGCTGTCACCTACAGACTGAAGAATTCCCACAAGGAAGTTATACATAACAAAAGCCAGAGAACCGCAGAAATAAATGCGGAAATAGGTGACTGAGTTTGGCAGAACTTCAGCAGGAGTTCCCATCATCACCAAAATCTGAGGCGCTGCGGCCACACCCACAACAGTCAGTAAAATTCCTGACACAATACCGAGAGCTACGATGGTATGAATAGCTCTTTGCACTAAATCAAATTTCTTTGCACCGAAATATTTTGCAACGACAACACCTGCACCAATGGCAATACCATTGAAAAATCCAACCATAAGGAAAATCAGATTTCCGGACGAGCTTACGGCTGCCAGAGCGCTGCTTCCCAGATAATTTCCTACGATTAAGGAGTCAGCAGTATTGTAAAGCTGTTGAAATAAATTACCGAAAAACAGTGGGACAGCAAATGCGATGATTTTCTTCCAGATAGGACCGCTGGTCATAAGAGTTGCTGAAGAACGATTGTCCATAGTTGTAATGCCTCCGTTTTGATACTATAATTAGATAATCATACTATTAAGTATAAGGTCACTGTAAGGGAAAAGCAAGTATTGAGGAGAAAATTATGTTTATATCAGATTTGCATATACATTCTAAATTTTCCAGAGCAACCAGTAAAGACTGCGATTTGGAGCATCTGGAAATGTGGGCACGAAAAAAGGGAATACAGATTTTAGGCACAGGAGATTTCACCCATCCTGTATGGCAGGAGGAAATAAGAGAAAAGCTGGAGTCTGCCGAGGACGGTCTTTATCGGCTGAAAAAAGAATATCGGATTTCAGACGGATTTGTGCCGGATACCATAACACCTAGATTTGCAGTTACAGGGGAAATCAGCTCTATTTATAAAAAAGGCGGAAAGACAAGGCGAGTTCACAGCCTGCTGATACTTCCCAGTTTAGAGAAAGCACAGAAATTATCGGAAAAATTAGAAAAAATCGGAAATCTTCATTCTGACGGACGTCCGATTTTAGGGTTGCCCTGTAAGGACTTGCTGGAAATGCTCCTTGAGACCACGGAAAAAGGAATTTATGTACCGGCACATATCTGGACACCGCATTTTTCTATGATGGGAGCATTTTCTGCATTTTCATCTCCTGAAGAATGTTTTGAGGAATTAACACATTATATTCATGCCGTGGAGACAGGCTTGTCCTCTGACCCTGCCATGAATTGGAGAGTTCCTGCCATTGAAAAGATGCAGCTTATTTCCAATTCTGATGCACATTCTCCGTCAAAACTGGGAAGAGAAGCTAATTTAATGGAAATAGAAATGTCTTATAATGGTTTGGAAAAAGCCATTCAGACGGGAGAAGGGCTTTCGGGAACCATAGAATTTTATCCTGAGGAGGGAAAATACCACCTTGACGGACACAGAAAGTGTCAGGTTTGTCTTACGCCAAAACAGACAAAGGAGCAGGGAGGAATATGCCCTGTATGCGGGAAAAAGCTGACCGTAGGCGTACTGCACAGAATAGAAGAGCTGGCTGACAAGGAAGAAGGATATATAAAAGAAGGAGCAAAGCCTTTTGAAAAGCTGGTTCCGTTAATGGAAATTATTGCAGAAGACATGGGATATTCCACTGCTTCTAAAAAAGTTTTTGAGAAATATCAGCAGGCTCTGTTAAAGCTGGGTACAGAATTTGAGATTTTAAGAGAAATTCCTTTGGAGGATATTAAGAGGCAGATGGGAGAAACGATTGCAGAGGGGATTTCTCATATTCGAAAAGGTGAGGTACAGTGTATTTCCGGTTTTGACGGAGAATACGGAAAGATAAAGGTTATGGAACCTTGAGGTGAAGAGATTGAAAAAACGAAAATGGTCTAAAATTTTTCTTATCTTGTATGTAATATGTGTATTATCTTACACAGCAGCCAGAATTATTTTAAAGGAATACGGATATTTTTATTATGACTTTTTTGAAAAGGGTAAAATGCTGTTATTATTGATAGGCGCTGTTTATATTTGGTGCATTGGCGTAGGAAATCTGAAACGATATAAAATGCGATATCCTGGCAGGAGCATTACAGGAGGCTGTATTTTACTGGGAATATTTACCGTAGTATCCGTAGGATTTTTCGGAAATTATTTTGTCAGGACTATGTCAATGTGGGAAACTTCGGCATATCAGCCTGTCGAGGAACGGGAAGAAAAAGCGGAGGAAACGGAGGAAAGCAAGACGCAGGAGCAAAGGGGAGTTTATGAAACCGTCGAGGATGCGTATCAATATCTCTATGATGAGGTTCTTTCTCTCTCCTATTCCTCCAGCAGCTCTCAATATAATGCAAAAGGAAATTTCTATGCTGTTTTGGAAACCGGTATGGGTACTTATGAAGGACAGGAAAATGTTCCGTATACCATAGAGGTGGTTTACGATAGAATTTCGGACGACGGGGAGTCTTATATGTTTAATTTTTATAAGATATATGAAACAGCGGAGGGTGACATCACAGATTTCGGATTGCGTTATCTTGTGAATAAATATACGGGAAAGATTACGGCAGAAGAAGTATCGTGGGGAAATTAAAAAAAATGGAGCATTGCTTAAAGTGACCGCTCCATTTTTTATGTTTAATTTTATTAAGGAAAATGATTAAGCTCTGGCTTCTTCTAAAGCTTTTGCCAACTGGTCAGGGCAGGAGGTTCCTCTGCCGTTGCAGTCTGTTCCTTTTAATCTCTGGATAACATCATCCACTTTCATTCCCTGAACAAGGCTTGCAATTCCCTGTGTGTTTCCGTTGCAGCCACCGTTGAATTTTACGGATTTTACAACATCACCTTCAATTTCAAATTCAATAGAGCGTGAACATACGCCTTTTGTTTTATATACAGCCATCTTAAAATCCTCCTTTGTTTGTTTCTTCAGTGTGAATTATAGCATGACTGAAAAAAAACGTAAAGACAAAGAAACAACTGGCAACGAAGGAAAGATTATGTTAAAGTGAAAGGCAGAGAACAATATTTTACAGGAAAGGTGAATGGATTATGAATATGATTGGAATTATCGGCGCTATGGAAGAAGAAGTAGAGCTGTTAAAAGAAAAAATGACAGATACAGTAATTGTGGAAAAAGCAGGAATGAAGTTTGTAAAAGGAAACTTGAAAGGACAGACTGCTGTTGTGGTTCGTTCCGGTATTGGTAAGGTAAATGCCGGCATTTGTACACAGATTTTGGCAGATGAATTTCAGGTTGAAGCTGTAATTAACACAGGAATAGCAGGTTCTTTAAAGGCAGAAATCAATATCGGTGATATTGTGTTGTCCACAGATACCATGCAGCACGATGTAGATGCCAGAGAATTCGGATATCCTCTGGGACAGATACCTCGTATGGAAACACTGGCATTTGAGGCAGATGAGAATTTAAGAAAGCTGGCAAAGGAAGTGTGCGAAGAAGTTAATCCTGATATTCAGGTATTTGAAGGGCGTGTTGCCAGCGGTGACCAGTTTGTAGCAGACAAAGAAACAAAAGAAAGAATTATTGAAAATACACAGGCGTACTGTACGGAAATGGAAGGGGCTGCTATTGGACAGGCTGCATATTTAAACAAAATTCCGTATCTGGTAATTCGTGCTATTTCCGACAAAGCAGATGACAGCGCACATGTAGATTACCCTACCTTTGAAAGACAGGCAATCCGCCACACGGTAAACCTTGTCAGCCGTATGATGGAATGCTTGTAAAGAAGCTATTTGCATAAACTGTCATTTCAGGCGGGGATTTGTCGAGCGAATTTTGTTTCCAAAAATGATTAGGTGCTATATAATAGAGCTCATAGAGAAAAAGAGACGCAGGACAGAAATGTTCATGCGCCGAAAATGAGGAGGAGCTATGGAGTACCTGATTTTTTATTATGGGACATGCCTTATGGGGCTTTTCAGCATTGTAAGTATGCTGGCAATTTACACAAGTAACAAAAGAGTTTTGAAAGAGTCGAAAAACCCGACACAAGCAAAAGAGAAATGGACAGCAAATTTTATTTCAGAACATCAAAAGCTGTTAAAAGATAATATACAGATACATAACCCTGCAGTTTATGTAATGAAACGCATGAGAGGACGAAAGATAGGACCATGGAGTATGCACCAGATAAAAGGCATTTCCTGGATTACTTTGTGCCTCTCATTTTTATTTGCCGGAGCACAGTTTTTTTTATTGGGAGAGGGCAGAGATAAAGTTGTAAGACTTTTCCCGCTAAAGGCAGAGCTTCCTGCCATGAGCCTTACAGTCTTTACTACCATTGGACTGGGAATTGTACTTTTGGGGTTAAAAATATTGACGGGAACAGGATATCACGAGGAAGAAATTGAGACAAACCTGTTAGACTATGTGGAAAATCGCTGCAAAGAGCCTGTAAAGGCCGTTCCTCAAAAGAAAGCGGCAAAACCGGTTGAAAATCCGAAAAAAGATGAGGTTTTAAAAGAGCTTGAGCAGGGGATTTTAGAAACGGCTGCCACAGACAGTCGCTATGCGCATTTACTGGATAAGGAAGAAAAGGCCATTGTCAAGAATGTGGTAAAGGAATTTTTTGCAGGAAGTCAGAAGAAATAAAAGAATAAGAGATAACAGAAAACCTTCTTTGGCGAAAGCTAGCCAGAGGAGGTTTTTGGATTTTTTAGAAAAAATATCATGAGAAGTACATGACAGAGAATGAAAAAAGTGCTAAGATGGAAAGAATAAAAATTTTGGAAGGAATGAGAATATGGAACAGGAAAAAAAGACAGCAATGCGGGTATCGGCAGTTACCATTGTGTGGAATGTTATCCTTTCTATTTTTAAATTGATAGCAGGTATTGTAGGACATTCGGGAGCAATGATTTCTGATGCGGTTCATTCTGCTTCTGATGTATTTAGCACCATTATTGTAATTTTAGGAATTAACATTGCCAGCAGACAATCCGATGACGACCATCAGTACGGGCATGACAGACTGGAATGTGTGGCGGCAATTTTATTGGCGGTTGTGCTGTTTGCTACAGGTATTGGCATTGGTATCGGAGGTATTAACAAGATTATTGAGGGTACGGCAGGAAAAGATGAAATCCCCGGAATGATTGCCCTGATTGCAGCGGTTGCTTCTATTGTGGTGAAGGAAGGAATGTTTTGGTATACCAGAAGCGCTGCCAAGAAAATAAATTCCGGCGCTTTGATGGCAGATGCGTGGCATCACCGCTCGGATGCCTTGTCTTCCGTTGGCGCTCTTATTGGTATCGGCGGCGCACGTCTGGGATTTCCGGTGTTAGACCCGATTGCCAGTGTGATTATCTGTGTGTTTATTGTGAAAGCAGCTTACGATATTTTTAAAGATGCCATTGATAAAATGGTGGATAAATCTTGTGATGAAGAAACAGAAGAAAAAATGCGCCGGTTAATTGAAGAACAGCAGGGAGTTTTAAAAGTGGATGTACTGCGCACCAGATTGTTTGGGGCAAAGATGTATGTAGATATTGAGATTGCGGCAGACGGAGATATTACCTTGAGAGAAGGACACGAAATAGCACAGGTTGTTCATGATAAAGTAGAGGAGGAATTTCCTCTGGTGAAACACTGCATGGTACATGTAAATCCATTATAAAAGGGGGAAATAAATGAAAGCATATCAGTTAAAAGTACAGATTAAAAATTCACATCCGCCTATTTGGCGAAGAGTTATAGTGCCTTCCGGTATTACTTTTCAGTATTTATCAGAAATATTGAATGTGACTATGGGATGGATTGGGTATCATTTACACAGTTTTGAGTTTTTTCATTCAGGTATTTCGGTTGAAATGAAGTCAGACGAACTGAATTTTTTTGATGCTATGGATAATAAAAGTCTGGATGAACAAGAAACTGTGATAGATACTTTTTTAGAGAAGGAAAATACCTTTACTTATATATACGATTTTGGAGATTTCTGGGAACATAAGGTTACTGTGGAAAAGGTCTTATATGATTATGAATATTCTTATGCTCAAGTCTTAAAATATAAGGGTGAAACACCTTATGAGGATTGTGGAGGTATATATGGTTATTATGAAATGCAGGATATTTTAAGTAACCCAAAACATCCTCAATACAAACAGACAAAAGAATGGGTAGAAGAGCAGATTATTCAGAAGTATGATTTAGAGAGCATCAATGAAGTGTTAAGTGAGTTAAAAGGGATGAATTTTGATGCAACTTTAAAAGAAATTTTAACAGAATACTCAAAACCAGAGTTGGTGGAAATTGCAAAAATACATCACTTATCCGGTTATTCAAAATATAAGAAATCGGATTTAGTGGAATTTTTAATAAAAGAGCTGTTGAGTAAAGAGGTTATGTGCAGGTATTTCAGATTTTTAAATGAAGATGAAATCCAGTTTTTAGAAGGAGATGAGAGAACACGTAAGGTTTTTCTCCAGGATACGAGATATGTGTACTTATTAGAAGGAGGTTATGCAGGAGTCTATGCAGACTGGGAAGATAGTGTATTTTGCTTGCCGGAGGAAGTAAAAGCTGCTTATAGAGAAAACTGTACAGAGGAGTGGAAGAAAGAACTTCGGGAAGAGGAAAGGTTTTTGATGTATTTTAACGTGGCAGCAGAGCTTTATGGAAATTGTCCTGTAGAAAATGTAGTAGAATTATATAAGAGAGATACAGGAATAGAAAAAGACGAATTTTCTGTGTTGGCTTTTCTAAAAGATGTTCCGAAAAACAAAAAATGTTTTGTGCTGCAGGGTAACCAAATCGTATTATCATTATATAAAGAAAAAAATGAATACAACAGACTTCTCAGAGAACAGCAGGGAGAGGATTTTTATATTCCATCCCAGGAAGAAATTGAATGTTTAGGGAAGAAAGGCTATCTGCCATTTGGAAAGAATATGGAGCAGTTAAAAGCTTTCTTTATAAAGGAAGGAAAAGAAGAAAAGGAAGATGCAGAGCTTTTGTGCCGAACTATTCAGTTTATTATTCGAATTGGTGGAACAATGGAAGAAATTTTGGATATGTTAGAGAATGCTTTTTTGGAATATGATAAGGTTATGGAAGATAATAGATTAAGAGGAAAATTATTCTTTAAAATAGAAAATGTATGGAAAGAAACGAATACAGTTGTCATGCGAGGAAATGCAGAAAAGTCTGAGACATCTGCGCAGACAGCAAATGATAAGATTATTTTATTTCCTGGGAAAAAATATTAGAGAAATTTTTCTTGTAAATCATCAAAGTCTATTTTATAATAGAAACCATTCTTGATAAAATATTTCAGAGCTAGAGTGTTAGGAGGAAAAAGCGTGAAAAACGAAGTAGTCATCGTTCTTGATTTCGGTGGACAGTACAATCAGTTAATCGCAAGACGCGTGCGAGAATGTAATGTTTACTGTGAAATTTATTCTTATAAAACAGATATTGAGAAAATTAAAGCAATGCAGCCTAAGGGTATTATTTTTACAGGTGGACCAAACAGCGTTTATCTGCAGGATTCTCCTACTTATACAAAGGAAATATTCGAGCTGGGTATTCCGGTTTTAGGAATTTGCTATGGTTCTCAGCTTATGATGCACCTTCTGGGAGGAAAAGTTGAGAAAGCGCCAGTGAGAGAATATGGTAAAATTGAAGTAACCGTTAATCAGAATTCTAAACTTTTCGAAAATGTGTCAGAGAAGACCATTTGCTGGATGAGTCATAACGACTATATTTCCCAGATTGCTCCGGGATTTGAAATCAGCGCTCATACAGCAGACTGCCCGGTTGCAGCTGTTGAAAACAAAGGAAAGAATTTATATGCAACACAGTTCCATCCGGAAGTACTTCATACACAGGAAGGAAAGCAGATGCTTTCTAACTTTGTTTATAATGTATGTCAGTGTTCTGGTGACTGGAAGATGGATTCTTTTGTAGAGGAGTCTATTCAGGCAATTCGTAAGAAGGTAGGAAATGGTAAAGTTCTTTGCGCTCTTTCCGGTGGTGTGGATTCTTCTGTGGCAGCAGTTATGCTTTCAAAAGCAGTAGGAAATCAGCTGACTTGCGTATTTGTAGACCATGGTCTTCTTCGTAAAGATGAAGGCGATGAGGTAGAAGCTGTATTTGGGCCAAATGGCCAATACGATTTGAACTTTATTCGTGTAAATGCACAGGAACGTTTTTATGCAAAATTAAAAGGCGTGGAAGAACCGGAAGAGAAACGTAAAATTATCGGTGAAGAATTTATTCGTGTATTTGAAGAGGAAGCAAAGAAAATCGGAGCTGTTGATTTCTTAGTGCAGGGAACGATTTATCCTGATGTGGTAGAAAGTGGCGTTGGCGGTGAGTCTACAGTTATTAAATCACATCATAATGTAGGTGGTTTGCCAGATTACGTTGACTTTAAGGAAATTATTGAGCCACTGCGTGATTTGTTTAAGGACGAAGTGCGTAAAGCAGGTCTGGAGCTGGGTATTCCGGAATATCTTGTGTTCAGACAGCCATTCCCAGGACCGGGACTTGGTATTCGTATCATCGGCGAAGTTACTGCTGAGAAAGTAAAAATGGTTCAGGAAGCAGATGCGATTTGGCGTGAGGAAATCAAAAAAGCCGGATTGGATAAGGAAATCGGACAGTCTTTTGCAGGCCTTACCAATATGCGTTCTGTGGGTGTTATGGGTGATGAGAGAACTTATGACTACGCAGTGGCATTAAGAGCGGTAACAACTACGGACTTTATGACTGCGGAGAGCGCAGAAATTCCGTGGGAGGTTATCGGAAAGACAACAAGCAGGATTGTGAATGAGGTGAAACACGTAAATCGTGTTATGTACGATTGTACGGGAAAACCGCCTGCGACGATAGAGTTTGAGTAGTACGCGGTAGGCTAAAAAGCCTTTATTTACGGGCTTTGTCGGCATCGATGACTCTGGATTGCATTATTATTGCATTTTTATATTTTCCTGTGATACGACGCAGTAAACTGGTTATGTGTATAATCAGCGATGCTTTCGGTAGCAGGAGTGAAGTTAATAACTCCGCCTAACAGTTTGGCAACCTCAAAGTTGCTGTTAGGATATAGATGTCCATAGGTCCCTAAAGTTGTCTGGATTTTTTCGTGTCCCAGACGGTCTTTGACGATCAATGGATTCACCCCCATGCTGATTAAAAGTGCTACATGTGAATGTCTTAATGCATGGATTTTAATGCGGTGAACACCGGCAAGCCCTGCCAGCTTTTCCAGGGCTCTTGGCAGGGTATGCTTGCTGGTGGGAATCCCACTATAGCTCAGTACAAAATTACAGTCTTTCAGAACTTTCTTCTGCACTTCCCTCCAATCTTTCAGTTCCCTTATGGTATCTTCATCAAGCACAACGGTCCTGATGCTGGCAGATGTTTTGGGATCTACAAATTTGTATTCATTCATAGATTTGTAATATAACGTTTTTGTCACGCTGAGTAATCCGCTTTCAAAATCGATGTCATCCCACTGTAATGCAGCAGCCTCTCCAATTCGTAATCCTGTTGTGAACAGGAGCCAGAAACAGATAAACAAATAATGTTCGTAGTAATCTCCTTTGTATAAAAGAGAAATTACTTTCTGGAATTCTTCCAATGTCCAAAAATCCACTTTTACTTTCTTATATTTAATATTGCCGACCATACGTGCGGGATTTTTCTTGGCAAGGCCGAGGATGATTGCACGGTCAAATGCCAGAGAAAGCATACCTTGTATAATTCGTACATAATTAGGACTGTAGTCTTTTGCCAGTTTTAGCTGCCAGGTTTGTACATGAATCGGTTCTATTTCGTTTACCTTTTTCCGATAAAAAAATTTAAAGTGTTTTTCGATGGTATTTAAACGGTTTCTATAGGTACTCTCTTTGACTTGTGTTTTATACCATGGAAGATAAATTTCTTCAATAAATTGTTTAAATGAGGGTTGCTTCTTTTCCATTGCCAGTTCATCTTCAGCAGCGATGATGAGTTTGGAATATTCTGCACGGGCCTCTTTTTTTGTAGAGAAACCACTTCGATATTTCTGAATCTGCTTTCCAGTTACAGAATCATAGCCCAGATTTGCTCTGAAATAGTAAGTTCCATTGTTTGCCCTTTTAATTGGATCCTTTGCCATAAAAATTCCTCCTTTGCATAAACACACAAGAAGTACTATTGGTTTTGTTCGTCTGGCAATTTAATCCCCAGAATTTCTTCAACGGCTTCTTTGGGTACCCTGTCTAATTTTCTTGACTGGTAATAAGTATGTCCACGTTCAATCATAAGAATTTTGGCCTGTCTTATAATGTCTGAAGAGAAAGATGGACCATACCCCAGTGCAATCAGATCTTTTTTTGTAACAGTAATCATATACCTCCCTTCTATGAACAGGGTAATCATAATACCTGTTCATTATTATAACAAATTTTGAGTAATTGTGTAGGCAGAATGACTTCTTGCTGAAAAATAAAAGTATCTTATCAGGAAACCGTTTCCTATGCCTTGTTTCAGGCACGTAGAAGGCGTTACTATGTAAACATCAAGCAGCAGGTGTGCAATTATGCGACACTATCTACAACACCTATATACATTTCCAGATAAGGTATGAAGTTATCAAGGTACAAAGGCGTAAGACTTAGTTTTGTCTTAGCAATTTCATTAAGTAATTAACTGAGATTTTTTCAGATTGAACAGATTATGTACTTTTTATTAAAAATTTTTCTATAAACTTGAAAAAAGAGAGGTGGGATACGTGATATTTCAATATTTTAATTGAAGTCATATATGCAAAGCATAGTATTTAAGAACATACAATATATTGTGCATGAAGATTGACATATACTATATCATGTGCTACTATACTGCTATAGTTAATTTTATGCGTACCCATAGGGGGAGTTTTGGATTTGTATAAATCCGAAGACTCAAGGAGAGCAGTAAGGCTGCTTATTCCGCATAAGTTGTTTATGATTGTATAAAGTGTCACTATCTGTCCTTATGGGGCAATAGCGGCACTTTTGTTTTTTCGGTAATATTATCAGGGATATGAGAATGGATAGCGGAGGAATACTTCTCTTTTCATTCTTTTTTTATGCCCAAATGAAAGGCAGGATTGCCACAATCAGCTTTGGCTGTTTATGGATAAATAAATTTAAGAAAGGTGGTACACACATGAAAGAAACAAAGATTTATGCAGATGAGTTTTGCACTACATTTGCAAGCACAACGGAGATGCTGGAATTTCTGGCTGAGAGGGCAAAGCAGTCCAAGTGGATTCGAAAGCCTACCAGGATGCTAAAACTGGTTCCATTGGAAAAGGAGGCAGAAACCATTGAAGAAGCCTGTGAAAAAGAACTGGAAGGAATAGTAGAGGATACAGAAAAGAATACCCAGTTGGTATTAAAAGTGAACAAGGATTTTTATCCGGTTCGTGACTGTGCTATTCATACAATTCTGAAAAGAGCCGGCATTAATGGAACAGGATTAAAGAAACTGGAGAAAGCTACTTATGCAAAGGTAGTAAACTACTGTCTTCAGGTAGCGAAAGGAGATGCCTTAATCAAGGTGGCAGATGGAAAAGTATCTGCAGTACATGGCGGTGATGATCATGATTACTGTGTACTGGATATGCAGACAATCTTCAATATGACAAGTGATTATCTGAAAGCACATTTTAAGGGAAGTACTTATCTGGAGGGATCTGGAAGTTTTGACCATTCCATTGTGTCCGCTATGTGGACTTTAGGAGGAAATCAGGAACTTTTGGATACTTATCACCAGGCTTTGGAGGATCATGGAATTGAGGATAAGAGCCTTGCTCCTGCACTGCGCCTGACTACTTCTGATGTAGCAGTAAGTGGTGTGAATCTGTATCCCATGATGCTCTCACAAACCAGTAACCGTGTCATTAACCTGGGCAGTCCTATCAAACTGTCACATGATAGAGGGGCGACCTTACAGGATTTCCGGAATAATCTGGACAAAATTTTTTCCCGTTATCAGGAAGCAGTTAAAGGAATTGTTGGTTTGATGGATATAGATATCCAAAACCCTGTAAACTGTCTGCATCTGATTATGAAGGAACTCAAAATCAATCAGAAAATTCGAAATGAAGTAGTAGATCTTTTTGTGGGACAATATGGGGAAGAACCATGCACAGCTCATGATCTTTATTTTGCCATGCACGAAGCTGCTTTCTTTGCTGCTTGTGAAGGATTTTCTGCACCACGGATTTTAAAATTGGAAGAAGATATTGCAAAAACACTGGCCTTTGACTGGAAAGGGTTTGATGTATATGGAACGATTAAATTATAAGGAGGAAATGAGATGAATACAGCATTAAATTATCAGCCGGAAGTTCTTGTTGATACAGCAGATTTGAGCCGAGAAGATTGGTTGGATTACCGGCGTCTTGGTATTGGTGGAAGCGATGCAGCGGCAATCATGGGCTTATCCCCATTTGCGACAATCAGGGATTTGTATTTCGATAAAATTGGTGTTACGCCAGTAATCGAAGAAGAGGAAGAAAACTGGGTAGCGAAAGAAGTGGGACACCGCCTGGAAGATTTGGTTGCCATGATTTTTGCCAAGAAGACTGGACTTGAAGTTTTCCCTGTACGAAAAATGTTCCGGCATCCGCTATATCCGTTTATGTTAGCGGATGTGGATTACTTTATCCGTTTTCCAGATGGCAGCATTGGGATTTTGGAATGTAAAACCTGTAATTACAATGCAAAAGACAAATGGGCAGATGATGGGATTCCTGAAAACTATGTTTTGCAGGTTCGTCATTATCTTGCAGTCATGAATATGAATAAGGCATATATTGCTTGCCTTTATGGAAACAATGAAAATGAATTTGTTTACCGGTGTCTGGAACGAGATAGAATGGAGGAAGAAGAACTCATTGACCAGGAGAAATACTTCTGGGAGGAATATGTGGAGAAGAAAATAGAACCACCGTATTCCGGAAAGCCAGATCTCATTTTGGCTAGTATCCGGAAATATAATGGTTACGCAGACAAATCAATTCCTGAAATCAGCATATCTAGCTTGGAATCACGCAGTCTTGAAAAATATCTCAAATTATCTGAAGAAAAATCCCAATTGGAAAAGAGAAAAAAGGAGATTGAAGCGGAACAACGTGCATTGAGTGTACCGTTTGTCGAGCTTCTTGGACAAGGGTGTAAGGCAGTGATCGAGGATGGGAGTTTCCGTTACCGGATTACTTATAATCCTACGATACGCACCCAGATTGGAAAAGAAAATATGGAGAAGCTGAAAAATCAGCATCCGGATATCTACGAAGAATACACAAGCACTACAGAAAGCAGGATTTTCCGGATTAAAAAGGAGGTTGCATAATGTTACAAGGAAAAAAGGCATATATCTGTTCTCCGCTGTCTGCCCGGAATCCAGAGGGAGTGCAGCATAATATGGAATTGGCAAAATACTATCTCATGCAGATGAAACGGCTGTATCATTGCCGTACTTTTGCTTCACATGCTCATCTTCCGTTAATGTTGGATGACCGTATCCCAGAAGAGCGTGAGACTGCAATGCAGATTGGAGCTTTGATGCTGGATTTATGTGAAGTATTAATTATTTGTGGCTCCTGCATTAGCGAAGGAATGAGAAGAGAGATTCAGACAGCATTCGAGAAAGGAAAGGACGTTTATTGGTATGATTCCAAGATGAAACCAGGCGAATTGATGAAAGTAGAGAACTGGAGGAGTATAGACGATGAGGTGCAAATATATACGTAAGATTTTTCAAAATGAGGAAAACGGATATACGGTTGCATTATTTTCCACGCTGGATCATGAGGTTCCTCTTTCTGCCAGAGATAAATTTTGGGCAGACAAAAAAATCATTGCGTTTACTGCAAAAGGATATGACCTGCCTCTTACGGATGAAATCGAAATAGAAATGGAAGGCGAGTGGGAGACAAATTCCCATGGAACACAATACAAGGTAGAAACTTTTTTGGAAGTTGTACCTAGAACAAGGGAAGGTATCTTAGGATACCTTTCTTGTGGTTCTTTAAAGGGAATTGGTCCCAAAACGGCAGAACGGATTGTCGATCGTTTTGGTCTGGATACCTTGGAGGTAATGGAAAAGTATCCACAGGAATTATTAAAGATTCAGGGGATATCTCAGAAAAAACTGGACCGTATTGTGGATTCTTTTGGAAAAAACAAAGTATTCCGGGAATTGATGACTTTTTTATCACCGTTTCATGTTACGCCTAAAAAAGCAAATATGATTCTTCAGAAGTTTCGGGATCAATCCGTAGAAATCATTCGGAAGCAGCCTTATATACTCTGCTCAGTCAAAGGGTTTGGTTTTCTCACTGTGGATGCCATTGCAAGGCAGTGCTGTGCTGCAACAAATGATCCTATGCGTATTTCCGGATGCGTCAGCTATGTGTTGCGGGAAGCCATGAAGCAGAACGGACATTTATATCTGGAGCAGGAAATTCTGGTGAAAGATGCATTGAAGGTTCTGAATAAAGAACCGGATCTTCAGCCGGTGACGGAAACAGAGATTTTAAAAGTGTTATATCGTCTGGTCATGCAGGACAGTATCGTAGTAGAAGAGAATAGGGTTTACATTACCAAACAGCATCAGGAAGAAGAGGATACAGCCTCTATGATTGCAAGAAAATTGCACGAGCAAATTCCAGCTCTTACGATTGAAAAGGAACTGGAGGAAGCACAGGAGGATTTAAACATAACATTATCCGAACAGCAGAAAGAAGCAGTGCGTATGGTTTTTGCAAACCCGATCTGCATTATTACTGGAGGACCTGGAACCGGCAAAACAACGGTTTTGAAGGTCATTTTGTATATCTATCAGAAAAAATGTGGGAATGAAGTCAAACTGATGGCACCGACTGGACGTGCTGCAAGGAGAATGGCAGAGAGTACTGGAAATGGAGATGCAACTACTATGCACATGGCACTGGGGCTTTTTGGTGACGGTGATTATGAAGCACTTACGGATAAACTATCCGCAGATTTTATTAATGCGGATGAGGTATCTATGGTAGATATGCACCTTGCCTATGAATTTTTTTACAAGATAAAGGCAGGGGCAAGGGTGCTTTTGGTCGGGGATGTCCATCAGCTTCCTTCAGTAGGAGCTGGGGATGTGTTCCGGCAGCTTATCTTGTGCGGGAAAATACCGGTTACTGTTTTAAATCTGGTATATCGCCAGGGGAAGGACAGCAACATCCCCATAAATGCTCAACTTATCAATGAAGGAAAGACAAACCTGCAATGGGGGGATGATTTCCAGATGGTCGAATGTTCAGGAGCAGATGCGGCGGCACAAATTGTTAAAAATATCTATCTCAAGGAAATTCAGATGTATGGTATGGAGCAAGTACAGATACTCTCTCCATATAAAGTGAGAAGTGCAGCCGGTGTCTTGGAACTGAACCGCAGTCTGCAGGACGAGGTAAATCCCCCTGTATCCGGAAAAAGGGAGCTTCATCTTGGCGGTGAGATATTTCGGGAAGGTGACAGAATCCTTCAAAACAAGAATACAGAATTTGCCAGTAACGGAGATTTGGGTACATTGGTACAGATTGCTGAAGATGAGGACAATAACCCTCTGGTTCAAATCGTATTTACAGATGGCCGCAGGGTGAAGTATGAGGCAGAGCAGGTGGAAATGATTGAACATGCAAACGCCGTAACCATACACAAAAGCCAAGGAAGCGAGTGCCAGGTGGTCATCATTCCGTGGTTAAAAGCTTTTTATCCCATGCTGAAGCGGAACATCTTTTATACGGGAATCACCAGGGCAAAACAGCGTGTTTATATTGTTGGGGAATGGAAAGCCGTTTGTCAGGCAATCCACACAGATGATACGGGAACCAGAAAGACGATGCTGGCAGTAAAAATACAACAGTATTGTGAAAGGTATCAGAGACAGGAAAACAGACGGATTCCTGCAACAATTTACAACAGGGCTGTGTAAAAAAATAGCAAAATAGTTCAATGTTGGGAATTGGCAGGTTATTACTTTATGAAGGGATGTCCTGCCGGTTCCAAAGAAAGGAGCAGGCAATGAGCGAATTATTATATAACAAGTCAAAAGCAGTAGAAGAACTGAATAAAGTGGAAGGATTTTATCCTCTGGAACTTGCCAGAGTTATTTCTAATGAAGGGCAGGAGGAACAACGGTATCTGGATGTGAAATATCGGAAGCTGTGGTTCCGTCTGGTAAATCCTACAGGCAAGATTATCAGCCGGATTGTTCACTTTACCGAAAATATGGCAGTCGTAGAAGCCAGAATTTATCTGGATAAGTGTGATCAGGAAGATAATTATATTGCCAATTCCTTTTCACAGAAGTTTCGTACAGCAGATACACAGTTTGGGGATAAATTTCTTGAAATGGCAGAAACAGCGGCAATTGGGCGAGCTTTGGCAGATGCGGGGTATGGTCTGCAATTTGCTGATGTAGGGGAAGGAAATGATCCAATGCAGGTAGATGCAGGAATTCCTGTAAATCAGGGAACACAGATGCAGACTGCGATGCCAGCACAAACCCCTGCACCAGGAATGCAGCAGACTCCCAATCAGTCAGCAGGAACCATGCCATCATTTCCGCTTCAAGCAACTCCGGGGCAGCAGATGATGGAACAGTTTTATCAAGAAGCACAAGCCAATGGAAATACGATTGGCGGGGGAACGGGTACAGGACAGATGACAAATCCGGTAATGATTCCGGCAACTGGATCTGTACCAGTTATGCAGCAGATGCCTTCTAAGCCGCAATTTCTGGATCCCAATATGCCAGTGGAAGAACTGGTGAAAAGGATGAGTTATGAGCAGGCAATACAAGTAGCCGTAACAGGACAGGGAAAATTTAGTGGAAAAACCATGGGACAGGTTGCAATAGAAAGTCCTTCCAGCTTGCAATGGTTCGCAGAACAGTATCATGGACAGAACCATTTCATACCGGCGGCAGCCAGAGTAATTCTTGCAAAGGCATAGCAAATAGCCGGCTTAACATTCTTTCCACAGCCAAAAAAGGCTGTGGAAGAAAGGAGGAACCATAGAGTGTATGATATGTCAGGCTTTAGCTACGATATCACAGATGTCGTGCATTTACTGCAACTTAGAGTACGGCATAAAAATTCTTCGTCAATGGATGTGAATTGTCCATTTTGTGGAGAAACAAAAGGGAAAATGAATGTTAATCTTCAGAAAAATGTGTTCCGGTGTAATCGGTGTGATGCTTCAGGTGGAATGCTAGAATTATACGGAAGACTGCATGGTGTTTCCAGTGCAGAGGCAAACCGACAGATCCGGGAAGCTCTGGGAAAGGGGGAATACCGGACGGATTATCAGGTAGTTCATAAAGAAGAGCCTGTAGAAATTTTCAATGCCGAGTTAGCGGATGCAGATGTCATTGACCGAACATATCAAGAAATGTTGTCGTTATTGACCTTAAATGATAAACATCAGGAAGATCTTAAAAAAAGAGGGCTGACGAAAGAACAGATCGAGATACAGAGGTATCGTAGTGTACCGTTGTTTGGAATTAAAAATATGGTACAAAAACTGTTGGAATCCGGACAGACGGTAAAAGGTGTGCCAGGATTTTATGAAGATCAAGATGGGAAATGGACAATTAATTTTACTTCTAAAAATTCTGGGATTTTGATACCGATTCGATCCGTGGAAGGAAAAATACAAGGATTTCAGATACGGTTGGATCAGGTAATGGAGGGACGGAAGTATATCTGGCTTTCCAGTGTGAAATTCCAAAATGGAGTATCATCAGGGAGTCCGGTACATGTCATAGGAAGTCTGGACGCAGAACAGATCTATTTAACAGAAGGTGCATTAAAAGGTACGATAGCCCACTATTTATCTGGAGATACGTTCATTTGCGTTGCAGGTGTCAATCAGTACAGAAATTTAAAGCCAGTTTTGGAAACACTGAAAAGCAGGCATCTGCAGCACCTATATGAAGCTTATGATATGGATAAAAAAATGAAGGTATATTGTGATGGGGATTCTGAGAAATGTGATGCCTGTCAACGTAAACTAGCCACTTTTTATTGTCCGCATAAGATGCAGAAACGGCAGATTCTACAGAACGCTTGTAGAAAGGTGTATGAAATCTGTAGTGGATTGTCTATTTCCATGAGCCGTATGGTTTGGGACATGGATTCTTATGGTGAGTGGAATGGGCAGATCAAAGGAATTGATGATTATTACTATGTATTGAAAAATACGGGGTAAATATGGACCGGGCAAGTTGTCCGGTCTTATGGAAGAGGAGGATTCGATGAAACGAAAGAAAATTTACGGTATATTTATGCTTGTAGCCATTGCTGTTTTTTTATTTGCAGGAGGAAGGATATTGCAAATTTATTTGAATTATCAGGAAAGTCAAAAAGTCTATGAGCAGATGGAAGGGTTTACACAAAAGATAGAGGATCAAAACCTGTCACCAGAAGCGGTTCCAGGGGAAACACCAGAGGAGGTCGCAGAGCAGGGATTCCTACAGGTGGATTTTAACAAGCTGGAAGAAATCAATCCAGATGTCATTGCATGGATTGAGATTCCTGGTTTGGAAATTAGTTATCCGGTAGTCCAGGGGAGGGATAATGACTATTATCTACATCACCTGATTACGGGAGAAAATCATAAAAGTGGCAGTATTTTTATGGACTTTCACAACCAGGAGGATTTATCAGACAGAAATTCCATTATCTATGGGCATAATATGAAGGATGGGAGCATGTTTGGAACCCTAGATCAGTATCAGTCACAGGCACTTTATCGAAACTATCCCTATTTTTATATGTATGTGACAGGATATATTTATGAGTATCAGATTTTTTCCTGTTATGCAGCACCGACGGATCATCCAGCATATACTTATGATTTTCCTACTTCTGAGGACTATGAAGTTTTTCTGGAAACACTACAAAGAAGTGCTGAGTATAACACAGGGATGACAGTTACCAAGGAGGATCAGGTAGTGACCTTATCAACTTGTGTAAATACCCGAAAGGATTATCGCTATTTAGTACATGGAAAACTGAAACAGAAAATAAAAATGGAGGAATAACAGATGTTAGATTTTGAATATGCAAAGGCATTGGTAGAGGTTGTGCTAGATACAACTTGCAGCGAAAAAGAAAGAGAAGTACGGCTGGAGTGTTTAACCCCAATATTTGGCAGAGCAAATGCTTATTTAAAGAAAGGCTTCTTACCCAATGTGGTAGAGGCTTTTTTTGTGCGAAAAATGGAAGGTTTGCCACTGGTATCGACAAAGCAGGATATGCAGGATTTTTTGAAAGTCAGTACACCCCATTATTTCGGCGGGAAATTTACAGTTAGTAATATTCCGTATTATTCAGAGGAAGAAGAACTGCTACTTTGGTCAGAAACATCACTTCGTGGTCCATTGATTACAGCCGGATACGAACGCTATATGGAACTGTTTAAAAAGATTTTGCCTCAAAAGGCAGAACAGATTAATTTTTAAAAAGAGAAATAATTCAAATGAGGACTGGAAATGTATAGTAGGTAAAGATGAATGTTAAAAATCATTGTATAGGAAGAATGCATCTGTCTGTGGCAAAATTCCGCAGACAGAATTTTTTTGAAAAAAAGTTGCTTTGTACGGAAGTTCTGCGTACAAGAGAAGTATAAAGAAAAAAGGAGAGATGATTTTATGATAAAAAAAGTTCGGATTGCGGTAGACCATGGTAATAGAAATATGAAAACCTGTTCCCAGGTATTTACGACAGGGCTTACCATTCAGGATAAAAAGCCTGCCAGAGGGGAAAAGTTCCTGTTCTATGAGGGAAAGTATTATGTGCTGAGTGAAAATAGGATTCCTTATCAAAGAGATAAAACGCAGGATGATCGTTTTTTTATCCTTACTCTATTTGCAATCGTAAAAGAGCTGGAGGAAAACCCTCAAATTCAGCCAGAGGATGTCATTCAAGTGGATCTTCCGATTGGGCTGCCACCCAAGCATTATGCAGAACTTTGTGAACGGTATGAATCATATTTTAAAAGGCAAGGGAAAATCTATGATATCAATTACTGTGGTAGTACATATCATATCACTATTGGAGAGGTAATGGCATTTCCACAGGACTATGCGGCTATGATGACTATGATTGAAAAGCTACAGCAGATTCCCAAAGTAGTAGGAATTGATATAGGAGGATTTACTACAGACTATCTTCTGATGCGGAAAGGTAATCCGGATATGGAAGCCTGTGATTCCATGGAAAAAGGCGTGATTACCATGTATAACAAGATTATTTCCGGGATTAACAGTGAATATGATATTTTGTTAGAGGAAAGTGATATTGACAGTATCCTTCAGGGAAACACAGAGTTTTATGAAGAGGCTGTAGTCCGTATGACAGAAGGCATGGTGCAAGATTTTGTAAAGGATCTGCTGAACAGTATTCGAGAAAGAGGCATAGATACCAAAGCAGCATATACGGTATTTATTGGAGGCGGGGCAAAGCTATTGAGCCATTTCCTAGAACAATCAGACCGTCTGGGGAAATATACCTTTATTGAGGATATTTCTGCCAATGCCAAAGGATATGACAGACTGTTTCAGATTATGTAGAGGAGTGTGATTAATGTGGAGAAAAAGAATCCTTATAAATTCACACTTGGGTTTGATAAAACGAAACCAACTCATGTACGTGCAGTAGAGATTTTAAACGCCGTAAGGGATAAAGCCGACTTAATTGCATCAGCAGTGGTAACTCATATAGATGGCGGCAGAACAGAAGAAGGGGCTGTATTGAACCAAGAAGCTTTGCAGATTATGATGTTGGAATTGGTAAAGCAAGAAGTGGAAAAAGCAATGCAGAACTATTCTTCAAAACAGGAGAATGTTCAAGTGGAAGAAGAAATAGAGAAACAGAAGGTATCTGAATTTGTCCTTGCACCTGAAGTTGCCAAAAGCGTTAGAGATGCAATGAGTGCATTTAGAAATAGATAGAAAAGAAAAAAGAAGCATCGGATTTTGAGTGCTTCTTTTTTGTTGCACATTTATGCCAATTCACAGGAACCCCACAGATTTCGCACAGGTTTCTCACAGATTTCATCCGTATAATCAAAAGTCAGATATTGTCAGAAAAAGGCTTAATTGAGTGGATCCTTTTCTTTCAATGCAGAAAGAAGCCCACGCAAGGTGCGTAGGGCAATTTGCCGCTCATCTTCAGAGCAGTTTTGCAGTTCTTTCATAATCTGATAGGTAGTAGTGTCCGGTTCCTTTCGTTCATCCTGAACAGCTGCATCAATTGAAATATTCAGAAATTGAGCGATTGGGATTAAAGTTGCAAGTTCCGGATTGCCATTACAGGTTTCAATATCAGAAATGGTCCGGGTGGACACACCGGCTTGTTCTGCAAGTCTTGATTGTGACAGACCACGCCTTTCTCTTTCACTTCTTACCATATAGCCTAATTTTTTCTTGACAGTATCCATCAGCATCCGCATCACCTCACTTATTGTTTTATTTTATCGTAGATTGATAGTAAGAGAAACGCATTATAGTGCATGAAGATACGCAATATAATGTGAATTGCGGGGCAGGAGAACCTACAAAGGAGGAGCATCTATGCTGCAAGGAAAGACAAGGCACTTGTGTAATGATTCGTCAAAAAAATCTTGCTTTTGCAGGGGTGCCAAAAGGGTTATTTATATGCAGTATATGCGTTAATATATGAAGTCATCGTGCAGGATGATGCATGGGATAAGAAAGATGTCGAGCCAGAAGAAATGTGGTTCGGCGTTTTCTTTTACCAAAATAAAAATATCCTTCATAGATGCAGATCTCCACCTCTGAAGTTTGGAAACTTATTGATTTCAAATTTCGGAGGTAGAAAATGAAAGAAGAACAAAAATATCACGGATCTAAGACAAGAAATTATTTTACTGCGTACTTGTTGGCATCTATAAGAGGAAAAAGACTTCGGTATCTGGAAAAGCAGCAGAAAATATTATTTGCAGAGGAAAATCTGGAAGATAAAGAATTTACAGATACGGATATTTCGCCAGAGGAAAGGCTGGAATTGGAGCAGAAAGAGCGACTGCTCATGGAAGAAGCACAGGGGATTTATCCAGAATGGAATGGGATGACGGACATAAACCTTATGGAAGCCATGTTTTCTTTGCATGAGGAAGAACGAAAGCTTATCTATCAGCATGTATTTGAGGAACGTACATTTAAAGAAATGAGCATCTTGAATCAGATGCCGGAAGAACGGTGTAAAGGTGCATATTATTGGGCTATCCGGAAAATACGCAAGAGAATGGGAGGAAAGAAATCATGAATTTTAAAGAATTGTTATACCGGGCAAGGCAAGGGAATCAAGAGGCCATACTGGAAATATTTGAAATGTACCGGCCACTTTTAATTAAAAATGCTTTGGTAGAAGGGATTTTTGATGAAGATCTGTATCAGGAATTAACAGCAGAATTGCTGAAGTGCATACGGTATTTTAGAGATGTAGAATAGTATTATAGTAGTATAGGAAGAGGCGTGACTGGTAAGGTACGCCTCTTCCGTATATCATAGAGAGCTGAACGATAATAAAAGAATGTTGTGATTACCAAGTAGGCAATAAAAAAGGCAATCTATACAAGAAAACTAGACTAGTATCAATGAGGACATTTATTATAAAAAGATAAGGAGGATGTATTCATGGGAAGGGAACAGAATAAAAAGGGTTTAGATGAAATAAACAGAAATCATGATGAGAAACAAAATATAACGGAGAAAGAATGGGCATTATTAGAAAAATATAGAAATCTTTGTGAGGAAAATAAATTAACAATAGATATTTTGATTCAACGATTATTGACACATCAGAAAGGCAGGGAATAGGTTGATTAAAGTAGGATTGTGTGATGACATTACAGACTATAACAAAAAAATGGAGAACTATATAATACGTTATGGTAATGAAAACCATATAAAGGTTAAAATTACTGCATACGGAAGTGGTTCACAATTGTTATTAAACTTTCAAAAGAGAAAGTTTGACATAATTTTTTTGGATGTTTCTATGCCGGAATTAGATGGGTTTGAAACAGCAGAACGAATTAGAAGTATAGATGAAAATGTTGTAATAGTATTTTGTACATCCTTTTACACAATATCAAATGCAGGGAAAGGTTTTGAAGTGGATGCAGAGGATTTCTTATCAAAGCCATTATTATATAAAAAGGTAGAACACCTTTTAAATAAAGTATATAAAAAGAAATTGTTGTGTGCAGAGGAAAAATTATTTTTGAAGTGCCAAGATGGATTGATTACGCTACAGCTTTCAGATATAATCTACATACAGGTAAGGAACAAACTATTGATTCTGCATACGAATAAGGGAGAAATACAAAGTAGCCAAAGGATGAGGGAACTGGAGGAAAGATTAAGCCGAAAATTATTCTTCAGATGTCATAACAGCTACATAGTAAATTTTGATTATGTAGAAGGTTTAAAGAATGATAGTGTACTCGTTAAGGATAAGAATCAACAGTTAAAAGAGATTCCGGTGAGTCAATATAAAAAAGAAGAATTTATGAAAGAATTAGCTATTTATGTAGGAAATAGATAGATTGAATATTTTATGCAAAAAAAAAGTCGATTTAGACATGGAATGTTGATATATAGGAAAAAGCAGAGTATAGTTTGGACATACTTACTGATATTGAAAGGAGAGAAAGGATATGCAGGAAATTAAAACAACAGAGGAATATCAAAAAGAAGTGGAGATAACAGAAGAAGAAATAGAAAGTTATTCCGGCTGTTCAGAAAGAACACAGAGATGTTTAACTGATTGTCCCTGGCCGTTCCCAGGATCTTATATTAATGCAGCAAGCTAAATTAGAGAACCGCATACCTATCTGAAAAATGGATAGGCTGTGCGGTTACTTTTTTGGAGGAAAGAGATGTATACGATTACTTTAGAGGTAAATCAAATTTGTAATTTACGATGCGACTATTGCTATCTTGGAGAGAAAACAAATCAGATAATGCCCGAAGAAATTGCCTGTAAAGGGCTAGAAATAGCTTTTCTAAATGTAGAAAAGCATAAGGATAAAAGATTGTGGGTTGATTTTGTAGGAGGAGAAGCGTTAATTAGTTTTGCACTTTTACAGAAATTGGTCGAATATATTGAAGAGGAGGCTGCGAAACGAACAATTGCGGTTTCTTATTCTATTACCACGAATGGTACAATTATGAATAATGAAGTTTTGGAATGGTTAGTAAATAATAGAGTTCATTTAAAATTGAGCATAGATGGAACAATGGAAACTCATGACAGAAATCGCAAAACAAAACATGGTATAGGAAGTTATAGGAATATAATGCAGAACATAAGTTACTTTAGAGAGTACGAAGAGAGAACAAAACAATATATTCAGGTCGCTCATGTAGTTACTCAGAATAATTACTGGGAAGCTTTTAAGTCTGTTAAACATCTAGTAGAAGATTTACATTTTAGTATCGTAGATTCTTCTATAGATGTTACACATAGGTGGACTGTTGAGCAATTAGATAAATTGGGGCAGGAATGGGAAAATATTTTATGTTATTATATAAAGAAAAAAGAGAACGGACAAGCATTTTTGTGGGCACCAATATTGGATTTAAAAAAATATGGAGAAGAATACGTGAATTCCGGATTCTGTGGAGTGGGGTTAATCCAAATATATGTGAAAACAGATGGTGGGATTTATGGATGTGCAGCTAATTTAGAGTCTAGTGGGTGTTTAGGAGATGTGGAGAAAGGTTTCTCCGTAAGAAAAATAAAAGAATATCGGGAATTAGCAAACCAAAGTAATGCTTGTTTAAAGTGTAATATACATGCCAAATGTCAGAGCTGTAAATGTATTATGAACAATCTATCATACAGTAATCAGATAAATGGATATAATCCAGATATGTGCTATTTTGAAAAGAAAAAAATAACTTTATGGAATAAGTATGATAAAAAAATAGGATAAAATAAACTTGATAAATTAGTAAAAATGCGTTATTTTTATTATGAGACATCATAAATACTTGATATGTTGGTATTTGATTAAAATGATAGTAAAAGTGGTGATGAAAATGAACATAATTAGGAAGAAACGTAAGGAATTAGGAATTTCTCAAAGCGAATTAAGCGAAAAATTGGGAACCAGTCAGCAAACAATCAGTAGGATTGAGAAGGCGGGGATTGAAAACATACCTTGTAATCTTTTGATAAAATTGGCAGATATATTCCATGTTCCTATTGACATTCTTATTTATGAAGAACAGAATAATTTGTTTAGTTCACAGGGAGAAGAATTGTGGGAAATATATAAGCAACTCGATGAGGCAAATAAGACCACTTTGCTAACGCTTGGCAGAAGATTAAGTGAAGCACAAGTAGAAAATATGTTTAAAAGACAAATGGGTGATGAAAGTGATAAAAATAGCGATATGTGATGACGAAAAATGTTTTATAGATACAATAGAAAAAATGTTAAAAGTTTATGAAAAGAAAAATGAGCAGGATTTTATAATAAAAAAATATACTAAGCCATTGCAGTTAATGGAATCTTTAAAAGAAGAATTCCAGATTTTCTTTTTAGATATAGAAATGCCAGCTATGGATGGTATGGAATTAGTGGATATTATAAGAAAGCATGATGAAAAGTCAATTGTTCTTTTTGTGTCTTCGCATAATGAATTCCTGGGAGCTGGTTATAAGTATGACGTGCAAAATTTTATTACGAAGCCGATTACACAAGTCCAAATAAATTGTGAAATGAACCGGGCACTACGAAAACTGAATACATATGAACAGAGATATATTGCAGTAAAAAATGAAAAAGGTTATTTTAAACTATTTCTTTCAGATATCGAATATATTGAAACAATAAATCGGAAAGTACTGTTTCATTTAAGAAGTGGAAAGAAAGAAGCAGGATATTTTAAGATGAAAGATTTGGAAGAACGATTAGAACAGTTCTTCTTTGTTCGTTGCCATAACGGAATTATTGTCAATGTAGATTGCATAGAATCATTACATGATCTCACTGTAACACTTTATTCTGGAAACAAAATATATATTACACGTTCCAGAAAACAGAACCTTATGAAGAAAATGGCGGAACGGGGAGGAGCTGTTTAAGGTGCACGGACAAGTTATATTAAAAAACATATTTTCTGTACTCAATATTTTATTAATATTATATCTCATGCTCGGTGAAAGAAAAAGTAGAAGGTATAATGCTGTAAGGAGTAAGTATTCGTTAATTTTTTGCGTTGTGAGTTTAGTGCTTTTTAGAATGATGGCGAATGGAGCAGAACTACATATTGTATATAATTATGTAAGCATTATCATTATAGTTATGATTATAGGACATTTTCTATTCCAGTATAGTATAAAATATTGTTTATTACTTGGGAGCGTTTTCTTATCAGTTATACTTTTAGGTCAACTGATTAGTTGCATTTTTTTCTATAGATATAGCAGTGATGGAATATTAGCAGATCTGTCTGAAAAATATCAAATCCATATGATTTTGATTGCTGAAATAGTAATTATTATTGGAAATTTAGTAATAAAAAAGATTGTAAATAAAATCCCATTATTACTTTCTGGACTGAACGTTGTTACAATTATTATTCCGTTGTTTATCAATATAGTAGTAATGGCAATATGTGCGGATCAGTTATATAACGACAAAAGGATGATTGTTGACAATGTATGGTCAATAATAACTATTATAGCTGTGTGTATTGTGGTGTTTATGGGGACTGTTTGTAATATTGTTGTTCTTGAAAATTATTTGAATGTTAAAAAGATTGAGAATGAAAAGAACTTGCAGATTAGCGAGATGAGCTTACAATACGATTATTATATGAAACAATCCAATGATATGGAAAACATTAGAAAGATTTCTCATGATATTAAAAATCATTTGGAGGCATTAAGAGGGAATGTGGATTATCAACAGAAGCAAGAATACATAGATGGAATTGAAAGTAAGTTGGACATTTATCAAAGCTATTATAAAACAGGTAATGCATTTCTTGATAACCTATTACATGCAAAAAGACTGGAAGCTCTTGAAAAAAAGATTGAGTTTAAAGTATTTGCAGACTTTACACCATTTAAGCGAGTTAAAAATGAAGATCTATGTGTGATTGTCTCAAATACAATCGACAATGCACTACGAGAATGCCAACTCATGAAAGCGGATAATCCGAAAATAGAATGTTTAGTACAGCTAAAGGCTAGAAAAATAAAAGGATTTCTATCTATTATATGTGAAAACAGTTTGAGAGAAAGCCAGGCAGAAGCTTTACGTGGAAATTTGGTAATGGAAACATCAAAGGAAGATAAAAAAAATCATGGATTTGGAGTGAAGAATATTAAGCGTGTTGTGAGAGAATATGGGGGAGAGGTATCATTTAATGTGGTGGATGATATGTTTTCAGTATCGATTCTTATTCCTATCGAAGTATAGAATAATAAGTGGTATTTACGAAAGTAAGTATCACTTTTTTATATCCAAATACGGTAAAAAAAACGCAATTTAGTCAAATATTGTTTTCTTTTTTACATTAAGATGTAAGATAAAGAAAAAAGAAGAGGAGGCATGGGTATGCGAAAAAAAATGAAACTATTTATTGCCATGGTATCAGTGGGGGCTTTATTGGGAACGATGCCAGTTATGGCAGCGGAACAGCCAGAACTTCCAACAAAAGTGCAGGATATTGCGAATGGTTCTGATGAACTTTACGGGGAAGGAGTTCCGATTGAGCATGGTACAAATCCAGATGAAAGATTTTCGTCTGGTGGTGTAGATCATACACATCAGTATATTGTTGCAAACACACTTAAAATTCTGAGCAATGATAAGGGAAATAGTGCATTCAATGGTGAGCTTAACTCATCTATTCTTATGGAGGCAACCGACTGGCCGGATAAACTTGGAAATGAAACAGATGCAGGAACTTTTGCAGGACACTTTTATGATCCTGATACTGGAAAAAACTGGCTTGGTCAAAAATCTCCGACAGCTAGGACAAGAGCAGAGTCATATTTTCAGGCAGCAGTCAATGCGTATCGTGCAGGGGATGTACAATTGGCTATGTCAAACTTAGGAAAAGGCACCCATTATGTATCGGACTTAAACGAACCGCATCATGCATCGAACTTGACAGCAGTAAACAGCAATCATTCCGCTTTTGAAAAATATGTTGATAAAAACCGTAAATCTTACACAATAGCAGGAAATTCGTTTGGTTCCTCCGTATATACAACTGCATTAAATACATCAACAGGAGATTTGATGTATTCAGCAGCAAAATATGCGAAAGGGCTTGCGGCGGAGGCTCAAAAGGAAAGTTCCTATGATAGTGCAGGTAGAAAATCTGTACAGCATGCTATACAGACAGTAACACAATATATGTATAAATTTGGTAAGGAAGTTGGAATTTATAAATAATGTTAAAAAGATCTTGGTATTGAGAAATCAAATGCCAGGATCTTTTTAGAGTAAGCACTGAAATATATAAAATAAGCAAATTATATGGATAAATGCGAAAAGTTGGTTACAATTATTTTTAAAATACAAGCAAAGGAGAAATATTAATGTTTAGTTTTACGCTTTATATAACGACAGATTGTAACTTAAAATGCCAATATTGCTATGAGGACTATCATAACCACTATCAGTTGAATGAAAAAACACTTGTGGATTCTTTGGAGTTTATTATGAATTATGGGGATAGAGGGAAAGTTTTGATTGATTTTTTAGGCGGTGAGCCTTTGCTGAAGAAAAACTTAATTTACCAAGCAGTATCCTATATCAAAAATAATTATCCGGAAAGGGAAGTAAAGTATTATATTACTACCAATTGTTCCCTAATGGATGATCAGTTCATTGCATTTATGAAAGAATATCATTTTACAGTACGCCTCAGCTTTGATGGGAATAAAGAAACCCATGATTTAAACAGAATTGCAAAAGATGGAGTTTCTTGCTATGGCAAAATTTTTGAGAATATCATGAAGGTAAAGGATAGTGGATTGAATTTTTCTGTAAGAATGACAGTCACAGAAAATACCATTCCGTTTATGTTCGAAAATATCCGTTACTTGCATGAGCATAATCTGGATAACATCTGTATGATTATGGATGTATATTTAAAAATATCTGATGAGCTGAAGGTAAAATTTGAAAAGCAGGTGGGACAAATTTTGCAGTACTATTTGAATGAGGCTGCAGCGGGCAGAGTTTTTACCATTGATCAATTTGATGGAAAAATGTTTAATATGCTGTGTGATTTTGGGAACTGCTTTGGCATGTGCGATGCTGGAATTGGAAACTTTAAGGTATTTCCGAATGGTCAGATATACCCATGCGGATTTCTTACAAGTAATGAAAAATATTGTATAGGAAATATCAAGGAAGGTATCGACATAAGAAGGGCAAAATTAATAGCAATATCTAATTTTGATAAAAACGATCCGAAATGTAAGGGATGCACAATCCGAGATTTTTGTCATGGTATGAAATGTGGGTATATGAATTTTGTCAATACAGGGAAGATTAATGTACCATCGGATGCAGAGTGCATCTTTGAACATATCTTTTATAAGGCAATGGTACAAATTCTTGAATATTATTTACAGCAGCCGATTGAAATAGTTAGAGAAAAATTAGGCATGTATATAGACTATATCCAGGAGGAAAATTTAAAATTCAGTGAGTTTGGTGAGAAGATTGCCCAGAGGTTAAGCAATGAAAAGTAAAAAAAAACGCCCATATCTTGGATTTTTAAAAGAGTATGCTTTTAAGAAAAAGCTACTACCTTATTACATTTTAACGATAGCGATAATTGTGTTAACAGCTGGGGTTTCTTTGGTGCGTCCAGAGCTGCAGGGAAAAGTGATAGATGATTTGGGAAATCCGCATGGTACCAGTTTATCTGCATTTATGCTTCTTCTGGCGGTGTTCCTGGGAATGTTACTTCTAAACTACCTTATGAATTATGTACAGCGTTATGTTGTGGCTGTCATATCGGAAGAGATAGCAGCAGATATGCGACAAAAGGTAGAAGATAAATTATCAACAGTAAGCGTAAATTTTTTTGAGAAGATAAAGCTAAGTGACATTTTGCTAAAAGTGGATAAAGATGTTTCAGCAGTGAAACAATGTGGAATCACAAGCATTATTACACTGATTTCTAACATTGTTATCCTGGTAGTGGTTCCTCCGTATATGTTTTCTATCCATAAGGGAATTGCCGTATCTAATATTATCTTACTTGTCAGCGTTCCTTTTATCAGCAGAATACTAGGAAAATTGATACAGGAAACCAGTAGTCAAGTTCTGGAAGGATACAATAGTATCACCAGTGTGCTGACAAATACCTATGATAATTGGTTTATTACAAGACTCTTTCAATGTGGGCAATATGTGCATGATAGGTACTTTGAGAAAAACCAGAAATATAAAAAAGAGACGAATCGCCAGAATTTATTGTACATATTGAATACATCTACGATACTTGTAATTCAGTTTATTGGAACAGTCATAATTTGGGTAGTAGGTGCACAAGAAGTATTTAAAGGGAATATGACCATAGGTACCATTATGGCATTGATGAATTACCAGACAATTATTATGAATCCTATTATTGGAATTGCACAATTTGCTAACGAGTACCATACAGCCGTAGTTTCCTTAAAGGATATCAATGGTCTGCTTCAGTATCCGGATCAGAAACAAGGAGACAGAAAGAAAATAACAACAGTTAACAACATTTCCTTAGAAGCGATGAGTTTTTCTTATCCAGAGTCAAATAAGAAGGTATTTGACCGCCTCAATTTGAATTTTGAAAAAGGCACTCTTTACGGTGTTCATGGGAAAAGTGGACAGGGTAAAAGCACTTTGTTCAAAATTATAACAGGTGTGTATCAGCCGACAGAGGGAAAAGTAGTTGTAAATAACACAGATTTACAGGAATTAGATATTAACAGCTATTGGGAAAATACAGGATATGTTATGCAGCGTACACAGTTCTTCAATGATACAGTAAGACGGAACATGGGATTACTACATACTGTTTCGGAGGAAGAAATGGATATGGTGGCAAAGTGCTTGGATTTGTATGATGAAATGCATACTTTAGAAATGGTATGGGATACCGAGATAAAGATAGATCCATGCAATTTCTCAGAGGGACAAATGCGACGTTTGGATATTATGAGGAATATTTTGAAAAATTCACAAATTCTGATTTTTGACGAAGCGACAGCAAATATTGATGAAAAGCGAAGAGGGCGTTTTTATCAATTATTGCATGAATTATCAAGGGAGAAAATTATTATTTTTTCTACGCATAATCTGGAAGAATTGCGAGAAGCGGATATTATCGTGGATTTGGAAAAGATGCATATAAGGCAGGTGAGTGAAAAGTGAGGATAGGTGTGTTGGATTCCAATGGATCTTTTGATAATCCTTTTTTTCTGGATAAGAAAATTGTAAAAATAGACTGCAAGTGGAATGGTCAGGAATACAGTAAAGATACCTTTGGATTTACCCATGCGGAATATGTCTGTTCTTTTATTTTAAAGGAAAACCCGGAAGCGGAAATTGTTCTGGTACCCATTGTGAGGAAGAACAAAAAGAGTACGGTTCTGGATATGATAGAAGGTATTGAATTACTGATAGAGGAACAGGTAGATATAATTAATATGAGTATGGGAGATGAGTACAAGTATCACAAAGAAATCGAGGAAGTGTGTAGGGCAGCTATAGAAAAGGGGATTTTGATTGTGGCTGCATATTCCAATCAGAAAGCAGAAGCAACCTATCCAGCTTCATTCCCCTTTGTAATGGGAGTAAGATGCCTGGATATGGAAAAACCGGTACAAGTGCTTCAATATGATGAAAAGAAAAATGATGTAATTTTTTCTTGTGGGCTTTTCTTTTTATATCACTTAGGAATACCGGTTCTACATCCAGGAAATAGCCTTGCCTGTGCTGTGGTAACAGGCTATTTGAGTAACTATGAGAAACAGTATCAACAGGCAATTTTACAGTTTACTCTCAACACTTTGAATCACTATTATCCATATCAAACATTGAAGCAGAAACAATGTTATTTTCTAACGAACCGTATAGAAGAACCTTTAGAGCAGCGTTTCATACGGGAAGTTACGAGAACAGAGAGATGTGATACTTTTGAAAGTGGAATGGAAAAATTGAGAAATAAAAAAACAGCAGAGCAGTATCCGGTGCTATTTATTGATCACAACAATTATCAGGAAATATGTGAGTATAAAGAGAGAATCAGGATATATGCCATGGAACATCCGAAGACAGAAATTGTTTTGCGATATCCCTTATTTAATATGGTGGAAAGATTGGATTTCCAGAAGAAAACAAATAGAAATTTGAACCAATTTACAGTTTAGGAGGCAGGAAAATGTATACATTGTCATTAGAGATTATAAATAAGTGCAATTTGAATTGTACTTACTGCTACCTGGGCGAGAAGAAAAATACATACATGAGTTTAGAAACGGCTCAAAAGGTAATCGATATTGCTGTGCATGAAGCAAATAAGCAGCATGATCGGACACTTATGGTTTACTTTATTGGAGGGGAACCTCTTATGGCATTTAATCTGATAAAAGATGCTGTAGATTATACGAAGAAAAAATGCCAGGAAACAAACTTAATATGCAAGTTCAGTACTACGATAAATGGAACGTTAGTTACAGATGAGATAATTGATTTTTTTGTGGAAAATACATTTGAGGTGAAGGTGAGTTTAGATGGTCCTGAGTATGTTCAGAATTTGAACAGGAGAGACTATGCAGGAAATGGAAGTTTTGAAAAAATCATGAAGAATCTTCCGTTATTGAGAAAATATGAGCAGGAAACAGGAAATCAGATTTCGGTAGCCAGTGTTGTGACAAGTAATAACTATCAATATTATGCAGAAAGTTTCCAGTTTTTGATTGATTTAGGAATTAAAAAATTAGAATCAGGAATTGATTATTATTGCTCCTGGAGTGATGAGCAGATACAGGGATTACGAGAGCAGATAGAGAAAGTATTTGGCTTATATAAAGCATATATACAAAAAAATCAAGAAGTAATCTTCTGGAATCTCTGGGAACAATATCTGAAATCATTCCTGATTCCATGTCCATTTTATGCATGTAAGGCGGGTTTGACAACTTGCTATGTAACAACGGATGGTGGGATTTATACTTGTGCGGAACTTCCAGAATTTAAAATCGGTTCTGTAGAAGTCGGGTTGGATGTTCCGAGGATTCGAGAGATTATTTACCTAGAGGATCAAGAGGATACAATGTGTAAAGAATGTCAATATATTAGACATTGTAAAACAAGAGGCTGTCAGGTGGCAAATTATGAAATTCACCAAAATGTATATCAACCTATAAAAGTGAATTGTGAAGTGACGAAGTGGATGTATCATCTGATTCAAACAAACTTAACTGAAAAACAGCTTGAAAAGCTGAAACAAGAATATGAAAGGAGATATTTACGTCATGGAAAGTAAGATGAATGAGTTTATTAAGATAACTGAGGGAGAAAAAGTGGCTTTAATTGATCCGGTAGGAAAAGTCTGCCTGGGGGTAAGTAAAAGATTTGCAGACAATTTAGATAAACCAGAGTTTCAGGAAAAGTTATTCCCTGTATGGAAGCAGCAAACTGAATTTATAAAGGAAATAGAAAATAATCATGAGAAAATCAATACGGTATATTTGATGGTAACCAGGAAATGTAATATGAATTGTGATTTTTGTGCGATCAGTGCAAACGACAAGCTTCGTCCAGAAAAAGAATTTAAGCTGGAGGATATACAGAATAAGGTGATTCCGTTCTTTCAGAAAAATAAACCACATAAAATGATTCTTACAGGTGGAGAGCCACTGATTAAAGATCAAATTGTGGAAATTGCAAAAGCATTAAGAAATGGTTTGACTTGCCCCATAACACTGCAGAGCAATGGTCTTGCAATCACCAGAGAATTAACAGAACAACTCAAAGGATATATAGACGAAATTGATTTCAGTACCATGCACATGTTTGGAACGCCTGAAAAGGAGCAGCAGCTAATTAATCATATCGAGATGTGTCAGCAAGCTGGAATAAAGGTGGTTCTTAGCTTTATTTATGAGAAAACTAATGAAGTGGATTTGTATCGATTGATTGATATAGCTGTTAAATATGACATTAATGTTCTTTTTAATATTGTTTCATCCGTGGGTAGGGCGAAAGAAAACTCTAAAATTTTATCAGATATGGAACATCTTGATATGAACCTGAAGATAGCAAAATATATATTGAAACAGGGATACGAGAATAAAAAAATAGGAGAAGCCTTTTACCAAAGGATTCAGGTAAGAAATTCTTGTGGGGGTTATGGAAAAGTTATGGCAATTTTCCCGGAAGGCGATATTTATATGTGTCAGTGTATGGAAAAGAATCAGGTTCGAATGGGCAATATACTTACAGATAGTTCTGAAAAGATTTTGAAAACTCAAGACTGTTTGCTGAAGGAAGATGAAATAAAGCAGTTATTTTGTGTGGACTATAAAGAAATATGTAAGGAATGCGATTATCGTTATATATGTGGTGGGAAATGTATGGCTTCGGAAGGAGAATATGACCGTAAATGTATTTTTGCAAAAGCAATGTTTAAATATGTGCTATTTTATTACAAACAGCAGGATAAAAATAGAGAAAAACTTGAAAATTATGTTCAATATCTTGAAAAAATAAAGAAATGTATGGGAGAAAGATAGTGAATCCATGTAGGAAGAAAAAAATGCAAAATAGACATAAGTTGTAGTCGTTAAATTAGAAAAGGGATATATTTAAAATTGTTTTACATACGGAAAATTAAGGAGGTAATAGTATGAATGAAAAGTTGGAACTGACAGAGGAAGAAGTTAATGTGTACAGTGATGATTGCGGAAAAATACAGGTAGATTGTTTAAATGATTGTATTGATGGAAGTGCATGGCTAAGTATCGAATCTTAATAGAGATTTACGATGACATGATGATTAAGGAGATACGGTTTAGGTAACAAGTAACTTTAAAGTTAAAAAATACTATAATTTTATGTAGGCAACAAGGAGGAAGTGTACATGAAATTTTCTAAATTTAATCTGATAATCAAAGAAGGGAATAAAAGAGTTTTATTTAATACGCTTTCAGGAGAGTGTTTTAAAATATCTACAGGTGTTGAAGAAATAATTGATAATAATCTACCAGATCAACTTAATAAAGAATTATATGATGATTTTTTGAAAAAAGGAATTATTGTGGATGATCAGGTTGAAGAAAATAGATATTTTAGCTACATTCAAAACCAAACAAGATTCAATAATAGTGTATTATCGGCAACAGTACTGCTAACTTGGGCATGTAATTTAGCTTGTATATATTGCTATGAGGGGGCAGGATGTAGAACAACAAGAATGAATAAAGCAACCGCAGATAGATTTATAGGGTTTATGATAAACCAAGCAAAAGCAAGAAATTCAAAAAGTATGTATATTAATCTGTTTGGAGGAGAGCCATTACTTAATATAGAATGTGGATTTTATATTTTAGATGCATTAAAGAAATTCTGTGCAGAAAAAAATATAGAGTTTGCATCAGGGATAATAACGAATGGAACTTTATTAACAGCAGAGATAGTAAGCCAATTAATAAATTATAATTGTCAGCAGATACAAATAACTCTTGATGGTATGCCTGATACGCATAATGCAAGAAGAAAATATAAGGATGGAAAAGGTTCATTTGAACAGATTATTTCGGCTTTAGAATTGCTAAACAATAAATGTGCCGATATACATACGGTTATAAGAATCAATGTGGATAAGAATAATTTGGATGAAGTGAGTACACTTTTGGAATATCTTGGAATTAATGGAAAAGGTCTAACAAATTGCAATGTTGACTTTGGAATCGTTAGAGGTTCTACGCAAGCATGTTCTGCATATTCAGGGAATTGTTTAAGTGAAAGTATTGTAGGAGAGGTATTGAGTAAATTATGGAGTAAGGCTGAAATGGAAGGGTTTACTTTATATACAAAACCATTTCATAGATGGATTTATTGTGGATTATATGCTGATAGTCAGTTTACTGTCACTCCCAATGGTGAATTATATAAATGTTGGGAACATGCAGGGGATGAGCAACATTTGATGGGGAATATTAATGAGAACGGTAATATTGATAACATAAAATATTCATTTTATGATTGGATGTCTCATAACCCATTAGAGAATGAAGAATGTAAAGAATGTGTATATTTACCAGCTTGTGGTGGTGGATGTGGGGTGGTTAGTTATAACGAAACTAATAGTTACCACTCGAAAGGGTGCTTTAAAGTAAAAGGCGTACTTGAAAAGCAGGTGTTACGGTATTTTAAGGGGAAAATATAAAACTGGGGGTAATATATATGGAAGCTTGCACTAAAGGAACAGTAATTTCAACTAATAGATTATGGTGGTTGAAAATTAATAAAAAACCTATTCGAACACATTTATTAGATGGAGCTAATTTTCCAACGGTTATTACTGTGCAATATAGTGTTTCTGGTGTTAATTATAAAAAAAGAAAATTTATTGGAGTAGGTACTAGTTGCCCAAAAGAGGGGGAAGAACTATCAGTATTCTATCTTATGGATAATCCTAAAAAAGCAAGAATAAAATTGTGATTAGTAATCTGAGGGAGAAGTTATGGCAAGCATTTTTAAAATGTGTGGAAAGTATCTGATAAAAAATAAGTATAGCGTGATTTGTTATGGGGTGCTGTGTCTTACAAGTAGTATGTTTTCTATGATTTCTCCCTATATAAGCGGCAATTTTATTGATTATCTGATAGTAGCGGATAATATCAGTAAAATTTATAGATATTGCTTTGCCTTTTTCGGGCTTTTTGTTTTTAATCAGTTGATAGGGTATATTGTTAATAGAGTGTATATAAAGATGCAAACTCAAATGGGCTATGACTTGAACAGTGATGTGATACGCCACATACAACATTTGCCAGTTTCATTTTTAAAAAAGCAGAATATGGCTTATTTAAACCAAAGAGTCAACAATGATTCTAATCAGGTTATTACATTTTGCATCAATATTGTACAAGGGATATTAATAAATAGTTTAAAACTTTTACTGTCCATTTTTGTATTGGTTCAATTTAGTTGCAATATTACATTGCTATTTATAGCCATAATATGTGCTTATGCATTATCGTATAAGATATTAAAGAAAATCCTTTTTAAAGCACAATTTATTTTGACAGAAGCACAAGCAAATTATTTTTCAAAATTATTCGAGCAATTTGATAATATTCTCTTTGTAAAAATGCAGGCTATATATGAAGCTTTTTTAAGTCGGTTAAAGAAAGAGTTTCAAAATATTTTGAAAGTAAGTCTTCAATATCAAAAGATTTCGTATCTATTTTCAAGTTTAGATTCTTTGATAATGTCTTTAGCTCAAATAGGAATTTTTATAATGGGTGGGGCATTAGTTATTAGGGGTAAACTTAGTGTAGGTCAATTAACAATTATGCTGAGTTACTTTGGTATAATGATGGAAGCTTCGAGATATTTTTTTTCATTAACAAAGACAATACAGGACAATAAAGTGGCATATACAAGATTAAAGCAGATATTAGATTTAGAAAGTGATGAAAACGCTGGGGTAGAGTTAAAGGATATTAGCCAAATAAGATTAAAGAATATAATGTTCTGTTATGATAAGAAATGTATATTCCGTGATATTAGTTTAGAATTTAAAAAAGGGAAAATATATTCCATCATCGGAAAAAATGGAATAGGGAAAAGCACTTTGGTAGATTTGATTATAGGGTTCTATAATAGAGAATATGCAGGTGAGATATGTTATGATGCTTTATCTTTAGATCAAATTGATATTTATAAAACAAGAAAAATGTGTTTTGGAATATGTGAACAGGAACCGGTGTTATTAGCGGATACGGTAAGATATAATGTATCAATGGATAGTGAAGACAGCATAGATTTAAAGCGATTGTTTTATATAGCAAAAAAGATAAATTTGTATTCATTCATAGAAAGTCTGCCAAAGAAATTAGAGACCATTATTGGAGAAAAAAATTCAAATTTGTCTGGAGGAGAAAAACAAAAACTTTCTATATTAAGGGTATTATATAAAAATCCACCGGTAATTATTTTAGATGAGCCGACATCTGCATTAGATGAAGAGAGCATAAGATGTTTACAAGTCTACTTAAATCAAATAAAAAGAGATAAAATAATTATTTTAATATCGCATAATTCAGATTTTATATCTATATCAGACGAAATCGTAGATTTGGATAAATTAGATATGGACGTATAGTATAAGTTATGAAAGTTAAAACGGTATATTAAAGGTTGGCATATGTTATTACATATTGTGACTAATATATTATTTACATAACGAAGAGCATACTTATTCAAGAAAGGAGAAATGCTATGGGTAGCGAATACATAGGAAATGGATATGGTCAGTCTAGAGCTGGCGGATGTGTTGGAGGCGTTGGATGTTTAGCTGATGTAGGGTGTGGTGGAAATGCCTGCGGAGCAGCAGTATGTGGAGCTAATGTTTGTGGAGTAGATGGTTGCGGAGCAGCAGCATGTGGAATTAATGCTTGCCCACTTAATGGATGCGTGGGCGATGCATGTGCAGCAAACCTTACTCCGTTGCCAGGACCGTTTTCAAATAATGATAACTAATAAATAGAAAATAATGATATATTAGTAAAAAAGTATGCGATTCGTACTGAGCCTTGAAAGGGTGCAATTCTACAGCAACCTTTCAAGGCTTAATTTTTTTATCACTGCAAAAAGATTTTAGAAACCTCGATGTTGAAATGAGAGCACGCAGGAAAAACTACAACATTATTTAGAAGAGTCAAAAATCCTATACCTTTTCCAGCTTTCACTTCTATCAAATATCGGGTGGAAGAAGATAGGCTTTGTGCCACAAAGTCAATTTCTCCGCCACGGTAGGTAGCAAAAGCAGGGGTTTCAAAGGAAATTTCCTGTGGAAAATCCTGGCGTTTCTTCAGATTGATATAGACATAATTTTCATTTAATGTGCCTGCAAGTACACGGGAATCGGTACCGGTACGTGTCAGATAATAGTTTGCCAGTCCCATATCCATGAAGTAGCAGCGGCTTGCGGACTTAAAATCCAGAATATCCATTTCTGTTATTTTGGCACAGAATCCGATGATTCCGGAAAAGTACAGCCAGCTAATGGCACGGTTGCAGGTAGCCTTTGAAATATTGCTGGAGTAGTCTTTGGTTACCAGTTTTTGCAATTCTTCGCTGATGCTGTCTTCTGAAAATCCTTTCTTTTCACGGTTTAAAATACGGCAGATGGAAAAGAAAATATGGGTAAACACTTTGGTATCCAAAATATCCGTAAAATAGCGAATGGATTCATTGGTAAAGGTATCAATGATTTTTACAAGTTCGCCTTGTGCTTTTACGATGCTTTGGTTCTCCAAATAGTTTTCTACTACTTTGGGATAGCCACCAATTTGGCAGTACAGCTCATAGGTTTCTTTTAAGTGATCATAGACCTCGGCTTTAGATGAATGGAGAGGTATTTTTTTATAATCGTCATATAGGCTTTGGTCATAGGCCATCAAAAATTCTTCAAAAGAAAGTGTGTAGATAGTAAGCTTTGTGACATCACCGCTGGAATAACGGAATTCTGGATCATAAATCCGTCCAAGGTAGCTTCCTGTGATGATGAAATGGGCTTTAAAGTGACGTGTAAACTCCCGGATACGGTTATAAATTTCGGAAGACTCCTGGATTTCGTCAATAATGATGACGGTATCTTCAGAATCAATAAAGTCCGGTTCATATAACTGGAAGGCATCGTGGAGAGGATGCTCCCGCCGTTTTGTTCCAGGTGTCCAGTCGGTTGCCTGTTTATAACATTCCATAAACTGTTTGCCGCTTAATTCAAACAGGTTAATATAAATTTTGTGTTTGTAGTTTTCGTCAGCGAATTTCTGTATCAGGTAGGTTTTTCCAACCTGACGGGCTCCACCGACTTCCAGGGTACTATGACCTCCTTCATTTTTCCAATCCAGAAGACGGTCATAGACAAAACGCTTCAGATACATAAGCACAAATCCTTTCTTTAAAATCTATCTTTCATTATAGCAAAATATTTGCAGTTCATACAGTGCAAAATTGGATAAATTATGTTTTAACATTCAAATTGAAGCTTTGCACGTATATCCATAAGAATTTTGCCCAGATGATTTTCGCCATGACCATTTACAGAACCCCAAAAATAATCTCCCCAGTTGTTTCCTTCAACAAGGTGACAATTCCCAGTAGCAAGTAATGCTTTACATAGGGTAGGATTCTGCATGAATTTGCACATACAAATTTCATACATGTACATAAGCTTTACACTTTCCCAGTCTGAACGGAGCTGCACTTCTCTTCCCAGTTTTTTTGCATCTTTTGGATTCCTTAATTTGGTAAATTGAAGCTGTTCTTTAGGGGAAATGGTCTTTTGTGCCTGGAAAGCAGCCTCATTATTTGCATACCAGTAGCCCCGGTAATATATCCGGGAAGGATAGAAGTTACTAAGAAAAGCGTATGCTCCATGAAAGTGGTCAATTGTTTGCTGGTAATGATTCGAATAGGTATTAATATACATGTAATCCCTTCTTTCTTATACAAAAAAGGAACCGCTTATGGTAAGCAGTTCCTTCTTAAACATATTTTTTTGTTTGTTATTTGTTTATTTGTGCTTCTTCTTGTTCTTCGTAATAGCGGTCTGCAATATAGCCGGCAGATTCCGCCCAAAGAGTATTTTCTGTATTTTGTAGGGCCTTGTAAGTTTTTGAATGATAAAATTTGCCCATGGCATCCGGAAAGGAAAGATTACTCTTTTCCATAATAATATCGATAACATCCCGGATTTGAATATACAGATTCATTGAAATATCTTTTCCGTTAAAAAAATATTTACCTTCCATGTTTTACACATCCTTTCGAGATTCCAATACCAGATGTTCAAGAGCAAGTGGGGTGTGAAAGGAAACCTGATTATTAACCTTATTATACCGAAGCCTTGTAACCGCTTCATCCACGCTCAAGATACCGGACAAATAAAGTTGTACAGTTTCCATGGTATTATCATCCGCAACAGGCCCAATTACAACATCATAGTGATGCTGGATATCGCCGACAGTACGGTTGAGTTTGACAAACTCCAACCATTCCTTGTCCAAGGTGGCAAAATGTTTGATTTTTAGTTCCTCGGATTGCTGGAAGATATACCGATACACATATTTGCCGCCAGTATGAGTACGCAAGTACAGGCGGTTCGCCCATTCATTTGCCTGCTGTTCGAGAACTGTGCAATAAAATCCACGACCAAAATCACGACGGTTATGTGATTTGTTCAAATCGATTTTATCAAATGCAATATTGGAGCCATGGAAAAGAACAAGCGTGGGCGTATCTTCTTCTATAATATCTTCTACGTATTGAAAAGTATCATGAATATCTAATTGGTGCAACGTTTCGTGTTGTACCAGTATTTTTTCAAATACTTGATGTTTGTAGAAAATATTAAAGGCATCGTCTTCTGATATTTGGTGCTTTTTAGCATAATATTCCAGTGCTTCAATTGATAGCATCTCTATATCTGATTGAATACTCATATACGTTATCCCTCCATTTGCTTTCATTATATCAAAAAAGAAGGTGCTTTCCAACGGTAAAATAATTATAAATGTAAAGTTGCAAAAGATGTTTGAAATGGGGCGTCACCCCATTTCACTATCCCCAAACTTCGCCCATGATTTCCACAAGAAAATCATCTAATGGAAAATCGGGAGGAAGTAATTCACCAAACGTTTCTTGAATTTCTTGGATAACTTCCGTATAAGAAGAATACGCCTGTGAAAATAAGTGGGAAGAATTTTTAAGTTCAATGATATAAAATTCTTCTCCTGGATTTAAGTCCAGTTCTTCCTGATCTTTGATCCTCCATACCGTCATAGACTCAGCAGTGCCATAACGACAGCCATCAAGTTTCTCACAAAGATATTCCTGAAAGGCTAAGAGTGATTCTGGATCAGAGAACTCTTTGTATAAATCAGGAAAAACTTCCTCTGTATATCGAAGGATAAGATTAGCAGCCTCTTCTGTAATAAGAAATCCATAGATATGAAAAACGGATGTAATGATACTCATAGATTTCTCCTTACGCAATCATTTCAAGAAACTCATCTTCAGATAAAATCTTAATGCCGAGAGACTGGGCTTTTGCTAATTTACTGCCGGCTTTTTCCCCACAAATTAGATAATCTGTCTTTTTTGTGACAGAACTGCCGGCTTTTGCTCCAAGCTCTAAAATCTTCGAGTTGATTTCATCCCTTGTAAAATGAGCAAGTTTTCCTGTTGCAACGATAGTACATCCTGTAAATACATTTTCTTTCATCATAGTATTCATTTCCTTTCTTTCTTCAAATATAAGTTCTTTTTGGAGTTCGTGCCAGAGAATTAAATTGTTTTCATCAGAAAACCAGTCATGGATATTCTGATTCAGAGTATCACCAAAGTCATCTAACTGGGTGAAATCATAGTCACCAGAGGCAGCGTCAAAAAATTCCTGTAGACTGCCGTGGAATACTGTATCCAAAATCCTGCTTTTGGTTCGTCCGACCATAGGAATGTCCATGGAAACCAGGAATCGAACAAAGGTAGTATTCCGGCTGGAAGTAATGGAATTCCATAATCTTTCAAAGGATTTTTTACCGAAACCTTCCAACTGTAAGATTTCTTCCTGATGTTCATTTAGATGGTAAATATCCGGAAATGTCTGGAGATAACCCAAAGTCAGGAATTTTTCCAAGGTAGTTTCGGAGAGTCCCTCGATGTTCATTGCTTTTTTTCCAACGAAATGTGTAAAGCGTTTTCGGATCTGGCTATCACAGTTGGGATTGTCACAATGCACCGTTTCAATGAGACGCCCATCATTTCCTTTTCTTTGATAGATACGAGTCTGAGAACCACAGCATGGACATACAGGAGGAACTGCATCTACGTAATGACCACGTTCCAGATTTTCTTCAATATGAGGAATGATCATATTACGTTTTGATACAGAAATTCTACAACCTGGCACCAATTCTAATTCTTTGATAAAGGTCAGATTGTGAAGGGTTGCTCTGGAAACAGAGCATCCGTCAATTTCCACAGGGTCAAAAACTCCCACAGGTGCAATTTCTCCGAAACGGGTGGGTGTCCATTCTATATTGCGAAGAGTGGTTTCGTAAGTTTCGTCTTCAAACTTAAAAGCCAGTCCATCTTTATAATGATGTCCGGTACGCCCGCAGTTTTTGGAATAGTCCAGACTGTCGAAAATCATTACAATTCCGTCAATAGGCAGATGTTTTTTGCCTGCCAGATCAGTCAGCCTTTCAATATACTGATTTACAAGTTCCGAGGTTAAGGGATGGTTTGCAGCAATATAAGGACAAGGCTGAAAACCATAGTCAAACAGGCTGGAAATTTTCATAGCTCTGCTGTCTGGAAAGAGAAATGGAGAGTCCAGACCTTCCAGAACATTAAAAGGCATAAAGTGCAGACAGCGTCCTGCACAATTTGCCGGATCAAGACTTCGCACAGAGCCAGAAGCCAGATTTCGCCCATTTTTGTAAGGTTCTCCTTTTCCATCTCGGAGAGTTTCTTTTAAACGCTCAAAGTCATGGGTTGGGATGAAGGATTCTCCAACAATCACTAGCCGGCCTTTATATGGAATTGAAAGAGGGACATCAACGTATGCAGGGATGTTATGGGTGATAAGTTCCCCAATTTCTCCGTCGCCACGCGTAGAAGCCTCTACAAGTGTTCCATTTTCGTAGACCAATTTAGTCGTTAATCCGTCCAACTTCAGCATAAACAGAACCGGCTGCTTACCGGCAAAGCTTATCAAGTCCTGTACCTGCTTTGTCTTATCTAAAGAGAGCAAAGGGACTGGATGCTTTACTTTGGGAAGTTCACTGATGGGAGTATAGCCTACGGTTTGTGTCGGTGAATTGGATAAGATAAAGCCTGTCTGCTTTTCTAATTCCACTAATTCATCGAAGATTCGGTCATATTCCGCATCACTGATATTCGGACTGTTCTCATTATAATAAGCGTTACGCTGTAAATTCAGATAGTCCACCAGTTGTTTGATTTTTTCCACGTTTGATAATTCATTGGGATGGTTCATTTTATTCTTGTCTCCTTTTCTATGGTATAGTTGTAATTCTTATTTGTTCCGGTTTTTCTTCCTCCTTTCTTTGCGTTTAGGCATAAAAAAAGAGAATGACACGGATGTTCATTCTCTAATGCGTGCAGTTTCCTGCAAAATAAAAAAAGCCAGAAGTCCCTGCTGGTAGCGTGGTATACTTCTGACACTTTTACAAACCTAAACTGCGTGCGTATATCCTTTCCGGATGACACAAATAATAATTACATAGTAAGTGTAACACTATATGTAGTATGTGTCAATATAAAAACACTATATATCGTTTAGTCTGAGAGGAGAATTACTATATATAGAGGAAGCATGGATATGGAAAATATTATCTCTTGATTTCAGAACGTATGTTCTGTATAATGAGATGTAAAGGAGGGGAACGTGAGTTTGGGAAAAGTGATTTTTCATATAGATGTAAATTCTGCCTTTTTGTCCTGGGAAGCGGTATATCGGCTGCATCATTTGGGATGGAAAGGCGATTTAAGAGAACAGGTGTCGGCGGTAGGAGGGGATATGGCGATGCGTCATGGAATCATTTTGGCAAAATCCATTCCAGCAAAGAAATATCGGATACAGACAGGTGAATCAATCTTGGAAGCAAAACAGAAATGTCCCAATCTTATTTTAGTGCCTCCAAATTATGGATTGTATGAGAGGTGTTCCAAAGCTTTTATGGGAATTTTGCAAGAGTATTCTCCCGTAGTGGAACAATACTCGATAGATGAGGCGTTTGTAGATATGACTGGAACGGAATTGCTTTGGGGGACGCCAGTGGAAGTAGCGGAGAAGATGCGGAGACAGATTAAGGAACGGCTTGGATTTACAGTGAATATCGGTATTTCAGAGAATAAACTGTTAGCTAAGATGGCAAGTGATTTTCAGAAGCCAGACAGAGTGCACACATTATGGAAGTCTGAGATACGGAATAAGATGTGGCCATTACCGGTAAGCGACTTGTTTTTTGTAGGACGGGCAACAACAAAGACACTTTTCAAGTTGGGAATCCGAACAATAGGAGATTTGGCAAAGAGCGATCCTGGCTACTTAAAACAACAGTTAAAGAAACATGGGGAAGTAATCTGGGGATTTGCAAATGGGATTGATGTATCTGCAGTCCAGTCTGCCCCACCTGCCAATAAGGGATATGGTAATTCCACAACGATTCCTTTTGATGTGACAGATGCATCTACAGCAAAATTGGTGCTGTTGGCTTTGGCAGAGACAGTAGGAAGCAGACTTCGTGGAGCAGGAGCTAGGGCAGAAGTGATTGCAGTAGGGATCAAGAACTATGATCTCAGTTATGCCAGTCACCAGATGACGCTTCAGAATGCAACCAATATTACGAAAGAGATTCATCAGTGTGCCTGCCAGTTATTTGACCAGCTCTGGGATGGGACACCCATCCGGCATCTGGGAATCCATACCAGCCGCATCAAGGATCAGGTGAATATGAGGCAATTGGATCTATTTGATACGAATGATTATGAGAAGCTGGAAAAAATGGATGAAACGATAGATCAGATTAGAAAACGGTATGGGAATGATTCGGTAATACGTGCAGCTTTTTTAGGTGGGTGTATTGATCACATGAGTGGTGGCATTTCACGGGAAAAACGTTCTGTGGACTATGAGAAATTAAAGACAGAATAGCGGGAAGGGGGAAGAAACGGTGGCATTTGGAATCGGAATAAATACAGAGCATACAGAGCAGGAGCCTTTATCCGGAACCTATCATGAGGTGGCAGTCCAGTGCTGGTTCACAGCTACCGGAAAATCTTTGCCATTGATGTTGAAGGTAAAAGGGGAGGATGAAGAGATTATCCAGATCAATCATATCCAGGTTCTGACTGTAGAAAAACAGTGGTATGCGGGGATTGTGAACTGGAAGTATAGATGTCAGGCGGTACTTTTGGGAAAACAAATCAATTTTGTGCTCCTCTTTTGTCCGGAGGATTGTGCATGGAAACTGGTTGTATAAGATACCCAGGATGAAGTAAAATATGAATGAAGGAGGACAGAAAATGTGCGGAAGATATTATGTGGATGATGAAACTTCACAGGAGATTGAGAAGATTGTAAAGAAACTGGACCAGCGTTTAAAGATAGAGCATGGGCAGGACATCCATCCGTCTGAATCTGCAGTTGTACTTACAAAGGAGTGTAGGGAAGTGGCTGCAAGGCAGATGCAGTGGGGCTTTCCGGGATTCCAGGGAAAGGGACTGCTTATCAATGCAAGGGCAGAGGCGATACTAGACAAGAAGACCTTTCGAGAAAGTGTGCTACATCGAAGATGTGTGATTCCCGCCCGTCACTTTTACGAATGGAGTAAAAACAAAGATAAATATACTTTTCAAAGTCCAAAGCAGGATGCCACATTATTTATGGCAGGGTGTTATCAAATCTATAATGGCCAAAATCGTTTTGTTATTCTGACTACACAGGCAAATGCTTCCGTAGCACCGGTGCATGAACGGATGCCATTGCTTTTGGAACGACAAGAACTGGAAGATTGGATTATGGAGGATGCAGCGGTAGAAATTATTCTTGCTAAGAAGCCCATACCGTTGAATCGGACAGCAGAATATGAACAACTGAAATTATTTTCGTAAAAAGGGAAACCCACAAAAGTTTCCCTTCTTGACATAATAATTTTTGAATTTAGAATCCATTGTTTATTTGTTCTGTTGTTGCAGGCATAGGAGAACTGGATTTTACATAGAGTAATAGTTTCCCGTTCAGATCCAAATCCTGTTTACTCCATTGCCCATTCTCATAAACCATTTGGGTAATGGTATTGTAGATAATTGGCGTATCCTCTATACGTTCCATATCAACCACAAGGCAATCCTGAAGGGCAATATATGGATATAGAGCATCTTCAATATATGTCCTTAATTTTAATGCCTGCCTGTGCAGTAGTTCCACATCATACAGTTTTGATAAGGTATAGCTCATTTCTTTGAGCATCCCGGATGTTGTAATGGTCTGTTGGATAACAGAAATCTGCTGTTCCAGAGATACATCTGGATTTATCATAAGCTTTGATAATGTAATTTCTTTTACAAAAGCTGTCGCTGTATCACCAATTTGCTTTTTTAGGGTTTCATAAGGAACCCGATACTGTGTCCGTAAAATTTCAAGTGGAACGTATTCCCGGTTTTTCTTTAAAGTGGAGAGCAATTCACAAAGGCTGCTTCCTAGTTCATATATGTTATTCAAGCACACATCACTTCCGATACGGTTTCTGGTATAAGAACCAGATGGTAAATGGTATTTTCTGTTTCAAAAATGACACTGTCCTTAGATACTTCCAAAATCGTTAGGATAGGAGATGTCAGAATAGAGAAACCATTGACCCCAGAAATAATAGCACGTTCCCCAACACGTAGCGGAGAATGAAACCATCCAGAGAGTGTTGTTATTTGTTTATCTTTTACATGGTGCTTTCGATTTGTCATAGTGTTCACACTCCTTTTGTATCGCCATAGAGAATCTGTTTTTCATGGCTCGTTTTTATGTAACAGGGTAACTCAAACGAAAATATCCTTTCGATACAGGGATATATTCGTCTGGGTGTTCATATAAGGTGGCACGGATACGTTCCTGATAATGCGGATTCTTTTTCGCTTTTGGGTGTTCCTTTAATAAAGCGTACAGGTCTTTTAAAGCCCCTCTTCCTCCAATACTCTCCATTGTCATCCGGATTAGATGATGCCAAGTTAGTGCAAGAATATCTGTATTTTGTACAGAAAACACACCTTCTTGCCGGATGCTGAAGGGGATAATGAAAGAATCTGCTTTTTTCAGCAACAGAGCATATTCTGTCACAATGGGAATGAAAGGCTTTTTGTACGTCCGATTGTCAGAAACACAATTAAACTGGCCCTTTACCAGAAAGGATTCAAAATCACCCATCCGCATTAAATCATGCTGCATACTATAGAACTTACCATGGAGCCGCATATCGCCTACCAGTATGGCAAGCCTGCCACCTTTCCGAAGTGCCAGGAAAAATTTCCGGATGCAGTGATTTAATTTTTCTAGAAAATCCGAATAGTTTTCACAGCGGGATAGGTCGTCCGGGTGAGGGTTTCCCCAGATATTTCCGGAATACTGGATCATATTATGGTAAGGTGGATGGAAAAAGATGAGATCAGCGGAATCCTCCACTTCATCTTTTAGAGCATTCCAGTTACCTTTTCCATAAGCAGGTGCCGGATTTAGATCATAGAGCAGGGAACGTACCTGATAACGGTCAGCAGCCGCCTTTGAAGTTCCGGAGCCACTCATAGGATCTAAGAGGGTAAAGGTGCTGGTATCTTTTCCGTAATATCGCATATCGTCCAGGCAATAGCGTAGAAGCGCTGCAACCACTTCGGGGGAGCAGTTACCACGCCACTGGCTGTTACCGCCTTCTCCCCGTTCTGGGTATGCCATGAAAGAAGTCAGTTCCTTTCCTACACGTTTTCGCAATCCTTCCGTTCCAAGCATGTCAGCGACAGTACGCCATTGGGGACCAAATTCAGCTTCCAATAGTTGTGCTGCCCGTTGCAGCAGTAAGTCATTCATTTTATGTCACCTTCCTTTCATAATTTTGTTGGATGTAGCGGGAAATCGCCGCTGCAGTCATTTTGGCACAGCCTAAATCCATTTCGCTGAAAGGCTGTTGATTTTTTGCACATAGTAAAAGTCCCAGGGCTTCCCCCAATTCGTCTTTTTTAGAAATAGGGAAAAAGGCTGATATGGGATATTTTCCTGTCATAGTAGGGTATATGCGTTCCTTTTCAGAGAATAATTTCATCTTTCCCTGTTGCAGAAGCCTTTGAATACTTTCTGTTACAGGCATATTAAGTGCTGTATGATAATTCTTGGAAGCAATGATTTTGGAATGATTACATAACAGAATCCGGCAAGGGACATTGCTATGTAAAATATCCAGAAAACTGTCTAACCGGATATCCATAGGGATATGGGAGTCGCATTTACGAAGACAGATGTTGCGTGTGTCAGCTTCCAACATCAATACATCGCCTGTATGAAGCTGTAGGGCTTTTCTTACTTTGGCAGGAATAATGATCCGCCCTTGTTGGTCAATATTTAGTGTTGTAGCATAATCCATAGAGATCCCCTTTCCTTTATAAAAAGAAGCAGTCTTTTCGGCTGCTTCTTTGTTGAAATTCTTTAAGCGACATACATACCATTCAGATATTGCTCTTGTGGCTGTCCCTGCATATAGGAAGTCATTTCATCTGGCTGTGGCTGTATATTTTGTGCCATTCTTGCTTCCTGTTGCTTTTTAAGCTGTTGTTTGCCGTTTTGAATCAGGAAGGATGCAACATAGGCTTCCCAATTTACGATATAGGAATCAGCACGTTTTAACAGCATATAAAAATCCATATCTGTCAATTGTATAAAAGCACTTTTTTCAGAGATAAAACTTTGAGCCTGCATATAAGTGCCGCCGTTATGATTCTTTTTCTTGATACCTTTTCCGTTATTAATTTGAATTCTCCATGGACTGGTCAGTATTTCCTGCTGGTTGTTATATACGTGGCGGGAAATAAAAAACTGTTGTGCAGTAGAATAGCCATTGCCATCCGGCACACCAAATATTTTACTTTGTGACCATTCAAATTCAGGAAAGCCAGCGGTAACTCTGGACAGCAGAAATTGAATTTGTTCGGGTGCCAGATGAAAACGGGTGATAATATTTTTATCACCGGTACCACTAGAGTAATCCTGTATGGAGATTCCAATAAGGGAGTGAACTTTATGACCATTTTCTTCAAATTCTCCTTTTGCATGAAGCTGTGCATAGCTGTTATAACTTGTGTAGCGGAGGCGGTCATACAGTGCAATTAATTTTTTACTGGTCTGTACTTTGCATATCTGATCTGTAATTGAGTTTTGATAATTTTCACTCATGTATGTTTTCCTTCTTTCTATTTCAAATATTGTTTTACAAGCTGTGTCATATTTTTGGGTAAATCTTCTAATTTGGTAATATCTAAAAAACCATCCTGATAAATTCTGCGGATGTTTTCTTTGTCATCACCAATTGCTGCAGCAAAGATCACAATGCCACGTTTACGATATTCATTCTTGATACCACGAAGATCTGCTTCTGCTTCCGTACCACTGTACCCACAATCTGCGGGCTGTCCGTCAGAGATTATGATGAGGAGTTTTTGTGATTCCGGACGCTTTGCCAGGTGTTCCGCAACATAACGAAGTGCAGCTCCATCCCGGTTGCCATTACGGGCAGACATATCCATCAGCCGGTAACGGTCAGAGGCATCCAGAGAATCAAATTCAGCATAGGAATACAAAGCAACACCCTTGGAATCTGTAGAATGCCCATAAATGGTAATAGGAATTCCCAGGCTCGTACAGAAATCATACAGCACGATTGCAGTTTTCCGGGCATGGGTAATACGATCTCCCCAGCCCATAGAACCACTTTCATCAACCAAAAGTCCCACGGAAAGTTTTTGTTCTTCATCCGGAAGCCTGGTTCTGGTAAAGATACCGCCGTCCTTTCGGTGTAAAGCCCGCATATCCAGCCTTTTACCAAATAACAGGTTTTTTTGTTTCCCGCCTTCTGCCTCTTCTTTTAATAAAGGAAGAATGGAACTTTGCAGCCTTTTGGAGGTCCGCAAAAGAGGGGAAGCAACTGTTTGATAAGATTTGATAAAAAAGTCGGAAACGGGATTGATGCGGTGGATTGTTACATGGATGCCTGCATGGGCATTTCCGTAATGTATTTCATCCGCCGATTTTTGCAAGTCTTCTGTTAATTCCTGTTCATAATCATTTTGGGCTTTTTCCGTAGCAACATCATTTAGGATGCGTGCAAGATCATTCGCTGCATTTTCATAACCGGAACCGGCATACTGTGATGCGTATGTGATTCCTGGATTATTTCCATCTAATATTGCTATAGTTTTAGCAAATTCAATTCTACCCCCTTCTTCCTGCAGTACTTTTTCTGCCTGGTTAATCGCATCTTGCCTGTAATTTGGATCAAGACCAGATAAGTCACAGGTTATAGGAGTTTTTGATTTTTCTGTAGGACCTGGAATGTTTTTGGGGATTCCTCCGTTTTTACCAGTTGGAAGAGGAGATCCGCTACCTGATTCTTTCCGCAGCAGATCGTCCAGAGCATCGCCAACTTGGGTACTATCCTGCTTTTTTAAAGACTCTCTGGTTTGCTCTACCATAGGCTGAATATAGTTCCAGCAAAGTACTAAAAGATAGTTGGAAGCACGGAAGCGTTCTTTCCCCTGTGTGGCAATTAAGGCATCGTCAATATAATCCATGCAGTCTGAGAGTGTGTCCGTGTATTCTCCGGAATAATTCGTGCGGTTATTTAGATTACCAGTCCGGCAATAGGACAAAATTAAATTACTCATGATGGAAAACGGCTGATAGCCACAATCAATTTGTTCCTGTATAGAAGGAATCAATTCAGACATCCGCAGATTATTGATCTGTATTCCCTGCTTAAAAGTTCCGGGATATTCTTCACACATCCGGGCTTCAATGTAGATGTCCTCCAGTATATTATTAAACTGTGCAGCACAGCGGGATAGCGTCAGACACGTTGCGTTATCTTTTTCTTCCATGGCATCTAAGATGTCCTGCAGATTTGCCTTGTATCCAGAAGGAAGATTGTCTGGTGCTTCTGGATAGAAGGAACCATTTTCCATATTGGTCAGATAAAGCTGTAGTGATGCAAAATCAGAGTAACGCAGATGTCCGATTTCATGTCCGGTCAATCCTGTCAGGCTTTGTGAACGTAGAAATCGGGAAGGAAAGCTTTGGGTTATCGGGTTTGCAGCGTTACAGTGAATTCTATAATTATCTGTATAAGCGATGTCTGCATTTTCAGAACTGTCCCATTCCATAAGTACCTGAAGTCCATAGCGAGAACGGCCAGTAGCCGCTTTCGCCAGAGATGTTTGGTATTTTTGGAAAGCCGATGAAAGAAAGAGTTCTTCATCAGTGATTTTTGACTCCGTATCCCGGATCATTCTTTTTAAAGCTTTTTGAGTGTTATTCAATTTCTTCACCCTTCTTTCTTTTTCATATTTTGGGTTAGGAGATCTTCCATTGTACAGCCGTAATACTGGGCTAACCGAAAGACGGCGTAAGCAGATGGAAGCGTATGCCCATTTTCATAGTTCATAATTGTTTTTTCCGGTAGATGTAGAAGTCTTGCTACGGCTTTCTGAGAGAGTTTCGTCTGCTTGGATTTTCTTAAATAAACGAGATTTTCTGCCAGAGTTTTGCGTAGTTCGGCTTCGGTATAAAAGGTGTTCCTCAATAGTGTGTTATGATGCAAGAACTGTATCCAAGCAAGAACCTTCAATTTCGATACGGCTTTCAGAATCGGCAGTGACGGAAGATAAAATGGTATAATGAGCAGCTTCCTGTATATCGCCACATACCATAAAAGACTGAACCCAGGCAATTAATTCCCGGACTCCACAGCAGCCATCTGTTATCAGGTTATCCTGACAATACTGTGCGATGGAACGTACAATCTGTGTCATGGTACGTACTGATTTTTTATCGGAACATCCGGTAATAGCAAGAACACGCTCTACCATGGTCTCTTCATCCGGTTCATCCATATCTATGACCATATTCATCCTTGAAATGACAGACTGGTTCATGGGACGACAGCCGGCATAGTCATGATTAGTTGTGACTACAATGGTAGTATCCGGATGCCGATGGATGACTTCCCCGTTTGGCAGAAATACACTGTTACAACGGTCCAACAGGGAATTAAGCCCTACCAGTACACCAGGATTGGCAATCACCGTAGGCTCCTGTATTTCTACCAGATAGCCGTTTCGGATGGCTTCAACCAGTGGTGTATCCACATAGCGGAACTGTTGGCTGCTGGAGGTAGCAGCTTGTTTCTGTTTCATTTCCTCAGATATATGATGGATCAATTCTTCATAAACTGTATTTTCTGATACTTTTTCATCATAAGTACCCGTTAATTTTTCATAGGCAGTAGCCGGATCTAGGGTAATGTCTTGAAAAGAGGGCAGTTCCCCTACCAAAGAAAGCTGTTTTTCATCTACATCAGGTAAAATCTGTCCAAGAAGGTCAAAAATTTCTGTATTTGCCGAGCAGGTGATGCATCGGTAAGGAAGGTGAAGTCCTGCAGCAATGGCTTTGGCACCTTCGGTCTTTCCCGTTCCAGCAGGCCCACGGAGCATAAAATTCCGCATAGGCTGCTTGCTGTCAGTTGTTAATTTAGCATGTTCGCATATTCTTTGGATTTCTTTTGGGATTACATACCAATCTTCGAGAATAGGAACGGTTGATTCTTCTTGGGGAGTTAATGTCCGAGAATTGGACAGGATGTATTTATCGACAAAATCTTCTTTGGGAATTGAAACGGCGGAAGCAGTATAGTGATGTCCACCTTTTAATACCTGAAAGGTACCCTGGATAATTTCCGTTGGTGCATAAACACCTTTTTGGATATTCAGTGGTGTAAGTCTTTGGAGCACGCCATTTGCAGGAGTGTCAACTTTGATGTTCCCGATAGGAAGGGAATCACCATAACGGATCCTGCGGTACACGTTATCACAAAGAACCGCAGCCGTTTCTGCAGCTTTGGGCAGGTCAGGAAAACCGTCATCACGGTGTTGCTTTAATTCCTGATATTTTTCATTGAATTCGTCATCAGAAAGAAACGTAGGCATTAAAGCAAAATAAAGAGCACTTCCGGAATCATCATCTTTTTTAAACTGATATGGCTCTGGTTTACTGTCCAGATCCAAAGGTTTTTCATACTTTCCAGCTATAAATTTCCCAGTCATACGGTTGTAGACCACTACATGCAACAACTCAGTACGGCTTGGATATTCTGCGATTGTAAAATTGTTTGCCTGGCTTCCAATGGCTCCGAGTTCTTCCTCTGTTTTTCCAGCAGGTGGATTTTCCAAATCCATATAAGTAAAAACTGCCTGCAAAGTAGCAGAATGCAGAGTGGCTTGCTTTCTTGGCTGAATGCAGTATTTGGAAGAAATGCCCTTAAAAATAGCATCACGTCCGGAATAACAATCAAAAGGTTTTGGCAGTGGCCGTTCAAAAGCCCATTTTGGAAAAAAATTCACATTTGGCATAAGATTTCCTCCTATTCTTTCACCCAGGATAATTCGAGGGCCTGGTCCTTTTCTTTTGCGGTCAATTCATCTTTTTGGAAGATGGAAATGAGAACATCCCAATAGTTTCGTGGCGGGAAATAATCAAAACAATCCTTGATTTCCGCTGTATCACCATTTTGGATGTAAATTTGCCCGTTTTCATTAATATAGAGTTTATGGTGTCCTTTCGCATGGAGCTGCCCGATAAGGTTCTCCAGCTTTTTCTTGCCAATTAAGGAATACCAGGATTCCGGATCAGCAAAAGGAACATCGTCCTCATCGGTAACTGTGACAGTCTTTTTGAGGCTGGCAATGGTCAGCATTTGAAGTTCCAGATATCCGTATTGGTTCATACGTGCTTCCGCAAAGTTGTAGTCCTCCGTATGAAAGGTTCTCAGACGTATGGGATTTCCGCAAAGAAGCTGATTCATGGATGGCGGCTTCTGGAATTCCCATGTTGCATTTGGAAATGCAGCCTGTAGTTTGTCGGTAATCTGATAGCTGATTTGTCTCCAAAGCAATTCTTCTGTTTCGGAAACTGGCTCAGATGATTTCAAAGAAGACCAAGGGCTTGTTTTGCCCTGGTTCTTGAGTAGGTTTAGAGTCAGTTTATGGATTTTGGGAAGAAGTGTGGAAAGAAATAGCAGCAGGATGCCAAGGATTCCGATACTTGCGACTGCATTACGATTTCCATTTCCTGGTATGAATATAGTTGCAATTAACAAAATTATTGTGAGCATACTTAGAACTTTAAGAAATTTCTTTTGTGTATTCACTTCATTTCCTCCATGGTTGTTTCAATAGAAAAAGGAATTGCAGCAGACCAGTAGATACTGGAAAGTCGCAATTCCTTCATTTTAGGGATCTTTGATAATTTACGGGAATGGAAGCTGCTGTGGTGGTGTATTTTCCGGAATATTGGTAAATCCATCACCAGATACATTGCCAGCCGTAAATCCCTGTGGTGCATAAGCCGATCCCCCTGCCGGAGCATAAGACATCTGTTGTGCGGCCTGTGGCATCATATTGTTATTGGCTGGCATTGCGCCAGTAGGCACGGTACCGGAAGGATTCATTCCCATTGCCGGGTTTCCATTATAAGTAGCACCGTTTGCTGGTACTGGTGGAACATTCGGATTTCCGACCATTGGATTCCCCGGTACAGGTGTTGCTGCATTGGTATCATTACGATTCGCAGGTAAGAACTGCCAGTCCTTTACCATAATTTGCGGCGTGATAGCTGCTTGACCTGCATTATTGCCTTTCTGGTGAATATACGGATGGAGTTCTAAATCTCCGTAGACCATGAGACACGTTGATTTTTTGACACCGGCTTTTATCAGTCGATCTGCAAGAAACTTGTTGCAGTAACACTGATAGAAGATGGGTTCTTCCTTTCCGTTTTGACCTCTCTGGTTGGTAGCAAGCCCCAGACTGATGTATTCAGTTCCGGAGTTCTTTGCTTGTTGCATAACCGGATCGGCAGTTACCCTTCCTGTTACAATGATAATAGATGACATAAAAATTCTCCTTTCTGCCCTTTGGGCGATAAAATAGTGATAAATAAAAAAAGTGCCATTATAGCACCGTATAAAACGGCATTATAATGACACGATTTTCCAACTTAAACTGCATGTGTACTGGAGATAGTATCCAGACACCCTATAAAGGGATAACACAAAACTTAAATACAATATTATAGTAACACAAGATATAGCGAAGGTCAATAATAAAAATACAGTATGTTGTGTTGCGCTGAAAGAAAATACATGAGGGGAGACTCCACGAAAATTTGTGTATCTCCCCTGCTTCTTTTATGCGTCTTTTTTATTAGGACAGTTTTTGGTGTCTGTTTTCGGCTTCATAGACCAAAATAGGACGTTCATAAGAATTACAATTAGTAATACAGCAGCTAAAGCCACCCAGAATCCTATGTTCAGACCAAGCCATTCCGTAGTTCCAAAAAGTGTCATCCAAAGTTCTTTCCAGTTCATTGTTGCACCTCCTTAAAGCAATTCGCCAAAATGACGGACATAAGCCTTTTTCAAGCTTGTTGCCAAAGCCATATACAATAAGATACACGGAAGCAGATATGCAAAGTATGCTGCTGGCAGTGCCACAAACCCAAGGAGCTTTCCAAATATCGTAAATGGTATGACGGTTAGAATCGTAATCCCTGTCATTGTAAGCAATGTCACAGGAGCAGATGCCCGGCTCTGGATAAATGGGAGCTTCGGTGTACGGATCATGTGGATCACTAATGTCTGGCTCCACATAGATTCTACAAACCAGCCAGCCTGGAACATTCCGATATACTGTGTCTGCATAGCCGTCAGCTCTGCTCCACTAAAATGAGCCGGCAGGTCATTGAACAGGATACCCTTGGATACAAAGAACGGGCAGAATACAAAGTACATGAAAATGTAAGTGGTAAAGTCAAAGATGGAGCTGGTTGGTCCGATCCAGATCATAAAACTGCCTACACTGGAGGCATCCCATTTCCGTGGTTTGGCAATAAATTCTTCATCTACATTGTCCCATGGGATTGCCGTACAGGACAGGTCGTAGATCAGGTTCAGGAAAATCAAATGTACACTTTCCATTGGCAGGAATGGCAAAAGAGCCGATGCAGCCAGTACGGAAAACATATTTCCAAAATTGGAAGAAGCCGTCATTTTGATGTATTTGATCATATTGGCATAGGTTTTCCGACCTTCAATGATGCCCTGCTCCAAAACCATCAGATCTTTTTCTAAAAGAATGATGTCTGCCGATTCTTTCGCCACGTCTACCGCTGTATCTACGGAGATTCCGATGTCCGCAGATTTCATGGCAGCAGCATCATTGATTCCATCACCCATAAATCCAACGGTATGACCATTCTCACGAAGAACAGAAACAATACGGGCTTTCTGCTCCGGTGTCAGTTTCGCAAATACATCGGTGGTTTCTGCCGCCCTGGCAAGTTCCGCATCATTCATGTGTTCCAGATCAGAACCCAGGAGCATATTGCGGACCTTCAGCCCGACCTGTTTACAGATGGTCCGGGTTACTTTTTCATTATCGCCTGTAAGGATTTTGGTAAGAACCCCATGGTTTTTCAATGCCTGGATAGCATCGGCAGTAGATTCTTTCGGTGGATCTAAAAATGCCAGATAACCAATCAGCACCATATCGCATTCATCTTTGACACCAAAAGCTCCCACTGGAGATGGGTTGCTCTTTTGGGCGATAGCCAAAACACGAAAGCCTTTTTCATTTAATCCATCTACAGTTTTCAAAATCCGGCTGCGCACTTCATCACGCAGAGGTTGTACATGCCCGTCACATTCTGCAAAGCTACAGATTGAAAGCATCTCTTCCACAGCACCTTTTGTTACCATCTGTGTCTTTCCGTTTTTATCCTGTACCACAGTGGATAAACGGCGGCGTTTAAAGTCAAAGGGAATCTCATCCACCTTGACGTAGGTTTCTGACAGGTCAATCAGACGCTTATCTGCCGCCTCCATCTCCTCTGTTTTATGGATAATAGCCAGATCCATGAGATTTTTATATCCTGTCTGAAAGTAACTGTTCAGATAGGCATGACGAAGGACTCTGGTATCATCTTCTCCATTTACATTTAGATGATATTCCAATACCACCTTGTCCTGTGTCAGTGTCCCTGTCTTGTCTGTGCAGAGGATATCCATAGCACCAAAATTCTGAATGGAATTGAGGTTTTTTACAATGGTTTGCTTTTTACTCATGGAAACAGCGCCTTTTGCAAGGCAGGTGGTTACAATCATCGGAAGCATTTCCGGTGTGAGTCCTACTGCAATGGAAATCCCAAACAGGAACGCCTCCAGCCAATCCCCCTTTGTAATGCCATTCACAAAGAATACCAGCGGAACCATAACCAGCATAAAACGGATCAGTACCCATGACACAGCATTGACACCTTTCGTAAAACTGGTTTCCACAGCTTCTCCGGCAACAGCAGCGGCCATAGAGCCAAATAGCGTATGATCACCGACACAGATAACGACAGCCGTTGCACTTCCGGAGATTACATTGCTGCCCATAAATGCAATATTGGTGTAATCCGTTACACTGTCCTTATGTGGGCTTACATGAGGGAGCTTTTCAACCGGCTCACTTTCTCCGGTAAGGCTTGCCTGGCTGACAAATAGATCTTTTGCATCCAGGATACGGACATCTGCCGGAATCATGTCCCCAGCAGATAAATGGACAATATCACCTACCACCAGGTCATCCATGGGTATCTCTGTTTTTTCCTGTCCTATGCGGGTGACGGTACAGGTGGTTGTGATCATTGCAAGCAGCTTTTCCGCCGCATTTCCGCTGCGGGATTCCTGCACAAAGCGAAGGGTACCGGAAATAAATACCATAGTTAAAATGATAACGACTGTCAAAAAATCAAAGTCCTCTGGTACGCTTCCAAAGAGTGAAAAATACGGGAAAATCATATCCGTAATCGTGGAAACAAAAGCAAGGCAAAATAAAATAGCAGTAAAAGGGTTGATAAATGCACCCGCCACACGTTTTGCTAGGGATTTCTTTTTTTCGTGGGTGACTTTGTTCGTACCGTATTTGGAACGGTTTACGGATACGGTATCTGCTTCTAACCCCCTAAGTGTGGTATGAAAGATTTTTAAAACCGCTTTTACCGGGTTGGTTGCTGCAGATTGGATGCGACGGTTCTGTTCGTCACGGATGACTGCCTTTTCTACAGTCTGGCGAACAGCCATACGATTTTCTTTTTTGTTCATTGGTCTTACCTCCTTGAATTTTTGTAGGGGCAAGGAAGATTCTATGAGGGACACGGAATCTGTGGACACTCATACAATATTCTCTGCCTTCGTGGACTGCCTTCAGAGTCCATGTCTTTCACCTCACAATCTTTAAAAGCTATCTATGTAAAACCGCAATGGGAATTACGGTCTGCGGTATCGGTTGCTTTTTTCGATATACCAGACATCTAAGCCGGCAAGTATCATCCATGCAATCATCGCATATACAAACCAGTGGCTTGAAAATAAGGGCAAAAATCCTTTTACCAGAAAGATGACACCGTTTAAGGTAATGATTCCTCCGATATTGCGGCAAAGAGGGATAATTCGGAGTTTATCCTTCTCTTTTTGCGGCATATTTTTCCATAGGGAAAGATGAAGGTAGCCTTTTCCAAAGGCAAACCAAAGACCGGCAAAGGTAAATAGGAATCCAAAAAAAATGCAGGTAAAGTCCATTGTCTGATCCTCCTTTTAGTGATAGAAGCGGTTGCTTCGTTTTGTCAGTTTCAAAAGTTTGGTGATAAGTACAATCATAGTGGTAGCAAGAATAACCCAGACCATAGCGCTTACCTGATACCAAAACTGAAAGATAATCATTCTATATCCAGAGAAATGCCAGCCCAGATAACCGCATAGGATTGTAAATATGGGGTAGGGAGCAAAAAGGATTGCCCCTTTCAAATCTTTTCGTTTTCTCTTCAATTGCAACACCTCCCAATTGGCATGAATCATTACCTTATTTCTGGATACGTTTCTTTGACCACGAAAAGTATATAAAAAACAGCCGGGGAATCCTATGGCTAAAGTCTTGCGATTTTCATGCGATTTGGCAAGAAAATAGACGGGCTGAAACTAAAATGGTCTCAGTCCGCCTTTCTCATAATTCATCATTAAATTTGTAACCAATCCCCCAGATCGTTAAAATGTATGTGGGAGAATCCGGGGCAGGTTCAATCTTTTTTCGCAGTTTCCGGATAAAAGCCATGATGTTACTGTTATCCAGAAGATAATCCTCCTCCCATACTGCACGATAAATCTGTTCTTTTGTAAATACTTCTCCACGATTCTTAGCAAGAAAATATAAAATATCGAATTCCTTTGGTGTCAGGCTGATTTCAGAACCTTTCATCAGGACTTTCCGGCTCCTTGGATGAATTTCCAGATCACCGATCAGAAGTTCATCCGAGTGTACACCAATAGCCACCTCTGTATCTTCTAAGGCTCCTAATAACAGCGAGGATACTTCTCCGCTTATCATGTCCTGAATACCGGAAATCAGCTCTTTTGTATAAGCACTTTCCGGCGGTTCCCTTAATAATTTTTCCAAGAGCCAGATTTCAAGGGCATGATCCATGGGAATATAACTGATATTCTTTTTCATCATGAGCGCCTCCTTTAAATCAACTCTTGATATTTGTTCTTATAAAAATATTTGGTTACGGAACTTAGCAGCATATAGAAAAATGCCACAAGCAGCAAAAAGGCAAAATACCAAAGCGGTAATTTTGTCAGTCCAAACAGTGATGCCCCGCTGGTAAACGTAAGGGCTGTAAAAGCAAGAATCCCTACCAGAGTGATGGAGACGACCGGTGCAGATGCCCTGCTTTGGAGAAATGGGATTTTGGCAGTACGAAGGAAATGCAGGATCAAAACCTGTGTCCACATGGACTCCAAAAACCAGCCTGTCTGGAATAAAGCAGCGTACTGAAGTTTCAGGGAAGGATCGGTAAGCTGCAGGTAAGTTGTCCCTCCGCATAGTGCAGGACATAGGAAATAATACAAAAAGAGGAAAGTCACAATATCAAACAGGGAACTGATCGGTCCGAAAGAAAGCATAAACTGTTTCAGTGTCTTGCCGGACCAGTCTCTTGGGGACAGTATTTCTTCCTCATCTACATTGTCCCAGGGAAGTACGATACACAGTGTATCATATAACAGATTCAGAAGCAGGATCTGGATGGAGGTCATAGGAAGAAACGGTAAAAATGCACTGGCACAAATGATGGAAAAAATATTTCCAAAGTTGGAACTTGCAGTGATTTTAATATACTTCAGCATATTGGTAAAAGTCTTTCGCCCTTCCAGGACACCCTGCTCCAATACATTTAAGTCTTTTTGCAGCAGTACAACATCAGCGGCATCTTTGGCAGCGTCCACTGCTGTATCTACAGAAATTCCCACATTTGCCTCATTTAGTGCCGGGATGTCGTTGACCCCATCCCCAAGAAATCCAACGGTATGACCATTCTCTTTGAGTGCAGAAACCAGACGCACTTTCTGACCGGGAGTAAGCTCTGCAAAAACATGGGTTTCTTCTACCAACTTTTTTAGTTCACAGTCTGTCATTTCATCCAGTTGGGTGCCGGTCAGGATATGTTCCGCAGAGATTCCAACCCGGCGGCAGACGGATAGCGCAATGGCTGCCTGGTCCCCGGTCAGGATCTTCGGGATTACTTTTAATCTCTTCAGTGCTGTTACGGATTCGCTTGCCGTCTGTTTTGGGGCATCAAAGAAAGACAGATAACCAACCAAAGTCATATCCTTTTCGTCGTCAGGTGTGATTTCCCTTCGTGTTCCCACATGTTTCCGAGCCACAGCAATAACCTTCATCCCATCCTGCAACATTTCCCCTACCACAGAAAATACGCTTTGTCTGGCATCTTTCTCCATGGGAAGTCGTGTTCCCCGATATTCTACATGACTGCATCGGGAAAGGATGTGTGCAATATCCCCTTTCATAATCAGATGACTGTTTCCGGTACTGTCCTGCACAAGGGTACTGACAAACTTACGGGTATAGTCAAAGGGAATTTCATCTTCCTTCTGATATTCTGTTAGAAGCTTGGCATAATGGATTTCCCTGCCTGGCATGGATTTACAGGCAAGAATGGCATTGTCAATGGGATTACGGACGCCGGAATGATAGGAGCTGTTCAGATAAGCCAGATCCAGGACCTCAGTATTTTCATTGCCCAGGATATCCATATAATATTCCAGCAGGATACTTTCATTGGTCAGTGTTCCTGTTTTATCCATACAAAGCACATCCATGCTTCCAAAGCTCTGCATGGCGTTCAGATCTTTGATGATGGTCTGTTTTTTACCCATAGCAAGGCTTCCTTTTGCAAGGCAGGCAGTGATGACCATGGGGAGCATTTCAGGCATCAGCCCTACCGCTACAGACAGTGCGAATGCAAAGGATTCCAGCCACTTTCCACCTGTGATTCCCAATATAAGAAATACAATGGGAACCAGAACTGCCATAAACCGGATCATGACCCAGGCAATGGAATTAGCTCCTTTTTGAAAAGCATTTTTATCTTCAGAATCCGGTTTGGTAAATCCTCCGTACAGCGTATCCGTTCCTACGGCCAGCACAATGCCTTCCCCTTTTCCGCTGATAACTGTGGTCGCCATAAACGCAAGATTTTCCAATTGTGTTATGGGTTCCTGCTCTTTGTAACAAAGTGTACGGCAGCTCTTTTCCAAAATGGCGCTTTCTCCAGTGATAGCGGCCTGGGAAATGAATAAATCGGTTACCTTTGTCAGCCGGATGTCCGCTGGAACACGATCACCAGCAGAAAACAGAACCAGATCTCCTACCACTAATTCTTCACCGGGGATTTCTCTTAGTTCTCCATTTCGTCTTACGGTAACCTTTTCGTGAATTAAACGGTCAAGCTGTGCAGCGGTGCTTTTCGCCCGCAGCTCCTGAATTAAACGGATGATACCGCTGATTACAATCATGGAAAAAATGATAAGGGCAGTAGTAGCGTTCCGTGTAAAATTAGAGGCCATAAAAACATCCGTAACGAGAGAAACAATACCTAAAATAAATAGAATCACATGAAATGGATTAATAAACGCTCGCCGCAATCGCTGGATGGTAGTATCCGTTTTACGTTCCTGAAAACTGTTTTTACCATATCTTTCCCGCATTGCATCCACCTGTTCTTTGGATAGCCCAAGGGCAGATGTACCAAGATCCCGGCAGATTTCTGGCGGCTTACAGTAAGCGTATTTTTTGATACGGCTGTCAAATAGTGTTGCTTTCGACAAAAATAGGTTCCTCCTTTCGTAGTATGAGTAAGAACATTTTAACATAGAGTTGTGAAAATAACAGATTTATATTCTTGCTTTTTTCTTGCGATTCGCTTAGAAGGATTTATTCTAAACGCTACGACCTTTTCAGAATAGGTAAAATGTGGTAGAATGAGGAAAAATTATTAGGAGGATGCATTATGGCAAGACGAAAAAAACTGGAAAACACATCTTTGGAAGAGCAACTGGAGTATGTGGAACAGGAGATTCGTACAAAAGAGTCCGATTTAAAGGAACTGTGTCATAGAGCAAAAGAGATTCGAAAAAAGATAGAAGAGAAGCAGAAAGATGAGCTGTTTAAGGCTTTGGTAGCATCTGGGAAAACCATTGATGAGGTTATGAGATTTATAAAGGCAACAGGAGAAGATAAAATCGAATAAAATAAATGAAAGATGCCGTTGAGGGGAGTGAATCTGCAACGGTGTTTTTTATGGTCAGCTGAAATACAGATGATTTTCATAGATCACAATCACCGTTACCTTGGAAAGGAATATGTAGTGGTTCGAAGTTGTGTCTTTGCATTTGTAATTCGCAGATTTAATATATACTGCGTGGAAGTTAAGCCATTGTAGTGTCTAAAACTACGGATAACTCAGATGGTGCTTAGACGTATGTGATAGTTAATGAAGTGTTTGTGCCTGAAAAAATTGTTGAGGGTATACCTAGTTGTTTGAAAGTATGAAAAAAGTGAATAGGGTAAAAAATACCGTTACAGATTAATCTTTGTAATGGTATTTTTTGTGTGAATTTATTCTAACGGTGTAATTTATAACCTATTCCCCATACAGTATCGATATAAGGGGCTTGGTTTCCTATATGCTCTAGCTTTTTTCTTAGTTTGCTTATATGGACATTGAGAGTATTATCATCTGAAATATAATCTTTTCCCCAAATAAGTTGATATAAAGATTCCTTTGTAAAAGTCTGTTTTGGATGTTTGATTAGTAGCTGTAAGAGGTTATATTCGGTAGTAGTCAGAGAAAGCTCTGTGTTATTTACAAGTACTTTGTGATCATCCACATTTATGCGAATATCTTTAAAGGAATATTCCGTTTGGGGACTTTCGCTGCAACGGCGCAAAACACTTTCTATTCGTGCGAGAACTTCTTCATGATAAAAAGGTTTAGTTATATAATCATCTGCACCGGATCGGAGAAGGTTTATACGAATCTCAGGCTGATTTTTGGCAGATATAACAATAACTGGAATAGAATTGTTGTGTTTTTTTAGGTGAAATAGTATTTTTTCACCAGGCAAATCGGGAAGCATCAAATCTAATAACATTAAATCATATTTTTTAGAGGAAAGAGCTTCAATTGCTTCTATCCCATTGTGATATGCTGAAACATTGTAATGGTTTCTTTTTAATAATTCTGTAAGAATAAAGCAAATTTCTTTATCATCTTCTACTAATAATATATTAATCATAATAAACTCCTTTGGTAATAGGTATGGTAAAAATACTAACATGATTTGTAATTTCATACAAGTTACTGTTTTAAATAATTTGAAGGTTTCATAGGCGAGTGGGAAAATATAAAGATAAATTTATAATTTTATGGAAATTTAAGAACTGATTTAAGAGAAATGTTAGAATTAGACATTATCATTATCGTTATAGGATTTAAGAAACGAGGGAAGTGATTAGAATGAAAGAACCCGAAAAAATATTGGAAGCAAAAGATATTTGTAAAGCATACGGAAAAAATATGGTACTTAATCAGGTAAATCTTACGATAAAAGCAGGCGAGATATATGGACTGGTTGGAGAAAATGGTGCAGGAAAAAGTAGCCTGATGAAAGTTATTACAGGACTAACAAAGCCGACTTCAGGTGAGATAAGTTTATTTGGTAAAAAAAATCTTGAAGATGAAAGAAATAAGATAGGATGTTTAATTGAAAATCCAGCTTTGTATATGGACATGACAGCACGCCAAAATTTGGAGATCCAGCGTACTCAACGGGGAATTCCAGGAAAAAGTAGTATTGATGAAGTTCTGGAAATAATGGATTTAAAGGACGCTGGAAATAAAAGAGTGAAGGCTTTTTCTTTAGGGATGAAACAGCGATTAGGAATTGCAATTGCATTGCTTGGTCGCCCACAGTTGCTAATTTTAGATGAACCAATAAATGGCTTAGATCCAACCAAAATTATTTATGTGCGAGAAGTCTTAAAGAATATGAATGAAGAAGATGGTACAACGATACTTATATCCAGTCATATTTTGCCAGAGTTACATCAACTTGCAACTGTATATGGATTTATACATCATGGAAAAATGTTACAACAGATCACAGATAAAGAATTAGATGAGAAATGTCGTCGTCATGTTCATATCGAAGTAGACAATGTGGAAAAGGCTAGTTGTATTTTAGATGAGAGGTATCCAGAAAGTCAAATAAAAGTTTATTTAAGAAATGTGATTAAGGTATTTGGTTATAATAAAAATATTTCTGATATAACAAAAGAATTAGTATATGGAGGAGTTGGTGTAGAAAAAATAGGATATGAAGGAGAAGACTTAGAAGAGTATTACACAAATCTATTATCGGAGGTGAAATCGAATGAGACAGCTTAAAGCAGAGTACTATAAAATGAAATATTCGCGAGCCTCGAAGTGGGTTTTAGTATTTATGGCATTTATTTTTTTTATACCGTTCGTTGTGGGAAATGATACATTGTTTATGACTTTTGGTGATTATAGAAATATAGATAGCATTGGTTGGATTTGCTACATAGACGACATGAATAATGTAAAAGCTGCAGAAATCGCAAGATTTGCATTATCAATTAATTTTTTTTCTTGGATTGGATTAATTGTCTATATTACGACAATGGTATCTGCAGAATTTCATCAAGGAACAATAAGAGCTTCTGTCGTATATGGGATAAATCGAACCAAATTATTTTTAAGTAAATTACTGGTGATAAATGTTTACTTTTTTATTCTCTATTATATTGTGGAAACTGCATTAGGCTTAGGATTAGCATGGAAGTATGGTTTTCATTATAAAGGTGAGGAATTTTTGATTTTTATCGGAATGGTTACCTTAAATATGATAGCTATGATTGGAATGGAAGCTGTGGCGGTTTTGATTACGGTTTTAGTAAAGAATACAGGAATTGTGGCAGCTTTATCATGTGTATATTTCTTTGCAGGTGCGATTACTTATCCTATGGTATATGAGAATTTTCAAAATCAATCAGTGCTTCTTAAAGCATTTTGTGTTATGAACCCGACCACTTATATGTATAATATTTGTGGATATCGGATGACAAATGGGATTGTTGTTGGAACTATTATGTATGGTATGGGTGCGTGCCTGGTGGGGATAGTTTTAATGCATTTTGCATTGAAACGTCAAGAACTTTAATTTGTGTTTCAAGTAGCTCTTACTACTTTGAAATAAATAAATATTTTACAGGAGGATATTGCAATGAAGTGGATTAACAAAGCATCAGAGGACAAAAGTACAAGAATCTGCTGGGTTTACAATGATAAAGGTTGTGGATCTAAAAAGGCTACATGTGTAATTCGTTACTAAAGATATTTGTAGTCAGTAAAGGAAAATGTGCTCAGCAATATGCTGGGCACATTTTCCTTATTGCAAAGAACACTGTGAAAACAAGAGATTAAGAAAAGAGGATATAATAATGAAATTATCAAGATACAATATAGAGAAAAAAGAAGATAAAAGTTGTTTGATTTATAATACGGTCACATCTGCAATACTGGAATTAGATACTGATTATGAAAAAACATATTATGAAATGAAAGAAGGGAAAAAATGTTCAAAGCCTGATTTAGAGTCAGCATTATTAGAGGGTGGTATGCTAGTTGAAGATGATAAAGATGAATTTGCAGAATTGCTTATAAGAAATAAAATAGAAAGGTTTGCGGATTCAAATCTTACATTAACTATTGCCCCAACTATGGCATGTAATTTTTGTTGTCCCTATTGCTATGAAAAAGGGAGAGAATATATTACTATGTCTGAGGCTGTTCAGGATCAATTAACATCGCAGCTCAAAGAAAAATATCAGCATATACATGAATTAACGGTATCTTGGTATGGAGGGGAGCCATTATTGGCAATTGAAACTATTGAAAAATTAACCAAAAAGATAAAGTCTGTTTTGCCACTTGGTTGCAAATATAATGCTGATATGGTCACAAATGGTTATAAATTGACTAGAAGAGTAGCTGAAAAATTAAAAGACATGGACATCCACTATATTCAAGTTACTTTAGATGGTTCAAAACAAGCCCATGATAGTAGAAGGATTCTCCATAATCATCAGCCTACCTTTGAATATATATTGGACAATATAAGAGAATGTGCGGATATTTTGAATATTTCGATAAGAATTAATGTTGACAAGACAAATATAAACGAAGCAACAGAAATATTTGATTGGCTAGAAAGATATGGTTTAAAAGGTAGAGTTGGCTATTATTTAGCACCAGTAGATGATATTAATGGAGTATGTAATAATCATATATGTATGGAACGACCACAGTACGCAAAAGAAGAGATTGCGTTTTATAAAGAAGGGATTAAGAGAGGCTTTATGTACCAAGGTGTTAAGCCGAGCAATTATGGTGTATGTGGAGCAATTAGCTTAAATTCATTTGTGATAGGTCCAGATGGAGCGTTGTATAAATGTTGGAATGATATTGGATATAGTGAACGAAGTATCGGTAATTTGGAAAAAGGAATCAAACTTACAAATAAATTTGTAGAATGGCTTTCCTATGATGTTGTAAAGGATCAAGAATGTAAAGATTGTTCATTTTTTCCAGTATGTTATGGTGGGTGTGCTGCTTATAAAAATAAGATTTGTTCTTCAGTAAAATGGAATGCAGAAGAGATGTTGGAGCTGATGAAAGAAATGGCTCAATGAAATAGCAGGGAGAATTGGAATGATAAAATTTTGCAGTAAATATGTTTTTCAATATAAAATAGAATATGGGATATATTTTTTGTTGGGTATTATACTGTGCGGGTTAAATACATTTATACCGGCTGCTATGGGACAATTTATTAATATGTTTAATGTGGAAACAACATATTCAGCAATGTTAAAATTCATATTTTTATTACTGTTATTGTATGTTGCTAAGGAAATTGTCTGCTATGTCAATAAAATACTTTATATAAGGATACAGACTAATGCAGCATTTTCATTAAATTTCGAAATTGTAAATCATTTAAAAAAAATTTCGCCACTCGTAATTGGCAGAACTGATTTATCGTACTTATCTCAAAGAATAAACAATGATGCGAATGATGTACTTATTTTTTTCATCAGCTCCTTGACTGAATTGATATTTTCAGTTTTTTCAGCGGGTATAATCTTATTTATGATTTGGAAAATGGATTCGATTGCTTTTATAGTTACAATGTTTTTATTAGCACTTTATTTTTTTATATATATTGGCTTCAAAAAGCGTATTTATAATTGCAGTTATGGAATGAAAGAGGAGAAATCCAATTTCTTCTCCAGACTGCAGGAACAATTAGAAAAAATAGAGTTTATAAAAATACACAGTATGGATTCATTTTTTTCAAATAGGTTAGTAGCATCATATCAAAAATTATATCGATCTATATTTAAACAACAAGCGACTATCCAGGCATTTGCAAATCTTGAAGGGATTGTAGGGGCAATATCTGTATGCATTTTACTTTGGATTGGAGGAAAAAAGATACTTACTGGAGATATGCAAATAGGATATTTCTATATGATTTCAGTATATTTTAATATGATTTTGGAATATGGAAAAGAAATAGTGGCATACGGTCAAGAATACCAAGAGGCTTATGTATCCTTTGAACGTATAAAATCTATTTTAGAAATTAAGGAACAGTCTAAGGGGTGTATAAGACTTAATGAAATCAAACAAATTAGAATTCAGGATTTGAATTTTGCATATGACCAGAAAGAAACCATAAAAAGTTTTTCTACAAACTTAAAAAAGGGGAAAGTTTATGGATTGAAAGGAGAAAACGGATGTGGGAAAAGTACACTTATTAAAATTTTAATGGGTATGTATGTAGATGAATATCAAGGGAATATAATATGGAACGATACAGAAATGAGAAATTTAGATATGGATTATATAAGAGAACATGTAATCAGTGTAACAGAACAGGAGCCGACTTTAATAGCAGATACAATATATAATAATATTGCTTTATATCGAAAGCTTGATGTAAAATGTATACAGAGAGCCGTTGATTGCTTTGGTGATAGTATTTTGAAAAGAGATAATTGGGATTTGCAAATTAATGAAAAGTCAAGTAATATTTCCGGTGGAGAAAAGCAAAAAATTGCAATTATTCGCCAAGTAGTGCAAGACGGTCAGGTAATGATTTTTGATGAGCCTACCTCAGCTATGGATGAGAGTGGAAAAAAACAATTTTTACAGTTGATTGATCAAATTAAAAATCATAAAATAATTATCATTGTTTCACATGATAATGCAATCTTGAATACATGTGATGAGATTCTAATATTATAAGGAGATATGAAGTTTGCTAGTTGTCTTTTTAATAACAGGAGTGTTTATATTATTAGGCATATTATACATTTTTCATCTGAAGAAGGAAATTAGAAGAATTATAGAATGGATAGAACATAATGAGTATATCTACTCGGTCAATGTATTTGATAAAGATATTGAGAACCTTGCACTTAGTATCAACAAGCGAATTAAAGAAGATGAACGAAAAGAACATCAGCTAAAAAAACAGGATAAAAATTTTAAAAAGATGGTGGCAAATTTATCACACGATTTACGTACTCCATTAACTGTTATTATTGGTTACTTGCAGTTAATTAGATTAGAAAAAAATGTGAATGAACCTGTTAATAGCTATATAGAACATATTGAAAAAAAGGCGGATTATTTAAAAAAATTAGTAGACGATTTATATTTATTGTTTTGGAGTGAAGCAATAGAGAGCGAAGTTGATATGAAATCAATCAATATTACAGAGGTAGTCACTTCTTTGTTAAAGGAATATATTCAAAATTCAAAACGTGCTTCAGAACAATTAGATATTAGACTGCCACATGGAAACATTTGGATACTTGCTCAAGAGAAAATATTAACTAGAATTTTGTGTAATTTAATAGATAATGCTTTAAAGTATAGTACTGGTGATATAATGTTTTACATGTGGGGGGAATCCGAGTATTGTCATATACAAATAAGCAATCCTTCTGATTATATTAGTGATGAAGAATTAAAATCTATATTTGATTTGTTTTACACAAAAGATGAAGCAAGGACAAAAAGCAGTGGTATCGGATTGTATGCTACTAGAAAGCTAGTAATACAAATAAGTGGTGATATTCAAGTGAATTATGAAGCGGGAATTTTCACTGTCAGTATAAAGTTGCCCTTAATATGAAAAAATTGGTCACAGTAGAAAAATAAAAGATATTGTTACTGTATTTTGAAACCCTGAAAGTGGAAGCACTGTCCATTTTTTGAAGAGTCTTCTGGAATACAATAGATTATTATTCCCTGCGATTGCTGTTATGCTGTCATCCTTGAGACAGAATACGTGGTAGTTCGGAGTGGTTTTTGTCATTTCACTGGGACGGCAGAAGGAAAACTTATAAAGCATAATAGAAGTGGGTGTGTGAAAGTGGCATACCCACTTCTATTGTATTTAGAGAAGAAATCTAAGAGTTCTTCGGGGAAACATCTTCATTTAGGGATGATAATTCCTCATAAGCAAGTAAATCTGGAGTAACCTTTTCTTCACCCGAAAGGTTTGACACATTCCGGAAATATAGGCGATAATAATGTCCAGATAAAAGGCGGATATTTTTATCGAATGTAAAGTGATATTCTTTCTGGTCAGTGGACCGGAAAATAATTTTCTGTTTCTTGGTAAGTGGGCTGACTTCACGTTTTGTACAGGTTCCAGTTAATTCGGTATAGTCATGCATCTTGATGGTATGCAGCAGACTCACAATTCGTATGACAGTTCCGACACCGATGCAAAGACTCATAAGGAGAAATATCTGGTCGTCTGTTACAAATCCGTAAATACATCCAAATAGGACACAGAAAAAGCCGATTGCCCCATGGACAATCAGCTTATTAAGAAATGGTTTTGGCATAATTTGCTCCTTCCTATAATTTTTCAAATGCAATCTGTTTATTGAGGTACAAATTACTGATAGCTTCCAGTACAGGATAACCGGCATGGGTGAATTGGATATCCTGTGCCAGGGTACGGAATGTTGCATCCGAGGTTTCATAGAGCTGCGTCAAAAGTTGCTCTGTATTTTGTGGATGGATGCCCTGTTCTACACAGGTTACAAGCTCTGCCGTAGAAATCTGTACTTTTTTTGCTATTTGGAGTACCGTGTCCTCTATAGCAGTCCGTGCCGGCTTTTTTAGATAATGGATCAGTTCCTTTGTGTGCAGTTTTTTCTTCATGCAGAGATAGATGCAGGTAAAAAGCCGTACTGAAAAACTGTCCTGCAATGGGCTGATATAAAGTTCTCCTAAGAGGCGGTACAGGGCATCCACACCAGTTAAACCATCCCCTTTTACAACCAGTCCTCGAAGCAGCAGCCGATTCAGGTAGGGTTCAATGGGAATATTTTCCGAACGGTGATGTTTTTTCAAACGTTCCGAAAAGGCAGACTGCAATTCATGGATCTGTCGGATTTGAAATGCGAGGCTGCTCCACAGAAAGAATTCTTCTTCTGTCAGTCCGTATTCCTGCCGGTTATTGATAACTGTCGGTGTTTTATGTTCCTTTATGGAATCCTGGAATCGTAGGATTCCGACTGCAGTATAAAGTGTCAGCATAATCGTTCTCCCTTCAAGATAAAAGAGTATATAATTTGGTATCCTGCTGTAAGTATTTCCGGGCTTTGCTTTGCCATGCCCGGACATGATTCATTGGGACACCATAATGTTTGGAAATTTCTTGGTTGGTATATCCTTTTTGCTGCAGGAGCAGGGCATGTATTCCTTTTCTTAGTGTATTGCAGCTTCCCGCTTCTAAGGACTGCAGGTGCTTATAAATGGGTTCCTGGTTCATACATTGTTCCTGCCACAGTTCTGTTTTTTGGTCTACAAGCAGGGGTTCCATGTCAAATTCAGAAGATGCATACATGGAACAGGTGTATTTTCGTTCTTTTTGCAGTTTTCTCCAATAACTGTAAATGGCATTTCGTATGGCAACTCTGGCGTAAACTGCAAAGGGACGGGTGTTGTCATAGTTCATGGCGGCTTTGCATAAAGCTAAGTTTCCGGCTTGCAGAAGGTCTTGCTGCTCATCGTATGAGACATAAGCACAACGGGTAGTCAATTTTTTTACCATTTCAGGTACCAAATACAAGTACTCCTCTGTCAATCGGCGTTCATCATCTGTCATCGGGATGATCATACATATCCCCCCTTTCAACCAATGGCCCTGAGAGGGATATGGTTATTCTCCAGAATCTTCATGGATTCCAGAATTAGTTGATCACACATATAAGTGCTAAATTCTCCGATGTGTGCTTCCTTGGCAGTCAGACAGAATTTATCAGCAATCCAGCGATAAGCCTCCGATTTCGTAAAGATGTGGTTTAGCCATATCTGGTCAAACACCCGGTGTGCTTGGATCCTTTTTTGCCGAAGTTCTTTGTTTGCCAGTTTTCCTTTGGCATTGGTAGTGCCAGGATGAACTCCTACATAAGAATTACACTGTGGGAAGTGACTGCACACATAGAGTTTTCCATCTTTCGCTTTATTTCCATATACATAGGACGCATCCCTTAAAATTGCGATGCTGCCGCAGTACGGGCAGCGGATTTGTTTCTGTTTCATAAAGATTCACCTCGCTTACGTGTTTTATACGTATATTGTAAGAAAGCAGGTGATGAATTCCCATAGGATGGGCATAGAAACTACTCCCAGATTCGGACTAAATGGCACAAAATGGCAGAAAATCTAAGAATAGAACAGTGCCTTGATAAGCGGGAAGAAACCGCTGTCTGTAAAACGTGAGTAATTTACTGGTGTAAAGATGAACCCTTCACAGAAAATCCGGATAACATAAACAAAAATCAGAGCTATACATAGCCAATACAGATTTCTGGTGCGTCTGCTCCAGGGCTTTCTAGGACGAAACTTCAGGTACAGGATCAAAAGTGCAGGAATAAAAATAAAGTTCGTAAATATTGTATCGATTCCTTGAATCATAGCAGTGAAATTCAACATAAAATCGCCTCCTTTCTTATCCTGTACGCAGAAAGTGCCAAAAGTGCAACCTTTTACCAGTGATAATGGGATGATTCCTGATGCCGCAGTAAAGCAAAACAAGGACATGGCTTATCGGTCAATGCTTCTTTTGCAAAGTAGAGTCCATATAAGGACTGAAACTGTTCCAGTGTTATGGCGGACAGACATTCCGTTGGTTCCGGTATGCGGGAGAAGAGCATACGGGCATCTGCCATGGGCAGGACACAAGGACTGCCGTTTTCATCTGGATGATATAAGAAGTGTGGGCCATTACAATAACCTGGGGTTTTACAGGAAACGCAGCGAACATAAATACAGGAATGCCAATTTCCATCACAAATATCTAAAAAATGCCGGATGTGTTTGGCATCGGCATTACAACGGGATTGTTCCATATTCATCACCTTTATAACAGGCAGCCGTAATAAGCTGCCTGTGAGCATATCTATTGATAGTTACTTATCTTTTTTCCGCTTACGGATATATAAGATACCAAATCCGGCAGCAAAGAGGAGTGCGGCACCTGCCAGTAAAAGATAAGGAAGAATGGTTGTTTCATCTCCGGTCTTGACTGGTTTGGAAGGTTCAGGTGTGTCTTTTGGAACTTCCGTAAGTTTTATCGTCTGTCCTTTATCGTCCAGATCCTCATGGGAAGCAATTTCAAGTGCTGTTTCTCCTTCAAGGGAAAAAAGTTTTTCAAAAACGACTACATCATGTCCAGCCAATGTGCTTCCATCAAAAGTGAAGATGACTTCGACAGAACTATTGGAATCCTTTGGTGTAAATTCTGTTTCTGCCGTGACAGGTTTTCCATCAATCAAAACTTCCTTTTGGGTTGTTTTGTCCATCAGCGTGCCGACCAGTTTGTATGGAGTATCCGGAATCAGATTTTTGTAGGATACGGTGTCAATGATAGTTACTTCTTTCGTAGCAACGGCTTCCTGATCCCCATCCGCTTTGTCCTTCGCAGTAGTTCCAATTCCCGGGAAGTAGATAGACTGTTCATGGTCTTCTATATCGGCGTGAACAGCAATCTCTTTTTCCTGATACGTTAAAGACTCAAAGACAACAATTGTTTTGCCGGACAGGATGCTGCCATCAAATGTAAAGGTAAGTTCAATACTGCCAGAGGCATCTTCAGGAGTAAAGGTCGTAGTGGCAGTAATCGGTTTACCATCTGCCTGAAGAGGTTCTTTTGTCTCTTTGTCCATCAAGGTACCGGTAAGTGCATACTCCTTTCCTGGAATTAGGTTACTATATTTAACCGTATCAACAATAGTAATCTCTTTATCGGTTTTGGCAAAATGATCTCCGTCTGCTCTGTCTTTTGCAGTAGTAGCGATTTCTGGGAAGTAGATGGTCTGCCCATTATCTTCAAGATCTGCGTGTGTTGCAAATTCTTTGCCATCATAAGTAGCAGATTCAAAAACAACTACGGTTTTTCCGGCAAGGGAAGTCCCATCAAAAGAAAAAATCACATCTACCGTTCCAGAGGATTCTTTAGGAGTAAATGTGGTTTCGGCAGTAACCTCTTTCTTATCTATTTCGACAGGCTTTCCGGATTCTTTATCCATAAGGGTTCCAGTCATAACATATTCTTCGCCGGGCAGAAGATTTTTGTAAGCTACCGTATCTACAAGGGTAACTTCTTTATCTGCCTGGGAAAGATTCATATCTGTTTCCTTATCTTTTGCAGTGGTCCCGATTTCTGGGAAATAGATAGTCTGATCCTGATCTGTAATGTCCGCATGAACAGCCAGTTTTAAATCCTCCTGGTACAGTTCCTCAAATACTACGATTGTTTTGCCCTTCAGAGAAGAGGCATTGAACGTAAAGGTCACTTTTGCAGAACCAGAAGATTTTTTTGGTTTGAAGGTGGTTTCTGCTGTGACAGGTTTTCCATCTATTTCAATTGGCTTTCCGGATTCCTGATCCATCAGTGTGCCGATGAGCTTATAAGACTGTCCCTTCTTTAAGCCTTCGTATTCTACGGTATCAACTAGAGTGATTTTTTCTTCTGGTTTGGCAAAGTGGGAGTTGCTGTCTTTGTCAAGGGCAGTAGTTCCAATGGTAATCTGATCATCCGTTAAAGTTCCCATATCCACGACTACGTGATTTTTGTATACAGAGACCTCAATTTTTAAGAGGTTCATACCTTCATTGGAATCGCAGCGTTGTTCTTCCAAAATATAGGTATCATAAATCAGGGCTCCTTTGGCATCATCAGGTTTAGAAGAGCCAAACCAGATTCCGTCTTCAGAAGTTTCCCCACGATTGGTATTTGTAGTGTGCTTATTCCATTCTGAGGAAGTACTGGCATAGCCATTTTTGTCTGTTACAATGGTATGACTTTCTCCTGTAGTTTTGGAGGTAATGGAAAATGGGACATTTGCCAGCCGGTTTAAATCTCCGTCAGAGACCTTTACGAATTCTAAATCGCCACGGATTACCTGATTGGAAATCGCTGTTTCTTTTGCAGTTAAATCCAAAATTTTCCCATTTTCTGTGATAGGAAACTCCTGAGAGAGTTTTCCCTCGTTCAAATAACCTTCCGGTGCTTTTGTCTCATCAACCCGGTAATGTCCATAAGGGAGCGTATCTTTTTTGGTGGAAGCAAGCCCCTTTTCATCTGTCTTCAAAGTGAGAACTACTTGATCTTTTTCGTAAAGGGTTCCATCCACAAGAACAGGATTTGGACCAAGATTGGTGATTGTAAATTCTGCATCCTTTAAAGAAGCATTTCCCTGTGGTTTGGCTTCTCCTGTTTCCAGATCCCGTTTTTGGATTTTGACACCGCCACGGATAATCTGGTTAGAAACAGAAGTCTCTTCTGTTGTTAAATCTACGATTTCTCCATTTTGGGTGATGTCGAATTCAAGAGCCTTTGCACCATCGGTTAGGTATCCGGAAGGCGCTTTGGTTTCTTCAATCCGGTAATGTCCAAGGGGCAGGGCATCAGCGGCACTTGCAGCAATACCATGTACATCCGATTTGATCGTAAGCACTGCCTGACCATTTTCATAGAGCTTTCCACCTACCCATACCGGCTGTTTGTTCAGAGTGGTAATGGTAAATTCGGCATCTGCAAGCGATGCGGTTCCTTGTGCTTGTGTTCCCTGAGTTTCCAGATCCCGCTTCTGAATTTTGACGCCGCCTCGGAAGACCTGTTCTTCGACAGAAGAAGCGTTATAAATAGAGATAGTTTCTTCCGTACCGGTACTGGTGATTTGCTGCACGAAAACAGATTCGTTTGGAAGATAGCCGGCAGGGGCTTTGGTTTCCTGTACGGTTACTGTACCCAGTGGGAAGCAGACGGTCTTTCCATTACTGGCATAGAAAAATTCATCCCCGGATACCAAATAATCTTTTGTAAAATGGATTTCTCCAGAGGCATCTGTTTTCAATATCCAGGTGCGAACCGGTTTCTTACCATTTGCTCCGGGATCGGTAGCTGACTGCTCTGTATAGAATTTTATTGTAAATTCGGCATTGGCGAGAGAGCCGGTTCCCTGTGCTGAATTTTGCTGGGTGTCAGCATCCAGCTTTTTAAGGAGCAGTTTTACGGGATTATTTTGAGGAATATCCTTTACTTTTACGGTAGATGTTCCTTCTGCTTTTACCGTAACATTATGGGCGGAAGTATCTATAGCAAACCCTTCTGGGGCACTGATTTCTTTAACGGTGTAACTTCCTTCAGCCAGTTCTTTGGATTTTGCATATCCTTTTTTATCGGTAACAAGAGTTTCTACCAGTTCTTCCCCTTTGTAGATTCCGTATTTGGCTCCTTCTAAAGAGTAATTGCTATTTTTATCGGAAATATCGGTATTGGCAGAGGATTTCTGCAGTTCGATAAAGCCGTTTGGAACCTGATACCAGCTTCCTGCAAAAGTTTGGGAAGCATCGCCAGGAACGATAAAAGCACGGAAGGATTCTGGTGGGGCAGGAAGCCCTTCAATGGCGTTGGCAACTTCCAATGCTTTGTCAATATAATTTTGAGGTGCACCATGAAAGGCGCCGGAGTCCCCATTATTTCCTGCATGGATATAGGAAACGACCAGATGACCAATGACATAAGAATTGTCATCGGACCATCCTTGGAAATATTGATCTTTTATTACCTTTTCATAACCATATCCACCGTTTAAGTAGTAAAGAGCTTTTCTGAGTGGGGAATTTTTTCCCAAAAGGTTATAAGGATACTTTCCGGAAGCCGGTGTTTTCTTTAATGGTTCTACGCAATAAGCCGTGTTATTGCCATCAAAGCTCATGCGGGAAGTATAATAGTCCCCGTATGGAATTTTGGCTCCTGCCTTATAATCAATGGTTCCATCTGCAGCATAAGCGGTATGGGCATTGAAAAAGAGTGTGCTAAGAAACATCGTGACACAAAGAAAAAGGGCGGTTAGCCGGATATGAGGTTGTTTTGCTGGTTTTAACATAAATCTCCTCCTTTGTTAAAAAGAAAAGCAGCCATATTCGGGCTGCAGGTAACATTAACCGACTTTTTTATCCTGGCGTTTCAAGATTTCCAGGAGTTCCTGTCGGTCTGTGGTAATCAATTCTTTTTCCAGGTTGGAAGCTTTAAATTCCACAGTGATATTATTGTTGTTTGTTGAAATCAGTCCGTTTCCACGTTGGAAATGGGTGATATTCATAACTTCGGTTTCGGAAAGACGAAGAATGGTTTTTACACGTTGTGCCTCTTCATCTTCCATGTTAAGAATAATTTTGGTTTTACAGTTATTGATAATGCCTTTTCCATATTTTCCGTCATCAAGAGCAAAAAAGTCATTGAGGTCCTGGGTTGCAAAAATACCGGCACCAGAGTATGCCCGGATGATCTTGGCAATCTCCAAAACGAATTCAGCGGCCAGGCGGTTACTGGAGGCACCGATGAGTTGCCATACTTCATCTACGAAAATGGCTTTTTCTTCGGTACGATTTTCTTTGGCTTTATCCCATACATAGTCCAGAGCAACAAACATCCCTACCGTTAAGAGATCACTGGAGCCAGTCAGCTCTGAAATGTCCAAAACGGTATATTTATTGGTCAGATCTACATTGGTCTGCTGGTTAAAAGAGGAAGCAGAGCCATGGACAAGACGGTTCAGGATGTGAGCCAGTCGTTTGGTATCTTCAGTTTCCATCAAAACATCATATACATCTCCAAGAATTGGCATCGCTTTATAATGATCCGGGTGTTTGGGATCAATGAGGGATTCATTCTTATGGGTAATTCCCTTTCTTGCATAGGTTTTAATCAGTGCTTCGTCCAAAAGCTGTTTTTCCTCATGGTTCATATCTGGAATGAGCAGAGAAAAGAAAACATGTAGACGTTGAATCTTACTGGCTAAGGCAGATGCGTCTAAAGTTGGACCGTCCAGCAGCTCATTGACAGAGTTATCTACTTTTCGGATTTCCATGACATTGATGCAGTTTTGGCTGGCAGGAGAAATCTGGATAAAGGTTCCCCCTACATTGCGGGCAGCCCGATAAAACTCATGACCTTTTAACGGTGCGATGATAAATACCTGGATTCCTTTACGTCGCATACGAAGTGCCATAGTCTGCATGGTAAAGGTTTTTCCAGATCCGGAAGTGCCAAGAATCGCAATATTGGAGTTTTTATATTGTTTGGAGTCAAAAATATCAGCAATCACTAAAGAGTTGTTATGCTTATTTACTCCAAACAGGATACCGTTGTCATCGCAAATGCTGTAGCTGACGAAAGGATAGCAACTGGCAGCTCCGGTGGTTAAGACATTTCGTTTTGAGAGTTCATAGAGCTTCTTATCCAGGTTTACAAGAGGAAGGGAAGATAAAAATCCCTGTTCTTGCAGGAAGTAACAAGACCGCAGATCCATATCCTGTGAGATGAGAAGTTTTTTCATCTCCTGAATCCGCCATTGCAGTTCTTCCAGATCACCTGCCGTAATCGTAATCAAAAGATTCATGTAATAGAAATCTTCATTATTAGCAAGTCCCTGTTTGAGGAAATAGCCGGAACGGATGGCAGAATCCAGATCATCAAAATCCGCATTGGTATCAGAGGCATCTTTGATCTTTGAACGGTTGATCCGGATTTGCTGTCCAAGACGTTGCTGGATCTTATCTTTGGGCTGTTTATGCAGAAAAAAGTCAATGTCAATTCCTTCGCCAGCATTGATAAGCAGGGATAGCCAGCCTGGCATTACTTTTGCTTTGTAACCATCGCACGGCACCAGCAGGTAAGAATGGTAGATGCCATTTACCAGCACATAGTTGCTGTGCTTAAAGTCCAAAGACTCTGGTGCAATGAATTCATTGATATGGATGTTATCCACTTCCTGCTCACGGCCAGATTCCATATAGCGGGTAAGTACCTGGTTAATCCGTTTTGGCAAAGGTGTTTCGGTACATTTGGTACGGTTCAGTAAAGTGTAGAGTACATCGGTTGTAAACTCATCTTCATTGTCATGAACCAGCACATCGTTGCCGCATTGATATAGAAAGGTTTTTGCGGTCTGTGCAGCAGTTTCCAAAGCTGCCAGGATTTCCTTTTCCTCCACCTTTCGATTCACATTGAAAGGTTCGTATTCAAAGATTAGGAAAAAACGTCTGGAAACCGCTTCTCTGGAACTTAACTGCCGGACAAATTGGATATAGTCTTTTTGTAACTGCCGGCAGTTAGGATCTGATTCCCGTTCCATTTCCAAACGGGACTGTTCCAGATGTTTGTTGATATCCGCTTTTTTGGAGATCATCTTAATCTGCAGTTTCACAGGACTGATTTTTAGGTAGGAGATGAAGCTGAAGATGATCCCTTGTTGTTCCCTAGCACTGCGTAAGAGGAAATTGATTGGTTCAATCTCCAGGATTTTTACATAACGATGGTCTGTCGTGTAGATAACGCCATTGGCAATTTTATCAATAGGAAGATAATCTTCTAAGGTGATTTCTTTTCGTTTTTTCTTTTTGCTTTTCCCGGAAGCAGCAGATGACTGGTTGGAAGCTTTATTCGCAGTTCTTTCTTTTTTTCGCTCCTCCAAAAGTTGCTGCTTTATCTGCTGTTTTTCAAGTTTTGCCTGCCTTTTCGCACTTTTACGTGCAGCGTTTTGTTCTTTTTTTAATTGTCGGGACTCAAATTTAAGAATCCGGATGTCTTCACGAGCCTGTTTGCGTATTCCACGTTTTGTAGAAGTATCAAACTGCCGGCGTTCTTTTTTTTTAACAGCAGGGGATTCTTTTGTCTTCTCTTCAGAAGACATCTGAGAGCAGTTCTCTTCAGAAGAAGCTTCTGCAGGTTGCTTTGGATGACGTTTTCGTTTTCTGGTTTTGGGTTCTTTGTTGCGGGGTTTTTTAATCCGGTACTTTTTTTTCGGTTCCGGATGCACATCCATACGGTAAATAACCCGGCGGTTTTTCAGAAAACGCAAAGCGTTCATTAAAAATGCAGTAATGCTTTCCCCACCGATTCCAATTAAAGAAATCATAGCAGCAGGCAGAGCAGTCATACAGAGAATAATAATCCTGACAGTCAGTGTCAGAGGCAGATTGATAACAGGAATGGTGATCAGGATTGCCAGGACACCGCCTTCGATGGCATTACGGATTTTAAACATTCCGCCCATAAAGGTCCCTTTTTCTATAAAATTGCGTGGGATGAAGACAGGATGTTGTTCTTCAGTATTGTTCATGGCTGCACCTCCTTTGGTTCTTCCATGGAAGGAGCTTCCGGAACTTCTGTGACAGGGGCAGCTTTTTCCGAATTCACGGAGGTATCGTCATAACCGCCTTCTTGCAACTGTTCAACTTCCTCTGTTGTGATGGAAGGAAGTTTGTCATCTGTCGGACGTTCATAGATGATTTCTTTTCCAGAATCAGGGGTACGTTCCTCACCGAAAAAGAATCTTCCAGTAGAGGAAGTGTAGTACACAGGAAGAACAGACTTATCCGGAAACTGGAACGAAAAATTAATATCAGAAGCATTGGGATAGGTAGTATCATCAGCAAGGAAACGGATGGAAGTTAGAGACATCTGTTTTACGTTTTTAAGATAGGAGGTCAGTTCTTCCTGAAAAAGTTTCACCTGTTCCTTGGAGAAAAAGTCTTCCAAAGCTTCAAAATCCTGAAAGCTTATGGATTCGTTATTTTCTGTTTGTTCTGTCTCGGCATTTTCACTGTCATCGTGCTGAGTATTTTCTGTTTCGGATTTTTTGTTTCCTTTTTGGGATTTCCAGATGGAGGGAAAGACAAATCCGATGATAATTAAAAAGGCCATCATAAAGATAGCCAGAATTGCTTTTTTTCTGTTCATAAGTGTCTCCTTTATTTTTTAGCGAAGATCCAATAGGCATTTGCGGTTGCATGCACTTCCGTCATCATATCGAATTCACGGTTGATGTAGTTTTTGGAGGAACTGTCATTGGGATCATTGACTAATACTTTACCTCCAGCCGTTACACCACGAAGGACAATAAAATGTCCGCCACTGGTAAAAAGCCCAGCTCTTTGGGAACTGATGACCGGATGACCTTCAGATAAAGCCTGAAGTACCTGGTTGGGATCACTGGTCTGTGTGACAGCCCCACACCCAAAATGATCGGACGCTGCCTGGAAATAAGACCAGTAAGTGCCGACTCCTGGTTTGTAATAGGAATTTCCGCACCAGGATATTGCATCAATAGGTGTAATGGTAGTGCCTGTAAGATAACTGGCAATCATAGCAAAGCTTGTCGGACCGCATCCGCTGCTGGCGATGGAACCACCGCCATAGGGGATATTTCCATAGTCTGTCTGGAGATAGTGTGGAATTTGCATGCCGTTTGCGGGATAGCTGCCGCCACTGGCAGTAATTTGGTAATACCGAAGGACATGCTCCACATATTCTTTATCACCATACCGGTCATAAGGCCAGCTTGGTCTTGCACACATCATATCAGAGTAGGCAATCGCATTTTCTTTGGTATATCCACCGTCACGCTCCATTGCCCAGTCAATGTATGCAGAACCGTAGTTGTAACCCTGAAGAGCCAGTTTAATCCGGTCTAAGTCCGTAGGTCCGGTACAGCCGGCTTTGTCGAGGGCATATTTTAATTCCTGAATACCACATTCAATGGAGTATTCAGGATCTGTAATCCCATTTGGCACATGGGGATAGCGGGTATTAAATCCACCTTCCGCTGCTTGCATAACATCCAGCCCTCGTCCGCCAGATTCCTGCATCATGACTGCCAGAATTAAATCCACATAATCACTCATACCATATTTCGCAGCGGCTCTTTCTACAGCAGGGCGGTAGGACAATACCTCATCACTAAGATTGATAGCAGCTACTATGCCGGAAGAAGCAGTTCCAAAGAAAGCAGTCAGATTTTCTGCATAGTTTTTGGCAAGTTCTTTCTGCTTGTCTGTAAGATGGAATACATGGTCTGCAAAATAGGAATCCCCAGCATAAACAACGGTATAGGTGTGTTTCGTAAAAGTAACCGTCTGTGTTTGTGCCTGTCCCTGTTCTGTGCCGGCTTCTCCTTCTGCACCGCCATCAACGGTAACTTCCATGGTAACTGTTTCGGTTGCTACATCATAAGAAAAAAGTCCTTCTTTGTTTTCACGGATGAGTTTCTTTAATTGGTTTAGGTTGATGTTTTTATAGTCATCCTGGCTGGCACAAAATTGTGAAATCAGCAGATTGGCATTGACGGAGATGCTGTATGTATAGGGATCATTGATGGATGCAGTATCTCCTTGTGGAAGACGGGAAATTGCTGCATGGATCTCTGCCAGAATGTCTTCATGGCTTTCTTCTAACACTTCAACGATGGCATCACGGGAAGCACGGATGTTTTCACTGATCATAGAGTTGCTGTTTAGCACATCGCTTTGTTCGGTCAGACTTCCAAAGATCAGACCAGGGAGCATCACAATAAATAAAACCGGAAGCAGCAGTATGGCGAGAATAACAAGGAGAATTTTAGCGAACTGATTCCGGTTGGCTATGACTGCGCCAATCGCTGCTGAAAAAGGCCCGCCAAGGGCTGCACCATATCCTGCTTTGGAGAAAGTGGCTGCTGTTTTTAAGGACTTTAGATGAGAAATGGTACTGGAGCCTACATCCATTGCTTCGTCAAGTCCAGAGCGTTCTGTATCCATCACTAAATCCGATCCTTTCTTGGAGGAGTAGGGGGAAGCTTTTGGACAATGGATTCGTTGTAGGCTATCTTTCCATCGCCAGCATCATAAGGAATTTTGGATACCGTATTTTCAGCATACTGTTTGTACCAGGTAGCTCCGTCTACAGATTGAACAGTTTCATAGGTTCCCTGGGTAGGAGCCGTATATTGATCGGCATGGTACATAGCAAATTCCCGGCTGTCCCCATTGGAACCGGACTCAACTCCTGTTATCCTGCCGCCGCCAATCTCAACATTGGTATAGGAATGATCCGTTTTATCTTCATTTTGAATTCCCATGTAGGATTGAAATGCAGAAACAGCTCCATCACCTTTGATCGAGCCAACTTGACCATAGTTTCCTTGAGCAATATTGCTGATAACGTTATTGGCAAAATCTCCGCCCTTTTCAAGGGAAGACTGATAGAGTGCATTTCCGATACTTGGTCCTTCGGTATATCCGGTGGCTGCATTTACCGCAGAACGCTCTGTCTGCCTTCCAACGGCTCCGGCTAATCCTCCGGAAAGGAAAGAACTTTGTACTGCAGCACTTCCGGGAGAGGAAGAATGGGAACTACTATGGCTTCCACCTCCATGCCCTCGAAAGGAACTTGCAAGACCTCTTCCGGCGATTAAAAGTTCAGCCATCATATTTCCACCAGTATTTCCAACATTGACCCCCAGACTTGCCATAAAGCTGTCAATCTTTTGAGAAACCTTCAAAAAAGCAATGGCACACAGAAACCAGATAAAGACATTACCGGTGACCGTTTCTTTTCCCTGTGCATCCACAGCTTGCTGTACCTCTGCTTCTGTAAGTTCAGCGGCAAAGACCGGCATGGAAGTTACAAGAATCAGACAAGAAATCAATAGCAGGCTGCAGAGCAGTGTTTTCTTATATTTCATAATCTCCTCCTTCCTAGAGTGATAAAGGGTTTGCAAGGAATGTTCCGACCATGGAAGTAAACAGCCGCAAACACCAGGCGTTCATTAAAAGCAAAAAGAACTGTCCGCCGAGCATACGGCACCAGCTCTTAAAAACATTTCCGGTAGCTTGGGAAGCACCCGTGGAAAACGCAACAGGTGCGGTGTAGACCAGAACTCCAAGTAGTATGTAACGTTCCGCAGCTTCAAAAAGCAGCTTGATGTAATTCCAGGCAAGGATCAGTACCAGTATGAGGGCAACAATGGCAACAGCACCGTTGGCACATACCCCCAGGATTACTGTGATCACAGAATTGAATTTGGCAAATTCCAGCGGTGGAAGATCTTCAGTCAGAATCCAGCTATACGGGGTTCCTGCAATATTCAATAGAAGATCCACGATGTCCTTGGCATAGAATGTCAGGAAAAGGAACATAAAAGTCCGCAGTGATAATTTGATTGGATCTTCAGCGTCAATCCCTGTCCCCATAAAATAATTCTTAAAAAGCTGCCAAACCCAGTTTAAAAGGATGAGTCCGATAGCCAGTGCCAGAAAAATCTGGTACATTGTTTCCGCTGCTGGAAAATACCGGAGAAAAGTATCCATGGAACATCCCAGTGCACCCAGAACAGAAGTAGTAATCAAATCCAGAATGTTCATGACCTGTTCGGCAATCCATTCTACAATTCCGTCAAGTATTCCCATGACAGAGCCACCTCCTTATCTGCATTATCCATTCCACTGACCGCCGGCAAAGAACGGAGTGATGTAAGCCATGATAAATCCCAGACCATTGAGAATCGCCCATGTAATGATGATTCGTTTGAGCCATGCCCTGGATTCATCCACGGTTTTTCCGGATTTGGAAAAATTCATCAAAAGCAAAGCAACCGATGCAGTTACAACAGCCGCAATGGTGGAAATCAGGATAATCTGGTTATATACGTCTTTCATGATTTCTGAAGCTTTGTCCCAGATGGTAGCAGCCATAACTGGTTGTACATTACAGGCAATCAGAGTGAAGACAAGGAAGGCAGTATAGAGATATTTTCCATAGTTCCGATGATGTTTCATGCCCGGTGGGGCTTCTTTGTGTACATGGTTTTTCAAGTAAATGAACCTCCTTCATAAAAAGAGGGCAAAGTGAGATCTTTCACTTTGCCCTGGCTTATAGTTTTCCTGCCTCATAAAAGCTTCAGTCCGGTCAATACGGAGGAACGCTTATTCCATATTTAGTTGTGATACTCCTTTCCATGCACTAAAAAACGCAGCTTGCACCAGAGAAGAGGCATTCCCTGGAAAGCTGCGTTTTCGCTACATATAATTTTGACAGTATCATTCTAACATGGGTAGATTTCCCTGTAAATCGCAGAAGTGTGCCAATATGTGTCATCAGTCAGAAATAAACGGGACACGATTATACCAATTAGTCAAAAAAAAGGGCATTTTATACAATAAATAAAGACAAGAAATTAATTGGATTATATGATATATGCAACATCTTCGAAGAATGTTAAAAATCAGAAAGGAGGATACGGTATGAAGGCTATAAATAATGCTGCCAAAAATAAAGAAACTTTAACATGTGCATGCAACAATTGCGATCCAAAAGACGTTTGCTACTTATGTGATGTTAGAGACCATTGTCAAACATGTGATTCTGAGTGGTGTAGTCCGTTTGTTGGCGATAAAGATTGATTTGGTGTAAGAAAGAAGAGGTCTTACATTCTTCGGAGGTAAGACCTCCTCTTTAATAATATTAAAAAGAGGAAAAAAGAATGAGTATAAAAAATATTATTGAGGCATTTCCTTATAAAATTGTAGAAGTAAAAGGGAAGAAATATGTTTTTGTAGGATATAACTCTGCTATTTTTGAACTGGACGAAGTTGACAAATTTATCTTGGATAATTTACCAGAAAGCCTTGAGAATATTTATCAAAAGGCTAGGATAGCGTTTAATAATATTACTATTGAAGCACTAGAAAATAGAATTATAGAGATGTCAAAGAACTTTATAATTAAGAATAATGATGCAGAAGAAAAAGTTGAAGAAATGAAAAAGACATATTCATGGTCGGGAAATCCAGATACAGTGATACTGATGTTATGCCAAGAATGTAATTTAAGGTGTAAATACTGTTATGCCGGGGATGGAGAATATTCTAATCCAGGAATTATGAAATACGAAATTGGTAAAAAAGCAATTGATTTTATAGCAGAATTCTGTGGGGAGAAAGAGCAATTTAACATAATTTTTTTTGGTGGAGAACCATTAATGGATTTTCGTAAATTAAAAAAACTTGTTGAATACGCAGAGTACGTAGCAAAAAATAAGGGTAAAACTGTAGGATTTGCAATTACTACCAATGGAACATTACTTACAGAAGAAATAGAACACTTTTTGATAGAAAAGCGATTTAATATTACTCTGAGTTTGGATGGAGGTGAAGAGGTTAATGATGCAAACCGCTTTTATGCTAATGGAAAAGGAGCATATAATAGCACCGTTTCAAAAACTGAGAATTTAAGAAAGAAGATTGCTGTAGGAGTGAGAGGAACAGTTACTCATATTGATATGGATTTGCTACAACGATGGAAAGACTTAAAAGAATTGCACGTGAAAAATATAAATTTTTCTCCGTCTGTGAATATGATGGATGATCAAGATTATGAAAAAATGATAACAAGTTTTTTTGAATCTATTGATGTGTATTGTCAAGCAATTCGGGAAAAGAAATACAATGAAATAAAAACCATGGGGTATGTAGGGAAGATATTTGATAAATTGAAGAATGGCGGTGTCAGGCTAAAGAATTGTGGTGCAGGAAATAACATGATTGCTGTTGATAAAGATGGAAATCTGTTTCCTTGTCATAGATTATTACCCTATATTCATTATAAAATGGGAGATATTTTTACAGGATTAGATAAAGAAAAATGTGGTGAACTTGAACAAGAAATGATGATAGCAAATTATCCAAAATGTCAAAAATGCTGGTTACAAAGTTTTTGTTGTGGTGGATGCATACAAGAAAATCTTGTGATGGAAGATAATGCAAATCAACCATATTACAATTACTGTAAATATATGGAAGAAGTGACAGAATACGCATTGAAAAAATATTTACAGTTAGTTGCAGAGGGAATTATAAATGTATCACAAAACTGAAGAGTTTTTAAAAGTATTGGATCAATTTGTTGGTAGTTATATTCAGCATTCCCAGAATCCTAAAAGAGCAATGCATCTAATGAACCGTTTTTTTAAAATTGAGGATATATATTTTCACATGGAACTAAAAAAACAGCAGAACGATATGATGCGGTGTGTTGAAGAGAGTGCAATAAAATGGAGCATACATAATCATACAACTGTGTATATCAATCAATTACAGTTAGAAGCACAACATTTTCAAAAATCCATAGTGGATTTATTGAAAAATATGGAAGTTAGCAATGTAAAAGTAGCTGTTTTAGATTTGAGAAATAATTGCGGTGGTAAGTTAGAAAATGCATTGCTTTTTTTAGGAGCATTTGATTCCAAACATAATGTCAATATTATTATGGATGATAAATCAAAAGAAAAGATTTTACTAAACACTGTACAAAAACAACAAATAAATTTAGATATATTAAAATGGATTATATTGGTTAACAGAAATACTATATCAGCAGCAGAGCTAATTGCGTTAGCACTCAAAGAGGAAAAAAAGGCCTTGCTTATAGGAGAGAAGACATACGGGAAATCAGAAATACAAAAAAATATGGTTATGGAAAATATAATAGTTAAATTTACTGTCGGGAAATTTTTTGTTAAAAATATCGATATATCTAATAGAGGTATACAGCCGGATATAGAAATTTCAAATGTTGGTTTAGACTTATATAACCAGTATAAAAAAATAAAAAGTGGAATAGCACAATATACAGAATATGTTATTTTTGTACAAACTGTATTGAAAAAATTGGGTATGTATGATGGAAAAATTACTGGTATATACGATATAGAAACGATAAATAGAGTAAAAGAATATAGAAGAATAAAAGAGATTAAAGAAACAGATTTTATTACGGATACTTTGCTAGAGGCATTATATTTTGATTTAGAACAGGTAACAGATCACCAAATGGCAAAAGTAGAGGAAATCGTTATGGGATGTGAAAAATGAGAGGATTTATATATTTTTTTAAGTTTTCTTGGAGTGCAAATAAGAAATATATTTTTTCTGTAGTGTTAAAAACCATATTGAATAGTTTGATTGGTTTGTCAATTTTGATATTACCTCAATATCTCATTGATTCAATAATAACAAGAGAATTAAGAAATATTATATTCTGGACTATTTTGGTTGTTTTGACAAATTTTTTAGGGAATATAATTATGGAATACTTCAATGCTGAAGTATATATACAAAAAAATATTGTATATAATAAGTTTCAATTATGGTTTGCAGGAAAACAGGCAGATGCCAGATATGAATATATAGAAAGAGATGAGGTAAAAACTTTATACGAGCAAGGATGTAAATATATCTATGGTTTCCAAGGTAGCCAGGGTTTTGGGGTGGCTTTTGAAACATTTTTTGAGCTCTGGGGATATATTTTTATAGCAGTCAGTGTTGCGATAATGATTGCCTATATAAATATATTTTTAGTGATGCTAATAGTAGTTATAGTTTTAATAGTTAGTTGTATAAGAAACAAGGTAAATAAATTGGTGTATCAGACTAATATGGAAAAAGTTCCATTTGAAAGGAAAGAGAATTATTTTAAACTATTATTTTCTGATTATAGATACGGAAAAGAAATTAGACTGAATAATTTAAAAGAATTTTTTCTTAGAAAATATGATGAAAATTTGGCACAAACTAATTATTACTATGCTAAAAATATTAGAAGATATAAAGGAATGACATTTATAAATTTGTTATTAAATTGTATACAAGACATTGCAGTGTATGCAGTATTAATATATCGTGTATTAACTGCGGCCATTACAATAGGAAATTTTACAATGTATTTGAATGCTATTAATAAGTTATCTTCAAATTTAGTTTTGATAACAAGGTCAATATTAAAGATTAAAGAGTTTTCTCTGTATTATGATTCATTTGAAAAATATTTGAATATTATAGAAGAGAATAGTGAAAGTATAACGCTTACTAAAAGTGAAAAAAAAGATGAAAAATGTATTGAGTTTCAAAATGTATACTTTAAATATGCAGATAATCAAGAATATGTATTAAAAAATATAAATTTGAAATTTGAAATTGGTAAACATATAGCGATTGTTGGTAATAATGGTTCTGGAAAATCGACATTAATAAAATTGCTATTAAGATTATATAAACCCACGTCGGGAAGAATTCTTTTAAATGGAGAAGACATACAAAATATAAATAAGGAAGAGTATTTAAAAAGACTCGCCGTTGTATTTCAAGATTATAAGCTATTTCCATTATCTCTTAAAGAAAATATAGTATTCGGAGAAAAATGGGAAAAAGAGGATTTAGACGAGATGTTAAAAAATTGTGAGCTAGATGAATTCTTAGGCAAATGTGAACAGGGATTGGAAACACCATTATCACGTGAGTTTGATGAAAAAGGAATTGAGCCATCGGGTGGAGAAGGGCAAAAGATATGTTTAGTTCGTGCATTGTGTAAAGGTGCAGACATTTTAATACTTGATGAACCTACGGCAGCACTTGATCCGCGTGCAGAATTTGAAATTTTTAAATTGTTTAAGGAGGCAATTAAAAATAAGACGGCTATTCTTATTTCTCATAGATTAGGGATGGCGAAATTGTGTGACAAAATTATTGTTCTTTGGAAGGGGGAAATTGTAGAAGAGGGGACACATGAAACTTTGATGGACCAAAAAAATATCTATTATGAGTTATATATTAAACAGGCACTATGGTATAAATAAAAAGTTAGGAGCAGGGATATGAATACAATTTTAGAAGTGAAAAATTTAAAAAAGACATATAATAATTGTGGAAATGAAACAGAAGTTTTACATAATATAAGTTTTAGAGTGGATGAGGGTGAATTTGTTTGTATTATGGGGGCATCTGGATCAGGAAAAACTACTCTTTTAAATTGCATATCGACAATTGATAGTATTACATCGGGAGAGGTATATTTGGATAACAAAAATATGAGGAATCTAAAATCAAAAGATTTATCAGCTTTTCGAAGAAAAAAAATAGGATTTATTTTTCAAGATTATAATTTGATTGATACGTTGACTATTTTTGAGAATATTGCCTTGGCTTTAAGTATTAATGGAGTGAAAGAAAAAGAAATAAAAGAAAGAGTTATAAGTATATCTAAAAAATTACAGATTGATAGTGTTTTGCAAAAATATCCGTATGAAATTTCTGGAGGACAAAAACAAAGATGTGCATGTGCTAGAGCAATTGTCAATGAACCTGTATTAATATTAGCTGATGAACCAACAGGAGCTTTAGATAGTATATCATCTAAAAAACTTATGGAATTATTAAGTTATATGAATTCTGACTTGAATGAAACTATAATAATGGTTACACATGATCCAGTATGTGCTAGTTATGCTAAGCGGGTAATCTTTTTAAAAGATGGAAGTATATATCAAGAATTAAGAGATGACAAAAAACCTTTACAATATAATGCTATTATTCAAACCATAGAAAGACTGGAAGAAAGGTAGAGGAAAAATGTATTTTAATTTGGCAAAGAAAAATATTATTCGTGATTGGAAAAATTATTTGATTTATTTTGTAACGGTTACATTAGTCATTATGTTGATGTATTCGTTTTTAACATTATCTTTTTCGAAAGATATTATTGTGATGTCTGAAAATATGGAAATGTTAAGTTTGGGTATAAGTATATTATCAATATTCGTAGCCTTAATAGGTGGATTTATGATAAAACACGCAATTAATTTAGTACTGTTACGGAGAAAAAAAGAAATTGCATTGTATTTTCTTATGGGAATGGAGGAAAATACTATTATTAGAATTTTTTTGTGCGAAAATTTTTTAATGGGTAGTGGAGCTTTTATTTTAGGATGTATATTGGGAGTGGGGCTATCTATTATTTTGAAAAACTTGGCTTTAGGTATATTTGGTTTTCCAATCATGTATTCTATAGAAATATCCGCAAAAGCTATTTTTTTAACTACAATTTTATTTTTTGGAATGTTTTATTTTGGCCTTAGAAGTTCAATTGTTAATATAAAAAAGAGCAGTATATATACACTGCTATATGATGAAATAAGAAACGAAAATATAAAAATTAAGAAAGGGAAAATGCTTGGTCGTTTACTTCTAATTGTTCTTTTTGAAGTAGGAGGTCTTTTTTGCATAAAAAGGGTATTTAGTATCCAAACAAATTTTGCGATTGTTCTTTTGATTATAGGTGTTTTGTTATTGTTAAGTGGGATTTTCTATTTTTATAAATTATTTCCGGAAATATATTCCTATATTATGAAAAAGAGAACAAGATGGTTGCTTAAAAAAACGAATTTATTTCTTTACGGACAAATTTCTTCTAAATGTAAAGCTGCTGGAAAAATAATGGCAGTTACATCAATGTTATTGTCAGTGGCATTAGTTACGTTATTTTCGGGATTAGTTATGGGTGAAGGATATAAAGTAAATTTGAAATCAGAATATCCATTTGATGTAGCAGTTGCCATAGATAGTAAAGTTCAATCTTTTGACGAAGTAGTAAAATATGTTAGTAATAGGGAGAAAGTAAAGGAGTCTTTTGAATACAATTTATATGAATATCCGGATATCTCTAATAAGATTGATATACTAGGAATATCCGATTACAATAAATTACGAGAAATATTGGGACTAAAGAAGGTTAATCTTGAGCAGGGGCAGTATATCGTACATTGTGATACATGGAAATATATTGATACTATAAGAAATAATATAAAACAAGCTCCTGTAGTAGATATAGGGGGAAAGAAATTAGAAGGAAGTTGTAATAGAATATATGATGAACCTATGGAGCAATATAGAATGACAGGGACTAATGGTTATGCATTAGTAGTTCCAGACATTATTTTAAACAACTTAGAAACACATAAATCAAGGCTAGTCATAGATATTATTGGCGAGGGAAATGAATCACTTAAAAGTGAGTTAAACCGTTTTATAAGAAATGAATGGAATCCACAAATAGATATAGTAGGAAATGAAAGAATTACTATGAGTTTATCAGTGCAAGCATGGGGAATAAAAAATTCATTAACAGGATTTACAACATTTGCTTTTATAGGTTTGTATTTGAGTGTCATTTTTATTATTTTTTCTGCGACATTACTTGCATTTGAACAATTGGAAAGAGGTAAAAATAGTAGTAAATATTATAAAATATTACAAATGCTAGGAGTAGATAATACAAATTGTAAAAGGCTGGTATTCAAAGAACTTGCAATATTCTTTGGAATTCCAATGTGTTTACCGCTGATTTTATTTGTAATAGTAGCATTAGGTGCAAATCAGATGTTTGGAGAATATATTTTAAAGATAGGAGTTATTCCAAGATATATATTGGTAACATTAGGAATTTTTGCTCTTGTCTATAGTCTTTATTTTTATCTGACATATATACTTTTTTCCAGAAATATAGTAGATAATACTAATCCTTGATTTAGGAAGTATAATTCGAGAGGATTTCAAAATGCCTGGATGATTGTAATTTGGTTTATATAGAGAGAACATAGTACTCTTAAAATTTTATATAGAGAGTACTATGTTCTTAATTCTTTTTTAGAGGAGACTATCTATTTATAAATTCTGTTTAATAATCCGAGTGATAATTCCCACTGCAACATTCCGATCTTCGTCAATATGTGTCACAACAAAGGACACCTTATCTTTCTTCCCAACGGTGCGGCTGTCGTAGCAACTGTGAGCAATGGCGTTGACACCCAATTCTAACCGGACAAAAACAGTTCCTTTGTGGATGTCTTCCACCGTGCCGGCATATTTTCCCTGTACCCGACAATTTTTCAGGTTTTCTTTGCTGGTGTTGCCTTCCACGCTTTTTACATCTGCATGGATGGAGAGCGTTTCCGGGGAATCTCCCTGGATAGTTAAGATCCGGACCAGAATATGTTCCCCTACCTGGAATCGTTCCCTGGCATCACCCAGCCAGTCAAAAGACAGATCTCTTGCAAGGATGGAAGTTTCTACACCAAAGATTTCTGCCCGGACTACTTTTTCAGCAACGGCAATGACTCTGGCCTGCACAATACGGTCTTCGTGGATTTTAGTCTGTCCGGAAGAGTCCTGATCAAAATAGAAAATCTGACGTTTCTTCAGCATAGCATCTTTCCGGCTGGCAACGATGCTTCTGGATTTGGTATCCAGTCCTTTGATTACAAAGTCGATTTCACAACCAAGCATATTGTTAAGGACTTTGTTCTGTCTAAGAGAGAGATCTCCGTAATCATGAGTTTCATCCTGGATCAGATTGATCATCATTTCCGAGATAGGGATGACTGCCCGATAATCTTTATAGTAAATAATTGCTATTAAGCTGCCGGCTTCGGTCTTTTCAATACCGCCCAGAATGCCGGTGAGAATTTTCCGGGTACGATAGGCATTTTGGATGTCATGCCAGATTAAATCCGCTTTTGATTGAGCAGTTTCTAATACAGTATCGGAATCAAGAGTTAAAATAGGGGTGTTCAGGTTCATTGTTTCGTTTGCCATAAATATGATCTCCTTTCAAATTGTGTTATGACATGATGGAATCTTTATCTAAAGGAACCATGCCAGAGTCGGGGGAATCTTCTATAAAATTTTCCTGAAGTAAATCCTCCATAAAATCATCGGGAGTAGGTTCCTGATAAACGGGTTCGGATGTAAAATGTGGTTTCTGTTTTGCTATTGACGCAGAAGATGAACGACGTTTCCTTTTGGCTGATCCGAATGAGGGCTGTGGTCGATAATCTGTTTCTTCCAAGGACCCATTTTTGCGCCATTCAGGTATGTGTTCCGATGCTTTTCTTGGTGTCAACTTTTTGGCATCTGGATGCAGGGTATAATCGTACTTTTCTACTTTTAGGACTTTTTGCCCACGTAGGATAACCAAAGCAGTATCAAGCGGGAGCCGCAAGATTTCATCTGGTGTTAAGAGTTTCCGCTTGCCGATAGATTTTGTCTGCCGGTATTCTGGTGTATAGTCGGATACCCGCCAGCTATTGAGCTGCTTGGCTTCGCTGCTTACCCCTACGGTTACATCGCCGCTGCGGTTACTGATAAAGGTAGCAGTAACTTCATCTGTGCAGCCCAAAAAGAGCTGGGTGTCACAGTTGCCGATAATTTCCTGCCATTGGTTATAAGGATAGCGGTTCTGCATCTGGGGTAAATTCTGAAAGATGCAGGAAATGCTGAGATTCCGGCTTCGGATTACACTGATCTTCTTATTCAATTCCAGGATAGCTCCGGTGTTAGCAAGCTCATCAGCCAGTATATGTACAGCAACAGGAAGTTTTCCTTCTTCTCCATATTTATCTGCATAACGGACCAGTTTGATGAAGATGAAGGTCATAAACAGGGAAGATAAAAAATCGAAGGTGCTGTCCTGGTCTGAGGTAATGCAAAAGTAAGCACATTTCTGTTTCCCTGGAAGTGTCAGATCAATCTCATCATAAGAGGTAATCTGCCGAATGAGTTTATTCTGAAATACCTGAAGTCTGGCACCCAATCCGATAATAACTCCGCTTCGCACGGTATCACTGGCTTGTTTGTAGATGCAGTAAGGAACTTTTGCTGGATGGGACACTGGGAGCAGATCAAAAAGACTGTTCAGCTCCTTTTCGGAACTCATAGTCAGCAGCTTATAAACCTGTCCAATATTTCTGGCTTCCGGCGGAAAGCCCTGATCCACATAGAGAACCAGGGCTTTTAGCAGGTTCATCTCCGCATTATCCCAGAAATGATCTCCTTTTCCGGAACCTGTATTCTGGATAATGACATCTGCAAATACTTGAGCCATCGTTTCCTGTCCATTGATTTCACCCAGACAATTCCAACTATCGGAGTTTTCCGGATTGACCAGATTAAATGCTTTTACTACATAGCCCTCGTTTTCCAGATAAGCAGACATGCTTTCATAGAGTTCGCTTTTGGGATCGGTAATGATTAAACTTTCCCCGGAAGCGTTGTTGCCTTCCTGTCCTCTGGCGACACACTGGAAAATCATATTCCTGGCAAATGCCCTGGATTTCATGGAACCACTGGCACCATAAACGGCAATATTTTTATTCATTCGTGTCTTATATGGAAGACATACAGCTTTGCCATTTAATTTTCCTAAAATGGTTCCTTTATTTTTCTTTACATCTCCGGTCAGTTCCAAAACTTTCATCATTTCATCTGGAGTCATGAATCCGGATGTACCGTAGGTTCCTTTTGTAGAGTAATTTAAGTTCCGGTCATGGTCACTAATCTCCCCGTTTCTGTCATATCCCATACGCATAAGTAAAAAAGTAAGAAGCCCAAAGAGAACCAGGCAAAGAAAAATCCCATACAAATTGTATGGGAAATCGGTAAGGGCAGTATGAAAGCAGACCAATGGGTGTAAAGAAGCTGCTTGCGGATAGGTTCCGTTGCCGGCAAAGTTTCCAGCAGAAGTCCATTCCTGATAGTTTTTAATAAATTGTGCTGCGTATCCTCCGGCATACAGAGTGCAGACGCTTATGGGAAGCAAAAACAGGAACTTCCACCATTTACGGTTCATTGAAAAACCTCCTTTTAAACTTTTGAAAATCAATGCTGGAGAAATGTATATCTGCAGTTAGGTATTTTTTCAGGCAGGGAAGCTGAAAGTCAAAGCAAATCAGGTTCCCGGATAGCCCATATACATTTAATCCAGTATTGAAGCGGTTGATACGCTGCATGTCAAAATCATACGCAAGCAAAATAGGGTTTTCCTGGCTGTCTATTCCATCATGTTCAATTGGCAGATCCTCACGCTGGGGAAAACAGTCGGACAGTAGTAACTGATTAAGCTGCATCATACGCTGGGGTTGTACCAATAAACGGAGCAGGTATTCTCCGTAGCTGTTATTGGGCAGGAAATAGAAGTGTTCATACGCAGTATCCAGCATGAACAGTGTTTTTTTGTATCCCCCGGTACTGGTAAGGAGACGGAAAGCCATATCCATATCACTGCCGGTCATGATGGCATAAACGGTAGGCGGGCCATGGTAAGGAAGTCCTTGAAGATAGTGCTGCAAAAAAGCATTGAGTCGGACTTCCGTTTTGTATTCCCATTTTAGAAGTGTATTTCCGGTATTATAAACAGCATAGACACAGTGAGGAGCCATCAGGATTCCCATACTACGGGAATTTTTGATTTTAGTAGTGGATGCTCCAAGATTTTTTATTTCCCTAGAAGAGTAAAACAGAGGTAGGCTTCGCATAGGAAACGTAGCCGCTTCGCCGGATTCAGAAAAAAGCAGGGGCTTTTCATCTGGAAAGAATGGGATTCCAGCATGGGAAAGCGTCAAATAGGTTTCTGCTTTTTGATGAAGTCGCAGCCGTCTTGGTAATTCGCTACGTATGAGGTTGGTTTCTGCATTTCCGGTTAAATAGTTTTGAAAACGACAGGAATTTTGCGAAAGCAGCAGTTCTTTTGCCCGTTTGGTAAGGCGATAACCTCGTAGGCCATCTTTATAGTGTGTTCTTATAAGCTTACTCTGCTTTAAATCTGTAACCACCTTCTCTGCATAGGAATCACTCTCAATCAATCTGTTAAGCTGTCCGGAAGGGAATTCCCCACATAGTCCAACCATTTCCAAAAGCTGATATTTTATAGAATCGGTTTTTATCAAATAAGCATCACCTCAGTTCGATTTTTACCTATGACAGCCTATACTTGGGTAAAGTAAGGGCGGTATTAAGCATAAAAAATGCAAAGAATATGGCTTCTTTGCAGAAAAATTACCTATATCGGAAAAAGAAAGAAAAATATCAGGAAATTTCCGATATGGTTTTGATAGACGATTTTCTATTTTTCAGCCAGCCAGGAAAGATTTCCGGTTCCATTACAAAGATAACGGTGTGATCGTAATTCCCCAGTTCTGTAGTGTGATAGGAGTCGCAAAAGAGTCCCGTATCATCAACCAGAACATAGGAAGCGATAGTATCTAAAATCTGTTTAAACTCCAAATTATCGTAATCACGTATTCGCTGTAAAGAAAGGTTCTGGTCATAAATTTGACTGAAACAGACAACACATCTCTTATATAATGGAATGTAGTGTTCGGTTACATAAGTCTGCAAGGCAAGGTTTAATGGCTCATGTAGAAAAGCGGTGTTGGTTCGCAATTTACGTTTGGGCAGTAGCCCTGGCATGGTAATGGAAAGAACACTATTTGAAAAAAAAATTTTGATTCCCTGCACAGCAGCGGCTTGTTTCAGATAGTCTGCCTTTCTAGTATCAGTTGTGGTATATACCAGATTTCTGAGCTGACAGGCGATCCTTTCAGAGCGTAGGGCAGCACTGATACTCAGCTCTTCGTATTTATCTGCATACGCTTGAATATCTGTTGTTTTCAATGCAAAAATAGTGTTGTGAAGTTTCTGGACTTCATCATCAATGCTCTGTAAACGGTTAAAAACAGTTTTGGTGTTCATACATACCTCATTTCTTTGCATAATAGCTGACAGATCCGGTAGTAGAATCCACAAGGCAGAAGGCAATTACACCTTTAATGTGAAGTTTTGCAGCCTGTTCTTCTTTTTCCAATACAACCAGACGTTTCGCATCGTTCTTTGGCTGGCTTTCCATAACATGGTTGATAAGATATTCCTGTTCCTGGGGAACATAGAGGACTTCATACCACTCATCTTTAGAGAAAAAGTTCAGTTTTATCGGAAATTCACCGTCAGTATGGTATACAATGGCTTTTTTGAAGTCCAAAAGCACCCAGAAAGAGGCAATCATGCCATAATCAGGGGTGTTTGCAGACTCTTGACTGTCGCAGAGAATACCATTTTCTTTATCATGGACAATTCGTTTTTGTTTTACCAGACTGGTAATCAGAGATTTGATAGAATCTCTGTTTTTGGGAAAGAGCCTCAAAACCTGTTCATACTGCAGTGTGTGGTAAGTTGTGATGAACCGGAGCAGTTGAGCCCCTTCCCCTTGATAGATTTCATTTCTTGTTTTCATGGTTATTTCCCTTCATATTATAATAGGAAGTTCTACCTACGCTGTACGTACAGAATACGTTCTATTTTAGGGGAAGTACACTGTACGTACTGTGTAAGTATTGGCTGCTGTCAGCGAAAGGTTTACAGGTACAAAAAAAGCACCGATTAAGGTGCTGGAAAAAATAGGAATACTATAAGCAATACCTATTGTAACATGGGTAAAATTACCCTTCAATCGCAGAAGTGTGCCAAGTTGAGACATACTTAGGAAAAAATAAGGAATGTAGAAAACCAATTAGGAAGAAAAAATGTCAATTTATACAAAAAATAAAGACTAATTTTTGAGAAGGACTATAATGAAATCAAGATACTTAGGTATCGAAAGACCCTAGTTCTAAAGAAAGGATGGTAGATATTATGAGAAAATTTGACAGAACAAATATGAAATATAACAATCCGGCTGGAAATCTTTTGACAGAATTAGAAGCAGCAGATTTGACAAGTAACAAAGTTGACAGTTTAGGTTCATCAGGTGTGGTTTGCACAATTTCTGTTGAATGCGGAAGTATTTTTACACTCGCTTGTTGCTAACTAATTAAAGTTGATTTTAGAACTAGGGTCAAAATTTATAGGAAGGAAAATATAATGAAAAAATCTAGTTATTTATCTGAACGTGTATATAATGTTAACCCGTCTGAAATAAATATGGAATCTTTGGAGTATTGGAAAAAAATACTGAAGGAGGAAGGTTTACAGTATGTAAAGAAAAACCACCTTGAGTATTTTTTTGGTTTTCTAAACAATTGTTCCTTTAGCAGTCATGAGAAGTGTCAGCACCAGAATTTTGTGGAAATGTCCTCAAAAAGAGAGACGTGTAGGCATGAGTGTGATGAAATGATTTTTGGAGCGTTTTATGATCCTTTTGTGCAAGTAGCTAATAAACAGCTTAGGGAAACGGTAACTCAAAAAAGATATATTAAAGAATCAATTTTAGTTGATTTTCAAAAATCCTTATTTAATTTACTTAATAATCTCTGTATAAGAACTTTGATTTATGAAATGTATATATGTGGTCAAGAAGGATTGTTAGAGGGAAATGAATTTGAACAATACCAGTATTACATTGACCATTTTCTAAAAGATAAACAATATTTGAATGATTTTTTTTCACTTTACCCAGTATTGGAAAGAAGGATAAATGAAATCATACAAAATACAATAGATATTTACAAAGAAGTAATAGAACGAATTGATACAGACGCAAATGAAATAATGAGAGAATTTAATATTGTTGAAAGCGCTTTTATTGTAGAGCATCTATCGACAGATTTTTCTGATTCTCATAAAAACGGCAGAAGAGTATTTTGTGTGGAATTTGTATCGGGAGAAAAGATTTTGTATAAACCACGATGTTTGCAAAACGAGATTAAGCTACAAGAAATAACCAATTATTTCTATAAAATATGTAATTTGGGAAGTTATGAGTACTGTATTCTTGATAAAGGAAAATATGGCTGGTGTGAGATTGTAACACAAAAAGATTGTGAGTCCACAGAAGAACTTTCAAGATATTATCAAAGAATAGGAGTTATCTTGTTTATAAACTATCTTTTAGAAGGGGGAGATATTCATTTTGAAAATCTCATTGCATGTAATGAATATCCGGTAATTATTGACGCAGAGACATTTATAGGAAATATAGAAGGTGATAATGGAAAAAGTGCAACAGAGAAAGTCTCTAATCTTTTAAGAAAATCGGTGTTATATTCTGGAATACTGCCTTTTTATTCTTGGAATAATGCTGGAGATGCAGGAATTAATATGAGTGCTATTAGTGGAGAAGAGGGACAAAAATTTCCGATAAAAATTCCATTTATTATTAATCCGAAATCTGTAAATATGAGAGTTGTCTATGATTATCCAGTATCGAAAAGAAATCATAATTTAGCAATGCTGAAAGGAAAGTTTATCCAACCTTCTGAATTTGCGGATAAAATTATCCAAGGGTTTAAGAGTGCATACTTGGGAGCAATGGAACATACAGAAACGCTATTGAAAATCATACAACAATATAGTGAGTTAGAGGTAAGGTATTTGATTAGAAATACACAGCAGTATGTAATTGTGTTGAGTAGTTCATATCATCCTGAATTATTGATGGATGGAGGTGCACGAAATTTATTTTTCTATTCTCTGATAAACGGAAATTTACAAAATGAAAATAGTAAATTACTTATTGAACATGAGATTGAAGATCTACTAAGCGGTGATATACCATATTTTTATTTTCGTGGGAATAAAAAAAGCATTTATACTTGGGATGGTAGAGAAGTAAAGAATTTCTTTAGTAAGACTGCTTTGCAGCAAATTGAGGAAAATATACAGTACTTGTCCTATAAAAATTTGGAACAGCAGATTCAATATATAAAAATTACTTTTAATATGGAGAATGCAGGAACAAGGAAAATAAAGAATGAAAGGTTAAAACCGGCTCTTTCTAATAATATATTCAAAACGGCAGAAGAATTGGCAAAAGAGTTGCTATGTAAAATAGGAACAAATGCGATTTATAGTGAAGATGGGACAGATGTTAACTGGATTGGTGTAAAGTTATTTGGAATAAAAGAAAATCAGTGGATGATCCAGGCACTACCGAATACATTATATGATGGCACGGTTGGGATTAATTTGGTATTTCATTTGTACGAAAGGATATATCAAGATAAGAAATATCATGAAATTTGTGATGTGTTAGATAATCGTATATTGCGGTATATAGATACTATAAGTGACGGAAAAAAGAGTATTGCAGAATTTAACACAGGAGTTTTTTGTGGTGAGGGTTCGATTCTATATGCATTAAATATTTTATATGAAATATATGATGATTCTAAGTATAAGTTATATTTTGACAAATGGCTAAGCTGCATGGAAACAATTATCTCAGAAGATTGTCTGTTCGATTTGATTTCGGGGAATTCCGGGATAGTATTGGTTCTAATTAATATGTATAAAAAAACAGGAACGCCTACTTATCTACAAAAAGCTATACAAATAGCAGAACAATTAATTGAGGATATGGTTACTGATAAAGGGAAAGTCGGTTGGAAATCAGAGGTGGTTCCTGAAGTATTGGCAGGTTTTGCACATGGAAACAGTGGCTTTATAGAAATGTTTTCAAGATTATATGAGGTATATCCACAGGCGAAATATTTGAGAGTACTTTCTAGGTTAGTAGAATATGAAAATTCTTTATACTCAGAAAAGAATAATAATTGGACAGATTTAAGAAAATTTCCAGAGGAAGATCAGAATAGAGATCAGCCAATAGCGTGGTGTCATGGAGCAGCGGGTATCCTGCTATCCAGATTAACCTTATACAATGCCATAAAAAATTCAGGGGAAACTGCATTGTTTCAGCAAGTTATTAAAGACATAAGCCTTGCTAAAAATAAATTAATTGAAGATGGGTTACATGCAGGTTTTTGCCTATGCCATGGAAACATGGGAAATTTGTTGATTTTAAAAAGATATGCAGAAATTTTTGATGATAAGCAGGTAAGAAGTATTTGTGATTCTCGATTTGAACAGATTCTGGAATTTCTTAATGATCAAAATGTATTACCAACAGAATTATACAATCCAGGTTTTATGACTGGTTTGTCAGGAATTGCATATGCTTTATTAAAATATACGATGCCAGAATTGCCATTGATTATAGGAGTTGAGGGAATAGATGATAGAAATAAAGATTAGTAAAAATGACAAAGAAGATAAGTTGTTCCGCATAAATTCGAAAGACATAGTTGGGTTTTATAATTGTAATATTAAACAAGAGCGCAAGATAACAGACATTATAAAATGTTATGGAAAAACAAAAAGAATAAGAGAGATTGAACTGAAAAACGTGAAGCCGGAGGATAATGTTACAGTATTTCAATATATATATAGAAATGTAGGTTCAATTATAAACAAAGATTATGTGATTGAAGGGTTTTTAAGATTAGGGGAGTTGTTCGATTGTAAAGATGAAGTGGTTAGAGGATTGGATAGAAGTAAGAGATACTGTTTAGAAATATTAGTGGCGTTTCTTCAAGAAGCAGACATTATTATTTTGCATGAAATGTTTGAAAATGTTTGGAATCATACTATAGAGGAAGTTTTAATTGAATTTTCGTTAAGAGGGGCAGTAGTTGTGTTTTCGGAACATAGAGAAGAATCATTAATGAAATTGCCAATGCACAGTTACAATCTAAATGAAATATGTTAGAGGAGAGAATAAATGAGAAAACTTTAATTTTTATTTATCTCAAGCGTAAAATAAATGAGAATAGTAGTCAAACCAGAGTTCCGGTATTCGAAAATCATATTTTGTGCTTGACCATTAATACATTTCTATGTAGATATTTGTCGGGGCCTTGCCATATCTACAGTGCGTAGCAGCATTTACTAATATCCTCGTAGAAATAAAAATTTAGGGTACACAAATTATATCTAAAATGTGATTTCCACATTATCGGACAGGCGATGAAAAGTCATTCGTCTCTGTATTTTGACGTAGCAATGCCCATTAAGTTATAGAGTAGAAAAGATTTGGAGAAAGAAGTGTATTTTCTATTTTGATTTTTATTGAAAGTAGAAATTATATTTTATAAATACTCCAGTTGAAGCAAAAAGGATACAGATTGTATTAAGTAAACGTGACAAAGGAGAAATGTATGAAGGTTGCTTTTATAATATCTTATGCTGTTACTATTATACTTGCAATAGGTTTTATTTATTGTGTTTATATGAAAAACTACTGGATTTTTAAATTTGTGGATAAAATCAAAAGTCCAGTACAGCAACTCGTTTATGTATTACTTATGTTCGTATCTTCGTATGTATATGTTTATTTATCACTACAAATAAGGTGTAGATTTAGCGCTGTAATATGTTCAATACTATTACTTATATTAATCTGGGTTATGGATTACTTTTTTTCTTTCAGTTTTAAAGATAACGATTTATATATAGGTAATAAAAAAAGGTATATTTTTATGGCGTATGTAGGAGCTTGCATATCAGGCTTTTTTATTGCATATCGAGATCATTTGGCATTGGCTTTAGAAATTTCAAATATAACAATTAGTGTTTTGATAGGAGCTTATGTACCTTTTACGTTATTATTAGATGATGCTACAAATGGAAAAGTAGAATTGCAAAAGGTAAAACAAGGATGGAAGAATAAGTATAATGAAATATTTCACGAACATCGGTTCAAATCAATTCTTTCTGATGTTTTTGTAGCCATGGTATATGGCGTTTTATTGGGAGTAGCATTATCTTCTTCGACAAATATAATTAAGGATATTACTTCTGGTATGGGAATGGGGGTTATTACTGTGATTATTGCTTGTGTAGGTTTGTTTGAAGTAAAAAAGAAGTTAAGGAGTAGGAAGAAAGAATTAAGAAATATTGAAGAACAAGAAAAAAATGATTCGAAATAGAATGAGGAAAGGTAAGTTGGTAGGTAAAAAAGTTTTACAGGAAATCCCCAATCTGTATGAAATAATACAAAAGCTGTTTTAACGAGTAGGTATTGACGACACGCTCAATTATTAGAAAATGATAGGTGAAGTGTTAATCACCTATCACTTTCAACTCATTATTAAGCCGATACTAATACATGGGATTTACCAATAATAAATCTAGAATCAATGTCAGCTAATGCTTCGGAAACACGTCTTATTCCTAAAAGTTCACGACCCGGGCAAAGTTTGTTTTTACACCAAAGATCTAGTTCAATTGTATTATTCATAGACTTCGATAGTTTTATGCCTTTAAGTTTCTTTGGATTTGTAACCGTTCGACTGTTAAAGTCTTGCTTAATTTTATTAAAGTATTTTGCGTAATTTGCAATATGGATAGATGGATTGGCAGGTGTAGCAATCAATTTATAGTGGTAGTGGTAAGTACCCATAATGTTAATCCTCCTGTAAAATCTTCAAGATTCTTCTTATTTTAGCCATAGAAGTTTCATCAGTATTTTTTAGTAATTCTAAAAAATGGATGCCTGCAGAAAAACGTTCATTCATTGTCAATTCTGTTTCATTAGTATATGTCTGCATAGGAATTACGGTGTATGTTAGTAATTTTTTTGCAACAAGCAATTTTGAATATTTTTCTTTATAGTGTTTCATAAGATATGCACTAACTCCTCTAAGATGATATCCTAGTTGAAAGTTCGAAGCTATTTCATCGGGAATCATAACATGCATGATTACTTGCTCTCCAACAGTCTGAACATCCTTAATTTGAACGCCATGTTTGCTGTAGAGTCTAAGAGATGCGTTATATACAGCTTCTCTTATTTCTTTGAAATTTTGATAGGCCGTACTTTGGGGTGATGCTAAATTAATTTGTAATATTTGGTTCATTTGTACTCCTTTCTGGTTTGAGAAAAGTAAAATGGTGAATGTAAAAAATATATTCCGGAACATAAATATCATAGTACGCTTGCGGATGAATGTCAATATATACCGGGATATAAAAAAAATATTCTGGAATATTAAAGCGAAAGTATAAAAACAAAAGGATACTCAATTGGTATCCTTTTCAATTACTTTTTGTTTTATCAAGCTTTTTTTAGTTTGAATACTTCTTTCTCAAGAGTTGATATTTTTTCTTTCATTTCTTCAAATTCTTTCTGATTCTTTTTGGTTTGCGGATCATAAGTAGAGAAAGAATCAGGTATGAGACAAGCCGCAAAGATGAATAGAAATGATGTATAATACTGTATGAATTTAATAAAATCAAAATTACAGGAGTTAAAGGTATTAGCTTCTATAAGCACAACACTAGCAGCAAACCATAAAATAGAAAAACAAAAATTTTTGGTTAAAAGATGTTTTCCTTTTTCCAAACTTGAAATAGCTGCTGTAGTTGGAATACAGATAATAAATGCAATCATCTGTAATATAAAAATAAATATATAGCCAGTAGGATATGTAAATAGGGGAGTAACAAGTAACATAATGAGCATAAATAAGGATGTAAATCTTGCGGGTTTCCATTGCCATAAAAATTTAATCATAGTTATTAACGGTTCGACTACATTTTTTATTGTCATAAGTCTTTTTTGTTCAATCCTTTCTAAGTTTAATTTGTTCATAGTTAGTAATGCAGATGGGATTATTTCTTTCATTTTACAAACAGTTGTTTTCTCACAAATTATAACAAATGTATATAGTTATAGCAATGAAAAATATTTTTTGATTTGAATTGTGTTTTAGGGAGAGAATTGTATGGAAATTTTCTAGTGCTGGGAATTTTCACATAGGTACACATTTGTTTATGAGTGCTTATGTGAAAATATAAAAATTCAATTCGGGAAAAACTTATTCAAAGTTTCCAGTGTCCCTTTTGCAGAAAATCCCCATAGTATGCTGCTAAGAGCGCTAATAGCAGCCTGCCTTTTCCGGTAATAAGTTCGGTAGGAAATGCTGGGAACGTGCTTTTCGAGTTCTTCCAGGATTTCCTCTGTGTTTTTCAGTTCATGTGGAGAGAGAAAGGCATAATATAAAATCCAGTAATATTCTTCTCCATGTTTGTGATTTCTCCGGAGTAAATCCACGGAAGAAAGAAGTAGCTTTATCATTTTGTTGCTGCGGGCAATGCTTTTTGCCCATTCTTCAATCTGGCTGTCTCCCAGATCTGCTCCTGCAGCATAGATAGAATCCAGGAATTCGTCTACGCTGGTGTTGTATTCCAGTTGGAACTGAATTTCTACTTGCCGGACAGCAACCATCAGACTGTAAGTAGAGTCCCGGTAGCACCGGAGTAGCTTATAGGTATCATGGTACAAAGGATTATTTTCCACTTCAGCGGAAACAGGATGGTAATTTTTCTTTGCCATTATACATCGCCTCCTCTCAATAAAGCTTCTGGAATTTCTGAAAAATCGGGAGAGGTATGTCGTAAGGGCGGAGTATGGGCAGGAACCTTGGGCACATTGCGAGTTTCAGGTTTTAATTTTAATTCAAATTGATAAGCAGCGTTTCCCCAGGGGCAGATAATACGTAGTGAATATAGATATATACTATCCTTGCAGGCTGATAATGGAGATAATATATACTTCGTTTTAGGGCATCTACAGCAAGAAATGCCTTGTATTTCCAGTATTTCAGCGACTTTGCGAACAATGGTTTTAATGTGTGATTCTGGAACGCAGGAGCCTTCCTGTGAAACGATGATTTGCTCGTCAGTAATAGATTCTGAAACGCATTCAGAATTGTTTTTGACAGGCAAGGTGTCTTCGGTTATATGTATTGGCAGTTGCATTTTCATGGCAATTTCCTCCTTATCAATCATGACATCGCTGATATTAAACATAACAGATAGATAATTACGCAGATATACCATGCTGCCATGTTTCCCGGAATAGGAAATCAGTGTGATCATGTCGGTATCTTCAAGTTTTTTTAGCAGACGGGATACAGAAGATTTCGACTGTTTCCAACGTCTTGCAAGTTCCTGATAGCTGAACAAGGGATTTCCAGTCTGATTGCGAAAATATACTACCGGACCGGCATCAGAGCCTTGTACAGATGAATCATTATAGACTGCATGAATCCAAAGATCCAAAAGAGCATCCATTTCCGAACATTTTCCTAGTCCGATTAGTTTATGTACATCTGCGATTGGAAAAAAGAAAAAACCGATGTCTTTTTTACACGGATAATTATAGGAAAGGGCAGTATTGTCTTTTGGCCAGTCTTTTATCTTGTATTGGATAATCTTATTTTTTTCGTGCAGTGAGTAGGTTAAAAGGTTTTGTTCAACCAGGGTATCCAGTATGGATATGACCTGGTGCTGGAATTTTTGGCGAAAGTGAGTCTGAAGTTCTTTAAGAGTGCAGATCCATTCACCAGGAACAACTTTGTAAGTAAGGTGTTCGATGTTCCGATAAGAAGAACTGTAATTTGCATAAGAACATAAAATGAGAAAATAAAAAAGACAGGAACCTCCGTTGGTACGGATGCTTCTGTCTTTCATAAGTGTCTGTATAAATTCCCGGTAAATTCGGCAGCGTGGAAAATCCACAATTTGTTTTAATTCTAATTGATAATCCATAATGATCTCCTTTCAAAATGAAAGGGGTAACCCAGTAAATACTAAGTTCCCCCAATCAGTGCTTTTCGCTTAGGTATTATGATGAAGTCAGCGAACATGCACCGTTAGACTTCATTGCATTTTTATTGCATTTTTATATTTCATTTTATCTTTTTAGTTTGTTTCACAGAGCCAGAAAACCCCGAAAAATCAATGATTTTGGTTTATATTGCTTACTGTCTGTCTGGAGTTTGAATAATATATTAGAGCCAAGAAATGCCTATTTTACGGGCTTTCTTGGCTCTTTCTATGTCCGTTGACAATCAAATGACAATACTTTTTTAATATTATTGTAAATAATTTCTTTTTATTTAGCTGGGAATTGACTTTTCCAGTCTAAATAATCTTTTTCTGTAATCTCTTCATTTCTGAATTTCTGGTACATATCAGCCCATGCTCCAATATTATCCAGCATATTTAAAGAATCATGTCCTTTGTCTTTAAACATGAGTTGTGGTACGCCGGATTCATCCCGGTAGGCGTGCAGACCATATTGATCCTCTAAAGCAAATAATGCGTGCATGACACTAACATAAGTATCAAAGTTTGGATCAGACATGGCGTATGGACTGATCTTTAATGAGTTTGCTATTTTTTCCAATTGTTCTGATGATGGAAAACGATTCCCAAGTTCATAATTTCTAATTGCCGATTCGCTCAAGCCGGACATGATTGCCAATTCTTTCTGTGTATATCCTTGATCGATCCGGAATTTTCTTATTTTCTCACCTACTGTCATAAGAAAACACTCCTTTGCTGATTGTTACTTAAAAGTATAGCATAAACAGTTCAAAAATGAAATATAAAAATAAACCGTTCATTTTTGAAATTATTCTATTGACAGTACGGAAATGAAATGTTATGATGCATATACACCGTTCGATAATGAACTGGAAAAAGAAAGGAGGGATACAGATGGCTAGTAAATTATTTATATCAGCAAAAGAAGTAGCGAAAGAATTAGAAGTATCTGATTCCTATGCGTATCGTTTGATCCGTCAGTTAAATGCGGAATTGGAACAAAAAGGTTTCGTTGTTGTCAAAGGAAAAATCAGCCGTAAATATTTTGAAGAACGAGTTTACGGTATGAACGAAATGAAATAGCAGGAGGTGATGTTTTGACAGTAATCAAAAACCAAAAGTCAAATACTTACGAGGTAAGAACCTATTATAAGGACTGGACTGGCGTAAGAAAGCAGAAGACGAAAAGGGGATTTAAACGCAAATGTGATGCCCAGGAATGGGAAAGAGCGTTTAAATTAAAGGAGAATTTGAGTCTGGATATGTATTTTGAAGATTTTGTAGATCTTTATCTGAATGATATCAAATCCAGAATCAAATATAATACCTGGCTGACGAAAAAGCATATTGTAGAAAAAAAGATTCTCCCATATTTTTCGAAAAAGAAGTTGCAGGAAATAAAACCTTCCGATATTCGACAGTGGCAGAACACCATGATGAACTATCGAAATAAACAAGGAGAAGGCTATTCACAGGTCTATCTAAAGACCATCCATAATCAGCTGAGTGCAATTTTGAATCATGCAGTTAATTTCTATGATTTGAAAAGCAATGCTGCACGCAAGGCAGGATCTATGGGAAAAGAAAGAACAAAAGAGATGCTTTTCTGGACAAAAGAAGAGTATATGAAGTTCATTGAAGCGGTGGCGGATAAGCCAATCTCCTTTTATGCATTTGAAATCTTATATTGGTGTGGAGTGCGTATGGGAGAGTTGTTAGCACTGACACCGGCAGATTTCGATTTTCAGGCTTGTACTATCCGGATCAATAAGTCTTATCAAAGATTAGAGGGGAAGGATATTATTACGGATCCTAAGACTGTGAAGAGTAATCGTATGATCACCATGCCGGAATTTTTAAGCGAAGAATTAGAAGCGTATATAGGAATGCTGTATGGTTTAAATGAAAATGACAGGATATTCCAAATTTCAAAAAGCTATCTTCATCATGAAATGGATCGTGGTGTGAAGTTGTCAGGAGTGAAGAGAATACGAATCCATGATTTACGACATTCTCACGTGTCATTGTTGATTAATATGGGATATTCTGCGGTGGCAATTGGAGAAAGGGTAGGGCATGAAAGTGTGGAAATCACATATCGATATGCGCATTTATTCCCGACAATCCAAACAGAAATGGCGGAAAATCTAAATCAGGAAAGAGAGGAATATCTGGATGAGTGAAAAAAATAGGGATAACAAGAATCGGTGGCGTAATGTGACCATAGCGTTTCGAATGTCTCCGGAAGAAAATAAAGAGCTAGATTTAAGAGTAAAGATTTGTGGATACCAGACGAGACAAGAATATATCATTGAAAGTGTTTTACATCAAAAAGTCACAGCAGTAGGAAATCCGTTGATGTTAGTACAGTTTAGAAAACAGCTTCGAGGGATTGAAGAGGAACTAAAAAGGTTAACTACATTAGAGGATGCCGATGAAGAGTTGTTTACACCTATTCGAACAATGTTGGAGATATTAAATGCATTTGCAGAAGAAAGAAACTATGAAAGAAGGAAAAAAGAAAAAGCCCAGAAATAATCTGAGCAAGTTCCCTGATCATCAGAATAACTGATATATCACCTTAACAACTTGAGTATATAACAAAATTGTTGTTGCAACAATTGTTAAATTCTGTTTGCCAGGGACTTGCCCGGTTGGGCAGGAGGTGGAAATGGAAGATAATTATAGAGAAGTAAAAAAGGCAGAACCATGCCTGAAATTGATCCACATGGATCAGGTTGAAGTGGAAGAAATCGAATGGCTCTTTTATCCCTTCATACCATATGGGAAGGTCACCATTATTCAGGGAGATCCTGGAGAGGGGAAGACTACTGTGGTGTTGCAGATCATAGCAAAATTAACAAAAGGAGAAGCAATATTAAGTGAGACAAGCGAAGGAAAATCTGAAGAGACAGGTGTAGAGCCAATCAATGTGATTTATCAAACAGCTGAAGATGGACTGGGCGATACGATCAAACCAAGATTGTTAGCGGCAGGGGCAGATTGTTCCAGAGTCTTGGTAATTGATGACCAGGATCAGCCATTAACAATGGTAGATGCAAGGCTGGAAGAAGCGATCATACAGACGAAAGCAAGACTTGTAGTATTAGATCCAATTCAAAGCTTTCTAGGGGCTGGTGTTGATATGCATAGGGCAAATGAGATTCGCCCATTGATGAAAAGAATCTCTGTATTAGCAGAAAAATATCAATGTGCCATTATTCTGATCGGTCATATGAATAAAAATAGTAATGGAAAATCATCCTATCGTGGATTGGGTTCTATTGACTTTCAAGCGGCAGCAAGAAGCGTGTTGATTGTTGGAAGAGTGAAAGATGAACCGGAAATCCGAGTGATCTGTCATGTAAAGAGTTCTCTTGCTCCGGAAGGAGATGCTATCGCCTTTCGATTAGACAAAGAAAAAGGATTTCATTGGATTGGAAAATATGACATCAGTGCAGAGGACTTATTGTCTGGTGATGGGCGAGGGCAAAAGATCCGAAGTGCGAAAGAATTTTTAAAAGAGATCTTAGCAAATGGATCAATGGAACAGGCAAAAATAGCGGAAGAAGCAGAAGAACGAGGAATTAAAAAGAAAACACTTTGGAATGCGAAGAAGGAATTACAGATTGATTCTGTGAAGATAGGAAATAAATGGTTCTGGATGTTACAAGAAGAGTAAAGGAAGATGGCAAGATTACCATATCTTAAAGAATAGGGAATCTTGCCACCTTGATTAAAAAGGAGTGAAGTGATGAAAAAAGTACAGATTGATTATGAACTGTTTCGAAAATTGATCTTTTATCATTTGGGTTCAGATGATCAGTATGAAGAAGATATTCGAAATGGCTTGGAAGAAAAATTGGATGCATTAGTCAGACATGAACTCTATACGAAGTATAAGACTGCTCCTTCTGAGGAAGAGCAGGAGAAAGCACGACAGGAATATTTAGATAAGCGTGGAGTGTCAGCCAGTTATCGATGGTGATGTTTGTTTTGGGAATATAGAACAGGAGCGTGGCACGCACCTGTATCATACCAAACAAGGAGAATTGCTGTAGGGTGTAGCCGATACAGTACTGGCTGATTTGAAAGCTCCCGGCAGGGCGCAAGGGTACTTTTGATGGACGTTAGGCTGTCGAAAGTGCTTTTGCGTTACTTTTGACAAAAGTAACAAAACATAATCGCCATATCTGGCGTTTTAAAATGAATGAAAGGAGATTTATTGAAGAGGACGATTAGTTTTATGACAGGAAAAGGCTCCCTGAACCATAATAGTAGAAAATTTCATGCAAAGAATACGGATCCGAACAGAACCCATTGGAACGTTGAATATTGTAATGAAGATATCAAAGACGTATATCATGAATTATTTGACGAAGCCTTGAAACGTTACAACGATAAACAGACTCGAAAAGATCGTAAGATAGATGATTACTATGAAAAGATACGTTCCGGGAAACAAGAAAAATTATTTCATGAGGTTATCCTTCAGATCGGTGATAAAGACAATATGGGATCAGAAACGATGGAGGGACAGCTTGCTGCAAAGATATTAGATGAATACATGAAAGGATTTCAAGAACGGAATCCTACGTTGCGAGTATTTGCTGCTCATCTGCATTTAGACGAAGCAACACCACACCTACATATTGATTTTATTCCCTATGTTACAGGAAGTAAGCGAGGACTTGATACAAGAGTATCTTTAAAACAAGCCTTATCGTCATTAGGATTTAAAGGTGGTTCCAGAAGTGAGACGGAGCTAAATCAATGGGTACAATCAGAAAAGGAAAAATTAGCCATGGTCATGAGGGAAAATGAGATAGAATGGGAGCAGAAAGGAACTCATGAACCACATCTTTCTGTGTTGGATTACAAGAAAAAGGTTCGAGAACAGGAAGTAGAAGAATTAACGGAACATAAGAATTTATTGGAACATGATTTGCATGATATCAGCGAATGTGTGGATGAGATCCAAAAGGAAAAAGAACAGGTAGAAAAAGAGAGAGATGCAGTAATTAAAAAGACAGAAGTGTTAGAAAAACGATTTTCTGCACTAAATTCAAAAGCTGGACTTGTTGACTCACATGCACGTGAGTATGGATATTATCCGGAAGAATGGCTGCCAGAAGCCGGAACTTTAGAGTCTGCAAAATCTTACAGGAAGAGAATATTTCCTTTGGTGAAAAAAGTTGCGAACATGATACAGGCATTGTATAGCAAATATTTAGAACTGAAAAGCAAAAATCAAAAGCTATCAGATCGAAACCTGGATCTTGAAAATCGTGTAGATCGGTTGCGAGAAGAAGTATCTGTTATAAAGAAAGAGAATGTAGCTTTGTTAAATGTGTCATATGATATGGATCGGGTTGTAGCTGTTTTGGGAAAAAATAAGGTCAAGGAAGCAATAGAAGTTGCAAAGCATTTGGAACAGGCAAATGCAAAACAAAACATCAAGAAGAAACGTATAGACAGAGATGGTAGATAGAGGGGAATGAGTTATTATAATGCTAAGTTAGAAAGAACCCAGTAAATACAAGGGTTTCGCTGACTTTTGTCCTACGAAAAAATGAGAAATACCATGATGATTTTGATGATGAGTATCGGTATCCGAGTCAAAATTGAGTGGTGAAATGGAGGTTTGCAATAATATAACTCACGGTACTTAGAATATAATATATTGATTGCCTATGTGATGTGGATTTCTTTCCCGCCCGGAAGAGTGATATGTCATGTAGCAATGATGTGAGTTGTTGTAGATGGATAAATGAATAGTTTGTTCTAGCTAACTATGCTTTCATTGTAGCGGATATAGAGAACTGTTATAATAGAAATATAAAGAAATAGGTAAATCGGAATTTCGTACATTTTTGAAATGCAATGCAGATGAGAAAGATCTGGATGAGCAGTTTGCAAAGGTATGAAACCAAGCCTGCCCTGATCGGATATACGGTGGAAGCCGAGTTTATCCGGCAAGCCATAACCGGGGCAGCCATACGTCCCATAGAGTAGTGTGATTTTCAATAATAAAACGATATAAGATTTATTTTTGATTACGAAACGAACTTGGCATCATTCCATAGTGATTTTTGAACTGTTTATAAAAATGGGTACGGTTTTTAAAGCCAAGCTGAAATGCAATCTCAGAAATCGAGAGATCCGTTTCTTTGAGCAGATCAATGGCCTTCGTTAAGCGATAGTTCATACAATAACTAGATAAGTTTAAATTGCTGTATTTTTTGATAATCCGATTGATATAATCTCCGCTATAATGCAATTTTGTTTCTAGTTCACTACGTGAAATCAATCCGTTGGAATCTTCTATCATATGGGTTGCTCTGGAAAAAATTAAAAAGTCGTTGTTGTAATCTAATTTCACATGAGTTGTGTGAAAAGCTGTTGTATCACATATAAGTCCTAAAATATTGCAAATATATCCGTCAATCAGATGGGAACTCCCAAAGGTAGGAGAAAGCATAGTTTTTGAGATGCTTTCTCCGTTTTTATACATACAGCGATGTGCAAAATCATTTCCTTGTACCGGAAATATATCAAGGAATTGCTTGTTAGACAGAACATCATTATTTTCACTTTCTTGCAAGAATTTTAAGATTGGACTGTCCAGTATCTCCTGTTCTTCTGCAAAATAGAGATTGTGCGTCTCTTTTATCATCTTAGTGATATATTCCTTGGATAGATTGAGAAAAAATACACGGAAGTTTCCATCAAATCTTTCGGCATGTCTCAAATTTCGGTTAACGATACATCCTGAACCTTTGGGATAGATACGGATAGTATTTTCAATAGAGTTTGTTACAGTCCCGTCTAAAACATACATGAATTCATAGAAATCATGTTGATGTAACACTCGATTTTGACTTGTGAAGATTGTGCTGATGTTTGGAACAATTGTGTGTTTAATGTCAGTCGGGGTAAAATTAGTCAAACTGATATATTCATTTACTTCATCCTTATAATAGGTCTCTAATACGAAACTAAATGGTGTTTCTAAATGATAATATTGATTAAAATGACTTTCTCTTCCATAGATAGTTAATGCATTTTTATAATCTTTATTAAATGATATTTTCGGCATATAAGCACCTCGATTCCCAGATATGTTACAAAGTATATCATATTCCACCAATAAATGATATTGTTGACGAATAATAATTACGATATGATTGAAACATATCATATAGAGAGCTCATGAGCCGGCAAAATGGGCATAACATTTAAGGAGGAAGTTACAATGGGAGAGAATGCTTCGCAAAAAAAATATTTAAAGTTTTATCAAAAGTTAGCTTATGGATCTGGTGATCTTGCATCAAACTGTAGTTATGGATTAGTTTCCAGCTTTTTGTTGTTGTATCTTACAAGTGTAATGGGAATGAATAGTGCTGTGATTGGTACATTGATGTTGGTATCCAAGTGTGTGGACGGAGTTACAGATGTGTTCTTTGGGAATATAATTGACCGAACACATTCTAAAATGGGAAAAGCCAGACCGTGGATGTTATATGCACAAATTGGTGTATCAGGTTGTTTGGCACTGCTTTTCTCAGTTCCGGCAGGAATGGGAAGAACTGCACAGTATGCATATTTCTTCGTATTTTATACCTGTTTAAATGCAATTTTTTATACAGCGAATGGTATTGCATATTCATCATTGACTGCATTGATTACAAAAAACCCAAATGAAAGAGTTCAACTTGGTTCATTCCGTTTCATGTTTGCAGTTGTAACAAATATTGTATTAGGATTTGCAGTAACTTCTGCAGTAAGTGCTTTTGGTGGTGGTGCAAATGGATGGAGAATGGTTGCTATTGTATTTGCAATAATTGCACTTGTTGTAAATACCATCAGTGTTCTTGCTGTGAAAGAACTTCCGGATGAGGAAGTAACTGTGAAAGAGGACGGAAAATCAGCTGAAGATAAATTAAGTTTTCTGGATACAATTAAAGTCCTTTTGAAAAATAAATATTATCTGATGATTGTTGCTATTTACATTGTGTATTATATTATGAGCAATCTTGTTACAGGATCAGGTGTTTTCTTTGCAACATATTATCTTGGAAATGAAGGAATTTATGGATTACTAAATATGATGAAAATGTTTCCGGTAATCTTTGCATTAATTATTGCACCGTTCATTATTAAAAAAGTCGGTAATATGCAGAAGGTAAATACATGGGCATATGGCATCAGTTGTGTACTTGGCATTCCACTGATTTATGCTGCAGTAACGAAAAATATCACACTTTTTCTCATTATTCTTTTCGTAAAAGGCGTATTTGCAGGATTCCTCAGTGGCTCATTGAATGCGTTTATTGCAGAGGCCAGTGCTTACACAACAAGAACAACTGGAATTCGCATGGAAGGAACGATGTACTCTTGTTCTTCTCTCGGTGTTAAAATCGGTGGTGGAATCGGTACAGCTGCAGTGGGCTGGTTATTAGCAGTGGGCGGATTTGTAAATGATGCCGCTGTTCAGACAGCAGGAGCGACAAATATGATTTTATGGATATATCTGATCATTCCGGTTCTCATCGGTGTGCTGATTACATATTTACTTTCCAGACTTGATGTAGAAAAAGCAAATCAGAAATGGGATGAAGAACATCAGAATGTATAGGAGCAGTGTGTTATGGAAAAAATAAAGTTACTAGATAATTGGAAATTCTGTAAAGGGGTGGTTTCCTCATTGAAAATCATGGAGATGTCTGGAAAGGCACCGGAGGTTGTGACCTTACCGCATGATGCAATGATTTATGAGAAACGTACCAAAGAGACAAAGAATGGAAGCCAGACAGGATTTTATCCAGGTGGAATTTATACATACTTTAAAGACATTGATGTGCCAGAAGAATGGGAAAACAGAGCTGCTATTCTGGAATTTGAGGGGATATATGAAACAGCAATGGTATATGTGAATGGGGCATTGGCGGCTACAAACCTGTATGGATACTCAGGATTCTTTGTGGATTTGAAACCATATTTGAATTACGGACAGATGAACCAGATTAAAGTCATTGCAGATAACTCAGCAGAAGAAAACTCCAGATGGTATTCTGGAAGTGGAATTTATCGAGATGTCAATCTATATCTTGGAGGATCCACTTATATTCCGCCGGAAGGTGTGAAAATTACAACGATATCTGCAGATGAAAAAATGGCAAGGTTGGAATTAGCTGTTCAGATAGAAAACATCTCCGAAGATTCCAGAGCAGATGAAGCTCAAGTGGATATTTATTATGAAGGAGCAGTAATTTGTAGTTGTAAGAAAGAAATCACAGATGAGGAATGTGGACTAAAACAGTTCACATGGAATGTGGAGATTGAACATCCACACTTATGGGATACAGAATATCCAAATCTCTATCAAATAGAAGTTACTCTTTTGAAGAATGGAGAAATTCTTGATAAACAGAAGGAACATTTTGGAATCAGAACCATTTATGTAGATGGAAAACACGGGTTCTGCCTAAATGGAAAGTCATTGAATCTGCGGGGAACTTGTTTGCATCATGATAATGGAATTATTGGTGCAGCAACGATATATGATGCGGAACGAAGAAAGATTCGTATTATCAAAGAAGCAGGATTTAACAGTATTAGAAGTTCTCATCATCCAATCAGCAAGGCAATGCTGGATATCTGTGATGAAATGGGGATTATCGTTATGGATGAACTGTTTGATATGTGGACGGTTCATAAAAACAGCCATGATTTTGCCTTACATTTCTTAGATGAATGGGAAAAAGTTACGACCAGAATGGTAAACAAGGACTATAACCATCCGTGTGTAGCAATCTATTCCATCGGAAATGAAATATCCGAGCTCGGAACAACGCGTGGAGTTGAAATCAGCCGGATGCTTTGTAAGAAACTACATGAACTAGATGATACACGATTTACGACTTGTGGCGTGAATGGGTTAAATGCGGCAGGAGCCAGACTATTTGAAATTATGAGAGATGTGGCTCCATTGATTAAACGAAAAGATGAAGGGAATAGCGGTGACAATCAAGGGCAATCCATGGGAAGCAATGCACTCAATGGAATCATGGAGTTCATGTCTGGTGAGGCAGGAGACGCATTTGCAGCACATCCTAAATTATCAGAAGCTATTGCAGGAGTAAGTGATGCGACAGATATTGTAGGATTAAATTACATGACAGGACGCCATGTGTTAGAGGCACAGCTACATCCGAATAAAGCGGTAGTGGGAACGGAAACATTTCCAGCAGATATATTCAGATTGTGGACATTGGTAGAGGATTATTCTCATATTATAGGAGATTTTACCTGGACAGGATATGATTATCTCGGAGAAGCAGGCTGTGGTATTTTTTATTACGATGGAACAAAGAATTTTGGCAGTGTCTATCCGGATCGTCTGGCATATATTGGGGATATCACAATTACAGGGGTACGAAGACCAATCAGTTATTATCGTGAAGTTGTATATGGATTAAGGCATGAACCATATATTGCGGTTGAACGAGTTGATCGTAATGGACAGACTCCATCGAAAACTCCGTGGATGTTTAAAGATAATATTTCCAGCTGGACGTGGACTGGATACGAAGGTACTTCTGCAAGTGTCGATGTCTATTCTGACGCAGAAGAAGTAGAACTCTTTCTGAACGATGAGAGTCTGGGGAGAAAAAAAGCTGGAAAAGAAAACCAATATATGGCTGAATTTACCGTGCCGTATCAAGCAGGAACATTGATGGCAATTGACTATGTGAATGGAATGGAACGGGGACGATATTCATTGGAAACAGCTAAGAAATCAACAACTCTTGATGTGAAAATGGATAAAAAAGTGCTTACTGCCAATGGACAAGATCTGTGTTATCTGAACATTACGCTTTGTGATGAAAGTGGAAAAACGAACCAGCAAGAAATAAAACAGATTACGGTATCTGTTGATGGTGCAGGTAAATTACAAGGTCTTGGAAGTAGTAATCCGTCTAATGAAGAAGATTATTTTGACAGATGTTGTAATACATTTGATGGAGATGCGATGGCATGTGTAAGAGCCGGACATGAATCTGGAATCATTACAGTAACAATTTCAGCAAATGGATGCGAAGATGTAGTAAGAAAAATAGAAGTGAGGTAGCGGCATGAAAAAGCTATATAAGAAAATAGTTTCATTAGTAATGAGTGCGCTTTTAGCAGTAATGGTTTTGCCGGTAACAACTCATGCATCAAATCAGCAAGATAATGATATTGTATACGGTGCGGATATTGGGTGGTTAAGTCAAATGGAAAATCAGGGGATACAATATTTGAATGAGGACGGAAATGTCGATGATGCGTTGTCTGTGTTAAAGAATAAAGGCATTAATGCGGTTCGATTAAGGGTTTTTGTAAATCCGGAGACAGATTTTGTTTGGACAAAACCTGATGGAACAACATGTCTTTTGGGATATTGTGATACTCAAGGGTTGTTATATACTGCGCAAAGAGCCAAAAATCTAGGTATGAAAATCATGCTTGTATTTCATTATAGTGACCATTTTGCAGATCCTTTATGCCAGGATATACCTGAACAATGGTCGGGGGCTTCAGCAAAAGAAATTGAAAAATATGTATATGATTATACATACTATATAATGAATTTTTTGGGAGAAAATGGAATAACTCCTGAATGGGTGCAGGTTGGCAACGAAGTGAGCTATGGTGTTCTATATCCCTATGGAAGTAATCAAACGGGTGATTTCGAGCAACTTACGGCATTTTTAAATAGTGGATATGATGCAGTGAAGGCTGTAAGCCCGAATTCAAAAGTAGTTACACATTTGACACATGGAAGTGGTATTTTACATTTTGAATGGTTTTTTAGTAATTTTATTACAAAATGCGGAGGAAAAACCGATGTAGTAGGACTTTCCTACTACCCGTATTGGACAGGTGGAGATGAGATTGAAAATGTTGCAGTAAATCTATACAATATGGCAACAAAATACGAGAAAGAAGTAATGATTTGTGAAACTGGCGAGGTGGAAACTGATGCAGCTAAAACCTATGAACTGCTTCGTAAAGAAATAAATGCCTTGAATACTGTGCCTGGAAATAAAGGCATTGGCGTTTTCTATTGGGAACCAGAAGCAAATTCACAGTATTTACCAGATGGTTACACATTAGGTGCGACTGAAGAAGTTTCTTCAAATACACTTAGATTTACAGATGCTTTAAATGCTTTCAAAACGGGTACGACATTCTTATCAAATGAGTGCTCATATGAGTTTTATAACGTGAATAGTCAGAAAGCACTTAACGTATGTCAGGGGTCCCAGGATAACAATGCGAGTATAGAACAATATACGTATGGTGGATGGAACAGCCAAAAATGGATATTTGAGCAGGTAGATGGAAACTATTATATTATAAAGAACAAGAACAGTGGTCTTGTTTTGGATGTGAATTCTATGTCCACGCAGGTGGGGGCATCTATTATACAGTATGAATATAATCAAGGATGGAACCAGATGTGGGAAGTGATTGAAAAGGATGATGGTTCATATGCTTTAAAAAATCGATTGAGTGGATTGTATTTAGGCGTTAGAAATAATTCTTCAGCAGATGGTGAGTGGTGTCAGCAAACAAATTTAAGTGAAAGTGGAACATCCTGGTATCTAGTTGTGACGGAATAATAAACTATATTCATGAGATTGTTTATTGTATAAAGATAATCTTGAAGCGTCCTAGGAAGGAAAAACTTCTCAAATCATGGGGCTATCGGTTAATACCGATTTTTAGGCTCTAAATCTTAAAATATGAATCTCCCGTAGAAATCAGTATTTTTAATACTTGAACTTCTTCGGGAGATTTGTATTTTCTAGTTTCTGTATGTATTTTAGGGCGCAAAAATCCTTTAACTGCATTTTGGAAGCATTCTACAATACGAAACGAATTCATAGTCACTGTGATTATATGTCACCAAACGATTATGAAGAGCTGTATCGTAGGCTTCAGCAAGATGAATTGCAGCTGGCAGGTTAAGATGAGGAAAACCTCATTTTAACTTGTACTAAATCTTGACATAGGACCAAGAATATAATAATTTGTTATATATGATTAAGGATGATGAGTAATGCAGAATTTTCGACTTGTGGACTTTAACAACATCGAAATTTGGTGGGAGGTGTTATACAAATGAAACTGGCAGACTTATCAACTGGACCAGACTGGGTAGTATATGTTGGATTTATAATATTTGCTGTACTTTCCATAGTTTTGATTTCTGGACATGGAAGTTGGTTAATTTCCGGATATAATACAGCTTCAAAAGAAGAAAAGGCAAAATATAATGAAAAAAAGCTATGCAGAACAATGGGAATTGGAATGTCTGTTATAGCAATTCTTCTATTAATTATGGGGGTGTTTGAAAATATTTTACCGGCATTTTTTGTGTATATTGCATTGGGTATTATTTTAGCTGATGTTGTGATAATTATTGTCTTGGGAAATACAATATGTAGAAGGTGACAAATTTGAATTTATGGAGGAGGAAGTATATGAGTAACAAAGGAATTATAATTTTGGTAATTATATGGATGCTTTTTTCTTTAGTTTGGTTTTTGGCAGGAAATACTGTAAAGGGAATGTAGTGGTCAAGCATTTTTGTAACACTTTGTTCGAAAATTCACCCGGCATATCGAGCTTCAAATGGTGTTTTCCAATCATTGTAGGAATGAGGACGGACATGATTGTACCATACGTACACATATCGGTTTAGTGCTTCATCTAAGCTGGCTGCATCATAAAAATGATTAGGATATATCAGTTCATTTTTTAGTGTGTTATAAAAGCGCTCCATCGGTGCGTTATCAGTCGGTCATTTTTTGCGGACAGTTCATACATGCTATCCTTTTCTGTTCTCTGCTCCTGCGTTTGCTCTCGTTTGATTTCTCCCTCCGTATCTTCTTGGCACAAGCAGGACAATACCTTGATGCACCAGAGCCCGGGACATATTCAACGCCGCACACCGTACAATTTTTAGCGGGCATTGCTGCCCACCGTTTTGTAGGTATGATATGTAATTCATCGACAAAGCCGATGAATTTATAGTAAATCTTGATTTCCTGCTTCACTGTTCCGTCTGCCATCTTCTCACGCTCCGAAACAAGTATCTTGTCTATGAGTGCGTTTATAACTGTTGCATCCAGTTCTTTTAAGCCTTGATAATTTCGGATAAGGGCGAGGAAGTCACGGATTCCCCGTGATTTCTCGTAGCTTTCATTAAGAGTTTCCGTCACCTCTTTCAGCCTTGCTTCAATTTCAAGCTGCTCTTTCTGGTATTTCCCCGACATCATCTCAAAATTCCGCTCGGTAATACGCTCCATGACCTTATCCTCGTAGAGAGAGGAAAACAGCCTGTCCAGTTCCGCAAGGCGTTTGTTCAGCTTCTTACGTTCTTTCTCTAATGCTTTCGCCCTGCTCTGGTCTGTTTCCGTGAGCCGCTTTTCTATGGCCCTGACCGCCTTTTCATCATTCACTGCCATATCCGCAAAACAGTTGATGTCGGCAAGAACGGCATTGAATAAATCCCTTGCTTCTATATTGTGGGCACTACACTCGCTTCTTCCGTTTCTTGCATAATTATTACATGAATACTGTACACAGTCGATAATCTCTGGGCGTTTCCTCCTGTGTACGTTCATTGCCCGCAGAGCACATCCGCAGTCCACACACTTGATAACGCCTGCAAAAATATTTACAAATCCTCCCTTGTTCTGTGGAAGCCTACGACTTGTAATAAGCTGTTGGACAATATCAAATTCCTCCTGCGTGACTATTCCCTCATGGGTATTGGGTATCACTTCCCATTCTTCGGGCAGCTTAGAGGGGCGTTTCTTGCTTTTCATATTGGCGGCAATCCGTTTGTAGCCTACAAGATTTCCCGCATATATCGGGCTTCTTAAAATGCTCCTCACGCTGTTCCCACTCCAAATATAGCGTTTGTCCTCGTTCCCCTCAAAATGACGTTCAAAGCCTGTTTCGCCACGCTCCGCCGCATAAGCGGCAGGGCGTAGGATATGCTGTTTATTAAGATGTCTGCAAATTTTGGCAACTCCATTCCCTTTTAATGCAAGGTCGAATATCTCTTTTACAACATGTGCCACTTTATCATCTATCAGCAGATGGTTGTGGTCGGCAGGGTCTTTGATATAGCCATAAGGGGCGGTAGTTCCCATGAATTTCCCCTGTTGAAACCTCGCCCGATATGCCGATTTTATCTTAACAGATATGTCAGCGGCATACATTTCGTTTAAAATGTTGCGGAAAGGCGTGATGTCCATAGCAGATTTATTCAAGGTATCTACGCCGTCATTGACCGCTATATACCTCACGTTATGCTCTGGGAAGAAAACTTCCAGATATAACCCACAATCAAGATAGTTTCTCCCCAGACGGGATAAATCTTTCGTAATCACGCAGTTTATCAGACCGCTTTCAATGTCTTTTATCATATTCTGGAAACTTGGTCTTTGGAAATTTGTACCAGAATAACCATCGTCCACATACGTTTTTGCTATGTGCCATCCCTGCTTTTTCACATAATCCGTGAGGATGGATTTCTGTGTCGCAATGCTCGCACTCTCGTTATCCGTACCATCGTCTTTAGATAAGCGGCAATAAATGCCGACTAAATAGATTTTCTTTTCTTCTTTGATTCCTGCCATACTGTAAAACCTCCGTATCTGTCCTATCTGTTTTCATGTCCCATTGCGTACATTCTAAGCGGACAGCCCCTCATTGTCGAAGGTGTCGCCCTCGGCAATCTTCTTCCGAATATCCTCGGAGATAATCGGGACAAACGCTTCTGTAACGGTCTGTGTGCCGACATATTCACGGCTGATTATCATCTGCACTGGTGCTTTTGGCACGATACGCTTTCTCTTTTTATCTGCTTTCTTATCCTCGCCCATACTTAAATCTTCCTTTCCAGACAGGGCAGGGAAGAGTTTGGAAATGTCCCCGCCCTGCCAATCAGATACCATTAATCCTCGCTGTTTAATTCTTTCTGTAATGCTTTAAGGAGTGCCGCCGCTTCATCAGCGTTCAGCGTGATTCCCTTGCCGCACTTTTCACGGTTCGGGGAAAAGCTGCGGATGTCATACTTCGGCTCTTTCCCATTCCATGAAATGAGATTGATTTCCTTTGTGTAGCCACTGTCGCCCGTAGACAATACTGCGATTTCCTTTACGATTTCATACTGGATTTCTCTCATTCTCCATACCTCAACTCTCTGTATTTACTTCCCGAAAAAAGAAGATTAGCGGCTGTCACGGTTGCGTTTCCTCTGCAACTCACGCTCCAAAAGTTTGATGATGGTTTCCTCCATCTGCTTCGGCGTTGTGTTCTTCGGAAAGTATTTTTTCAGCTTGCTTGTGTTGATTTTCAAGGTTTCTTTCTGGTTGCCCTTTTCCTCCGTCATAATCGCAAATATCGTATCCATGTCAAGCCGCCCGCTCTGGCTTAACTGTTTCATCCGCTGTGCCTGTGAGAGTGAGGGCGTTGCTTCTTCGCTCTCCATCGTGGCAAAGAGGTTTTCCTGCTCGTCTTTCTTCAAGAAGGACAGTTCCACCGCAGGCGTGAGGGCGATTTTCCCCTCGTCCACCATCTGCAAAATCGGCGGTATCAGTTCCGTCAGGCGGATAAAACGCTGCACGGTCATCCTGCCCACGCCGAAGCCCTGTGCCACCTTGTCGTCCGTCCGCAACTTCGTCACAACTTGTGACGAGGTTAAGTCTGTGCGGAAACCCTGCCGCTTCATGGCTTCGGATTTCATCTTGTAAGCAAACGCCCGCTCCGATGGCAGGATATTCTCACGCTGCAAATTGCTGTCTACAAGGGTGATGATGGCTCGGTCACGGTCTAAGGGCAGGACAAACGCAGGCACGGTATTTATCCCTGCAAGTTCAGAAGCACGGACACGCCGCTGTCCTGCAATCACTTCATAACCGTCCCCGTCCTCTTTCGGGCGTGTGATTATCGGCGTGACAATGCCAAATTCCTTGATGCTTTCCGCTAACTCTGACAGTGTTTCATCTTCTGCCACATGAAACGGATTGTCGGGGAACGGGTACAAGTCTTTGGTCTTTAACACCTTAAAATCCTGTTTCTTCATTCACATATCTACCTTTCTTTCGCTCTGCTTCTATGATTTTTCTGCAATTCTTCCAACACTTCGGGCGGTATTTTTGACAGCAGCCGCCCCATCTGCTCGTTGGTTCTCTGCAATTCAAATATCTTCTGATTCGCTTTCTGCACCTTTAGTTCCTGCTCGTACTTTTCATCACGCATACGCCCCGCATAGTCTGATTCCTGCCCAATTCTCTCTTTCAAACTGTCGATATACGCCTGCTGTTTCCCGATTTCCTTAGAGAATTTCTCCACGTCTGGCAGCCATGCAGAGAGTAAATCTAACGCTTTATCCCTTTTCTTCCCTGCGTTAAAGGCGTTGATGTCGGATAGGGCAGACACGATTTCTTCATACTGTTTATCAAGCCTGCCGCCTAATTTATAGAGCCATGTGGGGACGTGTTTCCGCTTGGTTTCCATTGAGGACTGCCCCCGTTCAAGCTGATTCCACCGTGAGGACATCCGCTCATGGTAGGCGGTCTGCCACTCGGATAATGATTTCTGGTTGCCTAAGATAGCTTTCGCTGACAGCTTATTGTCTGGCGTAATCGGCACAAAGCAGAGGTGCATATGGGGCGTTCTCTCGTCCATATGGACGACAGCGGAGAGGATATTCTGCTTTCCAACACGCTCCGAAATGAAGTCAAGAGCCGTCTGGAAATACGCTTTTTGTTCTTCGGGCGGTAACTGGTTCATAAATTCTGGTGAAGCTGTGATGAGCGTTTCCACCATCATCACGCTGTCTTTCCTTGTCCTGCACCCCGCTTCGGCTACCATGCGGTTAATCTCTTTCTTGTAGGTGTACTTTGGTGGTGCTATGAGATGGTAATTGTTTTTAGAGCGTTCCATATCTATATCTGGGTTGCTTTTGTAGGCTTCTTTCTTCCGCTCGTTGTGGCGTTCACAAGCCGCAACGCCGCCCGCTTTTCGTTTCTGGAAACGCAGGATTGCATAAGGCATAGGCGGATTCCTCCTTTCTTTCGGCGGGTGACCGTCCTTTGGGGTGACAGCGGTGACGGTGGTGACAGCAGTTTTGGGATACCCCCTGCCGACTGCCGCAACTGTCACCCTCACCCCCTGCATGACGGTCATGTCGATGATGACGGTGTTTTTGGGATACCCCCCTCGCAAGAGCCGTCACCGTCATGCCGCCATTCTTTTATCCGAAGCCGTAAGGCGTAGGATAGCAGGGCACAGCCCTGCCTTAAGGGAGTCCAGAGGGAACGTCTGGCACACGACTTTGCAGGGCAAAGTGTAGTGTGTTACACCCTGTAAACGCAGTCGGAAAAATCGGAATGATTTTTCTGACCGCAGGGGTGGTTTTACACGACCGAAAAGGGCGAGTAAATCTCACGCCTGCATTTTGCGTTTACGGGGTGTTCTCCCGTAGGGATGACAGCGGCAGGGTATCCTAAAATCACTGTCACCACCGTCACTGCTGTCACCCGCAGGGCAGAGCCGCCAGCTTTACATGGCTTTAAGCGTCAATGACAGTAACAGGGGGGTATCCTAATATCGCTGTCACCACCATCACCGCTGTCACCCGCCCTCCTTGCAAGGGCAATCCGCCTGCCGTCTTTCCTGCGGCTGTACTGGTAGCAGATACGGTTCTCGCTTAAAAATGTGGTGCGGTATTCATTCAGCCATTTCGTAATCACCGTGGGTATGGTTTCCGTTTCCCCCATAGCGGCTAACAGTTCCGTTGCCGTGCCTATCCATTCTTCCTTATCCCTCATAAAATCCACCAACCGAAAAAGGACATCTGGTATCGTTTCTTTCGCAAGCTGCTCCTGCGTTTTCCGCTCCACAAGCTCCCAACGGCAATCACGGAAACGCAGCGTGTATTCCTGATAAGGCGTGTCCCTGCCCGTCACATACAGCTTGGCGGTGTCAGACGCACGTTTCTCCTTTTCCAGAACAAAGGTAGCGTCCGCACTCCCCGTTAATCCTGTCGTCCCAGACACCTTGTTGAACACGTCGCTGTCATTCTGCTTTCGGATGTGGTGTACGACAATGACCGCCAGAGAGTGCCTGTCGGCAAAGTCTTTGATGAGGGAGATGTCCCCATAGTCGCTTGCATAGGCATTGTCTTTTGAAGCTGTACGGACTTTCTGCAAGGTATCAATGACAATGAGCCTGCTGTCTGGGTAATCTTTCAGATAATCTTCAAGCTGCACGATAAGACCGTCTGACAGCTTGCAGCTTGCCACGGCAAAGTGGAGCCGCCCGCTTGCTTCGTCCGTCAAACGAAATAACCTGTCCTGTATGCGGCAGAACGTGTCCTCAAGGCAGAGGTAAAGCACATCGCCCTCCATTGTCGGCATATCCCATAAAGGGATTCCCTGCGACACGCATAAGCATAGCTTCAGCATGAGCCAGCTTTTGCCTATCTTCTGTGAGCCGCAGAACAGCGATAAGCCTGTCGGGATAAGGCTGTCCACCACAAAGGATGGTTTCTCAAGCGGTTCATAAAGGAGCGTTTCGGCGTTGACTGTCTGTAACTTCTGCATGGCTTTCCTCCTTTCGGGCGGTGTCTTTGTTTTCGTTGCACATAGGCGTTGACCTCCTTAAAAATAGATTTACTCCCACGGAAAAAAGTGAGAGTATGTAATGCCGCCAATCCCACACAAATAAAAAACAGATTTCTTTTTCGGGCGGTGTCGGTCACGGTTGGAGATATTTCTTCAATTTCCGCCTTTACTTTCTCCTTTGCAATCGCAACAGATTTCTGTATTGCCGAAGCGGTGCAATGCTCCATAGCGGCGATTTGGTAAAAATTGAACTCATACTCGTAGTAGAGCAGGAAACGCCGCCTTTGTATCTCTGGAAGGCTCCCAACCGCCTTATAGAGCGTTTCATTCCGTTCTTCCTCAACCATGCGTTCATCAAGGCTCTTAGGCACACGCAACGCCCGTCTGTAAAGGGTTTCGTCCCATACCTCGTTAAACTCCCTGTGCCGCTCGTCCCATTAGAAAAGATTCCTGTTCCTGCGCTCCATCTGCCGAAACTCCATAAAGAACTGTTCCGACACTTCCAACTCGTGGGATTTGCCCTGCCCGTCCTTAAAGCTGATAAAATACCTTGTGCCGCTTTCCGTGGATTCCTCCCGAAGCGTGTATGCCTTAACCCTGTATGCCATCCTGTTGTCCTCCTGCAAAAAATGAGTGAGGGGATTTCCATCCCTCACCCAGTAGCCCGCAGGATGGCAGGCTGTTTTAGAAGCTATAAAATTTTCCGCAGCTTCTTCCGCAGATGGTCTAACCTCGCATAGATGGCACCAGTCGTCAAATGCACAAGCGGGGCAATCTCCTTTGTGGAATACCCCTGCATTTTCAGCAGGACGATTTTCAAGGTACGCCCGTCCACCGTGACTAATACTTGATAGAGATTTTCGCTCTCAATCTCTTCCAGTAACTCCGCAACCGTACCCACTTCCGCCTGCCGCTCCCTGCCTGCCATGTCCTCAAGATATTCCGCAACGTCATTCGTCCATCGGTAAAACCGCCTGTTGGAATTGAAGTCTGCCCTGTCCGCCATGCGTATCTGCTCAATGGTCGCTTCATCAACGCCGCACTCACGCAGCAGCTTTTCCTCCGCTTCTTTCCAGATACGCCATTTCCTGTCCTCCCGTCCGTGGTTGTATGCCATTCTTACTTCCTCCAATCAGAATTGATTGAGAGGGCAGAGAAAAGCCCCCTCATCTTCCCAAAGGAAAAAACAAGGGGGCTGAACGCCTTAAATTTTAATTTTCTATTATCTTTCTTAGTTTTATTAGGATTCTGGCTTTGCGTTTGTTTACAACGCTCTGGGTTATGCCCAACCTCGCCCCGACTTCACGCTCGGAAAGTCCGTCAAAAAAGATTGCCTGTATCAGCTCCTGTTCACTATCCGACAGCAAAGGCAGGGCGGCTTTCAGCCTGTCCACCATGACCGCATTGACAACGGTTTCTGCAATGTCCACCGCTTCATCAGTGATAAAGTCCAGAGGATTCCCCTCGCTGTCCGTAAATCCGTCGAGAGATAGCAGTCTATTCTTTGTATCTAATTTTTGCAGATAACGCCACCGTTCCTTGTCACGGTAGAAGTCTGTGTATTGCTCCCTCACGACTTCAAGCAGACAGCCTTGAATGGGGATAAACAGCTTGTCCATATAGGTCTGGTCGGATTCCCTGCAACGGCAGAACTCCGTGTAGGATAATTCCACATAGCCGCCACTTTCTCTGATATATACCTTTCTTGGTGCATATTTCACCATAAATACCTCCCATCTGAATTTTTGAAATGTAAAAAATCCAGATGGAGAGGCGGAGAACGACACCGCATATCAGAAACAGCCCTACGGCACTTTCCAACAAAAATCGACAAAAGAAAAACCGCAAAGGCTCTGTGACCTTTACGGTTATAGGAAATAGTAATTCTATTGTATGGAGATTGTACTTCTACTTTCAAGGTGAGAAGTACCGTTGCACTGGCAGAAATTTTTTTAACTGGTTTCCTGCCGTTCTCTGATATGCTATGTATTGATAAATTTTGCTTCGTATGAGCAGATAGATAACTGCCCGAAAAAAGGACATAAAAAAATCCCTCCAAATTTAAAAACAAATTCAGAGGGTAATTTAGGGTATAACAAAATAACCCACCCGAATATCGTTTTTTTTATTTGGTGAGTTTGTTCTTTCAAATACGAAACAAAAAGAGCCGATGATTCGTGAATTGTTCCACAATTTCATCGGCTCTGCGTCTTAAGCGTCTGGCTCTTTGATGACAGTTATCTTCAAGTTGTCAACTTTAATCAATCTTTCTTGTCTGCATTTTGGACAATAAAGGGGATAATTCTCCAAAACAGTGTCCTTCCTAATTTTATTACGGGTTTTGCTCCCACAAACAGGACACAATATCCATTCGCATTTCATCATAATTAGTCTCTAATCCTTTCAAATCTCATTTTATATGACTTTTGCAAGCTGTTAAGCTAACTTGTGGAACATATGCCGAACCTTATCTATACGGCTATTCGGGCGGCGGGGTTGGCAAATAAATTTACCAATAGCTGGCTGGTATCCTTTTAACTCTGTCAAGCAGACTCCCTGCCCATTTGTGAAATAAGTTAAATCGTTCCTGTATTCTTGAATACATCTAGCAGGGATTTCTCCTTTCAGAATGACCTCGTCATTCTTTATCTGAGTACTTACAATATCTGCACAATACCTTGGAGCATCATGATACGCCCGTGAGAGATATTCCTGCGGTGCATAAATTTCAAAGTGGAGATATGGCTCTAATAGTTCTGTCCCTGCTTTTTTTAAAGCCTGCTCCAATACGATAGGGGAAAGCAGCCGAAAGTCTGCGGGGGTACTTACAGGACTATAATACAATCCATATTCAAAACAGATTTTACAGTCTGTCACTTTCCATCCATACAGCCCCTGCTCGCAGCCATAAAGAACCCCCTCCATAACCGCATTTTGGAACGATTGATTTAAATATCCAAGTGAAACTCTGCTTTCATACTGCACTCCGCTTCCAATAGGGAGCGGCTCTATGGACAACCCGACAGAAGCCCAGAAAGGATTTGGCGGGACTTCTATGTGGATGGTATATTCTGCTTTTCTAAGCGGTCTTTCCATATATATAACAGTAGGCTCTTTTATTTCTGCCTCCACATGATATTTTTCCTCAAGGATGGCACAAATGACTTCCATCTGCACATTCCCCAAAAAAGAAAGTATAATCTCATGCGTTGTAGTATCCACATAATATTTTAAAAGAGGGTCGCCATCTGAAATTTCTGTAAGTGCCCCAAGCAATATTTCCCGCTGTTCAGATTTCTTTACTGCAATCGTTGTTTGGAGCATAGGGAGAGGATTTTCAATAAATTTTCTCTGCGGCAACAGTATTTCGTTCCCCAAAATACTGTTTAGCTGCAAAACATCATTTGGTAAAATTACAATATCACCAGAGCAGGCTGTATCGGATGAATATAATTCACCGTTTGTCGGAACACACATCTCTGTGATTTTTATTTTCTCTTTTTCAGATATTCTAATAACATCCCTCAAATGCAATGTTCCGCTATATATACGCACATAAACAAAACGCCGCCTTTTCTCTGAATATTCAATCTTAAAAACCTGCCCGCATAGTTCAGATTGACCTTCAGGCGTTGATGAATAAAATTTACTGGCAATTACTTCTATAAGCTGCCGAATCCCCAGATTGTTTTTAGCGCTTCCGTGATAAACGGGAAATAACGTTCCGTTTTGGAATCTCCTGTTTTCTTCCTGTTCCAGTTCTGACATTTTAAACGGTTTCCCTGACATATATTTCTCTAATAGTTCATCGTTTCCCATAATTACCGCATCCCACTGTTCCATATCGTCATTGTCCGTTACATTTATATGGGGATGCTGCCCAACCTTTTGCTTCACTATAATTTCCGAAGAAAGCTTTGCTTTCATTTCCCGATATACCATTGGCAAATCAATCCCCTCTTGGTCAATTTTATTGATGAAAAAAATTGTCGGAATCTTCATTATCTGTAGTGCATGAAACAGTATACGGGTCTGTGCCTGTATGCCATCCTTTGCAGAAACTAATAATACTGCTCCGTCTAATACGGATAAAGAACGGTATACTTCCGCCAAAAAATCCATATGGCCTGGCGTATCTATAATGTTGACTTTTACATCCTCCCACTGAAAAGATGTCACTGCTGTCTGGATAGTGATTCCCCTTTGACGCTCCAAATTCATTGTATCTGTCCTTGTTGTGCCTTCATCTACGCTCCCTAGTTCTGCAATTGCACCACTGGTATACAATAAACTTTCCGTTAATGTTGTCTTTCCTGCGTCAACGTGAGCCAGAATGCCTAAGTTAATTATTTTCATGTGATTTTCCTCCTATCAACACCCAAAAAAGGGCATAAAAATACCCAGTGATAAATACTCCTATCACTGGGTAAATAACTCCAATAGCCCCAAAACACTTATATGTTTTCGGGCATATAAAATTACATGATAAAAGTATTCTTAAACTGGGTACAAAAAACTAAGCCCCATATTAAAAGTGAAACGGGACTGCTACTTTTTGTTCCCACTATCAAATTGACAGTTTATTTAAGAATACCTTGCCGCATATTTATTAACTCCTTGTATAATACTGAATCTAATTATATTCCTTAACCCTTTATTTGTCAAGCTGACAAACTAAAGCAGAAAAAGCGGCAGGATTTCCCCCTGCCACTAATCATCTGTTTATGCAAAAATAATTTCCTTTTCCACAATCTCCCTCGCACAAGCCCTTATGTTATTGAGGCATCCTGTCCATTCTAAGGCGTTTTCTGCCTTTAGCTGTTCCGTTATGCCCTGTGCCTGTTTCATACCCTCTATGAGCCTTTCAAAGCGTTCCTGTGCCTGTCTGTTGATGTCGGCAAGGTAGGCGTTTAGCCTGCCGCTTGTAAGAAGATTGGTGTATGTAACTTTACGGTACTGTTTTAGATAATCTAAATGCCGTTGCCCCCAGATGCCTATTGCCTGTTCTTCTTCGGCGGGTACAGTTAAGCACGGTATCAAATAATCCCCTTGCCTTTCGTATTTGCCGCCCAGTTCCTCAAATAATGATTTTGCCATTGTCTGTTACCTCCACATTCTTTTTTATTTTGAATGTCCGCAAAATCCGTCCTACATCATAAGGACAGCCTGCCTTACTCATACTCTGACAAATCCCCCTGCTTTCACAATAATTGATAAACCCCCATGATGTAAACTGGCAGCCTTGATCGCTATGTAAAATCAATCCTTTTTCAGGCTTTTCTTCCATCAGTGCCTTCTCTAAAGTTGCTTTTGCCAATTCCGTATTGATATAATCCGAATTTAAAGTGGCAACTATACTACGGTCATATAAATCAAGAATAGAGCAGTTATAACGCATTTTTCCATTCCTCATACGGATATAGGTGAAATCTGTACACCATATCCGGTTTGGCTCCGTACAATGGAAATCCTGCTTTAGGAGGTTTGGGAAAATCTTATTTTTTGTTCCATGGACATATGCCGGCTTCTTTCTCATGATCCTTGCATGAAGTCCCAGAATTTGGTTCATATATTTATGGACGGTAGTCTTACTTAGAGAAATCTCCTGCCTTTTCAAAAAGATCCTCATGGGTCTATGTCCTAAAATTCGGTTGTTATTATAATAAATGGTTTTAATTTGTTCAAAAACTTGTTGCCGATGCTGCAGAAAAGATTTCTTCCGGTTTTTCCGGTAATTATAATAAGCATTGGGATAAATATGGAAATGCTTTAATAACCAGCGTAACCCAAAGAAATCCTTATGTTCATCAATAAATCGATAAGCCTCTAATCGATTTCCTTTGCAAAGAATGCCGCCGCTTTTTTTAAGAAAAGATTTTCCTTTTCCAGTTCCTGGATACGCTTATGAAGCTCGTGTATTTCCTTTGCATTTTCTGAAAAAGAGGGAGAGGTTTGTGGCTTTGTAGACTGGCATTCTTCGCTGTATTTTTTTACCCATCCTACAAGGGTGGATTTTGCAACCTGATATTCTTTTGAAAGTTTTGGATAGCTGGTACCTTTTAAATATTCCTGTACCATCTGCTTTTTAAATTCTTCGCTGTACTTTTTGGTCATGGTGGTTTCTCCTTGTTCGTTTTATTCTATTTTATCCGAACGGAATGTTACAACTTTAGTATACCACAACACACCCATGTAGTAATGCTCGGAATAGGAGTAGAATCCAAAGTCCTCATGTATCATAAAGCCCAATTTCAATTTAAGAATCGTTTCCACCACATATCGTACGTCCGTAGTCGGAAAACGAATCCTCACATAATCAAACAGCATGGTAAGCGGTGACTCTGGATTGTAGCGTTCCAGAGCTGCCAGAAGATTTTCTTTGATTATCTTTGTTGTAGTAGCTAGCGTAGAAATTCCATGTAAACTCTGCACCCTCTAAAGAAGCGTTACCCTGTGCAGTGGCTTTTCCTGTTTCCATGTCAATCTTAAAAAGCTCAATCAAGGTTTCTGTAACCTTTGGGGTATCACTCACTTTTAAAGTAGAAGTTTCACCAGCTTTGACCGTCAGTGGGTAAACGGTATCATCAACTTTATATCCAGCAGGAGCAGACAGCTCTTTGATGTAGACTGTACCAGCTCTTACCTCCACAGTTTCGGTGTTTCCATTAGAATCTGTCGTAAGGGTGGCAAGCTGTTTTGTGCAGCCTTTATCAGAATAGACACCATAAGTCGCACCAGCGATAGAGTAAAGCTCATTGCTGCTGGTAATGTCGGTATTGGAGGACGATTTTTGAAGTGTCGCATTACCGACCACCAGTTTCGCCCAGAACTGTCCTAATTCCTGTCCTTGTCCAGAATAAATATATCCTCCGCAGTCATAGCGTCCTTTTTTTTCTTTTACAAAAGCCTTTGCTCCAGCATATACCTCATTCTGCACCGCTTTGGAAATTTCATCATAAGAAGCTCGTACATTATCGCAGCTCCAGCCTAAGTGGACACTTAAACGCTGCCACACAACACACTGTTCTAATAAGTAGACTTGTTTATAATTCAACTCTTTATGACTGTCGGCATATAGCTTGACGTATTCCAAAGAAAGGGCAACGTCAGCTATCTGATCGGCACTCATACGGGTGCTTGCATCAGCTCTTGTTTTGTATCCATTTTGAAAGTTTGTGTTAATATCCACACAGTAAGCAGTTTCACCCTCAACTTTCATCATGCCCTCATTGAATGTTGAACCGATACTGCCATCATTCATAACTTTTTCAATCATTCCCACTCGCTCTGCTGATTCTGTCCAATACTGTTTTTCTGCTGCTTGAACCTGTGAAATGGGTAGTGTTGTAAACACCGCAGCAAGACTAAGCACGCCAGCAAGCAAGCGATTCATAATCTTTTTCATAAAAATAAACCCTCCTTTCATTTTGGGTAAAAAAATAGACGCTCATTATTGAACGTCTAGAAATAGAAAGGGAACATCAATTTTGACGTTCCCTAAACTATAAAATTTAAGATATTGAGGATTTGTCATTCACACTGAATAATAAAATATCAAATGTACTTCATTGCATTATAATTGCATTTTTTCATTTTTTTATATTGCTTTATAGCTTTTTATATTGCCTTAAAATGGCTTAAAATCAACGATTTTTGCTAATACTCCGTACTGTCTGTCTGGAATTTGAATAACGGACAGAACCCCGGAAATGCTGATAAAATGGGCATTTCCGGGGTTGTTTTATGTCCTTTGGCTCTAAAATGGCTCTAATTATTTTCTGTGCAGTTATTTTCGGAATAATAGCGGAAGGCTTTCACAATATATTCTCTGCTTCCTGCATCATGTTTTGTGTCAAATACTTTGCTTAGATAATCATTAGAATAAGTGTCGATCATCATTCGGCAGTAATTTTCCGCACCTCCGATCAGAAGTTTTGGGGCAGTGGTCTGAGTGTTGGCTATGATTTCCTCTACAATGCTTTGAACCGATTCCGAAGCTACATCTTCTCCTTTGTTAGAAGCCAGCTTAAGAAATTTATCTTCTTTCAGCATTTCTTCTGGTACTTGTGAATACCATTCATCCATAATTTCAGAGAAATGCTCCAGATTATGTTTCATTTCTTCGGTATATTTTTCAATACGCTAGTGTAAAATTTTTGTAGGAAAAACAAATAGATAAAAGAAGAAAGCACCACTTTGTGTTAAGATTAAGTTGCCCAGACAAAATCTACATAAAGGAAGGTGCTTTCTATGATTAAAAGTATACAACAATTTCAGACAGAAGGGGGAAAAAATTTAGAAAAAGTTTTTATGAATTATTCATCAGATATGACAAAAATTGCAGAAATGGTAAAAGGTGTAAAAGAGCGTGTGATCAATCTGGGACTGTCTATGATTGCAGAAGAGCTGGAAATGTATGATGCATTTCTCTGCAAAAACAGACAGGCACGTCCAGAGTGGTATGTGGAACGCAAAGATGAAACAACACTTCTTACCAGTCTTGGAAGTGTGACTTATCATAAAACCTTGTTTAAAAATAAGTTTACAGGGAAATATGAGTATTTGCTGGATCGTGTGATGGGGATTGAAAAACATGAAAGGATGAGTGAGGATGCAGTAGCAGAGCTTCTTGGAGAAGCTGTTCAGACCAGTTATAGAAAAGGTGGGATATCTGCGTGTATGACAGAAGAATGTGTAAGCAAAGAAACGGTCATGAACAAGCTGCACGCATTAGAATTCCCGAAAAACACGGAACAGCTGGAAAAAAAGAAAGTCGTGGATTATCTATATATCGATGCAGATGAGGATCATGTTTCCCTGCAGTTCAGGGAAAGAAAAGGTGATCTGATAAATTTAGAGAATAACCGGAAAAATAATCAGGCAATAGCAAAACTGGTATATATATACGAGGGAATTGAAAAAGAAGCACCTGCGGGTAAAAGACATAAGCTGATTAACCCTTATTATTTCTGCCGTGTATGTAACGGAAAGGAAAACAGGAAACTTTGGGATGAAGTCTACGAGTATATAGAAAATCACTATGAAGTGAACCGGATTAAAAAAATATACCTGAATGCAGATGGCGGAGCATGGATAAAGTCAGGTAAAAAAAGCATTGCCGGAATAACCTATGTATTCGATGAATTCCATCTGGAAAAAGCGGTCATGAAGCTGACAAGCCATATGAAAGACAGGCGGGAGGATACGAGGAAAGAATTGTATGAAGCAATCCGTAAGAAGAAAAAATCGGATTTTGAAGAGATTGTAGAAAAACTAGAGGAAGGGTTAAAGGATCAGAAGGAAGTGAAACGTATCGAGGATAATAAAGTGTACCTTCTGTCAAACTGGACGGCAGCGAAGCTGCGCTTAAACCATAAAGACGGAGTGAAAGGATGCAGTGCAGAGGGACATGTGAGCCATGTGTTATCCAGCAGGATGAGTTCTCGTCCGATGGGATGGAGTATCAAAGGAATGTCAAAAATGGCTGAATTAAGAGCGTATTACTACAATGGCAGGGATATGCTTGAATTAGTGCGCTATCAAAAAGAAAATCTACAAAAAGCAGTTGGTTGTGAAGAGGTTGTTTTTAGCTGTGAAGAAATGCTGAGGGAAGAGAGAAAAAGAAGACGAGTGTTGGGAAAACTGGCTGAACTGCCGATTTATCGTATTCCATACCCACAGATTAGGAAGATAGCCAACTTTAAAGGACATATTTATGGCTTGTAAAAATCAAGGAAATAGAATAAAGTATAAGCAGAACTAATCTTAAACACATCATAGGTGCATTCTGCCTGTGTTTTTCCGACAGTAAATTTACGCTATCTTTAGGGTTCGATTCTTGTGGATAATAAGTCGATTGTGTGGTAAAATCAAAGAGTAAAGATAAAAACGCAACGTAAGAGATAATCTCTTATAGAGTCGGTAGGTAGCCCGGCCGCACCGTCTGGTGTAAGTAACCCTCCCTCCTTAGGGTCGTCCGTTCTTTGTTCATCACAATCATTTAAGGAGGAATTGGCATGGACAAAGTATCAGGCAGATTGACAGTATTTTTTGAAGACCCATTCTGGGTAGGCATTTTTGAAAGCATATCGGATGGAAAGCTCTCTGTATGCAAGGTTACGTTTTGTGCGGAACCGAAAGACTATGAGGTGTATGATTTTGTCTTGAAAAATTACTATCAGCTAAGATTTAGTCCGGCTGTGGCAACTGATGTAAAGAAGACTGGGCGTAATCCGAAACGGATACAGCGAGAAGTGCGAAAACAAGTACAGAATACTGGAATAGGTACAAAATCGCAACAGGCTTTGAAATTGCAGCAGGAGCAGTTGAAAACTGAGCGTAAGACTGTGAGCTGGGAACAACGGGAGACAGAAAAACAGCGGCAGTTTGAACTGAAACAGCAGAAAAGGAAAGAGAAGCATAGGGGCAGATAGTGTTTGCTCTAATCTTTCGTTATTGATAGTTTTGTGTGTACTATTAGAATATTATAGATAAATATAATAAAAGGGAAAAGTTATGAAAGATGCTATCCGAGAATATTTAGAATTAAAAGATGAAGAAAAAGAAGAGTTATGGAAGAATGCAGTGTTTGTTTTTGATACAAATGTTTTTTTGAACTTATATAGATATTCAAAAAAAACTAGAGATATATTATTAGGTGCTATGGAACAATTAAGGGATAGAATATGGATGCCTAATCATGTAGCTCACGAATTTATGGAAAATAGAGTTGAGGTAATATTTGAAACCATAGATAGGTATGAACGATTGCATGAGGAAACTAATTCGTTTATACAAGTATGTACAGATATGCTTAGAATGAAGAAAGAAGATAGTGAGTTGCTTGGACTAAAAAATTATATAGAAACTTGGATTGATACAAACAAAAGGAGAGATTTATTAGTGACTGATGTGATAGATGATCCTATTTTGGACAAGATTCTTGATTTGTTTGATGGAAAGGTAGGACGAGGGTTTGATGAGGAAGAAATAAAAAAAATAATTAATGAAGGAAATGATAGGTATGAAAAAAAGATCCCACCAGGATATAAAGACGCAGCTAAGAAAAAGGGTGTACTAGATAATAATGCATATGGAGATTTGATAGTATGGAAAGAAATAATACATTTTTCAGAAACTGAAAAAAAAGACATGATTTATGTTACACATGATCAAAAGGAAGACTGGTGGAATATTAAACGGGGAAAAACAGTTGGCCCACGCATAGAATTAAGGAAAGAGTTCACAGAAAAAACTAAAAACAAATTTCATATGTACTCAATGAATAATTTTATTAGTCGATTTGAAGGGAACAAGGGGGTGAAGATTGATCAGAGTATTATAGATGAGTTACAGTCTATACAATTTCTGATAAATAAGAAAAATTATGATAATCTGAAAAATAAGTATCTTGAAGAACTTAATGAAATAGGTATAGAAGAAAGAAAGATTGTTAGATTAAATGAGAGAATAAAAAGACTTGAAAAAAGTAACAGAAAAAGAAGAAATTCCATAATCGGATTGGAAAAAAAATATGAGATGCAAGAAATGCCAGATGATATAAAAACTTTAATTGAAAACACCAAAAATAATTTAATAAAGGGGGAGGAAAAGATAGAAAAATGTCAACAGCGTCTTAATATGTTGGAAACTAAAGAAAGTGGGCAGTTGACTTTTTGGTAAAGAAATTTTTTGGCTCTATTTTGGTTCTAAAAGTTTGTACTGATACCAATATAAGAAAAATTTTAGAAAAATGAAAATAATATAACCAATAAAAAGCGTAGAAAAGTATCTAGTTCAAGCCATCCGCCGAGGAATTCGAATAGGGTGGAATAATTTATATATTGGGCAATCCATGATTGCCTGATATATTTTAAAATATTTAGTAACGATAACGTTAGACGTATTTAAAGGTAGTAAAAGAATTAGCATTTATGATAAATATGAACATAAGATGTATTTAAACGAGAAAGTCTTAAATGAGATTAAAAAACTTCGTTTGGTAAGTAAAAACATAAGATATCTTTAGTAATGTAACTGTTATATTCCGCATATCACATTTTGTTAATAAATAGGAACATAGGAAATAAATACAAATATTTGGTAACAATGTTAAAAGCGGCAGCGGGACTTGAACCCGCACGTGGCTATGATGCAGATAGAATGAAATTAAAAAGAGTGTTTGTCATATAAATGAGAGTAATGCTAGAAGATGTTACGTTGTGCAAAAAAATGATAGAAATTTATCTGCAAAATATGGAGACTTACTGATTTCAGGCATTTAAAATCAGTAAGTCCTTATATTTTCCAATAAATTTATCAACATTTATCAAGTGGTGACAGCCCCAACGGCAACGGAAACCAGTTACAATTTTTCGGTAACTGTGTTTCATCTAAAATTAAGCTGTGATTAGGAGAGAATAAAGCTAAAATACTCTCAAAAGAAGAAAATTCCAAAGCAGAGTGTTCTTCTGGATTTTCTATTTGTGTAACGGAAGGAATTCCGCTATCTACCTGAATTTTGAAGCTTCCATGCTCTTTTATCGTAAAATTCCAACTTCCGGAGCTTAAAGGGATGTAAGAAGCTTTTACATTTAAGAAAAATTCTAAAACCTTAGGATAATCAAAAATCATATAATTATCATCCAAAGATATGGAAAATGACTCAAAAAGTTGGGTGCACCCTTTAAATAGGTGGGAGTCGCAGGGGGAAACTCTTAGGAACAGCTCCTTTGAATTACTTTCTGTCAAGCATTTTTCCAGCGAGGTAAACAACAAATTTTCATCGGTTAAATACATTTCTAAGATATGGTTTCCCTGAAGGGCAGCATATCCCTTACACATCTGATTTTCCAAGATAGCATAAAGTTTAGTATTCCAGCTTTTCATAATAGAAAGGAAATCTTCGGGATTTCTTTTAACAAATAATAATTGATTTTCCTGTATTGCCTGAATTTTAGCCAGTAAAGGAGTTTTCTCATCCTGAATTTGGCAGAGGTTAATGTCCCGTTTGGGAAATCTTTCACGGCAGTGGCGAAAATTATCTGAGGTAAAGCAATATTGGAAAGTAATGCCGCCTTTTTCATATCCATAGTATTGATAGCGGTTTCTGAGACCGGAAAGCGTGCTCATAGAAATATTATTCTTTTTCATGTCCTGAATTGCCATGTGCATCAGCTTACGCATGTAGCCTTTTCCTCTGGAATAAGGATGAACGGAAACACTGCCTACGGTAGCGCAGGTGATGGTTTTATTACCGCAATATAAGGTAACAGGAACAACGCATACACAGGCTTTAATTTCTTCATTTTCTAAAGCAAGATAGTGAATAGATTTTTGCTCCTGTCCTTCTTTATAGATTTTGGGAAGAAGTTGACGGAAATCATGAGGGCAATGTGACATACTGAATACCATATTAAGAAAATCGAGAATATGAGGGAAATCCTTCGGAAGCGCTTTTCTGTAAGTAATCATAATAACCTCCTTGCTTGATGAGCGAAATAATTGTTAAAAAGATAGATAAATGTTTCTGTATTTTAGCATATATTACAGCATCATACAATTAAGTATGCAATAAAATTCGTGATTGAAGGAACAAAAGCTTGATGCTATAATGAATTTCGAAATTAAGCTTTGGAATTTGCTGTACAGGGGAGGAACTAAATGAAAAAGAAAGCTGTTTTACTATTGTCTTGCAGCATACTGTTGGCTTTTGCAGGATGTGAGAAAAAAGAAGATATAAAAACAGAGGTTGTAAATATTTATAGGCTTGACCCCGATAACGGAGTGTACATAACGGAAGCAAAAGAGTGTCAGACATTAAATGAAACAGTTCTATGGGAATTGTTAAAAGAGAATGAAATTGTTCCCACAGACAGCGAGATTTTGTCTTTTCAAGTAAGCAGAGATAAGCTTGAACTGGATACAGATACTGTGTTCGGGGACTGGCTGAGAAGCTTTGGAACTGCCGGGGAAAGAGAAATTGTGGGCTGTATTGTAAACACATATCTGGACGCATATAAAGCCGAAGAAATCAAAATTACAGAAGAAGGACAGACATTAACTACCGGTCATGTAGAATATGCAGAATATTTAAGAAAATTTGAATAAAATAGGAGAGAACAAATGAAAAAGAAGTTAGCCAAGTGGGCTGTTACGATGCTTGCAGGAGCAATGCTTGCACTGCCGGCAACAGGAAATACAGTAAGTGCATCAGGTGAAGCAAAATCTCAGGTTCAAGAGGAAACAAAAAAGATTGAAAATGAACTGAATTATATTTATATCGATGAAGCAGAATTAGACGTGGGAGCTGTGCAAAGTATTGTTCTTTCGTGGGGAGAAAGAACGTCGGATATTCGGAGTATAGATTTAGTAGTGGAGAATGAAGATGGCTCACGAACTGTTTTAAATTCCCAAAAGAGAGTGGACAACCTCTTCTTATACGAGAATAGCTTTGAACAAGGAGCTTATCATGTAGCAGAGCTGAGTGTTACAACAGACTTGGGTACAAAAACTTTTACAGCAGAAGACCTTGAAATCAACGCTTACTTTGGAGTGGGTGAGAAGGTCAATGATAGTGTTAAAAGTGATTACATAGAAATGGAAAGTCAATCCGGGGAAGAGGCAGTTGTTACAATTGAAACAGCGAATGCAGCAACGGTTGAGAAAAATGTTGCAGATGCACTTTCTGAGCAGGCAGTACCGTTTGATAAGAATAAAAAGGAAAGAAGCAATTCAAATTTAGTTATTGTGCTTGATCCCGGACATGATGCCAGCAAACATTCAGGAGCAACTGCCAATGGTGTCAGAGAGGAAGTTGTAACCTTAAAAATTGCAGAGTATTGTAAGGAAGTGTTGGAGCAGTATTCAGGCGTATCTGTGTATATGACAAGAACAGACGGAAATTGTCCATATCCTGATACGAACAGCATCGATGATATTCTGAAACGTGTAGAGTGGGCAAAAACAAAGGATGCTGACGTATTTATCAGCTTTCATATCAATTCTTCGGTTTCCGGTGCAGCGCAGGGAGCAGAAGTATATTATCCGCAAGGAGAGGAAAATGCACAGGAGCTTGCGAAGGATATTGTAGGTGAGCTTGCAAAATTAGGACTTAAAAATCGTGGAGACAAAGGTGATGACAGCTATGCAGTAATCAGACATTCAAAGCGAAACGGTTTTCCGGGATTGATTATTGAGCATGCGTTTGTTTCAAATGTATCAGATGCAAAATGGTTTCAAACAGAGGAAAATCTTAAAAAATTAGGTGAAGCAGACGCCGCAGGAATTATCAAGTACTATGGCCTTACAAAAGATAAAGGTAAGTGGGAGTTTACAGGTGAGCATTGGAAATGGAAGGAAGGAAACGGAAAATATGCAACAAGCACATGGAAATCCATAGACGGCGTATGGTATTATTTTGATACAAACAGCAACATGACGACCGGCTGGCAGCAGATTGGCGGAATATGGTACTATATGAACAGCAGCGGAGCCATGACGACAGGTTGGCAGCAAGTCGGCGGAACATGGTATTATATGAACAGCAGCGGAGCCATGAAGACGGGTTGGCAGCTTATAGGCGGAACATGGTACTATATGAACGGAAGCGGAGCGATGCAGACCGGCTGGCAGACTATTGGAAATCAGACATACTACTTAAATGAAAGTGGAGCTATGGCAACCGGCTGGAAGCTTGTTGAGAATGTATGGTACTATTTTAACGGCTCAGGTTATTTGTTAAAGGGTGAGCAGACCATTGCAGGAACAAAATGGTATCTTGATGAAAATACAGGAGCATTATATACCGGCTGGCATTATACGGCTGGCAAATGGTATCATCATACAAATGAGGGATTGAAACAAACAGGTTGGCAGTTTATCGATGGAACATGGTATTATATGAACGCTGACGGAGTGATGACAACGGGTTGGCAGCAAATCGGCGGAATGTGGTACTATATGGACGGAAGCGGAGCGATGCAGACGGGTTGGCAGCTTATAGGCAGAACATGGTATTATATGGACGGAAGCGGAGCGATGCAGACGGGTTGGAGGCTTTTAGGAAATCATTGGTATTATATGAATGGAAGCGGAGCCATGCTAACGGGTTGGCAGCTTATAAGCGGAACGTGGTATTATATGGATGAAAGCGGAGTCATGACGACCGGCTGGCAGCAAATCGGCGGAACGTGGTACTATATGGACGGAAGCGGAGCGATGCAGACGGGTTGGAAGCTTTTAGGAAATCATTGGTATTATATGAACGGAAGCGGAGCCATGCTCACAGGATTTCAGGCCATTGGAAATGAAAAGTTCTATTTTAATGCCAGTGGGGAGATGCAAACAGGCTGGCAGTTTATTGATAATGTGTGGTACTATTTTAATACTTCCGGTTATCTGTTAAAGGGTGAGCAGACGATAGGAGGACAAAAATGGTATCTTGATGCAAACACAGGAGCATTATATACGGGTTGGCATTTTACAGATGGTAAATGGTATTATCATACAAGTGAGGGCTTGAAGCAAATCGGTTGGCAGAAGATAGGCGGAACATGGTACTATATGAACGGAAGCGGAGCGATGCAGACCGGCTGGCAGACTATTGGAAATCAAAAATATTATTTCGACGGAAGCGGAGCAATGGTAACGGGTTGGCAGCTTATCGATAACGTATGGTATTATTTTGAGAATTCAGGTGAATTGAATAATCAGCCGTCTTCAAAGCCGCCGGTAAATGACGCCATTAAGGTGTATTACGAAATAGCGGGAGACAGCTCTGTTACAGTAGAACAGATGGTGAACTATTATAAAAAGAGCGGAAAACCTTATCCTGCTGAAGCGTTAAAGGCAGGTGGAGCAGCCACAATTGAAGAATTCTGCCAAATTTATTATGAAGAATGTGAAACCGAAGGAATTAAGGCGGAAGTGGCATTTATACAATCTATGATTGAAACAGGATTTCTGCAATTTGGCGGAAGTGTAAAAATCGAGCAGTTTAATTTTGCGGGATTAGGGGCTACTGGAAATGGTGTCAGTGGTAATTCTTTTGAAAATGTAAGAATGGGTATTCGAGCACATGTACAGCATTTGAAATGTTATGCAAACACAGAGCCGTTGAAAAATGAATGTGTTGATCCCAGATGGGGAGCATGGCTTAGAGGAAAAGCGCCTTATGTAGAATGGCTGAGTATTCCTAATAATCCTAATGGAACAGGCTGGGCAGGAGATGCTGATTATGCTGCAAAGATTTTAAAAGGAATTCAAGACATGAAGAAAATTGAGGTATCGATGAATTAAATATTCCATTAGCAGGAGAGCATTAGAAAATCCTTTGAAAGGATTGCTAAATGCTCTCCTTTTTAATAAATAATTAAGATATATGGCAATAATACCATCTGGTAATCCGTTGTTTATAATAAGCTTGTAGTATGTTTGAATATGCGACAAACGAAAACAGTGTTCGTTATTTCTTGTAATTGTAGATTAAGATTTTGTCTGCTAAAATAGAAGCAATGAAGATAGATTAAAACAGGAGGGTGTTTTATGGAAAGTAAAAGAAAAAGTGTAACAATCATAGGAGGAGACGATGGACCTATAAGTATTTTTGTGGCAGGTTCAAAAGAAAGGAAAAGTTTTATAAGGAGTGTGAAATATCTTGTTTATAAAATACGGAGGATGCGGTTAGAAGAGCGTATTCAAGCGCAACCTCATACGATAAAGCAGGTTATTAGATTTATAATGAAAAAATATAATGCAAAAGAAATAGAACACGATGATTTTTATTTAGAACATAAAAAGTATTTAAAACAGTCTTTAATTGAAGAATATAGACCGGAGCTTTTAAAAGAATTGCCTAAACCAGAATATCCCAAAGAGGCGGATAAAGACCAGTGGAGAGAGTTTCATGCGAAATATGAAGAATGGGCAGAAGGGGTGAATGAGATTTCAGAGAAGGATTTTCCAATGGATTTCCACGTATATAAAATCAAGTGTGCAGAAAATGCTTCCGTACAGATAAACATAGAAAAGGTAAATAAACATTTAGCTATTCAATGTACCGGAGAGAATAAATACATGAGGAGACTTCAAAAAATAGCAAACAGTATTTATAGATATTATGGTGTCACAGAGAAAGATATTGAACAGAAAACGGAGAGATACGAAGCCATGGTATGCTGTTTATGCCAACTGTGACAGAAAACTTGCATTTACCCCATAATTTCGGTATAGTATGTTCCATAAAATAAACACAAAAGAGGAGAGCTTATGGTTTATACGTGGAGTGAATTATTTTGGATTTTTTATATCTATTCCTTTATCGGATGGTGTGCAGGTGTCATTGCCAATGCCCTTCGCAGAAGAAGGTTTGTAAATACGGGATTTCTAAATATTCCGCTTTGTCCAATTTACGGAATTATGGGAGTTGCTTATTGTATCTTTTTGCCTGAGCTGACAAATAAGATTTTCTTCCTGTTTTTGGGAGGCTGCGTCATTGCATTTATCATTATTGTAGTGACCGGTGCTGTTTTAGAAAAAGCTTTTAACAGGAAATGGTGGGATTACAGCAAGAGACGTTTTCAGTTTCAAGGATATTTGAATTTTATTCACTTAATATTTTTTGGCGTCAGCGCTGTAATATGTATGCGTTTCATCAATCCGCTGCTGGTAAAATTGATGAGCTTTATTCCCGGACAGATATTATTGATTTTAGAGATTGTTTTCGGAGTTATTTTACTGGTCGATACCATTTGTTGTGTGACAACGGTGCTTCAGATTAAGCATACGATTAAGACACATAAGTTTGTAGACTATGTGCAGGGAGTTACAGAGAATTTCGGGAATGTGCTGACGAAGAAGGTGCAGCACAGAATGGAAAAGGCGTATCCGAATATTGAGAAGGAACGCATTATTGAGACTGAGGAACATAAGAAAGAGTCGAAGGTCTTTGCAGAGGGCTGTTGTTTTTATAAAATTGTAGGACTGTTTTTTATCGGAGCATTTCTGGGAGATATTACAGAGACGATTTTTTGTCGCATTACAGCCGGAAGATGGATGAGCCGAAGCAGTGTGGTATACGGACCTTTCAGTATTGTATGGGGACTTGGCTGTGCTTGCCTCACTGCATTTTTGTATAAGTATAAAGATAAAAGCGACCGTTATATTTTCCTATACGGAACAGTTTTAGGCGGCGCTTATGAATATATTTGCAGTGTGTTTACGGAGCTGGTGTTTGGAACGGTATTCTGGGATTACAGCAAAATTCCTTTCAATTTGGGCGGACGTATTAACTTGTTATTTTGTTTCTTCTGGGGAATTGCAGCAGTGGTATGGCTGAAAATTTTGTATCCTGTTTTCTCAGGATGGATTGAAAAGCTTCCGAAAAAAGGCGGTAAAATTATTATGTGGGCAGCGATTGTATTTATGATAATCAATATGTTGATTTCAGCTCTTGCCCTTTATCGCTATAATGACAGAATAGAAAATCCTGTTCCGAAAAATAATCTGGAAAAGATTTTGGACGAGCGTTTTGATGATGAGAGAATGGATAGGATTTATCCCAACGCAAAGAGAGGAAGATAAGAAATGTACGTCAATGAAATGACAGAGCTTATGAATATCTGCATGATTTATGACAATCATGGAAATGTATTGTTACAGAACAGAAGAAAGAAAAATTGGGCGGGAGTTGCGTTCCCCGGTGGACATGTAGAAAAGGGAGAAGCCTTAGTTCCTTCCGTTATTCGGGAGATAAAAGAGGAGACAGGCCTTGATATTAAGAATGTAAAGCTCTGCGGAGTAAAAGAATGGTTTAAAGAGGGTGTGCGCTGCATGGTATTCTTTTATAAAACAAATTGTTTTTCAGGAACGTTGCAGTCCTCTGAGGAAGGTGAGGTATTTTGGGCGCCGGCAGATAAGATTTCAGAATATCCCTTGGCAAATGACTTTGAGAATAATTTGGAATTGTTTTATTCAGAAGAAATCAGCGAATTGTTTTACGGAGCAGATGAAGCACGCATTTTGAAGAAATATTAAGGAGGTTTTTCAATGAGAGAATTATTGGTAGTTGTGGATATGCAGACAGATTTTGTAGATGGAGCTTTAGGCACAAAGGAAGCTCAAAATATTGTGGAAAATGTGGTTTCTAAGGTAAAATCTGCTAAGGAATGTGGAAAAGATATTATTTTTACCATGGATACGCATCAGGAAAATTATTCGGAAACTCAGGAAGGAAAGAAGCTTCCGATTGCTCACTGTATCAAGGGAAGTAAGGGCTGGGAAATTATTCCGAAGCTTCAGAAATTGACACAGGATTGTATGATTTTGGAAAAACCTTCTTTTGGAAGCACACAGCTGGCACATATTGCCGCCAGAGGGCAGTATGAAAGAATTGAGCTGGTTGGACTGTGCACAGACATTTGTGTGATTTCCAATGCTATGATATTGAAATCTTCACTTCCTGAAGCTGAGATTTTTGTAGATGCGAATTGTTGTGCGGGGGTATCACCGGAAAGTCACAGGAATGCTTTAGAGGCAATGAAAATGTGCCAGATAGAAATATTGTAGAACCAATTGTAAACTCATGTAAAGAATGATAGAATATCGTATAAGAACAATCGTGTTGCAGGGTGGCTGACCTTCATTTTATGATACATAGAATGGGGGTGGTGCTGATGAAACATTTTGATTTTAAAGACCTTATGGCTTTCGGAATGTTTATTTTAGCATTACTGACATTCGTTTTTACGTTTTGTAAGTAGTGTTTTAAGCATAGAAAAACCACCCGTTGAACTTTGGCCGAGTCTCTTGGGTGGTAATCCATAGATTAAAAGGTCAACCCCTTGTGGGCGGTTGTTCTTTTTTCTTTATTATAAGCCGGAAGGAAAGATTTTTCAACTGCTAGTAATGATTAAATTAAAGATTTTTAGGGTTGCACTGCGGCGGAGCATTGTTATAATTATAGAAGCAATCCGCCGCAGGCAAAGAATTCTACAAATAGAACTCTTTCTATTGTTTTAGAAAAGTTATCTCAGCAGTGAACAGGTCAGCGTCTGTGGAAATATCCAGCCGTCCGCCCTGCAATTCTGTAAAGCTTTTTGCAATGGCAAGACCAAGCCCGCTTCCTTCTGTATTTCTGGACGCATCTCCTCGTACAAATCGTTCTGTAATCTCATTTGGATTGAAATTCAGCTCTGTGGCAGAGATGTTTTTCATAATGATTTTTACATGATTTTCTGTATTTTCCATAGTAATATATACTCTGGTGCGAGGCATTGCGTATTTTGTAATGTTTACAATCAGGTTTTCAAATACACGATAGGTTCTTTGGCTATCCAGAGGCAGGATAACCTTTTCTTCCGGAAGCTGCCAGCGGAAAAGTAAGTCTGTTGCGTCAATTTTATCTTGAAGCTCCAGTTTCACCTGACGCATAAGACTGACAATATCCACATCCATAATGTTTAAGGTGACAGTCTTGCTTGTTGCCTTGCTGACTTCAAATAAATCTTCAATTAAGATTTTTAAGCGGTTTGCTTTTGTATCCAGTATTTCCGTATATTTGCGTCTGTCTTCTTCTGATAAATCTTCTTTTTTCAAAAGGTCAACGTAAGTGATGATTGCAGTAAGCGGAGTTTTTAAGTCATGAGAAACATTGGTAATTAAATCTGTTTTCATTTTTGTACTCTTTACTTCCTCATCTACGGCTTTTTTAAATCCGGTCTGAATTTTTCCGATTTCGTCACGGAAGGGTTCAAAGATACCTAAATCTTCCGGAATTGTACCGTTTAAGTTGCCTTTTGCCAGTTCATTGGTTGCCTCTAAGAGAAGCCGGTACTGATCTTGGATTTTTCTTAAATATTTTCTCAGCAGGAAGAATAATACAACAGAGTAAACAATCAATACGCCAATTCCCCAGAACCAGAATAAACTGATGAAACCTAAAATAATAAAGTTGATTAAAATAACTTTGATTAAAATTTTGTTTGTATCGCTGCGAAGGTCAACGTGAAGGAGAGATTGAATTATTCTCTCTATTTGTTTTTTCATCCACGGATATATACGATAAACGAGAACGCTTTCTTTTATATATGTTTTCGGTCCGAGAACGAAAATTCTTCGGGCACATCCGGCAGTCCAGTAGCAGACAGTAAACACGCCAATCCAACCAAATAATCCCCATAAATATTGCAAAGTATTGGCAAGAAGCTCAGGAGAACCGATACTGGTCAATACATTGTAGATTGCTTGCTGACTGAGATTATCGGAGTTATATGCCACAGCCAGCGCCAGAACAATCACCGTACAGGACACGGCAAATACAATTTCAAAAGGAACTGCAAAGATTTTCTCTTTTTTCCATGTGAAAAATTTAAAAGACGGAAGAAGCAAAGCAACGATTGCTACAATTCCCATCAGGGTTGCCAGAACAGTAACTAAATCACCCTCGTGATTTCCCGTATAATAGTTAACTTGATGGATAAAACTAGAATTTGCGCTTTTTAACGCTTTTAAATTTTCTGTTGTCATGGCAAAATAGTAAATCCGGTTCTGTGGTTTTTGAAATTCTTTATTATAACCATAATCTTCATCATAATTAGAAGCCGGGTTGGACTTTGCGCTTTTATTTAAAACTTGTGAGGTGTTTGTCTGTTCATGGGAAATGAAACTGGTAAAGTTAATATTTCCGTTTTCTCCATAGCCGATTGCACCAAGAAAAGCATAGTCATCATCTGCATCTAAGACGCCATTTTTTTGGTAATCAGATAAAAGGGCAGATAAAGAATTTTCTGTTTTATCTGAACCACGGTTGCTGTCTATGATTTCTTTGCTTTGCGCATCTGTAACTTCGTATTCAATATAAGGACGAAGGAATGTAAAACGAGAAGACCAGTCGTCGTACATATCATTTGTTACGTCAGCAGCCCATTGCCAAGGCTCGTCATAAGAATAATCATCTTCATCAACATTCCCATCCCCATGGTCTTCATAAGGGAAAAAGATGTCAAAGGGCATCATTGTTGTCTGATTTTCACCCTGTATTTCCTCTGCGTGAAGCACATAGCTGCTTTCTACCAGAAGATCCGGCAGGTTAGATGCTGAAAACGGAAAATTGTATCCGTCAGCACCTCTTTGCTGCTTGATGTAATGCGGTCTTATAACCATCATTGCCAGAGAAGGCAAGAGTATTACAAGAGCGATAATAATAAGAGTTATTTTATGATAATTTTTCGATTTTGTATCCAACTCCCCACACCACCTTTAAATATTTGGGTTCCTTCGGATTAATCTCGATTTTCTCACGAATATTTCTTACGTGAACCATGACGGTTTCTGTATTGATTGCCCGTTCATTCCATACACGTTCATAAATTTCGTCAGCCGAGAATACTCTTCCGGGATTTTTAATAAGTAACAGAAGAATTTTGAATTCCATAGGTGTCATTTTTACAGGTGTATCATCTACCCGCACTTCAAAGGTATTTTCATTGACTTCCAGACCGCCTATGGTATAAATGGTGTCTGTACGTTCGCTTTCCTTTGCCTGAAGCTTTTCCATAAATTTTCGATATCTGCGCATCTGAGAATTTACCCTTGCCATAAGCTCCATAGGAGTAAACGGTTTTGTAACGTAATCATCTGCACCGATATTCAGCCCCATGATTTTGTCGACTTCTTCAGATTTTGCAGAGAGCATAATTACAGGGAAATCGTGTTTTTCTCTTAATTTGATGGTCATGGTAATACCGTCCATGCGAGGCATCATAATATCTACAATGGCAAGATGAATTTCCTCCTTTTCCAAAACCTCCAGCCCTTCTATTCCGTCAGCAGCCATGAAAACCTCATAGCTCTGACTTTTCAGGTAGATAGCAACGCCTTCACGAATATCCTTGTCATCTTCTACAATTAAAATATGGTTCATTTCCATGATGTTTTCTCCTGTTCCTCTGTCTGTAACAGATATTAAAATATAAATATAAAAAGTGATGTGTAAAAAAATATAAGAATTTCTAAAGAAAACCTTCGCAAATTATATAGTACAAAATGCGAAGGCCTTAAATATTATTTCTGAAAGAATTCTTTGATTTTGTCCAACCGAGTAGTCATACTTGCCAACATAAAATCTAAGATTACCAGCGCTGCCATGGATTCTACTACCACAACGGCTCTTGGAACAATAATCGGATCGTGTCTTCCGTGAATTTCAATTTCAATATTTTCTCCCTGACGATTTACAGTCTTTTGTGGGGCTGCAATAGAAGGAGTTGGTTTAAAGGCAGCGCGAAATACAATGTCGCAGCCATCGCTCATTCCCCCTGTAATACCGCCGGAGTGATTGCTGTGTTTTTGGCGGCAGCCGTTTTCATCTATACAATAGCCGTCATTATTCTGCAAACCTGTGGAGCGTGAGGCATTCATACCATCTCCGATTTCAAAGCCTTTTACAGCTCCAATCGAGAAAATTGCTTTTGCAAGAGCAGCATCCAGCTTTTCAAAAGCAGGCTCACCAATTCCGGCAGGAACACCGCTTATGATACACTCTACCATACCTCCTGAAGAGTTACATTCCTTCATACATTGCTCAAGGTAATTCTGTGCTTTTTCGGCTGCCTGAGCGTCCGGCATGTAAAGAGGATTTTTTTGAATTTCTTCTTTGTTAAAGTTATTTGGATTAATTGTCACAGGGCCTATGGCGCTGGTATAGGCACAGACAGAAATTCCCAGCTCTTTTAAAAGCTTTGAAGCCACAGCACCGGCAGCAACTCTGCCAATGGTTTCTCTGCCTGAGGAACGACCACCTCCGCGATAATCACGAAAACCATATTTGATATCATAATTTAAGTCTGCATGACCGGGACGGTAATACTGTGCGATTTCACTGTAATCTTTGGAACGCTGGTCTTTGTTGTGAACCATCAAAGAAATCGGTGTACCGGTAGTTTTTCCTTCAAATACACCGGACAAAATTTCTACAGCATCATCTTCCTGGCGTTTAGTTGTATAACGGGATTGTCCCGGCTTTCTGCGATTAAGATATTCCTGAATATCTTCTTCACTAAGAGGAAGACCGGCAGGACACCCGTCAATGATAACACCAATTCCTTTTCCGTGGGACTCTCCCCAAGTACTTACACGGAATATATTTCCTAATGTAGAACCATACATAAATAACCCTCCCCTAAATTAAAAAACAGTGTAAGCTACAACGGCGGCAATTGCCTGCAAAAGCAGTATAACAGGAAGCCCTATGGTAAATTTTGGATGTTTCGTTTTATGACGGAACAGGCGCATACCACAGATAGCTCCCAGAGAACCGCCGCATACTGCAATACCTAAAAGTGTGTTTTCTGATATTCTCCATTGATGCGTTTTCGCTTTTTGTTTGTCAACACCAAAGCAGATAAATGCCAGTATGTTGACAGCGACTAAGTACATCATAATATTTTTAACAATCAATTTTTTACTCCTTTGTGCTTGTCAGATTGATTTCACCTGCAAGATTTTTGTAGAACATTTCTTCAATCTTTTTTCTTTCCCAGTGTTTTCCTAAAATCCACATAACTTTTGTAACAACTGCCTCTGTGCTCATGTCATAAGCTTCAAAGACACCCACTTCCAGAGCAGCTTTTCCTGTTTCATAGAGGGAAAGATTGCTTCCTTCATAAGGACACTGGCTTTTCACAACCACAATCATTCCTTTTTGGATAACATCTCTTAAATCATTCATAACTTCAGAGGACAGGGAAGGAATTCCACCCATTCCAAAAGCTTCAATAATCAGTCCACGATAGCCCTGTTCATAAAGAAACTGGAAAATTTTTCCATCAAATCCGGGAACCAATTTAATAAGGAAAACTTTTTCCTCTAAACGACGTTCCAGCACACAGCTTCCGGTAGGTCCGGGAATGTAAGAACGCTGAATGTCCAATCCACGGGAATTGATTTCGCCCACATAAGGATAGTTAATACTTTCAAAAGCATGAAAACTGGTAGTACGTACCTTGGAAGCTCTTGTTCCCAGAATGACTTTGCGATTAAAGGCAAGGAAAATGCCAGGCATTCCACTTCCTGCCATGTGGATGGCACAACGGCAGTTTTCTACGGCATCTGCCAGAGGATTTAAAATAGAAAGCTGGCTGCCGGTAATCACCACTGGGATTGGAATATTTAAAAGCATAAAAGACAGGGCAGAAGCTGTGTAGGCCATAGTATCTGTACCATGAAAAATAACAATTCCATCATAAGAGGTATATTTTTCATAAATGGTTTCTGCCATAGTCTGCCAATTGGAGGGTTGTATATTCGCACTGTCCAACTGGAAAAGTTCGTAAAAATCTACATCATATAAATTGGTGATATCTGAAATATAAGATAAGATATCATTGCTGGAGAGCCCGGGAACCAGTCCTTTTTCATTTTGCACACAGGCAAGTGTGCCGCCGGTGGTAATAATTAAAATTTTCTTTTTCATTATTTTTTGCTCTCCCAGCGTCCGGAAGCACCGCAGGGAAGTACCAGATTTGTCTGGGTAACAGGAAGACCGATTTCCTGTGAGTCTACGGTACCGTTGAATTTCTTTAATTCTGTTGCAAGCATATAGGTAAGTACAGCAGGAGCAAGTCCTGTTGTATAAGAATTTACAAGGAAAAACAGCGGTTCATCAGAGAGTATCTGTGTACATAGTTTAATCAGGGGATGAATGGCATCCTCGATTTTCCAGATTTCGCCTTTCGGACCTCTGCCGTAAGAAGGTGGGTCCATAATAATGGCGTCATATTTGTTACCTCTGCGAATTTCTCTTTCTACAAATTTTACACAGTCATCCACCAGCCAGCGAATAGGCGCATCTTTTAATCCGGAAGATACTGCATTTTCCTTTGCCCATGCTACCATTCCTTTTGAAGCGTCTACGTGAGTAACGGCAGCGCCGGCGGCAGCAGCAGCTAAAGTTGCACCTCCTGTGTAAGCGAACAGGTTTAAAACTTTAATAGGGCGACCTGCGTTTTTGATTTTTTCAGAAAACCAGTCCCAGTTGGCTGCCTGTTCAGGGAAAAGTCCGGTGTGCTTAAAACTGAAAGGTTTTAAGTTAAAAGTCAGGCTTTTATATTGAATAGTCCATTGCTCAGGCAAATCAAAAAATTCCCATTCTCCACCGCCTTTTTTGCTTCTGTGATAGTGACCATTCATACGTTTCCAACCTTTGTGTGTCTTTGGGGTGTCCCAGATAACCTGAGGATCAGGACGTACTAAAAGGTAGTTTCCCCATCTCTCTAATTTTTCTCCTTTTGAGGTATCTATGATTTCATAATCTTTCCATTGATCTGCAATCCACATATTTTAATCCTTCCTAATATATATAAGGTAATTCACACCTAGTATAACAGAATGAGAAAGAGCAGGCAACAGCGGAATTTATTGAAATGAAAAGGACGAGATGATATGATTATTCATAACGAAAATCAAGGAGGGGAATATGCAGGAAAAAAGTATGAGACCAAATCTTTTCCTGATGTCACTGGCAAAGTTTTTGTCGGGATTTGCAGGTTATATTTACGATATTGGAATTGTCATTTATCTGTTTAGTCAAACAAAATCTGTAGCAGTTATAGGGGGATTTTTTATATCTCAGTTTCTTCCGGCATTGATTATTTTGTTTACAGGGAAGCTTATTGACACCCATAATCAGAAAATGCTTATGTTTCTGTCAAATCTGACAAAGGCAGCAGTTTTCTTTTTACTTTTATTTGAAGCAAATATAGTTTTTATTTATGTGGCAACGTTCTTCATGAACTTACTTTTGGAGTTTGAAAGTAATACTACTCAGGCGCTTATGGCAAACCTTTTTTCAAAAGGCAATTTATTTAAGGCAGCTTCGGTTATCAATCTTTTGGACTCGGCATCTCTTATTCTTGCACCTGTCTGTGCGTCTGTCATTGCAACCAATTTCAGTATTCAGGCTAATCTGATAATTGATATTATATTGTATGGAATAACAGGACTTTTATATTTATTGCTGCCGTCAGGTATATTGGGCAATATAGAGAAACAGAAAGAGGAAAAGAAGGGATATGCTTCCATTATAAAGAATAAAAGAATTTTATGTACGGTTCTTTTCTGGAACTTTTTTATGCTTTGTATCGGAATTGCATCACCTCTTGAAATCAGCATGATTGAGGATACCTTGGGAATGTCGTCTTCATGGTACGGAATTGGAAATACAGTAGAGGGTATTGGAATGTTGCTTGCATCAGGCTTTGTTCTGGGAATTATTAAGAAATTAAAGCCGGAAAACATTATTCTGCTGGGACTTTTCAGTGCGGCTATGAGTTATGGGGTAATAGGAACTGCCGGAAATATAGGAATGTATCTTTTAGGTGCAGGGCTGGTAGGAGTGACGTCAACTTTCTGCCCGTTGGGATTTAAAACAGCGGTGCAGATACAAAGTGAGACCAATCTGGTAGGGAGAACTTTTACTGCATCAAGATTTACGATTTTGATTACCAGAATGATAGGATCTCTGCTGGTAGGCGGTATGCTTACTGTATGGAATATAAGAGTGATTTATTATCTGCTGGCGGGATTTTTGGTGGTTACAGCAGTGGCGTATTATTTTGTAAATAGACAGAAGGAGTTGCTACATTAAGCGTATACCCGAGAATATCTATACACTTTACGCTTAGCCTGAGCTCCCCTTGAGCTTGTAATCTCAAAGAGAGCTCGACAAATTCGCTAAAACGTATAAATATTCCGGATTGCTGTTTTAATGAACAGCTCCTTACTGTACTAACGAGAAATATTATATTTTTTCAGAAGCGCTTTCAGTCCATCCGGAGTCTTCCCAAGTTCTTCCAGTTGGACTAAATCTCCGTTTTCCGCCAACTTTGCAATTAAAGTGCTGGTTTCTTCAATACCGTCTTCCCAAGCATCTTCAATCTCCATTTCTTTTGAATATCGTCTGACTCTGGCTGGATATTCTGAGTAATCGTGCAGGGACTTACACGTAGAAAGAAGTTCTTTGTTATGTCCCGGATTGATATTCAGCATAACAGCTTCAAGCTCTAATTTGGGAGTACCGTCTAAATGGGCTTCTTTTGTTAAAGCTGAGTAAATGTCCGCTACATAAAATAAAAATCTCAGCGGCAAATTCGGGTTATAGGTAGATTGATGTTCGTAAAGAGAAAGTCTGGAGTCAATGAGGAAAGATACATCATTTTGCATAGACATATAAATGGCATTTTCCAAGGTGTTGATTTCCAGTTCTTCAGGATTTTCGTAGTGCTTTCCGGTCACAGCATTATATAAATTCAATAATTCCTTCTTATCCCTGTAAAGCATAGTAAAAATACGGGATTTAAACGTGCGGTTTACAGTAATTTCATTGTTTCCTTTGACCATATAAATACTTCCTTGAATGAAAATCGTGCAGGAGGCATCCTTTAATAAAGAAACCTCTCTGCTGTTTTGGGAATAAAAGCATTGAGATTTCTGTTTGAATAGAAAAGATTAGAAATAAGACGGGCTGAACCCTTAGAATTATAAGAAATATAATGCTTTTCCAATAGTTTACTATGCCGGAAATGCAACTGCAACAAGAAAAGACAATAATATATTTTCTTAGGACAGCATACACTGAGTTAAGATACAGGAGGTGCTGTCATGTATGAAAATTTAACCCACAAAGAGCTTTGTGAGGCTTTCCATACAGATGAGAAAAACGGTCTTACCGAAAAAGAGGCACAGAACCGCCTGCTTCGTGACGGAAGCAACACTTTAAAAAAAGCCAAAGAACAGACCGTTTGGGACAGAATACAAAATCAGATTAATGACCCGATGATTTTCATTCTTTTTCTGGCAGCATCCATTTCCATGCTACTGCGGGAATACAGCGATACCGGTATTATTCTTCTGGTTATTGCTTTGAACACCACCGTAGGGGTCATACAGGAAGGGAAAGCCAGAAAAGCTTTGGAAGCGCTGAAAAAAATGACAGCGCCGTCAGCTGTTGTAAAGCGTGACGGGATTTATCAAAGGATAGCGGCAGATAAGCTGGTAAAAGGAGACGTGGTAAAGCTAAAGGCAGGTAATCAGGTTCCGGCAGACATACGCCTTCTGGAAGTACAGGAGCTTGCCGCCAATGAGTCTGCCCTTACAGGGGAGTCTTTGCCTGTGATGAAATCCTGCGAGGTATTGAAAAAGGGGCTTCCCGTAGCAGAGAGAAAAAATACGGCATATATGTCCACGGAAATCAGAAAGGGCAGCGGCGAGGGTATTGTGGTTGCCACAGGAATGGATACAGAGCTTGGAAAAATCGCAGGAATGATTGAAGACACAAAGCAGGAAATGACACCTCTGCAAAAGCGTCTGGGAGATTTAGGGAAGATTTTAAGCATTGTGGCAGTGGCGTTATGTGCGGGGCTGTTTTTTATCGGAGTGATACAGCACAGAAATCTGTTGCAGATGCTGCTTCTGGCAATTTCTCTGGCGGTGGCTGCTATTCCGGAGGGGCTTCCGGCGGTAGTTACCATTGTCCTTGCACTTGGTGTGGCAAGAATGGTAAAAATCAATGCCATTATCCGCAGACTTCCGGCAGTAGAAACCTTAGGCTCCGTGGGTGTAGTGTGTTCTGATAAAACAGGAACCTTAACCGAGAATAAGATGACAGTGACGAAAATCTATGCGGATGAGAAAATACTTCCCGTGTCCGCAGTGAGAAAAAGAGAATTTCCTAAGCTTATGGAAGGATTTCTTCTATGTAACAACAGTATTCTGGGAAAGCAGGAAATCGGAGATGCCACGGAGCTGGCGCTTTTGCACACAGGAAGAAACATGGGATATGATGAAAAGAGATTGCAGCAGCAGTACCCAAGAACCTTCGAAATTCCCTTTAATTCCGAAAAAAAATATATGGTAAGCGTACATAAAGACGGAAATCATGAGACAGCCTATATAAAGGGTGCTTGTGACTATATTTTAAACCAATGTACTTACGTGGAAAATCACGGAAAAATCAAACCCATGACATCCATGGAGAAGATGAAAATCCGCAGAGCCATGGAGGATATGGCAAAGGAGGGACTGCGGATTTTAGCTCTTGCATATAAGGAAAGAGCAATAAGCAAAACAGAAAAAGCTTTAACGGAAGGGCTGGTTTTTGCAGGCATGGCAGGAATGATAGACCCGCCCAGAAAGGAAGCCGCAACTTCTGTGAAAGCCTTAAAACGAGCCGGTGTACAGGTGGCAATGATTACAGGTGATTACAAAGATACGGCGTTTTCCATTGCAAAGAAAATCGGAATTGCAGATTGTCCGGAGCAGTGCATTACAGGACAGGAAATGGACGAGATGAGCGAAGCTGCCTTGCAAAAGAAAATGAAGAACCTGCGTGTTTTTGCAAGGGTAACGCCGGCTCATAAAGTGAGGATTGTAAAAGGATTTCAGGATAACGGACAGATTGTGGCGATGACCGGTGACGGCGTCAACGATGCTCCTTCTCTGCAAAAGGCGGATATTGGTATCGCTATGGGTGAAAATGGCACAGATGCAGCGAAGAATGCGGCAGACATGGTGCTGTCCGATGATAATTTTTCTACTATTGAAAAGGCGATGGAGGAGGGCAGAGGGATTTATGTTAATATTAAGAAATCTATTTTGTTTTTGCTGTCCTCTAATTTTGGTGAGATTATTACCATGTTTGCGGCTGTGTTATTTCAGCTTCCAACGCCTTTAAAAGCAAGTCATATTTTGTGGGTGAATTTAATTACAGACTCTCTTCCTGCGCTGGCGCTTGGCATTGATAAAAATGATGCAAAGGCTTTGATGAGGAAGAAGCCACGAAATCCCCATGAAGGGCTTTTTGCACACGGAGGCTGGAGCTTTACTGTTTTCTACGGCGTTTTGATAGCGGTAATTACACTGTACGCTTTTTATCTGGGAGGGCAGACCTATGCCTTTACAGTATTGGGCGTATCTCAGCTTTTTCATGCTATCGGCATGCGGGACAGAGATAAATCCGTGTTTCGAATGAAGCATCTGGAAAATCCTTTTATGCTGGGAGCATTTTTTCTGGGCTTGGGACTTCAGTTAATGGTAACAGAGATACCATACTTTGTGCAGCTTTTCGGAACAGCCCGTCTTTCCTTACAGGAATGGTGTCTGCTTCTGGGTATTTCTGCAATTCCGCTGGTTGCTCATGAGCTTTTGCTTATTCCAAACAGAGTCTTAGGCATGAGGAAGAAACAGTAAAATGCAGGAAAAAACAGGAGAAGTTGCATATAAAAACAAAGAACACCTGTAAAAACACACAGAAACAAAGAAAAATGCAGGAAATACTTGACACTAAGTCATATATTGGCATACAATATGTAGAAATAAAAAAGAAAACATCAGGAGGAAAGCCATGACACCGTATAAAGAACTTAGTAAAGAGCAGTTACAGGCCATGAAGGCTGATTTAGAAAAACAGTTTGAAGAAGTAAAGGCAAAAGGATTAAATCTGGATATGTCCAGAGGGAAACCGTCCAAGCAGCAGCTGGAGCTGGCAATGGATATGCTGGAAGAATTAAAAAGTACAGACAAACTGAAATGTGAAACAGGAATAGACTGCCGCAATTATGGGCTTTTAGACGGTATTCCTGAGGCAAGACGCCTTCTGGGGGAAATGACAGAGGTATCACCGGAAAATATTGTGATTTTCGGAAATTCCAGTTTAAATGTTATGTTTGACACAGTTTCCCGCTCCATGACACACGGGGTATGTGGAAGTACGCCATGGTGCAAGCTGGATAAAGTAAAATTTTTATGTCCTGTACCGGGATATGACAGACATTTCCGTATTACAGAATACTTTGGTATTGAAATGATTAATGTTCCTATGACACCTACCGGACCGGATATGGATATGGTAGAAGAGCTTGTCAGCACAGATCCTGCTGTTAAAGGTATCTGGTGTGTGCCAAAATATTCCAATCCTCAGGGAATTACTTATTCTCCTGAAACCGTAAAGCGATTTGCCAATTTAAAACCGGCTGCGGAAGATTTTCGTATTTTCTGGGATAATGCTTACTGTATTCATCATTTATATGATGATAAACAGGACTTCCTTGTGGAAATCTTAGACCAGTGCGAGAAAGCGGGAAATCCGGATTTGGTTTATAAATTTGTTTCAACTTCAAAGGTAAGTTTTCCGGGTTCCGGTATTGCGGCAGTAGCAGCATCTGAACGAAATCTGAATGACTTTAGAAAACACATGTCTGTACAGACTATCGGACATGATAAGATTAACCAGCTTCGTCATGTACGCTTCTTCGGAGGTATTGTGGGCATGCACAAGCACATGAAGAAGCATGCCGAAATTCTTCGCCCGAAATTTGAAATCGTAGAAGATACATTGGAAAAAGAATTAAGCGGAGCAGAAATCGGAACATGGCAAAATCCAAGAGGAGGTTATTTTATTTCCTTTGATGCCATGGAAGGCTGTGCAAAAGCCATTGTAGCAAAGGCAGCTGAGGCAGGTGTGAAAATGACAGACGCAGGTGCAACTTATCCTTACGGAATTGACCCAAAAGACAGCAATATTCGTATTGCGCCAAGTTTTCCAACCGTAGATGAGCTGAAGCTGGCAACTGAAATTTTTGTGCTCAGTGTAAAACTGGTAAGTATTGACAAAATTTTAAGCGAAAAATAAATTTAAGAAGAAGGGAGAGGACGCTGAACAGAAACAGTGTCCTCTTTGTGCGTAATAAAATTGTTAATAATTCTTAATTGGTGAATTGGGAAAATTGTGTTATACTGGAACGCAACAGAAAGTTATGTTAGGGGTGAATGATATGGCAAAAAGAAAATCCAAGAAGAATAAATATAAGAAAATGAAGAAAATTCTGTTAGGGGTTTTAATTGGTTATGCAGTTCTTTTGCTGGGAGCATATTTCATAGGTGTATTTTACTATTCCAAGCATTTTTATCCCGGTTCAAAAATCAACGGAATGGATTGTTCGGGAAAAACCGTGGAAGAAGCAGAAAAATCCATGAAAAGCCAGATTGCAGGCTATATTCTGGTGCTGAAGGAACGAGGAGATAAGGTAGAGAGTATCAGCGCTTCTCAGATTGATATGAGATACATAGATGACGGCAAAATTGCGGAGCTTAAGAAGGAGCAAAGTCCTTTCACATGGTTTTTATCCTTTGCACATAAAAAGGACTATACCATGTCAGCTACAACACCATATAATAAAGAAGCAGTTTATGCGGCGATTGACGGATTAGCCTGTTTTCAGGAGGAAAACGTAGTACAGCCTGTTGATGCACATCTGGAGGTAGGCGCAAACGGTTATGAAGTTGTTCCTGAGGTACAGGGAACAGCTCTTGATAAAGAAAAAGTGAAAGAGGCAGTAATAAAGGCCATTGACGGCGGAGAAATTGAAGTGGATTTTGAAAAGGAAGGCTGCTATCTTGAGCCGTCTGTATTTGCAGATGATGAAAATCTTGCAAAACAGGCAGAACAGGGAAATGTATTTTTAGGTGTGACCGTTACCATTGATTTTTCAGACCGTCAGGAGGTTGTCAACGCAGAAATTATGAAAGACTGGCTGGTAACAGATGAGTCCGGTAATCTGGATTTGGATAAAGCTAAGGTAAAAGAGTATGTACAGCAGCTGAAATATGAGTATGATACCTTTGGCTCATCCAGACAGTTTACAACTGCAACAGGCAATACCATTACGGTAAAAGGCGGCGATTACGGTTGGGTAATTGCGCCTAATGATACCACAGCCAAGATTATTGATGCAATTAAAAGCGGACAGTCTCAGACCATTGAGCCGGAATATACTTACCGGGGATATTGCAGAGATACTAATGATATTGGCGATACTTATGTGGAAATCAGCTTAAAGGAACAGCGTATGTGGTTCTTTAAGGACGGACAGCTGCTGGTAGATACGCCGGTGGTTACAGGAAATCACAACAAGGGCTACGACACTCACACAGGTGTTTACGCCATTATGTATAAGGAAAGAAATGCAACCCTGAAAGGGGAAGATTACAGCGCACCGGTAGATTACTGGCTGCCGTTTTATGCCAACACAGGTATCCATGATGCAGATTGGAGAACCACCTTTGGAGGAAATGAGTATATCAACAATGGTTCTCACGGATGCGTCAACACACCGCCCGAAAACGCAGAGAAGATTTTTAATAACATTGAAAAAGGCGTTCCGGTGGTGGTATATTAAAGAAAGAAAATTTGACCGATAAAAGGAGTTTATAATATGAATATTATAGTATTAGCCGGAGGAAACAGTACAGAAAGAGAAGTATCCATTGCGTCAGGACAGGGCGTATGCAAGGCTTTAAGAGAGCGTAATCACAAAGCAGTCCTCTTAGACCCATATTTCGGAGCTTCCCAGAAAGAAGAAAATCTGTTTCCGACAGAATATGACGTGGATAAAGCAGCAGATGCCATGAGAGAAATGAGCAGTAAATTAGAAGAGACCATGAAAACCCGCAAGGGATTTTTCGGACCGAATGTTCTGGAAATCTGCAAGGAAGCCGATATTGTATTTCTGGCGCTTCACGGAGCAAACGGAGAAGACGGAAAAGTACAGTCTGTTTTGGACTTAATGGGAATTAAATATACGGGTTCAGGCCCTTTAAGCAGCGGAATGGCAATGGATAAAGGGATTACAAAAATGGTGTTTGAAGCAAAAGGCGTTCCTACACCAAAGGGAATTACGCTGGAAAAGGGGAAATGCAGCAGCCAGTTTGCAGATTATGGAATGGGATTTCCTGTTATTGTAAAACCTTGCTGCGGAGGTTCCAGTGTAGGTGTTTGTATTGCAAACAATCAGACTGAATATCAGGCGGCATTATTAGAAGCCTTTTCCTATGAAAATGAAGTTGTAGTGGAGCAGTTTATTACAGGAAGAGAATTTTCCGTTGCTGTTGTAGATGGGAAAGCATATCCTGTTATTGAAATTGCGCCTTTACAGGGATTTTATGATTATAAAAATAAATATCAGGCAGGTTCCTGTGTGGAAACCTGTCCGGCAGACCTTTCCTCTGCACTGACCAAAGAAATGCAGAAATATGCAGAAATGGGATATAAAGCTTTAAATCTTCAGGCTTATGCCCGTTTGGACTTTTTAATGGATGATGAGGGGAATATGTATTGTCTGGAAGCAAATACTTTGCCGGGTATGACACCAACCAGTTTAATTCCGCAGGAAGCAAAAGCAATCGGAATGGATTACCCTCAGCTTTGCGAAAAACTCATTGAAGTTTCATTGAAAAAGTACCAATAGGAGGAAAGGCACCATGAAAAATCTTACCTTAAAAAATCTTGCATTGGCTTGTAACGGGACTTATGTAGGCCCCAAGGAAATGGAAGATAAGGAAGTGACCTGTATTTTCACAGACAGTCGAAAAGCAGAGGCAGGCGGCTTATTTGTTCCTATTAAGGGTGCGCGAGTAGACGCTCATGATTTTATTGAACAGGTAATGGAAAAAGCGGTATTGGCTACTTTATCGGAAAAAGATTTGGGAGAGAAGCCTTTTCCATATATTCTTGTAAAGTCTTCTCTTATAGCGGTGAAGGATATTGCAGAATTTTACTTAAAGCAACTTCAGATACCGGTAGTGGGAATTACAGGAAGTGTTGGGAAAACCAGTACAAAAGAGGTCATTGCATCTGTATTGGCACAGAAATACAATACATTGAAAACGCAGGGGAATTTCAATAATGAATTGGGTCTTCCACTGACAATCTTCCGTCTTCGTGATGAACATGAAATGGCAGTGTTAGAGATGGGAATTAGTGATTTTGGCGAGATGCACAGATTAGCAAAAATTGCCAGACCGAATACTTGTGTTATCACTAATATTGGATTATGTCATTTAGAATTTTTGAAATCCAGAGATGGAATATTAAAGGCAAAGACAGAGATTTTCGATTATCTTCAGTCAGATGACCATATTATTTTAAATGGTGATGATGATAAGCTGGTGACTGTTCAGGAAACAAAAGGAATAAAGCCGGTATTTTTTGGTGTAGAAAATCATCAGGGTATTTGGGCAGATGAGATTAAACCGGAAGGGTTAAAGGGGATTTCCTGCTGTATTCATGCAGGAGAAGAAAGTTTTTCTGTACTCATTCCTGTTCCGGGAAAACATTCTGTTTATAATGCACTTGCAGCAACAGCAGTTGGTTTGACCTATGGTCTTACCATAGAGGAAATTCGTAAAGGAATTGAAAGCCTTCAGTCTGTAAGCGGCAGATTTCATATTATAGAAGCACCGAATTATACAGTTATTGACGACTGCTATAATGCAAATCCAATATCCATGAAAGCATCCTTAGATGTGCTTACCGATGCGCTGGGCAGAAAGGTTGCCATTCTGGGCGATATGGGAGAACTGGGTGCAGATGAAAGAAAGATGCACAAAGAAGTCGGAAAACATGCGGCAGAAAAAGAGATTGATGTTCTTTTATGTGTGGGAGAGCTTTCAAAAGATATGGCGGATGCGGCCGGGGAAGTAAATTCTAAGACTCAGGTCAGACATTTTGCAGATAAAGAAGCTTTGATGAAGGAGCTTCCGGAACTTCTGGAAAAAGGTGATACTGTACTGGTAAAGGCATCTCATTTTATGGAATTTGGGGAGATTGTGGAAAAATTAAGTTAGACATACGGTATTTTATATCTATGTGGTAATTCCTTGCGAAGCAGTATACTTTCTGTTATAATTTCGAAAGTGTGCATGGTTAAGGCATCATGTAAAATACTATAACGTAAGGAGGAAATGACACATGCTGAACAACATTTTAAGTGCAGTAAATGATTGGATGTATACGTATCTTTTATTATTTCTGCTGGTAGGAACGGGAATATATTTTACAATAAGAACACGTTTCGTACAGTTGAGATTATTAAAAGAGTCGTTTCATGTATTAAAGGAAAAAGCAGGAGAAGAAAACGGGAAAAAACAGGTTTCTTCTTTTCAGGCATTGATGATTTCCACAGCTTCCAGAGTCGGAACAGGAAATATTGCAGGAATTGCCACTGCGATTGCAGCAGGCGGAGCAGGAGCAGTTTTCTGGATGTGGCTTATGGCAGTCATTGGCGGAGCATCCGCTTTTATTGAAAGTACCTTGGCACAGGTTTATAAAGTGAAGGACAAAGAGGAATTTCGAGGAGGTCCTTCCTATTATATGGAGAAAGCGCTTGGCAAACGCTGGCTGGGGATTTTATTTTCAGTTCTTTTGATTATTTGCTTTGCTTATGGTTTTAACGGGCTTCAATCCTTCAATATGTCATCTTCTTTGGAATATTATATTCCGGGTTATAGCGATACGGTTTATCCTATGCTTGTGGGATTGATTTTGGCAGTAGGAACAGCCTTTGTTATTTTTGGCGGAGTACACAGAATTGGTTTTATCACATCTGTATTAGTACCGATTATGGCAGGTGCTTATCTCCTAATCGGACTTTATACAGTCATTACCAATATTACAGAGCTTCCGAAAGTGTTTTCTATGATTTTTTCTCAGGCATTTGATTTCAAGGCATTTGCAGGAGGTATGGCAGGAAGCGCTGTGGTAATCGGTATTAAAAGAGGTCTTTTTTCCAATGAAGCAGGTATGGGAAGCGCTCCCAATGCTTCTGCAAGCGCATCTGTAAGTCATCCGGCAAAACAGGGAATGGTACAGGTTTTATCTGTGTTTATTGATACTCTGTTAATATGCTCTGCAACAGCTATGATGCTGTTACTTTCCGGTGTGCAGGGTGAGTCCGGCGTATTAGACGGTATTCCTTTTGTGCAGAAGGCTATTTCCGCAAACGTAGGAAATTGGGGCATTCATTTTATCACACTTTCCATTTTTGCCTTTGCATTCAGTAGCTTGATTGGAAATTATTATTATGCAGAGTCGAATATTCTGTTTATTAAAAATAATAAAAAATTGTTATTTATTTTCCGTATTACCTGTCTTTTAGCAGTATTTTTCGGAGCACAGGCAGACTTCTCCATGATGTGGAATATTGCGGACATTACGATGGGATGTATGGCAACCGTAAATATTCTGGTCATTTTGGTTCTTGGAAATACGGCGATGAAAGTATTAAAAGATTACGAAAAACAGAAAAAAGAAGGAAAAAATCCTGTTTTTAAAGCAAAAGATGTGGGAATAGAGAACACGGAGTGCTGGTAAAGTAAGTCGATACTGAAAAAGGTATACATTTGATGCAAATTAAGCGTTCAATGTATACCTTTTTTAGTAGAGTTTTTTAAACTAAATCGTGATTTTTTTCTAACATTTCTAAAATAACTTTCTGTGTATACGCCCCTAGATGCTTTTTATCTTCCTTTTCTAATTGGTCAGGATAAATGGGAGCGCCATATTCAACTACTACCTTGCAAGGCTTGATTTTTGGAAAATGTGCTTCAAAAATTTCAGCAGAGTTGCTGATTGCAATGGGAATAATCGGGCATCCTGCCTTTGTGGCGATTTTAAAGCTGCCTTCGTGGAAAGGAAGCATTTCCAGTTCGTTTTCTCCCTTATTTCTTGTACCTTCAGGGAAAATACAAATAGAAATTCCGCTTTTCACTTTATCAATGGCAGTTAAAATAGTTTTCATTCCGGCTTTAATATCCTGTCTGTCTAAGAACAGGCAATGAAGATAACGCATCCATGTAGAAAGCAGAGGGATTGGCTCCATTTCTTTTTTGGCAATATAGCCGGTTAAATCAGGGCATAAAGTGTAAGTCAGCAGAATATCAAAAAAACTTCTGTGGTTTCCGATATACAGTACAGCCTGATTGGTAGGAACATTTTCATGGCCGATAATAGTGATTTTTGCACCGGTAACCTTCAGAACAAATTTGAAAACTGTTTGAATAATACGCAGGGAGCTGATATCCTTTGCTCGTTTGTTGAACTTCCCTACAATCCATTCCACAATAAGAATAGGAATAGACAGAATTAAGTATCCGATAACGCAGATACATACAATAAGAAATCGAAACATAATAAATAACCTTTCTTTCTTTTGAATAATTAATTGTGCAGGCCCAACCTATCTAATAAAGTATAATGAAATCATCTCTAATATGCAAGGATTAGTACGCATATTTCAGAAAAAATTCGCATACATTTAGGATAAGACTGGCAAAGTGAAGGTGGCGTAAGATGTGAAAAAAGGAACAGCCATAATCCTGCTTTTGACAGTGATATCCTGCTTTTTATGTGGCTGCAGCATTGAAAAAGTAAGGGCAATGGACGGTGTAAAACCGGAGTATACCGTTATGAAAGAGGAAGATTATCCTGAAAAAGTAAAAGAATTGATAGGTGAGAATAAGGCAAAGGAATTTCAGATGACTTATCAGGATGCAGGATATCTTTACCTCATGAAAGGATATGGAGAACAGAAAACAGGAGGGTACAGCATACAAATTGAAGATTTATCCCTGTGGGATAATGCAATTCATTTACAGACGACGTTGCTTGGTCCGCAGGATGGCGAAGAACTGAAGGAGGAAGCATCTTATCCCTGTCTGGTGATTAAGATGAAATATCGGGAAGAGCCGGTTATTTTTGAATAGAAAAGGGGTAGTGGTGTGGAACTGGTAACAAAAAATATGTATATGCTTCAAAAAAAGTGCGAGGCAGTTAATCAGATTACTTTTGATGAGGATTTAAACGTTCCTGATGTAAAGCCGGATATCGGGCGCATGATACAGAAAAAGGGCGATATCCAGTTAGAGGATATTCAGATAAGCGAGGGGCGTGCATATATTACAGGGGCGCTGGTAGTGAGTCTTTTATACGTCAGCGACAATGAAGAAAGACGCCTTCAAAGCCTTATGGGAACATTGCGTATTGGAGAGACTCTAAACTTAGAGGGGCTGGAAAGCGGAGATAAAGTACAGTTAAAATGGGATATCGAGGATTTGAGCGTTCAGCTTATAAATTCCAGAAAATTGAATATAAAGGCATTAGTGACTTTTACAGCTTACGTGGAGGAAAGTAAAGAGTTGGAGCTGCCCGTTGCCGTGGAAGATGATGAAATTTCCCAGAAAAAAGAGGATATTTCTATTCTCGGTACTGTGATACATAAAAAAGACACCATGCGTGTAAAAGAGGATATTTCTCTAAGCTCTAACAAACCGGATATTTATGAACTGCTTTGGAATACCGTAGAGGTAAGAGGGTTGGATATTCGTGCGGAAAACGATAAAATTGCAGTAAAGGGAGAGCTGTTTGTCTTTGCTCTTTACAGCGGAAATGATGATAATAATTCCCTGCAATGGCTGGAGCATTCTGTTCCCTTTTATCAGGAGCTGGAGTGTGTGGGCTGCACACAGGAAATGATACCCAATGTGGAAATTTCCATGCCCCAAGGTGATTTAAAGGTGAAACAGGATGAAGACGGAGAAGAGCGTGTCATTGGCGTGGACGTTGTTTTGGAGCTGGAACTGAAAATTTATGAGGAAGAGGAATTATCTCTTCTCATGGATGTATACACGCCGTTAAAAGAGTGTGAGGCAGTCAGGGAAAATCAGGTATTGGAAAGTCTGCTGGTGAAAAATTTTTCAAAGTGCAAGGTGAATGACAGGATTAAAATAGAAAACAGTCACGGAAAAATTTTGCAGATTTGTCACAGCGACGGAAATGTAAAAGTAGACAGCAGCAGAATTGTAGAAAACGGAATTGAGGTGGAGGGCGTTGTCCAAATTCGGATTTTATATATTATCGGGGATGATGATATGCCGTTTTATTCCATGGAAACCATGATACCCTTCCGGCATATAATCGAGGCAGAGCAGATTACAGAAAATTGTGTTTATTATATGCGAGCGGACTTAGAGCAATTGTCCACGACCATGATTGACAGCGATGAAATCGAGGCCAAAATCGTGATTAACTTAAATGCGCTGGTAATGAAGCAGAGAGAAACAGGAATTATCCAAAATATTGAAGAAAGAGAGCTGGACAGGGAAAAACTGCGTAATATGCCGGGAATTGTAGGATATCAGGTGCAGCCGCAGGATACCCTTTGGGATATTGCAAAGCGGTTTTATACGACCATTGATACAATTTTAGAATTGAATGAAATGGAAAATGAAACAATCAAACCGTATGACACCTTAGTGCTTATGAAAAAAGTAGAAAAATAAAATATTTTCAGTAAGAGGAGCGGTTTCGTGTAAACGGCTCCTTTAAAAATAGGAGGAAATTGTTTGGCTATCTTGCCAGTTGAAAAAAAATATGTTTTCATATAGAATAGAATGTACTAAAAGGAATACAATATACAAAAGTCGGAGGAGAAGCCATGAGATTAAGAGCGTTGGCAAAAATCAATCTTGGTTTAGATGTTCTGCGTAAAAGAGAAGACGGATATCATGAATTGCGCATGATTATGCAGACAATTAATATGTACGACCAATTAGATATAGAAATCAGTAAAACACCGGGAATTAAAATTACTACCAATCTGCCTTTCATACCGGTAAATGAAAGCAATCTGGTATATAAAGCGGCGAAACTTTTGATGGATGAATTTCAAGTAGAGCAGGGAATTACCGTAGATTTGCAGAAATTTATTCCTGTGGCGGCAGGCATGGCAGGCGGAAGCTCTGATGCGGCAGCAACCATGATTGGAGTAAATCGTTTGTTTGGATTGGGACTTTCTGTAAAAGAGCTGATGGAAAGAGGCGTGAAAATCGGTGCAGACGTGCCATATTGTCTTTTAAGAGGAACTGCGTTGGCAGAGGGAATTGGAGACAAGCTCCGTGCCCTTCCTGCGTGTCCGGATTGTTATGTGCTTATCGGAAAGCCGGCAATCAGCGTGTCTACAAAGTTTGTCTATGAAAATCTTCATGCCAATGAATTAGAGTATCATCCTGAAATTGATAAAATGCTGGATGCAATTCAGTGGCATAATTTGAATAAGATTGCAGACTGCATGGGAAATGTATTAGAAACGGTTACAATTCCTCATTATCCGGTTATTCAGAAAATTAAAGATCACATGAAAGAACATGGGGCATTAAATGCTATGATGAGCGGCAGCGGCCCTACGGTATTCGGATTATTTGATGATAAAGCAACGGCGGAAAACGCCTGTGAAGCGCTGCGGGAAAGCCGTCTGGCAAGAACCGTTTTTTTGACAACAGTATTTAACAATGGCGGAAGGAGAAAATAGCAGGAATGGATTTGGAAATGAATATGGACGACTACCTTCCTTTAAGGGATGTGGTTTTTAATACATTGAGAAGGGCGATTTTGAAGGGAGAACTAAAACCGGGAGAACGTCTGATGGAAATTGCTCTGGCAGACAAGCTGGGAGTCAGCCGTACTCCTATCAGAGAAGCAATCCGTAAGCTGGAGCTGGAAGGACTTGTTGTGATGGCTCCCAGAAAGGGTGCAAAAGTTGCTTCCATTACAGAGAGAGACTTAAATGATGTGCTGGAGGTCAGAAAAGGAATGGAGGTTTTAGCCATTTCCCTTGCCTGTGAGAGAATTACAAAGGAAGAAATGGAACATCTGGAAAAAATTGAAGCACATTTTCAAACGCTTATTGAGTCTGATAATTTAACAGAACTGGCAGAAGTAGATGTGGAATTTCATGACACTATTTATCAGGCAACCAATAATAAACGTCTGGTACAGCTTTTAAATAATTTAAGAGAGCAGATGTATCGTTATCGTATGGAATATTTAAAAGATATTGCTGTGCGCCGTACATTGGCAGAAGAACATAAATCTATTTGTGAGGCTCTGAGAGTAAGAGATGAAAAAAAGGCTTTAAGCTATGTACAACTTCATATTGATAATCAGCAAAAAGCAATTATTCGTAGTTTAAATCAAGAATAAAAGAGAATATGGGTGAGATAATAAAAGGAGATGTTGCATGAAATTTATGTGACAACTCCTTTTTATTGTACAAACACGGCTTCCAAAACATCACTATGCTCAAAAAACTGCGAAAATGTTCCTAATCATTTGCCATTGAAATACGGAGCTGTGTTCATCACTGTTCATTCAGCTTTAAAACTATTTTGAGGAGAAAATTATGAACAACACAATCTCAACACATATTGATGAAAACGAAGAATACGTAAGAAAACGCTTGCAAAACTGTGATGACTGTATTATTCGTCCCATGCTTTTAGGGGAAGGTAAGAAGATACGCTGTCTGGTCGTCTACATCGAAGTTGCCGTAAGCAATATGGTGCTGGAGGATTCTGTAATTGGTAAGCTGGTAAATCATATATGGGAGATGCCGGGGGATGAGCTGATTGAATTTGTCAAAGATAATGGAATGGGAATTTCTGATGTACAGCCGTTAGAAAATATGGATAAAGCATTTGCTTCTATGTTGGCAGGGAATGCTATATTTTTTATAGATGGTTATAATAAGGCAATTAAAATTGGAAGTAAGGGGTATCCCAATCTTAGTGTTTCAGAATCCAGCAGAGAAAAAGTGCTTCGTGGTTCAAAAGAGGGATTTACTGATGCGGTAAAAACAAATGCCGCATTAGTGCGAAAGAGAATTCGAGATACAAGATTGAAAGTAAAGCAGAAAACACTGGGAGAGAGAAGTCAGACTTTGGTGCAGCTTCTATATATGGAGGATTTAGTTCGGCCGGAGCTTTTGTCAGACATTGAAGAACGTTTGGCATCTTTTGTGATTGACGGGATTTTAGATACCGGAGCTATTGAACAGCTTACAGAGAAGCATTGGCTTTCGCCTTTTCCTCAGTTTCAGACTACAGAGAGACCGGATAAGTGTGCGGCAGAAATCCTAAATGGCAGAATTTTACTGCTGTGTGATCATTCTCCTACAGGGATTTTGCTTCCGGCAGTTTTAAATGATTTTTTACAGGTGAGTGAGGATAATTACAATCATTTTGAAATCGTAAGTTTTCAGCGTCTTATTCGCTATTTTGCTTTGTTTTTAACGTTACTGTTTTCCGGAACATATCTTGCGGTTACCAATTTCCATACGCAGGTATTGCCTACCAATCTGATTTTATCTTTTTCCGAGGCGCGACAAGGTGTTCCCTTTCCGGCTCTTTTGGAAGTATTGTTTATGGAAATTGCCTTTGAAACCATTCGGGAGGCAGGCGTGCGTATGCCGGGACCGCTGGGAGGAACCATAGGTATTGTAGGAGGTTTGATTGTGGGGCAGGCAGCAGTAGAGGCGAATTTGGTAAGCCCTATTGTGGTGGTAGTAGTTGCTGTGACAGCTCTGTGTTCACTGGCAATTCCAAATCAGGAGTTTTCAGCGCCTTTTCGGATGTTGAAATTCGGTTTTATTTTTCTGGGAGGAACTTTGGGGGTGTTTGGAATTTTGCTAGGACTTTATCTGGTTATCAGTCATCTGGCAGGATTAAAGAGTTTCGGAATTCCTTATCTCACTCCTTTTGCAGCTCAAAATCAGACAGGGTACAGAGGAGAGCAGGACGGAACGGTTCGTGCTCCTTTTCGCTTTCTTACTAAAAGACCTCTGTATGCAAGGCGCGAGGAACAGGTAAAACTCCGAACAAAGAAGAAAGGAGGGGTATGATATGTTTGCAGACAATGCCAGAATTTCTCACAGACAGCTGTTTCGGCAAATTGTTCTGGGACTTATCGGGATTTACACATTGGCAATTCCTGTGTTTCCGGAGGTTTCAGGAAGGCAGGGAATATTGTGTTTACTTACTGCAATGGCAGTTTATCTCCTTTTCTGTATTTATTTTATCCGAATAAAAACAGTTATGCAAAATCCCAGAAGATATATGGGGAAAATATTAGGCAGCGTTTTTGTTTTTTTGTATATGTCATGGCTGTGGCTGATGGGAGTGTATCTTCTTTTGATGACAGCCAGAATTACAGACCGCTTTCTGATAGAGGGCAGTGTGTACTGGATTGTAATTGTTCTGGCAGGCATAGTTACGTATCTGGGCAGCCATCAGGGACTGGAAAGGCGGGGAAGAATGGCAGAGGTATGTTTTCCTGTTTTTCTCTTTATTCTGGCAGGAATGTTGTGCCTTGGAATTTTACGGATGAAAAGCTATTATTTGGGTGAGCTGGGGGATTTAACCTTGCAGGGGTGGTTAAAAGGCAGCTATCAGGTTTTTTGTGCGTTCTTGCCGTTTACATTTTTGCCTGTGGCGCTGGGAAATGTGAAAAAACCGGGAGAAACGGGAAAGGTCATGAGGGGGGCATTATTTCTTGTGACAGGAATTTTGATGTTGTGTCTTTTATTGCTTCAGGGAAGCTTTGGAATTGGAGGATATGAGCACAGTCGGTATCCCATGGTTGAATTTATGGCAGGCATCCGAATTCCGGGAGATTTTCTGGAGCGTGTGGATATTTTCTGGGTGGCTGCGGTAATGTTCAGCATGTTGTTTGCGCTGGGAGGTGTGTTTTTCTATAATCATGAGCTTTTGGTGCGGACAGATATGGAAAAAGGAGCGCCTTTTCTGGCAGCGGGAGTGGTGGCAGCAGCCTTAATATGTGAGAAAGCACAGGTATCACCGGAGCTTTTTTGGGAAATTACAGGGTGGTTTTACGGACCATTGTTCCTGCTCCTTCTTATCTATGCAGGCTTTGCAGGGAAAAAGAAATCTGTTTTTGTAAAAGGAGCGGCAATTTTACTGTGTATGCTTCCCCTGTCAGGCTGTGGGGTGTCTCTGGAAAACAGAGCCTTTCCGTTGTCCATGAGCGCAGATTATAAAGATGGAAGCTTTGAACTGATTTATGGTATTCCGGGCTTGGGAGAAATTACAGGACAAGGGAAAAATCAGGAGGAGCAGCCTCAGGCAATTTTTTATCAGGGAGCTACTCCCAAGGAAGCGGAAGAGGCGTTTAACAGAAATCAAAAAAATTATCTGGATATGGGACACATGAAAATCATTCTTTTAGGCAAGGATTTGCTGGAAAACGAGGATGCTTTGTTTGAATTTTTAAATTATTTAGAGGAAAAGCCTTCCGTGGCGGGAAATATTTATGTGTTTTCCTGTGAAGATGTGAAGGCTCTTATGAGCTTTGACACACAGGGAGGGGAGTCTGTGGGAGATTATCTTACAGGAATTTTAGAAAATAATCTGGAAGGCAAGCCCAAAAACGCAGTAACCCTTCAGGATTTATACAATAGGTGGCACAGAAAGGAACAGCTGCCACAGCTTTTAGAGGCAGAATTGGTGAATAAAAGACCGCAAATCCGTCAATACTCCTGATAACAAAATCAGGAGGTACATAAAAGTTGAGTGAAAAACAGAAAGACAGAAAAATCTGGTTGGCAGCAGCAGTTCTGGGGCTGGCATTGACCTTATTTTTAACAGGAATAAATACGGTTCGTTTAAAGCGGGAAAACAGAGAAATACAGGCACGCCTTGACAGGGAAATCCAACAGGGGATTGCAAGTGAGGTGTTCCGCCTCCACGTTATCGCAAATAGTGATAAAGAGGCAGACCAGAAGCTGAAATTACAGGTGAAAAATAAAATTGTGGAGTACTTACAGCAAAAATTAAATCCTGATGCCGGTTTAGAAGAAACAAAAGAGATGGTACTCATTCATTTACAGGAAATAGAGGAAGAAGCAGAAAAGACAGTAAAGGAGTCAGGATTTGACTATGAAGTTCATGCAGCAGTAGAGAATACGTATTTTCCTGACAAAACTTATGGAGATTGTACTTTTCCGGCAGGTGAGTACGAAGCTCTGAATGTGCGTATTGGAAAGGCACAGGGGCATAACTGGTGGTGTGTGCTTTATCCCAGTTTATGTTTTGTTGATGATACTTACGGTATAGTGACAGAAGAAAAGAAAGAGGATTTAAAGGCAGTACTTACGGATGAGGAATTTGATGAGATTTTAAAAAATCCACAGGAAAAGCTCAAGGTGAGGATAGGATTTCGTTGGTTTTAACCTTGCAATATCCCTTTGTTAAGGGTAAAATGGAGAACAGACGATAAAATGACAGTTATGAGGTTATTGTATGAAATATAAAAAAACAGCGCCCATTGGCGTTTTTGATTCCGGAGTAGGCGGTCTGACGGTTGCAAGAGAGATTATGCGAAATCTGCCTCATGAGAAAATCGTGTATTTTGGTGATACTGCCAGAGTTCCTTATGGAAGTAAGTCAAAAGAAACAATTTTACGTTATTCCAGACAGATTGTCCGTTTTTTACAGACACAGGAAGTAAAAGCCATTGTAGTAGCCTGTAATACGGCAAGTGCTTTGGCTCTTGAAACAATCAGCGAAGAAATTGATATTCCTATTATCGGTGTAGTAAAGCCCGGAGCAAAGGTGGCAGCGCAGACGACCAGAAATAAAAAGATTGGACTTATCGGTACAAGAGCAACAGTAAAGTCGGATTTATACCGTAAGACGATTCAGGCAGAAAATCCAGAGATTGAGGTAATCGGACAGCCGTGTCCTCTGTTTGTGCCCTTGGTAGAAGAAGGATGGCTGAAAGATTCCGTTACTATAGAGGTTGCCAAGCGATATTTGGCACCATTATTAGAGAAGGATATAGATACTCTTATTTTAGGCTGTACCCATTATCCGCTTCTTCGCTCTACTTTAAAAACACTGGTAGGAGATGGAGTAACTTTAGTAAATCCTGCTTATGAGACGGCAAAGGAATTACAACGGCTTTTAAAAGAACAGGGTATGGAGAATGAGATACATACAGATGAGGAATTTCCTTACCGCTTTTTCGTCAGTGATGAGGAGGAATGTTTTCAGGAATTTGCAAATTCCATTCTTCCCTATAACGTAAAACGAACAGAGCAGATTAATATTGAGGAGTTTTAGAAATGACAAAGGATGTTTTAGTTACAGTAAAAGGACTTCAGAGCATGGAAGACGGCAGTCCTCCTGAAGAAGTAGAAATGGTGGCAAAAGGCGAATACTATTATAAAAACGGTCACCATTATATTTTTTATAATGAAACCATTGAAGGATTTACAGAGCAGAACAGAAACAGCATTAAAATCTCAGAAAACAGCGTGGAAGTAAAGAAAAAAGGACTTACCAATATGCAGATGATTTTCGAGGAGCAAAAGAAAAATATCAGTTATTACGCCACTCCCTTCGGAAATCTTCAAATGGGAATTGCAGCGACTAATATTGATATAAAAGAACAGGAGAAAAGTCTGGAGCTTTGTATTGACTATGCGCTGGAAATTAACGGAGAGCATGCGGCAGACTGTCAGATTGCGGTGAGTGTCAAAGAAAAGAACAGCGGTGAATTTTCCTTAAACATATAAAAAGGGATTATTACTTTAAGAAGTGATAAAAAAGAGTTGGAGTATTAAGTGATTTCCAGAATATTTCTGGATGATACTTAATACTCCAATACTTTTTTGTGTATACTTACTTGAAGTAATAATCCTGTTTATTTCTGGGCAGACGCAGCTTTTTCTTTCATGCGTTTGAACCAGCCCTTTTTCTTAGCCGGAGGTGTTAGGGAACCACGAAGTCCTCTTACTCCTACAATGTAAATACCGCTTACATCGGCTTTGATTTCTTTCTTTACAGGAATTAAGTCAAATATTGCTTCGTCAGCTACTAAAGTCATAATCTTTGGACCGATTTTGGCTTTTACGATAGGCAGCTTAGAACGACGCATAAGCTTTGGAGTCTGGTCGATAACCATCTGAGGCAGACCGGATTGCTTAATAGGCAGACGTTTTTTATCAATGATAAGCATTGACATTGTCTGTTTCATGGCATCCAGCTGTACCTGTTGTTCTTCTTGTTTTTTCTGAGCCTTTTTTCCAAGGAAAAAGAGAACAATAATACCAATGATTAAAAGAACCAAAACAACCAGAAGTATTTTCGTAAGCATTTCTGTTAATCCTCCTATTATTTCAGTAATTCATACTTAGAATATTCTAGCACCCTTTCATGGAAAAGGCAACTAAAAATCCCCTGAAACCCTTTCTTTTTCGGTGGTAATATGGTATAACTGCTTTTGTATACTAATTTTAAACGGAGAGGAAATAAAAGGCATGAAGAAAAAAATGATAATCCTTCTGCTGACATTGGGAATTCTGGGTACAGCAATGGGTTGTGGCGAAAAGAAGGACAAGACAGAGGATAAAGAAGGAACAAAAACAGAGCAGTCTGCGCAGGAGGACTTTAAGCTGACAAATAAAGACGGAAAAGTAGTTGCGGCGGACATTAACAAGATAGAAGATTATATTACTTTAGGAGAATATAAAAATCTTCAGGTAACAGAAGCGCCAAAGGCATCTGTGACAGACGAAGAAGTAGAGAACAGTATTTCCTATAAGCTTATGAGCCAGTATAAGGTGGAAGTGACAGAGGACAGAGCGGTTCAGCAGGATGATATCGTAAACATCGATTTCACAGGTTATATGGATGGCGAGGAATTTGAAGGCGGTTCTGCACAGGGTGAAGACCTGCTTATTGGCTCCGGTTCTATGATTGAAGGGTTCGAGGATGGATTAGTGGGACACAAAAAAGGAGAAGAAGTGACCTTAGACCTGACTTTTCCGGTAGATTATAGAGCAACAGAGCTGCAAGGAAAAGCAGTGCAGTTTAAGGTGAAAATTAACAGTATTTCTGTGAAGCCGGAGCTTACCGATGAATGGGCAGCGGCAAATACAGATTATAAAACTGTGGAAGAATTCAGAGCGGCAGAAAAAGAGGCAATGCAGAAAAGCATTGATTTAGAATATGAAGGTCAGGTGAAATCTGATTTGTTCTCTATGGTCGTAGAGGCAACAGAGTTTAAGGAATATCCGGAAGCTCTTTTAGAACAGGGCAAAAAGGACGTAAGGGAAAGACTTGACCAGATGTATCAGGCGCAGTTCCAGATGACTTTAGACGACTATGTAAAACAGCAGGGAATTTCTGAGGAAGAAGTAGAGCAGGTACTGACAGAGTCCACACAGACTTATTTACAGCAGAATTTAATCGTACAGGCTATTTTCAATGCAGAAGGAATTGAAATGAGCGAAGAAGACTATACAGCAGAAGAGGCAAAATTCGCAGAATTAAACGGATTTCCTGATGTAGAAACCATGAAAATGTATTATGGCGATTTAAATGTATTAAAAGACAGTGTACTTTGGAACAAGGCATGCGATGTGATTGTAGAAACTGCTACGGTAACAGAGCAGGAGCCGGAAGCTGATACACAGGCTGCACAGGAATAGTGGACAGAAACCGCAGATGAACACAAAAGTTAAAATGTGTGTCTGCGGTTTTATTACATAATAAATGCTCCGTAAGGAGCGTGCTGCGGCAGGAAAAGGAGACAAAAGAAATGAAGACAAAAATGAGACGACTATTAGGACTTATACTTGCAATGCTTCTTTTTGTTGTGCCTCTTTGGGGCTGCGGGAAAGAGAAGATGCAGGGCAGCGTAAATTCTGATATTGCACAAAAGGCACAGACAGCAGGCGGACTTACGGTTCATTATCTGGATGTGGGGCAGGGGAACGCCATATTGCTTCAATCAGAAGGACAAACCATGCTGATAGACGGAGGCGCAAGAAAGAGCTCTTCCTTTGTAGTAAGCTATCTGGAAAAGCAAAAGATTGAAAAGCTGGATTATGTGCTGATTTCCCACTTTGACGAGGACCATCTGTCAGGAGCTGTGGGTGCTTTACATAAATTCCCCGTAGGTACATTGATTACTCCTGATTATGAGGCTGACTCTAATATTTTTCAGTCTTATAAGAAAATCGCAGAGGAAAAAGGATATCAGGCAGTTCATCCCAAGCAAGGACAGGAGTTTTCCTTGGGAAGTGCGAAATTTCGAATTATTTCCCCGGTGTCTTATGGTCATGAGGATGAAAACCAAGACTCCGTAGGCATTATTTTAGAAAACGGAGAACAGAAATTTTTTATCGGCGGAGATATCGGGCTGGAAAGTGAAAAAGAAATTTTAGACTCCGGTGTGGATATTCAGGCAGATGTGATGCTGATGAACCATCATGGCTCACATGTAAGTGAAGAATTTTTTAAGAAAGTTTCTCCCTCTTACAGTGTAATCAGTTGTGGAAAAGACAATAAATACGGACATCCCAGAGCAGATACCATGGAGCTTTTAAAGAAGTACGATGTGCCTGTATTTCGTACAGATTTGCAGGGGACAATTCTCATGTACAGTGACGGACAGGAGCTGACCTTTGAGCAAGAGCCTTGTAATGATTATACTCCGGGAGACAGAAGCGGGGCAGAGGAAGATGAGGACATACAGGAGTTTAATAACAGCAATGAGCAGGAATGTGACTTTGTCTTAAATGCGCATACAAAGAAAATCCATAAAAAAGACTGCTCTTCCGTAGAACAGATGTCGGAGGAGAACAGAAGCTATTATAAAGGGGACATCAATGCTTTATTAGACGCAGGGTACAGCGCCTGCAAGAGCTGTAACCCGTAAAAAGAAGGAAAAGATACAAAGGAGAATAGGAAATGAAAAAGACATTAAAGCAGTTGGCAGGTTATTATAAGCCCTATAAAGGACTTTTCTTTTCAGACCTGTTTTTCGCAGTGCTAGGAGCAGGAATTACCTTGGTAATTCCCCTGCTGGTGCGTTATATTACAAGTAATGTAGTGTATTATCCGGTAGAAAAAGCAGTAAACGTAATTATAAAGCTGGGAATTTTTATGATTGCGCTGGTGCTTTTGGAAGCCTTCTGTAATTTCTATATTGCCTATTATGGGCATCTGATGGGCGCCCGCATTGAGCGGGATATGCGAAATGAAATTTTCAGTCATTATCAAAAGCTGTCCTTTGCATTTTTTGACAATCAGAAGGTGGGACAGCTCCTTTCCAGAGTGACCTCCGATTTGTTTGAAATCAGCGAGCTTTTGCATCACGGACCGGAGGATTTGATTATTTCTATTATTAAATTTGTGGGAGCATTTATTATTCTGGCATTTATCAATATCCGTCTGGCTTTGGCTGCATTTTTCTTTATTCCGTTTTTAATTTTATATGCGCTTTACTTTAACCGCAAAATGGAAACGGCGTTTCAGAGAAACAGGGCCCGCATTGCAGATATTAACACACAGATTGAAGACAGTCTTTCCGGCATTCGTGTGGTAAAATCCTTTGCCAACGAGCAGGAAGAAATGAGAAAATTTAAAATCGGAAACCAGCGTTTTGTAGAGTCTAAAAAGCAGAGCTATCAGTATATGGGAACTTACTATTCCGGAATGGGAGCGTTTACCACATTGATTACTATTGTGGTGCTTCTGGTAGGAGCATTTTCTCTTACAAAGGGACAGATGCCCGTGGAGGATTTGGTAACGGTGCTTTTATACATCAATAACTTTACGGAGCCTGTGAAAAAGCTGATTAACTTTACAGAGCAGTTCCAGAACGGATATAGCGGATATGTACGTTTCCGTGAAATCATGGCGGTAGAGCCGGACATTACTGATGATGCGGATGCCTGCGAGCTTACCGATGTAAAAGGGGCGATTGACTTTGAAAATGTTTCTTTTTCTTATGAGGGAAATAAAGAGCAGGTATTAAAAAACGTAAATCTCAAGGTAAATGCAGGAGAGTATGTGGCTTTGGTAGGCGGCTCAGGAGCAGGAAAGACAACTCTTTGCAGCTTAATTCCACGTTTCTATGATGTGACAGAGGGACGAGTGCTGCTGGACGGGCAGGATATTAGAAAGCTTAAACTGCACAGCTTGCGAAGTAAAATCGGTATTGTACAGCAGGACGTTTATCTGTTTGCAGGAACAGTTATGGAAAATATCCGATACGGAAAACCCGATGCCACAGACGAAGAGGTCATACAGGCAGCTAAGGCAGCCAATGCCCATGATTTTATTATGGAGCTTGATGACGGTTACAATACGGATATCGGACAAAGAGGGGTGAAGCTCTCCGGAGGACAGAAGCAGAGACTTTCTATTGCAAGAGTTTTTCTGAAAAATCCGCCGATTTTGATTTTTGATGAAGCGACCTCTGCCCTTGACAATGAGAGCGAAAAAATTGTGCAGGACTCTTTGGAAAAGCTATCCGCAGACAGAACCACCTTTGTAATCGCTCACAGACTTTCCACAATCAGAAAAGCTCAGAGAATTCTGGTGCTGACAGAGGATGGAATTGCAGAAGAAGGAACACATCAGGAGCTTATGGAAAAAGAAGGAATTTACAGCAGTCTTTATAAACTTTCATTTTCATGATACAATGAGAAAAACGCAGGGAAAGGAATGGTTGACATGATAGCAGATAAGATGAAGGCATTGGTGAACAACAGCTCGGCAATTCGTGCAATGTTTGAAGAAGGAAAAAAACTGGCGAAGGAATATGGTGCAGAAAACGTTTATGATTTTAGTCTGGGAAATCCCAATGTGCCTGCACCGCCTGAGGTTCAGGCTGCAATGTGCGAAATTGTAAAGGAAGAAGACCCTGTTGTGCTTCACGGCTATATGAGTAACAGCGGATATGAGGATGTAAGACAGGCAGTGGCAGAGTCTTTAAATGAAAGATTTGATACTTCTTTTGAGAAGGAAAACATCATCATGACAGTAGGAGCGGCAGGGGGATTAAATGTAATCTTAAAAACCTTGTTAAATCCACAGGATGAGGTTGTGGTTATTGCGCCTTATTTCGGAGAGTACAATGCCTATGTGTCTAATTATGACGGGGTTGTCGTAGTAGTAAGCCCTGACACAAGAGATTTTAAGCCGAACTTAAAAGAACTGGAAGAAAAGCTGACAAAGCGGACAAAAGCGGTGATTGTCAATTCTCCCAACAATCCTACGGGAGTGGTATATTCAGAAGCAACCATTCAAAAGCTGGCAGATATTTTAAGAAGAAAGCAGCAGGAGTTTGGAACAGATATTTATCTGATTTCCGATGAGCCTTATCGTGAGCTGGTTTATGACGGTGTGGAAGTTCCTTATCTGACAAAATATTATGAAAATACCATTGTAGGATATTCCTTCAGCAAATCCCTTTCACTGCCGGGTGAAAGAATTGGCTATCTTGTCATTCCAAAGGAAGCGGCAGATGCAGAAGAAATTCAGGCAGCAGCCAATGTGGCAACCAGAATTTTAGGCTATGTGAACGCACCTTCTTTCATGCAGAAGGTAGTTGCCAGATGCTTGGAGGCAAAGGCGGACGTGCCTTATTATAACCGAAATCGTGAAGCCTTGTATCATGCGCTTACAGAAATGGGATTTCATTGCATTAAGCCGGAAGGCGCATTTTATCTTTTTGTAAAATCTCCGATAGAAGACGAAAAGAAATTTTGCGAAGCTGCGAAGAAGTATCATATTCTGATTGTGCCGGGTTCTTCTTTTTCCTGTCCCGGATATGTAAGAATTGCCTACTGTGTCTCTTATGAGACGATTTTGAATTCCTTAGACAGCTTTAGAAAGTTAGCTGAGGAATTCCATACAAAATGAGAGAAGGAGCGGGTGTAATATGACGAAAAGGGAGTTCTTGGAAGAATTAAAAGAAGTATTAAGCGAACAGCTTCCCCAAAATCAGGTGGCGGAGCATGTATCGTATTATATGAATTATATAGAAGAACAAAAACAAAACGAAAGCAGTGAAGAAGAGGTTTTGAATATGCTGGGAGACCCCCGTCTGATTGCCAGAACCATTCTGGATACTGCACCCAACAGCAGAGAAAATCAAAATTATTTTTATGAAGAGACCACACAAGATGTACAAAGTGAAGAAAAGAAGAAGGGATTATCCGGCAAAGCGAAGAAATATGTATATATTGGAATTGCTATTGCAGTTATCTTCTTAATTATTTCACTTATTACAACTTTATTATCCTTTTTACTGCCGATTTTATTGCCGGTAATCTTAATTTTCGTTGTGATTTCCATTGTGCGAAAGCGGTAGAAACAAAAAGAAATCCCTCATAGGGGAGCTATGAGGGACTTCGAGGGGAGTATAAATAATTAAATAAGGGGTTATAATGTAAAAAAAATTTTGAAGGGTAAATTCCTTTTACAACCCATATTATAATATAAAAGGAAAAAAAAGCAATAATATTATTTTTTTGTTAGAAAATTGTTAAAATTTAAGAAATATCAATTTAATATATTTTCCTGAGAATATTATTTTTGATTACAGGGATAATAAGACTGTAACGAAAAACATTTATTCAGGAGGTATTTCATCATGGCAAAAAACATGAACAACACAAATAAGAACAAAGCTGCATCTAATGCAAACAACATGAATAACACAAACAAATCCGCTGCATCCAACAGCAAAAATTCAACAAACTCATCTAACAGAAATGCAGCGGACAAAAATAATTCCAAATCAGAATACAGCTATTAAAAAAAGAGCCCCCTTGCAGGAAACTTCGGTTATTACCGGAGTTTCCTTTTTTTCTGCCGCATATACTAATACTAAAAGAAAAGGAATGAGAATTATGCTGAGTATTGATACGATTTCAGCAGAGGAATTAGATGCTTATGTAGGCAGACAGGATGCCGTTATTATAGATTTAAGAGACGCAGAGGAATATGAGAGAAGCCATGTAAAGACCGCAGTAAATATTCCATATGAGGAAATTCAAAGATGCAGAAGATTTCCGAAGGACAAATTGCTGGTATTGTATTGTAGCCGGGGAAGCAGCAGTCTCTTTGCTGCCAGAGAACTTATGAAAATGGGATATACAGTGAAATCGGTAGTAGGAGGAATACGATGTTATCGAGGTTCGAACTTGTATTTTTCTAATGTGCATAGTAAAATAAAAAAATAAAGTACACGATAAGGAGAAAAACAACATGAAATATATGTTTGCTTCAGATATTCACGGCTCTGCATATTATTGTAAAAAAATGCTGGAGGCCTATGAGCAGGAAAAAGCAGAGCGTCTGGTTCTACTGGGTGATATTTTATATCACGGTCCTCGAAATGATTTACCAAAAGAGTACGCTCCGAAGGAAGTTATCGCAATGCTCAATGCAAAGAAAAATGAGCTTTATGTGGTAAGGGGAAATTGTGAGGCAGAAGTAGACCAGATGGTTCTGGAATTTCCGATTATGGCAGATTACTGCATTATTATGGACGGGGAAAGAACTATTTATGCAAGCCATGGGCATGTATATAATGAAAATAATCTTCCGCCAATGAAAAATGGAGATATTTTCATTCATGGACATACCCATGTGCTGCGTGCAGAAAAGAAAGAAAATTATACAATTTTAAATCCAGGCTCTGTTTCAATTCCGAAGGAGGGCAATATTCCAACTTATGCTATTTTGGAAGATGGCGTATTCAGTATTCGTGGATTTGAAGGGGAAATCGTTAAGGAGTTAGAGCTTTCATGAAAATATTTGAATTAATAGCACCCTGTCATTTTGGACTGGAAGCTGTATTAAAAAGAGAAATACAGGATTTAGGGTATGAAATCAGCGAAGTAGAAGACGGAAAAGTTACTTTCTACGGAGATGCAGAGGCCATTGTAAGAGCTAATATTTTTCTGCGTACAACCGAGAGAATTCTTTTAAAGGTAGCAAAAATAAAAGCTACAACTTTTGAAGAATTATTTGATAAAACAAAGGCTTTGCCGTGGGAAGATTTTATTCCTGTAAATGGTAAATTCTGGGTTGCAAAAGCGAACTCTGTAAAGAGTAAATTGTTTAGTCCTTCAGATATACAGTCCATTATGAAAAAAGCAATGGTAGAACGATTGAAATCCGTTTATCATGTAGAGTGGTTTGAAGAAGATGGTGCCAGTTATCCGGTAAGGGTTTCTTTTATGAAAGACATGGCTACCATTGGTATTGATACAACAGGTTTGTCTTTACACAAACGAGGCTATCGCCAGCTTACCAGCAAAGCGCCTATTACAGAAACGCTGGCGGCGGCACTTTTGATGCTTACGCCATGGAACAAAGATAGGATTTTGGTAGATCCTTTTTGCGGAAGTGGGACATTTCCTATCGAGGCTGCCATGATAGCTGCCAATATTGCACCGGGGATGAACAGAAGCTTTTTATCTGAGGATTGGAAAAATATAATTTCCAGAAAACATTGGTATAATGCTCATGATGAAGCAAGAGATTTAATGCGTCTTGATGTGGAAACTGATATTCAAGGATATGATTTAGATGGTGAAATTGTAAAAGCTGCAAGAGAAAATGCTCGATGCGCAGGTGTCGAGAAACTTATTCATTTTCAGCAAAGGGATGTAAAGGATTTAAATCATCCAAAAAAATATGGTTTTATTGTTACAAATCCTCCTTATGGGGAACGTATTGAGGAGAAAGCAAACCTGCCTCAGCTGTATACTACCATAGGTGAAAGTTTTCAGAGACTGGATTCATGGTCTATGTATCTTATTACTGCTTATCAGGATGCGGAACGTTATATTGGAAGAAACGCAGATAAAAATCGTAAAATTTATAATGGTATGATGAAAACGTATTTTTACCAGTTTTTAGGGCCAAAACCACCTAGAAAGAAAAAATCTCTTGAGTAAAGGAGAAAGTGTCAAATGAGAAGATTGATTTTTGCTACCGGAAATGAACATAAAATGGTTGAAATCAGAGAAATTTTGGGAGAACTGCCTGTGGAAATCCTTTCTATGAAGGACGTAGGAATTAAAGCTGATATTGTGGAAAATGGGAATACTTTTGAAGAAAATGCTTTAATAAAAGCAAAAGAAGTATGTAAATTGGCAGGAGAAATGGTTCTTGCAGATGACTCTGGTTTGGAAATTGATTATTTGAACGGTGAACCGGGCATCTATTCTGCAAGATATATGGGAGAAGATACTTCTTATCATATTAAAAACCAAAATCTCATCGACCGTCTGGAAGGAGTTCCGGATGAAAAGAGAACTGCACGCTTCGTATGTGCCATTGCAGCGGCGTTTCCAGATGGAAGAAGCTTTGTTGTTCGTGGAACGATAGAAGGGATTATCGGATATGAAGAACGTGGTACCAATGGATTTGGATATGATCCGATTTTTTATCTTCCTGAGAGAGGAGTAAGCACAGCAGAGATTCCTCCTGAGGAGAAGAATAGTATCAGCCACAGAGGAAATGCATTGCGTAAGATGAAAGAACTTCTTGAACGTGAGGAATTGCTATGAGAGTATTGATTGTCAGTGATACTCATGGTCATGAGGAAAATCTGGAGCGTATTCTAACGGAAAAAGGACCTTTTCAGCATTTAATTCACTTAGGTGATGTAGAAGGGCAAGAAGACTATATTGAGGTTATTGCAGGCTGCCCTGTGCATATTGTAGCGGGAAATAATGATTTTTTTTCAGATTTGCCAAGAGAGGAAGACTTTTGGATAAAAAATTATCATATTTTTATTACCCATGGACATTATTATGGGGTTTCTGTGGGAACAGACAGGCTTTGTGAGGAAGCAGCATTTCGAAATGCCAAAGTGGCAATGTATGGACATACTCATCGACCAGAGATTGAGGAGAAGAATGGAATTACGATTTTAAATCCAGGAAGTCTTTCCTATCCAAGGCAAATAGGAAGAAAGCCCAGTTATATTATTATGGAAATAGATGGAGCAGGAAAGGCGAAATATACGATTTATTATTTGTAAGAAAAGTCCCAAATCCCTTGATTTATAAGGGGTTTGAGACTTTAATAAAAAAAATAAAAAAAATTTTAAAAAAAGTGTTGACTTTTTTAGAAAGTGCTGGTATAGTATACCTTGTCGCCGGGCAAGAGAGTTCGGAGGACAACAAAAAACACTTTCGGGGTGTGGCTCAGCTTGGCTAGAGCGCCTGGTTTGGGACCAGGAGGTCGCAGGTTCGAATCCTGTCACCCCGACTGTTTCTTAAAAAAAGAAATGTTATTTATTTTATGCGGGTGTAGTTCAGTGGTAGAACACCAGCCTTCCAAGCTGGATATGTGGGTTCGATTCCCATCACCCGCTTACGTTAAGCCCAAAAGGTTTAATGTGATGTGTTTGTAGCTCAGCTGGATAGAGCAACGGCCTTCTAAGCCGTGGGTCGGGGGTTCGAATCCCTCCAAGCACGTTCGCATCAAAGATGCACATGGTGGGTATAGCGCAGTTGGTTAGCGCGCCAGATTGTGGCTCTGGAGGCCAAGGGTTCGAATCCCTTTATCCACCCTAGCCGTAAGGCGGTCTTGGGCTATCGCCAAGCGGTAAGGCACAGGACTTTGACTCCTGCACTCGCTGGTTCGAATCCAGCTAGCCCAGTTTAATAATATTACGGAGCATTAGCTCAGTCGGTAGAGCACTTGACTTTTAATCAAGTTGTCCGGGGTTCGAATCCCCGATGCTTCACTGTTTAAAACAGCCAAGGTCAAAAACCTTGGTTATTTTTTTAAAACAATATAGATTTGCGGATATGGCGGAATTGGCAGACGCGCCAGATTTAGGTTCTGGTGTCCATGACGTGCAGGTTCAAGTCCTGTTATCCGCAGTAAGAAATGGTAGAAGATGTTTAAATACGACATTTTCTACCATTTTTTTCATTTTTTATTTATTCTGTAGTATCCGGATTATTAAATTGCTGAAAAAGTGTATTTACTCTGTCGGTGGCAGCGGTTAAATAGATTACACATAGTTATATTATCTATGTGAATTCCTAGAAAATGTATATGATTAACAAAAATTGAATATTCAGCAATACTTGCAAAAGAAAGTGATGTGGAGTAAAGTATAAAATACCATTTAGCCCTTGAGCGAGTTTTCTTTTTAAGCACATGGTATATTGTATAAACCGAAGACATACATTGTAAAAACAGCGTCTTCGGAGGCTTATCCTTGAAAGAATATATTGAAGAAAGGGCAATTGAAATAGCCAATTATATTATTGAAGAAAAGGCAACAGTAAGGCAGACTGCGAAAAAATTTGGAGTAAGTAAGAGTACGGTACATATAGATGTAACAAAAGAGGCGTTTTTGTGAAGGTTGTTTATGAGGTGAGGTAAAGAAGGAGAAGGCCGTAGAAATGCGGTCTTTTTCTTTTGGGTGATTTTATTGTGTTATGGGTGGAAATCGGTTAAAATAGAATATAGAAAGATTGTATTAGGAACGGTTGAGGGGATAAAGTCAATGAAACCATGGAAAGATTTGTTTCGTACACATATATTGGAACGTGGACTGAATTATTATGAGGAAGGTTATGTTACTTCATTGGAACAGACTTCGACAGGATATACAGCAGTAGTAGAAGGAACAGAGGATTATGATGTAGAAATAGAGATTCGGGATGATCGGGTTTATGATATGACATGTACATGTCCGTATGCAGAAGAAGGAAATTATTGCAAACATGTGGCGGCGGTTTTGTATGAGATAGAAGAAGGAGAACCAGATACAAAAATACCGGGAAATTATCTTCAAAAGGTTCAGGAACAAAATAAAGAATTGCAAGAGATTATTGCCGGAATTCCAATAGATGAATTACAGGAAATCGTATTTTCTCAGGCAACTTCGGATGAGTTTCTATATAATAGGATTATGACAAAGTATGCGCCGATAACACCGTGTCATATGATCAGATTGAAACAACAGGTAAATGATATCGGCTATCATTATTCTGACAGAGGCGGGTTTGTAGATTATTATCATGCAACAGATTATACAGATGCATTGAATACGCTTTTAGATGAAAATGTTCCGCTGTTATTGGAGAAAAATTATAGAATGGAAGCATTTGAATTAGTAAATTGTATCTTTTATGAGATTGGGAATCGAGATATAGATGATTCAGATGGAGGCACATCATTTGTAGCAGATAATTGTTACGAGTATTGGCAAACAATACTGCAAGAATGTAATGATAAAGAAAAAGAAAATATGTTTCAATGGTTTCAAGATCATCAGGAAAATTATGTAATTGATTATTTGGAAGATTATATTAGTGATTTTTTGCTGAATGAATTTCATGATGAAGAACTACTTCAGAAGAAACTTCATATGTTGGATGAAAAAATCGTTAAGTTTCAAAAAGAAAACTATAGTGGCGATTCGTATTCCGCATATTACGGTATGGTCAATAACATAATTACAAGGATATGTTTGATGGAAGAATTGAGTTATTCTAAGCAGGAAATAAAAGAATATCGGCAGAAATATAGGAATTTTTCTGAAATTCGGAAGATGGAAATACAGGAATATTTATCTGATAAAAAGTATGAAGAAGCCATTGCAGTATTGAAGGAAAGTAAAAAATTGGATGCGGACAAAGCCGGATTGGTAGCAGAATATAGTCAGCAATTAATTCAAATTTACGAAAAAAGAAATATGCAGAACGAATACGTGCAGGAACTGCAATATCAGGTGTTTGAATGTATGCAGCGTGATTTGGAATACATTGTCAAATTGAAAAAGCTGTGTAGTGAAACGGAATGGGAGGAGCAAAGAGAAAAATTTTTACAGGGGAAAACTTCTTATTGGATACGATATGAATTTTTAGTGGAAGAAGAATTATTTGAAAGATTGCTTCAGGAAATTCAAAAGAACCAGTCTGTTCATGTATTAGATCAATATGAAAAAGTATTGAAAAAGTATTTACCGAATGAAATCAGGGATATGTATGTGCAATATGTGAAAAAGGAATCAACTCGAACATCAGATAGAAAGTCATATAAGTATTTAATATCCTACCTAAAAAAGATTACAAAATATCCCGATGGCAAAAAGATAGCACGTGATATTGCAGAGTGTTGGAAGCAAGATTACAAAAGAAGACCGGCTATGATGGATGAGCTTCGAAAAGCCGGATTTTGATGTGTGATAAATAAAGTGAAGGAAAATTGTTAAGGAAGATGGGTAGTATGAGGAATTGCAGAAGTGAGTGTATTTTCAGTAGTTGTAAAATAATAGGAGGTTTTGTATGAGCGAAAAGAAAAAGAAAATAGGTTTTACTGTTGCATGTATAAATGAATTTGCACAACATTATAATCTCAGCATACAAGAAGCATTCCGTTACCTTTTTCAATTTAAAGGGATTGCGTTTATAAAAGAAAACTATGAAGTTGAACATACTTTAGATTTTGGAACAATAGTAGAAGACTTAGGAATATTGTGCCGAAAAAACGGAGGCGCGTTATGAGATTATATCACGGAAGTAATATTGTAATTGATAGTATAAATTTGGCAATGTGCAGACCATATAAGGATTTTGGAAAAGGGTTCTATTTGACAGACATAAAAGAACAGGCAGAAAATATGGCCGTAAGGGTGTCAAAGATTTATGGTGGTTCTCCCGTTGTCAATACTTTTGAAATACAAGATGATTTCAGAAAAATAGAGGATATCAAGGTTAAGGATTTCGGTTTGGAAACAACGGAAGAATGGGCAAAATTTGTCATGAATAATAGAAATCGAACATTTACAAATGTGAAAGGTATTTTGTGTAATAAGGATAACAAATATGACATTGTTATAGGACCTGTTGCGGATGATAATATGGCATTATTATTTCGTCAGTATGAAAATGAAATTATTGATTTTGAAACCTTGTTGAAAGGAATGATATATAAGAAGACATCGTCGCAGTATTCTTTTCATACAGAAAAAAGTATAAAACTTTTGCGAAAGGTAGGGAATTAATATGGGTAAGCAGGAACAATTAATAGAATATATCATTCAGGATATTGTTGATATGTTCTCTTCAGATCAGGATATAGAATATGATGAGGCTATGAATAAGTTTTATAATTCAAAAGTCTTTGAAAAACTTCAGGATAAAGAAACCGGTTTATATATGGAAAGTTCAAGATACGTATATGATCTTTTTAAAGATGAGATAAATTTCGGGCGTATTGTTCAAGCGGAAATATAAGGTTTATGACATATCTTTAATCAGAATACGGAAACGAGACTGGATGATAAGGCGACAAAGTATATCCGAATGGTACTTGTGTGTTGAGAATTGCAGGTGGCGGTATGAATATAGAAGCTTATGATGCGGAAGCTTTGAGGAGCATTGTTCGATTACTTGAATATGAAAATAGGATTTTAAAAGACAAATTGAAAAAAGAAAATATTCCATATGATGAGATCAATCCTTTTGAAGAGACGATAGAAAATGCAGAAGAGTATGATCTCGACCAAGGAGCGCGTATTGTACATCCTACGTTTATTACAGAGAAGATGGCGATACGCTTCTTTTCTATGTTTTGGGGAAGAGAGGATGTTTATGCCAGGCGCGGTAAGAATGGCGGCTATTTTCCACAATGTGATAATAGATGGGATGTTAAACTTTGTCCGAAACAGCGTGGAGAAAAGATATTCTGCGATGAGTGTGAAAATAAAAAATGGACAAAACTGGACGTGAAGAAAATCGTTGGACATCTGCTGGGATATAAAGAAGATGGTTCGGACGTAATCGGTATATATCCGTTGTTGTCGGATGGGACATGCAGATTTATCGTGTTTGATTTTGATAATCATGAAAAAGGTGCAGAAGCAACAGATTTTGCCAACGTGGATAGTGAATGGCAATCTGATTGCACTGCCATTGCAGGGACAGGCGCTTAAAAATGGAAACAGTGCATTTGTAGATGGAAATTGGAACGCTTATCCTGATCAATGGGATATTTTGTTTAATAGGACAGAAAAACTCAGTATAGAGGATATTGAAAAATATATGGCAAAGTGGCAGGCAGAATTAGCGGAAAGCAAAGGAAAGCTTGCTCTGATACGCTCCAACAGAACAGAAGCAGGTTCATCATCTGGATTTTGTGGCACAAGCTGTCCTCGAATGGCAAGGTCAAGGATTTTGGATTTTGCCTTCGAAGCAAGTTCCCTAATAGCTGCTTTCCCGATTTCAATATTATCAACCGTATACATCACTTCATTAAGGCGTTGACTCATACGTTTTTGCTCACTATATGGCGGTAACGGAATAAGAATAGAATTCATATTATCCTGCGTCATTTTAGGTTGAGCAGAGCCAGTTACATATTTTTCCAAACTAATTGCATTGATATAAAAACAAAGATATTCCAAAATAAATTTGTCAGTAGCATCGATGCAATGAGCATGATTGTTTACCCAATATTGTCCTTCGGCAAAAAAGGCAATCGGTTTGCTACGTGTCACAAGATTCGCTCCATCTTCACCTATAAGCAAAAGTCGTTCATCAAAAATGTATTTATCAATTTTATCAATCTTGCCTGAAACTCCATAATAATCATAGATTTTAGCAACATCCGTTCGTTGAGATGACGATATGGGTTTTCGCTCGCTATCACGATTAATTGTTATGGCAGAAAATCTTGTCCACGCCCACCCCTTCGGCAGCTCAAATGGTATCTCCTCCTCAATATATTTCACACTTCCATCGGCGAACTTCTCATAATGCAAACTATAGAATGTTTTAGAATACTTTTTACAGAGCAAGATCCACCCCGTATTACCATATCGCAATTTCTCGCATATTCTTATTCGGAGTATGCCCTTGATGGAGAGCATTCCCATACCTGCTAATTGGCTTCGCAACAAAAATTATATTTTGGATAAATGCCGCTATATGATTTCAGAGATAAAATCGTATGTCTGTTTTTTCCTTCAAATGACAAATTTACACGAAGAGCTACTGTGACATTTTGGTAAACTTAAGATATTTTTATGGGTATGGGGTGTCCCCGTCAAAAAGAAACTCATGAGATGACATGGAGAGAAAATCGATAATGTTAAACATAGGTGGATCTTGCTCTGCAAAAAAATAAAAGAAATATGGAATTCAACCCTGTAAAAGAGTTCATTTTCCTTTCGTTATATAGAGGGAGATTCAAAATACTTAAAAAATGAAGTGAAGTATAGGACTATTTCAGTAGGTATTTTCATAGTAATGGACAAAGAGAAAAGGGAGGTGGGAGCACCTCTATGAAGAAACAAAAATTGAATTATCGTTTTCACAATCCGAATACTGCGGAGGTGACTGCCGATTACATATTAAAAGTATTTATTGAGGTGAATGCGAAGAAAGTTGACCGAGTTATGCAGGAGGTAGCTGAAAGGAATATGGAAGAGGACAAGCATGAGGAAAAATAAAAGGTTTGGGAGTACAGGTTTACTTGTGGTCTTGATGGAAAAAGGGGAAACTGATGAATAAGAAGTTGCGATTTTGAAGGGAGACCTTGTTTATTATGAGAAAAGAATTTGATATTTCACAGTTCGATAAATATAGAGAAGATAACAGAAGAGAAGTAAAGAAAGCGAATGGAGGATTGCCGATCTCGTTATAGGACACATATTCTTCTTTTGCAAACTGTTATGGCGGTGTTATTATTCTAGGGATTAAAGAGGAAAAAGATGGGAGCTGGCAAACAACCGGATTGCAAAATGAATCGAAATTGTGTAAAGATTTTTGGGATACGATTAATAACCCGAAGAAAGTAAACCTCAATTTACTAACGGATGATGATATCGAGACCTATACAATAGGTGAAAGGAAAGATGTCATCATGGTGATATATGTTCCTATGGCAAAGAGGGAGCAAAAACCGATTTATATTAATAATGATATTTTTAACGGAACGTTCCGTAGAAATTATGAAGGAGATTATCATTGTACCAGATTGCAAGTAAAAGCAATGCTTCGTGATCAGACAGAGAGAACGATGGATATGGAGATTTTGGACAAGGTTCCTATGGAAGATTTGAATTATGATACAATTCATGGGTATCGAAACAGCCATAGAACTTTGAAGGAAGGGCATCCTTTTGAACGACTGAACGATCATGAGTATTTAAGAAGTATTGGAGCGGCGCTGTTTCCGAAGAAGATGGGAAATTGCATCCAACAGCAGCGGGTATGCTTATGTTTGGAAATGAGTATGATATTGTTCGGCATTTTCCCGAGTATTTTTTAGATTATAGAGAAGAAATGGATTCTGCAATTCGTTGGACTGACAGATTACAATCCAGTTCCGGTGAGTGGTCCCTTCTTAATGTGATTGCTGTTCGCTCCGTTCACAGCAACTTGGTCAAAATCCATTCCACTTGCTGTAAACTGTCAGGAATGCTATATTATAAGAAATATCTGTCGTACTGTACAGTTGTACCAAAAATAAAATGTATGGGAAAGACGGTGAAAAAATGATACCGCCTGTAAGAATACACGGACGGAAATGGGATGTGGAGGAATGGAGCATGTTTAAAGAAATTAGAGATGAACGGGCTTTCAACGGGATTTTAAATCAGATTATAGAGAACATTCAGAATGGCAGTCTCAAAGCGGGCGATGCCCTTCCGGCGGAGCGGACAATGGCGGAGATTATGGGAGTATCCAGACCGGCAGTCAGAGAAGCTTTGAGAGCACTGGAACTGCTGGGAATAGTCAAGCCGGTGCCGGGAGGCGGAAATTATATTACGGAGGACCTGGATACCTGGCTGATCGAACCTTTATCCATACTTTTTAAATTAAATAATGGATATCTGCGCCAGAATCAGCAGTTCCGTGCGGCACTGGAGCGAGAAGCGGCAATTCTTGCGGCACGAAAGTGCACACCGCTGGATGCAGCAGAATTATGGGTGATTCTTGCACGGCTGGACGCCGCAGAAGATGAAAAGATACGGGGTGAACTGGATCGCGAACTTCACAAGAAGATTGCAAAGATCGCAGATAACCCGATGGTTTACAGTGTCCTTGCGGCAGCAGATCAGCTTACTGAGAATATTGTTTCCGGGACGAGAGACTACATTATGAAAAAGAATAATTCTGTCAGAGAGGTTGATGACCAGCATCATCGGCTTGTTAAGGCAATCATCAACGGAGATGCAGAACAGGCGGAACGATGTATGTCCGAACATATGGATACGATTGAACGTTATATGGAAGAAATGCAAAAAAAATCCTGAGAAATTTTGGGCATTTTTACAGGATAAATTGATATGACCTCTATTGCATTTTGGTAATACCGGAGGTATAATTAAAATGTAAATTGGTAATGCCAATAAATAAAACTGGCAACACCAGAAGGAGGGACGAAACAATGGGATATGTGAAATGGTCACATGAGACACTGAATCATTTTTGCGGAGACGTATTCAAGGCGTTTGGTTTTACAGAGGAAGAAAGCAATCAGATCAAGGATGTGCTTCTTACGGCTGACCTTTATGGAATAGAAAGTCATGGCATGCAGAGAATGGTGCGTTATCATAAGGGAATCGAAAAGGGAACGATCCATCCGCAGGCAAAGCCTGAAATTGTATTTGAAACACCGATATCTGCAGTGATTGATGGTCATAATGGAATGGGACAGCTTATTTCCGTTTATGCAATGAAAAAAGCAATCGAAAAAGCCAAAAAGACTGGAGTTGGAATTGTAACTGTCCGTGAGTCTAATCATTTCGGTATCGCTGGATATTATGCAAAGATGGCATGCGATGAGGGACTTCTGGGAATGGCCTGTACAAATTCAGAGGCTATTATGGTTCCTACGTTTGGCAAAAAAGCCATGCTTGGATCAAACCCAATCGCAGTAGCTATGCCGGCAGACCCGTACCCGTTTTTCTTTGACTGTTCTACCACGGTAGTTACAAGAGGAAAACTCGAAATGTACAATAAAATGGAGAAACCACTTCCGGATGGATGGGCCCTGGACAAAGATGGTCATGCAAGTACAGATGCACCGGATGTCCTTTCCAATATTGTTGCAAAGAAGGGCGGTGGAATCATGCCCCTTGGTGGAAATGAAGAGGTTACAGGAAGCCACAAGGGATATGGATATGGTATGCTGTGTGAACTATTCAGTTCCATTCTTTCTATGGGTGTTACTTCGGATCATTGCTGCACATTCCCGGATAAAACAGGAATCTGTCATGGATTTATGGCAATCGATCCGGCTGCATTTGGTGATCCTCAAGCAATCCGCAGACACTTTTCAGAATACCTGGAAGCTTTGAGAGAAAGTCCGAAGGCAGAAGGCAAAGATCGTATTTATACACATGGTGAAAAAGAAGTTTTGGCAGAAAAAGATAGAAGAGAGCATGGATTACCTGTAAACGATAATACGATGGTCGAACTTGCTAATCTGTGTGGATATCTCGGACTTGACTTTAATAAATATTTTGATGGATATGAGCTTCCAAAAGAAAGCAAATTCTTTACCGGTAATTATTAATAGATTAGAAGATTGCTGTGAACGGAGTGAACAGCAACAATAGAAGAGTTGAATGATACGGTTTCGCAAAATTTAAGATACCAGGGAGGACAATAGAAATGGATTATGCAAAAGAATCTTTAAGACTGCATGGAGAATGGAAAGGTAAGATTGAAGTTGTAACAAGAGTACCTGTAGAAAATAAGGATGATCTGTCACTTGCCTATACACCAGGTGTTGCACAGCCTTGTCTCGAAATCCAGAAGGATGTGGATAAATCTTATGATCTTACCAGAAGATGGAACATGTGTCTGGTAGTAACTGACGGTTCAGCTGTTCTTGGACTTGGAAATATCGGACCAGAGGCCGGAATGCCGGTAATGGAAGGAAAATGTGTACTTTTCAAGGCATTTGGCGATGTAGATGCATTCCCTCTTTGTATCAAGAGCAATGATGTAGATGAGATCGTTAATACAATTTATCTGATCTCCGGTTCTTTTGGCGGAGTAAATCTGGAAGATATTTCAGCACCGAGATGTTTTGAAATTGAGAAGAAATTAAAAGAAAAATGTGATATCCCGATTTTCCACGACGATCAGCATGGTACAGCGATTATCACTCTTGCCGGTCTGACCAACGCACTGAAGGTTGTAGGAAAGAAAAAAGAAGATGTTCGTATCGTTATGAACGGAGCAGGAGCTGCTGCAATTTCTATTGCACGTCTCCTTCTGACAGCAGGATTCAAAGATATCACTCTCTGCGACAGAAAGGGTGCAATCTACGAGGGACGCCCGGAAGGCATGAATCCGATCAAAGAAGAAATGGCTAAAGTTACTAACCTGGCTAAAAAATCCGGTTCTCTTGCAGAGATGCTGGTTGGCGCTGATGTATTTATCGGTGTTTCAGCACCGGGTGCTGTTACAACAGAGATGGTTAAGACCATGAACAAAGATGCAGTTGTTTTTGCATGTGCGAACCCGACTCCGGAGATTTACCCGGATGATGCAAAGGCAGGCGGAGCAAAAGTTGTTTCCACAGGAAGAAGTGATTTCCCGAACCAGATCAACAACGTACTTGCTTTCCCGGGAATCTTCCGTGGTGCATTTGATGTGAGAGCAAAAGAAATCAATGACGAAATGAAATTGGCAGCGTCTGAAGCACTTGCAAATCTGATCACAGATGAGGAACTTTCTCCGGAGTATATTATTCCGAAGGCATTTGATAAGCGAGTAGGACCAGCGGTAGCCAAAGCGGTTGCTGAGGCAGCAAAGAGAACCGGTGTAGCTCGTATTTAAACGAGATACGCAGGGGTAACACCGGAAAGTCATGAGACTGCACTGAAGGTCATGAAAGCGTGCCAGATAGAGGTTGTCGAATGAACGGATTACAAAAAGATATAGAATAAAGCAGAAGGGGCTGTCGGTTAATATCACATTTCGGCATCCTCAGTAGCAATTGAAAGGATCCCTGCAAGGACAAGGCTTGTTAGCCTTCCACCTTGCGTAGGATCCTTTTTTCTATGAAAGATGAAATTTATTTTTGGCCGCAAAAATCCCTTGTCTGGATTTTTACAGCCACACTTTTGATCAAGCTGTTTTTTCGGTGTTTTTCCCTCAAACTTCTTTAATTTTTCATTGAGAAAACGGCAGTATTTATTTATATTCCTTCCGATTGCGGTCCGCTCAAGAGATTAAAAGATAAATAAAAGTAGAGTAGTTTGAGATGGGATTAATTTCAATAATTTTCTCTTTTTCTGTTTACGAATCTTTATTTTGATATATAATATAGATGTAACAGAAAATAAATTTGATACAGAGAGGTAACACTATGAAGATAGCAGCCTATTGCCGTGTTTCCACAGATAAAGCCGACCAGCTCAACAGTTTAGAAGCTCAAAAGGAATTTTTCTCTGAATATACGCAGCGCACCGGAGATGTCTTAGTAAAATTATATGCAGATGAAGGTATTTCCGGAACCAAAATCAAAAATCGTAAGGAATTTCTTCGTATGATGTCTGATGCGGAAAAAGGAATGTTTGATATGGTCGTTGTAAAGGACATTTCTCGTTTTGCCAGAAATACCGTGGATCTTTTACAGAATGTTCGCAAGCTGAAAGCGTTAGGTATTGAAACCCAGTTCCTTACAGCGAATATGACAAGTATGGGAAATAGTGAGTTTGTTCTCACCATCTTTGGAGCATTGGCTCAGGAAGAAAGCGCTAATACATCTAAGCGAGTGAAATTTGGAAAGAAACTGAATGCAGAAAAGGGACGAGTTCCGAATATTGTGTACGGTTATGATAAAACGATCGGGGATTATTTTAACCTTGAGATTAACAAAGAAGAATCTAAGGTTGTCAAACAAATTTACAAGTGGTACACAGAAGAAGGTTACGGTGCTGCCAAGATTTCTAATATGCTGAATGAAAAAGGGTATCGAACAAAGCGAAATTGCAAATGGAGCCAGAATGCCATCTGTCGGATTTTGACCAATGAGATTTATACGGGAAAGATTATCAATGGAAAGCAGGAAATCAGTGATTTTCTGACTGGTCAGAGAAGAGAGAAGGATGAAACGGAATGGCTTGTTGTGGAACGTCCGGAGCTTCGTATGATTGAAGATGAAGTGTTTGAAAAAGCACAGGAAATTCTTCGTGGAAGAAACGATGCATTTAACTTGAATCATGAACGTCAAAGTAACAAATATTTATTTTCTACGTTGATTAAATGTAAAGAATGTGGATGGTCGTTTAGAAGAACAGTCCGTACTTACAAAAATACTTATGTGCGCTGGGTTTGTTCCGGAAGAAATGGAAAAGGAGCAGATAGCTGTCCAAATAAAACTGCTGTAGATGAAGAAGAATTAATCCAGGTTTTACAGGGATATTTCAATCGGATTCTACAGCAAAAAAATAAAGTGATTGATTATGTAGTGAAAGAATTTCAAAGAGTGTACAAAGCAAAAGATGAAAATGCAGAGTACGAAAAGGAATTAAACTTACAAGTTGCCAGATTACAGAGAATGAGACAGAAATACATGGATATGTACACCGATGATTTGATTTCCAGAGAAGAATTGAATGATAAATTAGGTGGCACACGGCAAGAACTGGAGCGTATGGAAAATGAGTTGAAAATGGTATCTAGCAATTTGACAAAGGGAGACCAGATGGAAAAAATTCTAAACGATACCTTTAAGCAGATTGAGGATATTACAGATGTTCATGAGATGACCAATGTACAGTTAAAGAGACTGATTAAGAAAATCGAAGTAGACAAAGATGGAAATGTGGATATTTACCTTCGATTATTGGGAGATTTGGGATTAAATGAAAGCATTTTAGTGGAAGACGAGTGTGAAAATAAAACAGCTCTAAATAGTAATGACCAAACATAAAGATGTAACCGAGCGATTACAGCAACTTAACCCCGCTTTAGCATATAGTGCAAGAAAAGTACTTGATGTAAATAAATCAGAACGTCATATTCGTGGTGGACTTGCTACCAGAGAAAAGTATTTGCATCAACAAGAACAAAGGAAAAAATAAAAAGAAAGGATGTCCGGCAGTATTAGGACAAGAAAAGCAATGAGCAAAAAGGAATTGAAAGCACCTGTCATACCGAAAAAATTAGCACTTGTGAAAGATGCAAAAAACATCTTGGAAGAAAGTGCAGAGCAGGAATATGAGATTATAAACCGGTTATTCGAAAATATTTTTTTGACAAAAATTCATGCCGGGCATTTAGAAATTAAACAGACTGTATTTCGAGGGTGTAGATTTACAGGATGTGACTTTTCTGAAACTTCTTTTACAAATGTTCGATTTGTGGAGTGTGATTTTTCAAATTCAAATTTTAGCGATGCTTACTTTAAGTGTTGTTCTTTTCAGAAATGTAAAGCAGTGGGTGCTGATTTTTACGGCAGCAGGATAAATCATGTTACATTTTTAGAGTGCAACTTTATGGAAACGGGATTTGATGCAGCTCATATTGGCTTTGTAAAAATTCAAGATACAGATTTTACCGAAGCAGGATTTGGTAAATGCCGATTTGTAAATTTCTGGGTAGATAACGTATGTTTTCGTAAAGCAAGTTTTTTTAAAACTTCTTTGAAAGACATAGATTTCGCCACATGTGACATAGAAGAAATCATTGTTTCTGATACTATGGAGGAACTAAAAGGAGTAAAAGTGAATCTGGCACAGGCAGTTAGTCTGGCGAAAAGATTGGGAATTATAATAAAAGAAACAGAAAATCCATTGTAAAATTTTGTGAAATTGGTTAGAGATGAACTTGATAAAATAAGATGGATTTGCTAAACTAAAGAGGTATTAATGCAAATAAAAGTCAAAGGAGAAAATAGAAATGGAAAATAAAATTACATTTGACTATTCAAAAGCAGTAAATGTTGTTCGTGAAGAAGAAGTAGCAGCAATGGAAAAAATGGTAGAGACAGCGAAAGAGGTTCTCGTGTCCAGAACAGGATTGGGAAATGATTTCCTTGGATGGATTGATCTTCCTGTTAATTATGATAAAGAAGAATTTGATAGAATTAAAAAAGCTGCGGACAAAATTAAAAATGATTCAGATGTACTTCTTGTAATCGGTATTGGAGGTTCTTATTTAGGAGCCAGAGCAGCCATTGACTTTTTGGGACACCCATTTTATAACAATCTGAGAAAAGAAGACAGAAAAACACCTGAAATCTATTATGTAGGAAATAACATCAGCGGAGCTTATGTAAAAGGTTTAGCTGAAGTAATCGGTGACAGAGATTTCTCCATTAATGTTATTTCAAAATCAGGAACAACGACTGAGCCTGCGATTGCTTTCCGTATTTTCAAAGAAATGATTGAAGAAAAGTACGGAAAAGAAGAAGCGGCAAAGAGAATTTACGCAACTACCGATAAAGAAAGAGGAGCGCTGAAAACTCTGGCAACAGAAGAAGGATACGAGACATTCGTTGTACCTGATGATGTAGGAGGACGTTTCTCTGTACTTACGGCAGTAGGACTTTTGCCAATTGCAGTAAGCGGTGTTTCCATTGATGCACTTATGGAAGGTGCTGCATCAGGAAGAGAATTAGCATTAAATACTTCTTATGCAGAAAATGATGCTTTAAAATATGCGGCAGTTCGTAATATTCTTCATAGAAAAGGAAAAGCAGTAGAAATCCTTGCAAATTATGAACCAACATTGCATTATGTTGCTGAATGGTGGAAGCAGTTATACGGAGAAAGTGAAGGAAAGGACCAGAAAGGTATTTACCCTGCATCCGTAGACTTTACTACTGATTTACATTCTCTGGGACAGTTTATTCAGGACGGCTCCAGAATTATGTTTGAAACAGTTCTTGAAATCGCAGAACCAAAAGAAGACGTGATTATCAAAGAAGCAGAAAGCGATTTGGACGGCTTAAACTATCTGGCGGGAAAAGGCATGGATTTTGTTAATAAAAGTGCTATGAACGGAACAATTCTTGCACATACAGACGGAAATACACCAAATCTTATGGTGAAAATTCCACAGCAGAATGAGTTCTATTTAGGACAGCTCTTCTATTTCTTTGAGTTTGCCTGCGGTATTAGCGGTTACTTGACAGGAGTAAATCCATTTGACCAACCGGGTGTAGAAAGCTATAAAAAGAATATGTTTGCGCTCTTGGGAAAACCGGGATATGAAGAAAGAAGAAAAGAATTATTAGAAAGATTATAATTGAGAAAACGGGGCTGTCGCACTAAATAATTAGTGCGCAGCCTCTTTTCTATGCAAAAAATTACAGCCAGGCTTCGAAAAACCTGGCTGTTGGTGTAAAATATAAGTATGCAAACCCCTATATTATTACACAAGAATTATACTTTGAATGAGGAAGGATATCAACTAAAACTTCCTTTAAACTTAGAAACAATTATTCCAGTAGATGATTCTGTGCGGTTGCTGAGTCAGTTTGTGGAGGCTATGGATTTAACGGACTTATATTCTACTTATGAAAGAATAAATACAGTATCGCCAAGAACACTCTTGAAGATTGTTTTATATTCCTATATGAATGGTGATTATTCCTCTCGCTCTATGGAATTGAACTGTAAGCGAGATATTAATTTCATGTATCTTTTAGAGGGAAAACCAGTTCCTGACCATGCCACTTTTGCCCGTTTCCGAAGTATTCATTTTGCTCCGTGTGCGAAACGAATTCTCGCTGAAATGTCTAATCTCTTTTACGAACTTGGAGAAATTTCGGGAGAAACGATTTTTATAGACGGTACAAAAATCGAAGCCTGCGCCAATAAATATACATTTGTATGGAAAAAGACGGTAACCAAAAATCAGGCGAAGTTGCTGATTAAAATCGCCGATCTCATTGCAGAATGTGAGCAACTTTATGGTATTCGGATTGTTCACGGTGATACTGTTAAAATGAAACACGTAAAACGGTTACGCAAAAAGCTGTACGCATTAAAACAAGAAGAAAACATTGTATTTGTACATGGTATTGGGAAACGAAAAACTCAGCTGCAAAAGAGTATCGAAACATTAGAAGACTATCTGGACCGTTTAAAAGGATATACAAAAAAACTGCATATTTGTGGAAAAAGGAACAGTTATTCTAAAACAGATCCGGATGCCACCTTTATGCGGATGAAAGAAGACGCAATGGGAAATGGACAGTTAAAGCCAGCATTTAATTTACAGCATGGCGTTGATTCTGAATACATTGTATGGCTGACAATCGGACCACAGCCCACAGATACTACCACCTTAATTCCCTTCTTAAAGGAAACAGAAGAATATCTGACATTTAAGTATCAAAAAATCATTGCAGATGCTGGATATGAAAGTGAAGAGAATTATGTATTTCTAGATCAAAATCAGCAGTTGGCATTTATCAAACCATCGAATTATGAAATATCAAAAAAGAGAAAATATAGAAACGACATCGGCCGTATAGAAAATATGAAGTATGATGAAAAAAGTGACTCTTATATTTGTAAAAATGGGAAACAGCTGCCCTTTACACATCTCCGTCGCTCTAAATCTAAAACCGGATATATCAGTGAAAAAAACATTTATCAATGTAAAGAATGTAAAGATTGTCCTTACAAGAAAGAGTGCATCAAGGGGAATAACTGTAAAACACCAATAGAAGAGAGAAACAAAGTGCTTTCCGTAGCAAAAACATTTTTGAAATATCGGGAGGAAGATTTGGAGCGGATTCTTTCTGACAAAGGAATTCTTCTTAGAATAAATAGAAGCATCCAAGCAGAAGGATCTTTTGGTGAACTGAAACAGGATATGCAGTTTCGCAGATATTTGAGTCGTGGCACAGCGAATGTTCTTGCTGAAAGTGTTTTGCTGGCAATGGCAAAAAATGTAAATAAACTTCATAACAAAATCCAAAAAGGGAAAACTGGAAGGCATTTATTTCCTTTGAAGAGTGCATAAATTTAGAGAATCCAAAATTTTTTTCAAATCCAGTTTTGGGTTGTATTAAAGTACGGCTTTTTTACGAAAAAGCTATTGTTTCAATAGAAACAGAGCAACTATATAGCGAAAATCAGAAAAAAGGAAGCTGCCGCTTCACGATTTACTAATCGTTAAAGCGACAGCCCCATTTTTAATCTTCTTCAATAATCTGAATTTCAAAATAATCAAAATCCAGAATTTCAATAAAGTTATCCTGAGAAAAACGTACTTTGGAAAACTTCTGAAAATCCTTAACATTGGCGTCCAGCCATATAGGAGACGGCAAATCGAATTTATGGCAGATGCTGTCCAGAGAATGAAAGACCTTTTGAGTCCGGCTGTCCTTGGTATCATCGCATATAACCGTACTTTTTAATATATGTGTATCTTTATAAATGCTTCCCATTAATCGAAACATGTGCGTATCCTTTCTGTTTTCGTTTTATATAGCCATTATTATAAGTAAGAGAAAGGCTTGTGTAAAGAGGGTTACGGGCGGAATTGTGCAGATTGCTTATGTAATTCAGAAAAATATGTCAAAATGCCAGTAATGCTATTGGCATTGTCTAGGCTTACAAAGAGTTGGAAAAATATTTGGGCATTTGAACTATGGAAAAAAAAACAAGATAGCTGTATACTAAACACAGTTCAAAAAGCAAAAAACGGATATTTACATATCGTCTAGGAGGAAAATGAGAAATGGCAAGTTTATCATTACAGCATATTAACAAAACTTATCCAAACGGATTTGAAGCAGTAAAAGATTTTAACCTTGAAATTGCAGATAAAGAATTTATCATCTTTGTAGGTCCTTCAGGTTGTGGTAAATCTACAACACTTCGTATGATTGCAGGTCTGGAAGAAATTTCCGGCGGTACATTAAAAATCGGCGATAAAGTTGTAAATGATGTAGAACCAAAAGACAGAGATATTGCAATGGTATTCCAGAACTACGCTCTGTACCCACACATGACAGTTTATGATAACATGGCTTTTGGTCTTAAATTAAGAAAAGTTCCAAAAGATCAGATTGATAAAATGGTTAAAGAAGCAGCTAAAATTCTTGACCTTGAAAAATTATTAGACCGTAAACCGAAAGCTCTTTCCGGTGGTCAGAGACAGCGTGTTGCTATGGGACGTGCTATCGTGCGTGAACCTAAAGTATTCTTAATGGACGAACCTCTGTCAAACTTGGATGCAAAACTTCGTGTTCAGATGCGTACTGAGATTTCTAAATTACATGAAAGATTAGGCGCTACAATCATCTATGTAACACATGACCAGACAGAAGCTATGACATTAGGTACAAGAATTGTTGTTATGAAAGACGGTGTTGTACAGCAGGTAGATACACCTCAGACATTATACAACGCTCCGGCTAACTTATTCGTTGCTGGATTTATCGGTTCTCCTCAGATGAACTTCTTAGATGCAACTGTAAAAGTAAAAGGTGATGAAGTATACTTACAGATTGGAAATACTGTACTTCAGGTACCGGCTTCTAAGAAAAAAGCTCTTATCGATGGTGGATACGATGGAAAAACAGTTGTTATGGGTATTCGTCCGGAACATGTATACGATGATGAAGCTCGTATTCAGGCATTCCCAAATAGCATCGTAGAAGGCAAAATTACTGTATACGAATTATTAGGTGCTGAAGTATATCTGTACTTTGATACAGAAGGCTTCCCAATGACAGCAAGAGTTAACCCACGTACAACAGCAAGAACAGGTGATACTGTTAAATTTGCTCTTGATATGGAAAAAGTTCATGTATTCGATAAAGAAACAGAACAGGTTATCACAAACTAAGAATAAAAATTATATTTCCCGTCTGGTATTCCAGGCGGGAATTCTTTTATTCATAGGAAATTGCATCCTATGAAATTCTTTTCACATCAGGTTGATAATTTAAAAAAAATCAGTTATTATTACTTTAGAAATTTCGGGTAAATATTAAAAGGAGAATGATTATGATATCAAGTCAGATAATACAAAAAACATTAGACGAACTCAGAGCGATTACCAGAATTGATTTATGTGTTATGGACATAGACGGAAAGGTGAATTCTACTACATTTGCCATTGAAAACGAGGACTTCGGGGATGTGAGAAGTTTTGCCGAGTCTATGGCTGACAGTCAGGTGATGAAAGGTTATCATTTCTTCAAAATTTACGATAACCAGACCGTAGAGTATGTATTAGTTGCAAAAGGCGGAAACGAAGATGCTTATATGATTGGACGTGTTGCCGTAGCGCAAATCCAGAATTTGATTGTGGCATATAAAGAACGCTTTGATAAATCCAACTTTATTCAGAATTTAATTTTGGATAATCTGCTTTTGGTTGATGTATACAACAAAGCGAAAAAGCTTCATATCGCAGTAGAAGCAAAGCGTGTTGTACTTCTGGTGGAAACAAAGAATGAAAAGGATCAGGACTCCATTGAAATTCTGAAGAACTTATTTATTTCCAGAAATAATGATTTCATTACGGCTATTGATGAGAAAAATATTATTATTGTTCGCAGTCTGGAAGAAAATGACGGATATGAAGAAATTGAAAATATTGCGAAAATGATTGTAGATATGCTGAATGCAGAGGCCATGTCTCAGGTTCGTGTATCTTACGGAAATATTATCCATGAAATTAAGGATGTATCCCGTTCTTATAAAGAGGCAAAGATGGCTCTGGACGTAGGAAAAATTTTCTATGTAGGGAAAAATATTGTAGGATATAACAATCTGGGAATTGGACGTCTGATTTATCAGCTTCCAATGCCGCTTTGCGAAATGTTTATGAAGGAAGTATTTGGCGGAAAGCTTCCGGAGTCTTTAGACGAAGAAACTTTGAATACAATCAATAAGTTCTTTGATAATAACCTGAATATTTCAGAAACGTCAAGACAGCTTTTCCTTCACAGAAATACGCTGGTTTACCGATTAGAGAAAATTCAGAAAAGTACAGGACTTGATATCCGTGTATTTGACGATGCCCTGACCTTTAAAATTGCACTCATGGTTTCCAGTTATATGGAATTTATGAAAAAACAAGATTAATCTTAGCTTAAGAAAACACTCCGGCAATGAGAGAATAAAAAATCTCATAGCCGGGGTGTTTTTTGAATTAGCATGATAAAGTGCTTGCAATTTACCACGATAAAATTTATAATGGAAGGAAATTCACGACATAAAGAATGGAGGAGCTGCTATGATTAAATTATATAAAAACGGCGCATGGCTGACAGAAGGGCAGGAACCTGTAAGCGACGAGACGGGACTGGAGCAAAAATTTCATTTGAGCAAACAGGAAGCAAAGAAAAATACAATTGCCTATTCCATTTTGAAAAATCACAATACTTCTGAAAATATGGATTTCCTGAAGTTGAAATTTGATAAATTAACATCTCATGATATTACTTTTGTAGGTATCATACAGACAGCGAGAGCTTCCGGACTGGAGAGATTTCCAGTTCCTTATGTACTTACAAATTGTCACAATTCTCTGTGTGCAGTGGGCGGAACCATTAACGAGGATGACCATGTATTCGGATTAAGCTGCGCAAAGAAGTACGGGGGCGTTTATGTACCGCCTCATCAGGCTGTTATCCACCAATATGCAAGAGAAATGCTGGCAGAGAGCGGAAAAATGATATTAGGCTCTGACAGCCATACCAGATACGGCGCTTTAGGTACTATGGCTATGGGTGAGGGAGGTCCGGAGCTTGTAAAACAGCTTTTAGGAAAAACTTATGATATCCCCTATCCTGATGTGGTGGGCGTTTATCTTACCGGAGAGCCGGCTTTCGGTGTAGGTCCTCAGGATATTGCATTGGCAATTATCGGAGCTGTTTTTTCTTCCGGCTATGTGAAAAATAAAGTAATGGAATTTGTAGGGCCGGGAGTAGGAAAACTAAGTGTGGACTATCGAATTGGCATTGATGTTATGACTACGGAAACCACCTGTTTATCCTCTATCTGGCAGACAGACAGCAAAGTAAAGGAATTTTATGAGATACACGGCAGAGCACAGGATTACAAAGAGCTTCAGCCGAAGACAACGGCTTATTATGACGGAATGGTTTATGTAAACTTATCAGAAATCCGCCCTATGATTGCCATGCCTTTCCATCCGGCAAATACTTATACCATAGAGGAATTGAATAAAAACCTAATGGATATTTTAGATGAAGTGGAGAAAAAGGCAAAGGTCAGTCTCGGCGAAAATGTTTCCTATACCTTAAAGGACAAAGTAAGAAATGGAAAACTATATGTAGAACAGGGAATTATTGCAGGTTGTGCAGGAGGCGGATTTGAAAATATTTGTGATGCGGCAGATATTTTGAAAGGAAAAAGCATTGGCGCAGATGAATTTTCACTGAGTATTTATCCGGCAAGTACGCCGATTTATATGGAATTGGCGAAGAACGGCGTATTGGCAGATTTGATGCAGACAGGTGCTATTGTAAAAACCGCATTTTGCGGACCTTGCTTCGGTGCAGGAGATACACCGGCGAATAATGCGCTAAGTATCCGCCATTCTACCAGAAATTTCCCAAATCGTGAAGGCTCGAAATTACAGGAAGGACAAATTTCTTCTGTGGCGTTGATGGATACCCGTTCTATTGCAGCAACGGCAGCCAATAAAGGATGTCTGACAGCGGCAACCGAGTACGAAGGAACGTATAGAAAACCAACGTATTTCTTTGACGGTTCTATTTATGAGAACAGAGTTTTTGACAGCAAGGGTGTAGCAGAGCCGGATGTGGAAATTCAATTTGGACCGAATATTAAAGACTGGCCAAAGATGCCAAAGCTTCCTGAAAACCTGTTGTTGCAGGTAACTGCAGAAATTCATGACCCTGTTACTACCACGGATGAATTAATTCCTTCGGGAGAGACTTCTTCTTTCCGTTCCAACCCTATAAGACTGGCGGAATTTGCATTATCCAGAAAAGCGCCGGATTATGTGGGGCTGGCAAAGGATATTCAAAAAGGAGAAACAGCCAGAGAGCAGGGAGAAATTCCGGAAGAGAAGGTGTCCGGGCTTTGTCAGATGAAAGAGCAGATACAGGCAGAGTTTGCAGCAATGAGCTGGGAAAATACAGGTATCGGAAGTACGATTTTTGCAGAAAAGCCGGGAGACGGCTCAGCCAGAGAGCAGGCAGCATCCTGCCAGAAGGTATTGGGAGGCTGGGCGAATATTGCCAGAGAGTATGCCACAAAAAGATATCGTTCCAATCTGATAAACTGGGGTATGCTTCCGTTTTTATTTACAGAAGAGCAGCTGCCCTTTGCTAAAGGGGATTATCTTTACATTCCAAATATACAGGAAGCTGTAAAAGAAGGTAAGAGCGAGCTTACAGCTTATGTTGTAAAAGACGGACTTTCACCTTTTACTTTAAGATTAGGTGAGATGACACAGGATGAGCGCACGATTTTGCTTCAAGGCTGTCTGATTAATTATTATAAATTGTCTATATAATTCTGAAATAAATATACAATTTACAGTTTAAAAAGAAGAAAAAATAATGTTATAAAAAAAGATAAAAAATATTAAAAAAGATATTGACAAATTGCTGAGGAAGTAGTATTATAAAATCAACAAAAAACAAAACACCTTTTACAAAACATTATTTCATATCCATTTCAAAATTAGAGACGAGAAATCAATTTTGAAGATGGCTACAAGGTACAAAAGATAAATCATTATAAAAGTTTTAAGTGTACGGAGAATACAAGATAAACAGAAAGTAATGATAAAGTACCAAGGAAAAAATAATGAATGAAAAGAATGTGGAGTTTTAAATAAAGATAAGGAGGTTTAGTCCAATGGAAACTACTAAATCAAATTATCAATATGAGAGTGGTAAGGCATAAATCCCTATGAAAGACCTGAAATAAGAAAATAAAAAATCTTCCTCAGCAATATAATATATAATAGTAGGAAAAGCATTTCAGGTAAATATCAAAAATGTCCTCATATTGAACATTTACCACAAAAGTAATAAAAAGGTTTTAGATTATATGTAAAGAAATATAATTTAAAAGAATAAAGTATCTATATATCATTTTAAAGTATAGCAAAAAAGAAAAACAATATGATGAGTTCTATTCGTTGAAATAAGCCTGTTGTATTTGGTAAATAAAAATAGTTGTTATATTAAAAAGAAATGTATAGAGAAATATTTTGAAGGCAAATAGCCCGAACTACTTGTTAGAAACTTTTTATTATCATATATAGATTGATATAAACTTTCAATAAATCTTAAAAGGATTTATACAAATAGGGAAAGAAAAAAGGTTAGCTTAAATAAGAAAGGAATAAGAAAATTGAATAACGAAGAAAATTAGAACAACCGTTATATCCAAGTATTAGATATAGCGGTTGTTCGATTTTTGTGCTATAATTGGAAAAATTAAAAACACAGGAATATATGAGGGCGCTATGAATACTATAAATATAGAAGATACTGTTTTATATGAAGATAAATATATTTTGGTTTGTCAAAAACCGGCAGGATTTCCGGTTCAGAGCAAACGGTTGGGAACTCTGGATATGGAATGTGCATTGAGAAATTATTTGGCAAAGAAAGGACAAGAACCTTATGTGGCAGTTATCCACAGACTGGATCAGCCGGTACAGGGAGTTCTTGTGTTTGCGAAAGACAAAGAAAGCGCAGCAAAGCTCAGTAAACAAATGCAGCAGGGGAAATTTGAAAAAACTTATCTGGCATATACACAGGGACATACGGATAAAAAACAGGAAACTTTAATTGATGAATTAGAAAAGGACGGCAGAACTAATACGTCTAAAGTGGTTGCAAAGAAAACGGCAAACAGTAAACGGGCGGAGCTTTCCTATAAGGTTCTGAAAGAAACAGAAGAGGGAAGTCTTTTGGAAGTTTCTTTGAAAACAGGGCGTCATCATCAGATTAGAGTGCAGCTGGCACATGCAGGACTGCCGATTTTCGGTGATGCAAAGTACAATGTGAAATGTACGAAAGAGGATGCAAATCATGGTGTTTCTTTATGTGCATATAAATTGTCTTTTTTACATCCTGCAAAAGGGAAGAAAATGGAATTTCAGGTAATGCCGGTTGGAAATTTTCCAATAGTATAGGAAAGAATTGTTTCACCATACTAAGTGTAAAGGATAAAAGGTATGGGGGAATAGATTATGAATTGGAAAAAGGCAGGGATTGCAGCGGGAGTGAGCGCAGGAGTATTTCTGGGAATGAAATATGTATTTCCTGTTATACTTCCGTTTTTTTTAGGATGGATTTTGGCGGAAGCAGTCCATGTACCGGCAAAGAGGATATGTGAAAAGCAGACGAGTAAAAAGCTGCACCTGTCAGAAACTGCTTTGGGAATGATTTTTATTATTCTGGGCGTGTTGCTGGCGGTTTTGAGTGTGCTTTTTACCTTGCAGTATCTGACCGGAAAACTGGGGGAATGTGTCCAATATTATCCGGAATTGAAAGAGGAAGCGCAGGATATTTTATGGAAGCTTTGCCTTGGAATAGAGCGTCTTACAGGAATATCTGCGGATAAAAGCTGTTTTTATATCAGCAGACAGGCAGAACTTTTCTTGCGGTGCATTTTTTCGGGGAAGAACAGTATGAATACGGCGGTGGTTTCTGTAAAAGGCTGTGTTTGCTTTGTCGGTATACTGGCAATTTGTATTGTGTTTGCTATTTTATTTTTGCAGGAAAGGGAGCGTGTGTATGCGTCTTTGGAAAAGTGGAAAATATTTGGAAACCTTATTCATATTATCAGGGAAATGGCAGCAGGGATAAAAGCATATTTAAAAGCGCAGTTTAAAATTATTTTTGTGGTTTGCCTGCTGTGTGTGGGCGGACTTTGGGCGCTGAAGGTCAGGCACTACGTAGGCTTTGGTGTTGCCATTGGGATGTTTGATGCCTTTCCTGTGCTGGGAACAGGAACTTTTCTTATTCCGGGGGCGCTGCTCATGTTCCTTCAGGGGAAAATAAAAATGAGCATCGGCTTGCTTGTGCTGTATCTTTTGACTGCGGCAGTGCGACAATTCTTAGAACCGAGGCTTATCGGAAATCATGTCGGTGTGTCGCCGCTTTTGGTACTGGTATCGGTTTACTTGGGAGTGGTTTTGTATGGTGGTTTTGGATTTGTTTTGGGACCTGTATCTGCTTTTTTAATTTATGTGATTTTGAAGGAATGTGCCGCTTTTAAGGAAAATTAAGAGCTTATGGCATTTCGAAAAATTTTATAAACAAAGATAGAAGGTATGGACTATTAAAAACTTTCGTGTATAATGGGAAAGTAGTAAAACTTTTAGATAAAATGAGTAAAAGGCAGGTAAGATTATGAAGAAAGTACTGGTGGGTTTGCTGTGCTGCATGCTGGCAGCAGGAGTTATCAGTGGCTGTGGCTCAAAGGAAAAGCCAAAATCTGATAAAAGCCAAAATCATACAGAGAAAACGGAAGAGCAGTCCGATACTACAAGTACAGAAAAGCCGCAGGAGGAGAAAGAGCCTTCAAAAGAGCCGGAAGAAGAAAAGAATATGGCAAATGATTTAACCATGCAGGTTTTGAAGGAGCAGGCAGGAACAAGGGATTATACTTCTTTGGAAGAGTTAAATCCTGAACCGGGCAGTTATATTGCGGTGGTGGTAAAGAATACAAAATCCAGCTTCTGGGCAAGTGTAAAAAGAGGTATGGATGATGCGGTAAAAGATTTAAACCAAAAAATGGGATATAAAGGTGAAGATAAAATCAAAATTTCTTTTGAAGGTCCTTCAGAGGAAACGGATGTAGAAAGCCAGATTAATATTATTGATGCGGTGCTTTCTGAAAATCCTGCTGTCCTTTGTCTGGCGGCTATTGATATGGAGTCCTGTGAAGCACAGTTAGAAGCAGCGGCAGAAAATGATATTCCTGTTGTTGTTCTGGACTCAGGGGTGCAAAGCAGTTTAGTCAACTCCGTATGCGCAACAGATAATTATTCAATGGGAGCAGAGGCTGCAAACAAGCTGGCAGAAGCCATTGGAGGTCAGGGACAGGTTGCGGTGATGACACATGTTGCTGCATCTCAGACAAGCAGAGACAGAGAAATCGGATTTACAGAAACCATTGCAAATAATTATCCGGAAATTGAAATTGTAAATATCTCTCATGAAAATCCGGAAACGAGTATGACGGAAATGGCAGAGGCTGTGTTAAAGCTGTATCCGGATGTAAAAGGTTACTTTGGAACAAATGAGCATGCCACAAATGCTGTTTTAGATGCAGTGAGTGCATCGGGCAGAGAAATTGCGGTGCTGGGTATTGATGCGGGAAAGAAACAGATTGACGCAGTGAAGAAAGGAACAGAAATCGGAACTTTTGTACAGAATTCCTATGGCATGGGGTATGCGACTGTTGTAGCTGCAATGCGTGCAGATTTAGAGTTGGAAAATGACACCTTTATTAATTGCGGATATCAGTGGATTGATGGGAACAGCATTGAATTATCAGAATACGCTAATTATTTATACGAGTAAAGTGTTAATGTGAAAACAAATGAAAAAAACAGCTTAATACTGTGATAATTAGATAAAATACACAAAGGATGAAAAGGGGAAATGCGCAAAATTGTGCAGTTTCCCTTTTGTTGCCTTAAAAAATCGATAAAAGTGCAGGAATTTCGTGAAAGTAGCAAGAATAATACGTTAATAAATTGACAAAATGTATAATTCATAGTAATATCAAGTTATGTGAAGGTGGTGATACTGTGGTAGAAAAAACAATCAAAGAAATCCGGGAAACAGAGCAAAAAGCGGATGATATCATTGCTGAAGCCAAGAGCCAGAGTGAAAAGCTTCTTGAAAATGCAAAAAAAGAAGCGGAAAACCTGGAGTCCGGAATGATTGAACAGGCGCAGGAGGCAGCGAAGAAAGCGTGCCGGGCTGCGCAGGATGCCGGCAAGAAGACTCTCGAGGAGGCGTTAAAGGATGTCGGCAAAGAGATTGCAGAAATTAAGGAAACTGCAAAATCTCGAGAAAAAGAAGCAGTAGACGCAATTATTGAGAGCTTGGTATAGGCGTACTGCAAAGTAGAACTACGAAAAAGGAGGAATGCGGATATGGCAGTATTGCAGATGCAAAAGGTAAGTATCTGCGCACTGAAGAAGGACAGGAAAGCAATTCTGGAAAAAATTCAGTCCATGGGCGTTATGGAGATTTCCAAGGTTCTGGATGATGACTCAGGTTTTGAGCGAATGAATACACAGAATGAGAGAAGTAAATTTGAAAAAAACGCTTCTTTAGCGGATATGGCTTTGGATATTCTTCAGGAATACGTGCCGGAAAAGGTGTCTATGTTCTCCGGTCTGGAAGGCAAAAAGCTGATAGAGCGGCGGGAGCTTGAGACAGTGGCAGAACATAAGGAGCAAATTATGGATATTGTTTCGGATATCATCGGCAATCAGAAAAAGATTGCAGAGTACCGTGCCAATATTCAAAAATTTGAAAATCAGATAGAAATGCTTATTCCGTGGATGATGCTGGATGTTCCCATGACATGGAAAGGGACAAAGAGCACAGAGCTTCTGGTCGGAACAATGCCCGGACAGATGACTTTAGACGGAATGTACAGTCTGATTGCAGAAAATGCACCGGAAATTTCCGGAGTAGATATTACTGTTCTTTCTTCTGGACAGGACGCAGTTTATATTGCAGTGCTGTGTATGAAAAAGGATGCGGGAAAGGTCGAAGAGGTTTTCAGGCAGAACGGTTTTGCCAGACCGTCACAGCCTGTGACACAGACGCCTGCACAAGAGAAAGAAAAGCTGGAAATGCAGATTAGAGATTTACAGAAAGAAATTTTAGATTGTCAGGAAAATATTAGAAAACAGCAGTCTGAAAGAATGAATATCAGGCTGGCATCTGATTATTTCCGTGCCAGAGCTGAAAAGTACGAGGTACTGGGACAGCTTCCGCAATCTAAGAAGACTTTCATGATAAGCGGTTATGTACCGGAAAAAGCAGTTCCCGCATTAGAAAAGGCGCTAAATGAAAAGTATACCTTGAGTATGGATGTGGAGGAGCTGGCAGAGGATGAGGAAGGCCCGGTTCTTCTTAGCAACAATGGATTTTCAGAGTCGGTAGAAGGAGTTTTGGAGTCCTATGGATTGCCAAAGAAAGGCGAGATTGACCCAACAACAATCATGTCCTTCTTCTACGTGTTTTTATTTGGATTAATGTTATCCGATGCAGCGTATGGACTCATTATTTTCCTCGGTTGTTTCTTTGTACTGAAGAAATTCCCGAGAATGGAGCAGTCTTTAAAGAAGGCCATTAAAATGTTTATGTACTGCGGTATTTCTACATTGGTATGGGGTGTTCTCTTTGGAGGATATTTCGGAGATGCCATTGATGTAGTGGCACGAACCTTTTTCCACGTAGAGGTTCCGGAGGGCGGACTTGTAAAGGCTCTTTGGTTTGTACCTTTGAATGACCCTATGAAAATGCTTATTTATTCTATGGCATTTGGTGTTATTCACCTGTTTACCGGTTTGGGCATTAAGGGGTATATGCTGTTAAAGGATAAGAAAGTGTTGGATTTCTTCTGTGATGTTGTGCTTTGGTACGTATTTTTAATTGGTTTGCTGCTGATGCTGCTTCCAAGCGAAATCTTTGCATCCATTGCACAAATTGACCCAAGTATTTTCCCACCGGCAGTAGCGGGAACAGGAAAGGTTCTTTCTATTGTAGGTGTAGTAGGTATTATTCTCATGTCAGGACGTGCCAATAAAAATCCGGGGCTTCGTCTGGCATTGGGCTTGTATGATGTATATAACGTAACGGGATGGCTCAGTGATGTATTATCTTATTCCAGACTTTTAGCTCTGGGACTGGCAACGGGAGTTATTGCATCTGTTATTAACCAGATGGGAAGTATGGCAGGAGACGGCATCTTTGGTGCGATTGTATTTCTTGTAGTATTTGTATTTGGTCATGCGTTTAACATGGCAATCAATGTGCTGGGAGCTTATGTTCATACAAACCGTCTTCAGTTTGTTGAGTTTTTCGGCAAATTTTATGAGGGTGGAGGAAAACCTTTCAACCCATTTAAGTCTAGTACAAAATATGTAGATGTTAAGGAGGAAACGTATTTATGAGTCATTTAGGAATTGTTTACGCATTATTAGGTGCAGCAGTAGCAGTATTTTTATCAGGTGCAGGTTCTGCAATCGGTGTTGGTATTGCAGGTCAGGCTGCCTCAGGAGTTGTTTCTGAAGACCCTTCCAAATTTGCAAAAGTATTGATTATGCAGCTGCTTCCGGGTACACAGGGTATCTACGGTTTGCTGGTTGGATTTATCACTTTATCAAAAATCGGATTATTAGGCGGCGGAATGCTTGAACTGACACCTCAGCAGGGATTATTGGTATTAGCAGCATGTCTTCCTATCGGTATTGTTGGTTTGATTTCCGGTAAATATCAGGGAATGACTTCCGCAGCAGCTATCGGAATTGTTGCAAAGAAACCGGAACAGTTCGGTAAAGCAATGCTTTTCCCGGCAATGGTTGAAACTTATGCGATTTTAGCGCTTCTTATTTCTATTCTGTCTGTAACAAACCTTCAGTTCTAAGATTAGGGCAGTTTTGAAAAAGATGGAATAAGTAAAGGAGAGCGAAGAATGACTGGATTAGAAAAAATGAAAAGCCAGATTCTTGAAGAAGCCCATACTTGCGCAGAAAAAATTCTCGAGGACACGAGAAAAGAGGCAGATGAAATTCTTGCCGAAGCAAAGAAAAGAGCAGAAGCAGAATGCAGTCGCATTGCTCAAAACGCAGAGGAAGAAGTGAAAAGTCTTGCAGAGCGCTCTGAGTCTTCCTGTGCTTTGCAGAGAAGAAAAGCTCTTTTAGAGGCAAAGCAGGAAATTATTTCAGAAGTGCTTGAAAAGGCTTATGAAACTTTAATCAGCGCAGACGAAACCACATATTTTGGAATGCTTCGAAAAATGCTCTATAAATATGTTCTTCCGGAAGAAGGAGAAATTTGCTTCGCTAAGGAAGATTTGGAAAAGATGACACCGGGCTTTGAAGAAGAAATCAAAGGTATTGCAAAGGAAAAGGGCGGAGCACTTACTATTTCCAAGGAAACCAGAAATGTAAAAGGCGGCTTTGTTCTTGTATATGGAGGCATTGAGGAGAATTGTACATTTAAGGCGATGTTTCATTCTCAGAAGGATGAGCTTTCTGATAAGGTTCATAGTTTATTATTTTCATAGCATAACCGCAAAAAGGAGGAATTGATTTGTTTGACACAAAGTATACCTATGCGGTTGCGCGAATACGTGCGCTGGAGACATCATTATTTACTTCCCAGATTATAGACCAGTTGCTTGCCTGTGAAACAGAGGAACAATGTATTCAGATTTTACAGGAAAAGGGCTGGGGAGATAATGATACGGCAGGAAGTGCAGAGGCAATTTTAGAAAGAGAGACAGAAAAAATATGGGAGACCATGAAGGATTTAGGGGTAGATATGTCTGTTTTTGACGTGCTTTCCTATCCAAATCTCTTTCACAATCTGAAAGCAGCGATTAAAGATGCCTGCTCCGGAAAGGATAATCAAAATCTGAATATTTATTATGAAGATACGCAGATTAGTCCTAAGGAGATGTTGGAGATTATTAAAAATAAAGAATTTTCCAGATTTCCGGAAAACATGTCAGGTGCGGCAAGAGAAGCTTATGAAACCTTGCTGCATACAGGAGATGGGCAGTTGTGCGATGTGATTATCGACAGGGCGGCATTGGATGCAATCTATGCAGCCGGTGAGGCAGCGAAAGACAGCATTATCAAGGAATATGCCGAGTCTGTTGTTGCTATTGCAGATATTAAAATTGCAGTGCGCTCACAGAAGACCGCAAAGACCATTGAATTTATGAAACGTGCAATGGCTCCGTGTAAATCCATAAATGTAGAACAGTTGTCAAAAGCGGCAGCAGCAGGTATGGAGGCAGTTACGGAATATTTATCCGGCACTGCTTATGCAGAAGGAGGGCAGGCGATTGCAGAGTCTTCCTCCGCATTTGAAAGATGGTGTGACAATCGTATGATGCAGGCAATGCAGCCGCAGAAATATGAGTCATTTTCAGTAGGACCTTTGGTAGCTTATGTGCTGGCAAGGGAAAATGAAATAAAAACGGTGAGAATTATTCTCTCAGGAAAACAAAATGGTTTTTCTGAGGAGTCAATCCGGGAAAGGGTAAGGGAGATGTATGTATAAGATTGCAGTTGTGGGCGACTATGACAGTATATACGGATTTGCTACACTGGGCCTTGATACATTCCCTGTGGCCGACCGTAAAGAGGCAGAAGAAAAAATAGAGGCACTTGCCAGTCAGGAATATGGGATTATTTATATTACAGAAGCCTTGGCGGCTGAGTGCAAAAATGTAATAGAAAAATATCAGGAGAGAATTTTACCGGCGATTATTCAAATCCCCGGCGTGTCAGGAAATACCGGAGACGGTGTGCAGGGCGTGAAAAATTCAGTAGAACAGGCAGTAGGCTCTGATATTCTATTCAGTAATAATTAGAAAGCAGGTGATGCGTGGCCATGAGCAAAGGTATAATTAAAAAAGTAGCAGGTCCGCTGGTTATTGCAGAGGGCATGCGTGATGCAAATATGTTTGACGTTGTTCGTGTTAGTAATCAGCGTTTGATTGGTGAAATCATTGAAATGCATGGAGATGAAGCATCCATTCAGGTATATGAGGAAACTTCAGGTCTTGGTCCGGGAGAACCGGTAGAGTCCACAGAAGCTCCGCTGTCTGTTGAATTAGGACCTGGTTTGATTACCAGTATTTATGACGGTATTCAGCGTCCTCTGGATGATATTATGAAGGTTTGTGGAACAAACTTAAAAAGAGGTGTGGAAGTTCCTTCCTTAAAGAGAAATTTAAAATGGAATTTTGTTCCCACAGTAAAAGCAGGAGACCATGTAGAAAATGGTGACATTATCGGTACTGTTCAGGAAACCATCGTAGTAAACCATAAAATTATGGTGCCTTATGGCATGAGCGGTACTGTAAAAGAAATTAAAGCAGGAGAATTTACCGTTGAGGATGTTGTAGCTGTGATTACAACAGAGCAGGGTGACAAAGAGCTGACTATGATGCAGAAATGGCCGGTTCGTAGAGGTCGTCCATATCTGAAAAAGCTTCCTCCGGAAATGCCTCTTGTAACAGGACAACGTGTAGTTGATACCTTCTTCCCTATTGCAAAGGGTGGTGTTGCCGCTGTTCCGGGACCTTTCGGAAGCGGAAAAACAGTTATTCAGCATCAGCTGGCAAAATGGGCAGAGGCGGACATCGTGGTTTATATCGGCTGCGGTGAACGTGGAAACGAGATGACAGACGTATTAAATGAGTTCCCTGAACTGAAAGACCCGAAAACAGGACAGTCCTTGATGGAAAGAACGGTATTGATTGCCAATACCTCCGATATGCCGGTTGCTGCCCGTGAAGCATCTATTTACACAGGTATTACCATTGCAGAATATTTCCGTGATATGGGTTATTCTGTTGCACTTATGGCAGACTCCACTTCCCGTTGGGCGGAGGCTCTTCGAGAGATGTCAGGACGTCTGGAGGAAATGCCGGGTGAAGAAGGATATCCTGCATACCTCGGTTCTCGTCTGGCACAGTTCTATGAAAGAGCAGGACATGTAATTTCTCTTGGAAAAGATAAGAGAGAGGGAGCATTGTCTGTAATCGGTGCAGTATCTCCTCCGGGTGGTGATATTTCTGAGCCGGTATCTCAGGCAACTCTTCGTATTGTAAAGGTATTCTGGGGCTTGGACTCTTCTCTTGCATACAAGAGACATTTCCCTGCAATTAACTGGCTTACCAGCTACTCCTTATATCTTGACAATATGGAAAAATGGTTTAACGAGAAAGTTGCACCGGATTGGATGACAGGTCGTCAGAAAATGATGAGTCTTTTACAGGACGAAGCAGAGCTGGAAGAAATTGTTAAGATGGTTGGTATGGATGCTTTATCAGCAGGCGACCGTCTGAAAATGGAAGCAGCACGCTCTATCCGTGAGGACTTTTTGCACCAGAACTCTTTCCATGAAGTGGACACTTACAGCTCTCTGAAAAAACAGTATTTGTTAATGAAGCTGGTAGTTGCATACTATGAGCAGGGTGTGGATGCTCTGGAAAAAGGCGCAAATATTCAGGATTTAGTAAAACTTGATGTTCGTGAGAAAATCGGACGTTTTAAATATGTGTTAGAAGAAAATTTGGATGAAGAATATAAAGCTGTATTAGAACAGCTTGCAAAAGAAATTTCCAATATAACAGGGAAGGAGGACTTCTAATGCCAAAGGAATATAGAACAATACAGGAAGTTGCCGGACCTCTTATGTTGGTTCGTGGCGTTGAAAACGTTCATTTTGATGAACTGGGTGAAATTGAATTGGCAAATGGCGAAACACGCCGCTGCCGTGTACTTGAAATTGACGGAAGTAATGCTCTGGTACAGCTTTTTGAAAGCTCCACAGGTATTAACCTCTCAAACAGCAAGGTTCGTTTCTTAGGAAGAAGTATGGAGCTTGGTGTATCTGAAGACATGCTGGGACGTGTCTTTGACGGTCTGGGGCGCCCGATTGATGACGGTCCGGAAATTTTGCCGGATGCCAGAATGGATATCAATGGTCTTCCTATGAACCCAGCTGCAAGAAGCTATCCGGAAGAATTTATTCAGACAGGTGTTTCTGCCATTGATGGTTTGAATACACTGGTTCGTGGACAGAAGCTTCCTATCTTCTCCGCATCCGGTCTGCCTCATGCACAGCTTGCAGCTCAGATTGCAAGACAGGCCAAGGTACGTGGTTCAGGAGAGAACTTTGCCGTTGTATTTGCGGCTATGGGTATCACTTTCGAGGAAGCGAACTTCTTTACAGAGAGTTTTAAAGAAACAGGCGCTATTGACAGAACGGTATTATTTATCAATCTGGCAAATGACCCGGCTGTTGAGCGTATTGCAACACCGAAAATGGCGCTGACAGCAGCAGAATATCTTGCATTTGAAAAAGATATGCACGTATTGGTTATTTTAACCGATATCACAAACTATGCAGATGCCCTTCGTGAGGTATCCGCAGCCCGTAAGGAAGTACCGGGACGTAGAGGTTATCCTGGTTACATGTATACCGACCTTGCAACGATGTATGAAAGAGCCGGACGTCAGAAAGGCAAAAAGGGAAGTATTACCATGATACCAATTCTGACCATGCCTGAGGATGATAAAACTCATCCAATTCCTGACTTAACAGGATATATTACCGAAGGTCAGATTATTTTGAGTCGTGAATTATATCGTAAAGGCGTTACGCCCCCAATCGATGTATTACCGTCACTTTCCCGTCTGAAAGATAAAGGTATCGGTGAAGGAAAGACAAGAGCAGACCATTCCAATACCATGAACCAGCTTTTTGCAGCTTATGCACGAGGCAAAGAAGCAAAAGAATTGATGGTTATTTTAGGTGAAGCAGCTCTTTCCGATATTGACATTATTTATGCGAAATTTGCAGATGCCTTTGAGCAGGAATACGTTTCACAGGGATATATGGCAAACCGTGACATTGAGGAAACTCTGAGAATTGGCTGGAAACTGCTTTCCATTCTTCCAAGAAGCGAGCTGAAACGTATTGATGATAAGTTCTTAGATGAATATTATGGAAAGTTCTAAAGTGAATTCTGTAATAAGAAGAAAGAGGTGATATTTTGGCATCTACGCAGGTAACACCTACCAGAATGGAGCTTACCCGTCTGAAAAAGAAGCTGGTAACGGCGGTAAAGGGACATAAGCTTCTGAAAGATAAGCGTGATGAGCTTATGAGGCAGTTCCTTGATTTGGTAAGGGAAAACATGGCGCTGCGCCAGAAAGTAGAGGCAGGAATTTTATCCGCAAATAAGAACTTTGTCATTGCAAAAGCAGGTATGTCTGAGCAGATATTAAACACAGCTTTAATGTCGCCCAAGCAGGAGGTTTATCTGGAAGCAGGGAAGAAAAATGTTATGAGTGTGGATATTCCGGTTTTTGAGACAAAGACCAGAACCGCAGATGCAAATGATGTTTATTCTTATGGTTTCGCATTTACCTCAGGGGATTTAGACGGAGCTGTGAAATCTCTGGCAGATATTTTGCCGGATATGTTAAGGCTTGCGGAAGTGGAGAAGTCCTGTCAGTTAATGGCTTCTGAAATTGAGAAGACACGACGCAGAGTAAATGCTCTGGAGCATGTTATTATTCCGGAGACACAACAGAATATTAAGTATATTACCATGAAGCTTGATGAAAACGAGAGAAGTACACAAATTCGTTTGATGAAGGTAAAAGATATGATGTTGGAAGAAGCGCATCATTATAAAGAAAAAGAGGTCATGGTGGAATAAAAAGAATAGAAAAGATGATATGGAATTGTTTGAGGACAGTTCTGTATCATCTTTTTTTAGTTGGGGAGAAAAATGGCTAACATGAATGCACACTGATAAATTGCAATACTTGTAAAAGTACACAAAAAATATGTGTTAAAAATATGAAAAAGTGCAAAATATACAAAATAACTTGACTACAAAATATGATAGTGGTATATTCTAGATAAAGAAAACAATTTAGGAAAATATTTTCCCGTATAAAAGGAGAGAAAATAGTGAGTAATATATTAGTAGTCGGAAGTCTGAATATGGATTTTGTAATTAACGTAAAGAAAATGCCACTTTCAGGTGAAACAATTTTGGGAGAGGATGTAAATCTTGTTCCGGGAGGAAAAGGTGCAAATCAGGCTTATGCTGTTGGAAAATTAGGCGGACAAGTAGACATGATTGGAGCAGTGGGAGATGATTTGTACGGAAGGATGCTGATAGAAAATCTTCAGAATGTAGGAGTGGGAATTTCGGGAATAGAGATTATTCAGGGAACGCCTACGGGAAATGCTTTTATTAGCGTTGACGAGGGAGGAGAAAACAGCATTATTGTTGTTCAGGGAGCAAATAATAAGCTGACAACACAGATGATAGACAAACATGTGAATTTGATTAAGAGAGCCGATATTATTATTATGCAGCTGGAAATCCCTCTTGAGGTTGTAGAATATGTGAAAACCTTAGCACAGGAAAAGTTAATTATTTTAGACCCTGCGCCTGCACAGGATGATCTGCCAAAACAGTTTTTAGAAGGTTTTACTATTGTAAAGCCAAATGAAACGGAGCTTCAGACTTTAATCGGAAAAAAGCTTGAGACAAAAGAAGAGCTGATTTCGGGAGCGGAGGAATTATTAGAAAAAGGAATTCAGACAGTCATTGTTACATTAGGCGGAGATGGCGCTTTGCTTGTTACGAAAGATAAAACAGAGTATTTTAAGGCACAAAAAGTAACCGCAGTTGATACGACAGCAGCAGGAGATTGCTTTACCGCAGCATTGGCATTGGCATTAAGTAAAGGAAAGGCTTATGCTGAGGCAATTCAATTTGGAAACAGCGTGTCGGGAATTGTGGTAACACGAAAAGGAGCACAGACTTCCATACCCACAATGGAAGAAGTGATAGAAAAAATGAAGGAGGAGGAAAAAGAGTGAAAAGACCGATAATTATTGATTGTGACCCGGGGGTAGATGATGCTTTGGCAATTATTCTGGCGTTAAAAAGTTCTGAGCTGGACCTGAAAGCTGTTTGTACAGTGTCAGGAAACGGTGATATTGATAATACAACGCAGAATGGGTTGAAGATTTTAGCTTTATGCGGAAGAGAAGACATTCCGTTGTATAGAGGGTCTGCAAGAGCATTGGATGATAAGCAGCCGGATACAGTTCCTGCTTTTGGAGATGACGGATTGGGAGGATATGCGTATACAATCGAGACTGAAAAAGAGGAAGAAGAAAAAAATGCGGTTGATTTTTTGGTAGAGACAGCGACAGAGCATCCGGGAGAAATTACATTGTTTGCCATAGGACCTTGTACTAATATTGCAAAGGCAATTCGAAAAGACCCGGAATTCCCTAAAAAAATCAAACAGCTTATTATTATGGGAGGTGCAAAATATACAGGAAACATGAGTCCGGTAGCGGAATATAACTTTTGGGCGGATCCGTTAGCAGCAAAAGAAGTACTGAATGCAGGATTTCAGGATGCCGTTATGATAGGGCTTGACGTTACAAATAAAATTGCTTTAGGTGCAGACGTTCGTGAGCTGCTCCGAATTTTTAATACAAAGTTATCTAACTTTTTATACAATGTTACACGTGTTGGTTTGGATGATAATTGGAATTCCAGAAGAAAACCGGTTGCACCGATGCACGATGTTTTGACTGTGGCATATTTTATCGATCCGACTATATTAACTTTAAAAAAGGCCAATATTGATGTGCTTACCGATGGAATTGGAAGAGGTCAATCTATTGTGGATATTAACGGGCATTGGAATGACGGAAGGTGTAATGCGTGGTATGCGGCAGAGGTAGATGTGAATAAGTTTTATAAGCTGCTATTGACAACGATATTTGAAGAAAAGAAAGAAGAAATATTGGAGTATTTAAACCGATAATTTGAAGGGAGAGAATATTATGATGACAAAAAACAAAGGAAAAGATACATTTTCATTAATGGTAATTTTACTGATACCGGTTGCGATTGCAATTAATATTGTAGGCGGACAGATGACATCTATGTTAAAAATTCCGGTAGACTTGGACATGATAGGTGTGCTGCTTGTAGGTGCCTTGGCAGGTCCTATTCCAGCAGCTTTAACAGGAGTATTGACGAACTTAATTAACGGAATTATGGATCCAAGCTGGCTTCCATACGCATTTTGTTCTTTCTTTATCGGTATTTCAGCAGGTCTGTTATCCAAATATAATATGATGAATAAAATTTGGAAGCTGGCTGTTTCCGGTATTATTATCGCTTTAGTAGCTACTGTAACGGCAACTCCTATTACTGTATTCTTCTTTGGAGGTGCAACAGGGGGCGGCGCATCTATGATTGCAGCAGGCTTGATGGCAACAGGTAAACAGATTTTAGAGGCTGTTTTATCTGTATATATTGTTACAGAAACGATTGGAAAGATGATTTCTATATTCGTAGCTTATGTGATTATTAAAGTTATTCCTGACAGAACATTAACAAAATATAAATATGGCATGAATTTTGTGAAGAAATAATAGGAGAAAAAAGATGGAAAATGCAGCAAAAGGGAAAAATAAAATTGTAGAATTGTATCCCCTGACAAAATTTTATTTAGCAATAGCGGCTGCAATTGTTGCAATTGTTTTACCGGGTATTCTGTCAAAAGTTATTTGTTTTCTGGCTTTAAATGTATTGGCAATAGTCAGCGGGGTATATCCGGTATTCATTAGAAGAGTGAGAAATTCTGTTGGAATTTTGTTTCTTGTACTTCTTGTTGTACAGACCTTTTTTGCACCGGGAGAAACAGTGCTGTTTTCTTTCTGGATTTTTAAGGCAAAATTGGAGGGGTTACTTTTTGCACTGAAGCTTGGATTTATTTTAGCCAGCGTAGGCTCGGCATTAATTTGGTTTTTTGCGGTAACTACGGAGAAGGATTTCGTACTTGCACTTGAAAAGAAGGGCTTAAGTCCGAAAGCATCTTATGTTGTACTGTCAACACTCCAGATGGTTCCTGTATTGAAAAAACGTTCTCAGACAATTATGAACGCACAGAAAGCAAGAGGTGTGGAAACAGAAGGAAATATTTGGATACGTGCCAAGGTATTTGTTCCTACGATTGTTCCATTGGTGCTTAGTTCTATTCAGGGAACAGAAGAAAGAGCGCTTACTTTGGAAGCACGTGGCTTTTCCGTAGAAACGCCCTCTACACATCTATATGATATCGAACCGAAGCCAATGGACAGAGTCATGACAATCGTGATAACAGTTGTATTTTTACTTATTATTTTAGGGAGAGTGTTATTATGGGTTATATAGAACTGAAAAATGTTACATATACATATCCCCTTGCAAAAGAACCCAGTATTAAGGATGTTACTATTTCTTTGGAAAAAGGAAAATTTTATGCAGTTGTAGGAGCAAACGGAAGCGGAAAAACAACGTTATGCAATATTATCCGTGGATTTATTCCGGGATTTTTTCAAGGAGAAATGGAAGGTGAGGTACTTTTAGAAGGAAAATCCTTGCAGCAATATACAATGGGAGAATTAGCGCCAAAGATTGGTTATGTTTTTCAAAACCCTTTTAATCAGATTACGGGGGCGAGAGACAATGTATATGAGGAAATTGCCTATGGACTGGAAAATTTAGGCGTGAAAGTTGAGAAAATCAAAGATACTGTAAAAAAGGTTATGGAATTAACCAATACAGCGTATCTGGCAGAAAAAAATCCATTTGAATTGTCAGGAGGCCAGCAGCAAAGGGTAGCGTTGGCATCTGTTCTCGCTTTAGAGCCTGATATTTTTGTAATTGATGAGCCTACCTCCCAGCTTGATCCCAAAGAAACGGAAAGAGTTTTTGATATTATTGATAAGATGAAAAAAATGGGAAAAACAATTATTCTGGTAGAGCATAAAATTGAATTGATTGCAGAATATGCAGATGAGGTTTTGGCATTGGAAGAGGGAGAACTCATTCGACAAGGTGAGAAGCATGAGGTGCTGTCAGATTTATCTTTATTAGAGCGGGATATTGAGCTGCCTCAGTCGGTAATTTTGGCAGATGAGCTGCGAAAACAGGGTATTCCTATTGATGAAAAAATTATTACAAAGGCGGAAATGGTGCATCAGCTGAAGAAAACTATGAGTAAACGGTGAGGAGGATAAAAGATGTCATTTATTAAATTTGAAAATGTAAAATTTGTTTATCCAAATGGTTTTTCAGCTGTTGAGGATATTAATTTTGAAATCGGACAGGGGGAAAACATTGCCATTGTAGGACAAAATGGTGCAGGAAAGACCACTACTGTGAAGATGATTAACGGATTGTTAAAACCTACAAAGGGAAAAGTTATAGTTGCGGGTATGGATACAAGCGATTTTACGACAGCAGCTTTATCGAGAAAGGCAGGGTATGTTTTTCAAAATCCGGATGACCAGATATTCCATAATACTGTGGAAAAGGAAATTCAATTTGGGCCTGAGGTTTTGAAAATGAGCGAAAGTAAGGTTAAAGAGATGGTAGAATATTCTGCGAGGCTTACAGGACTTACAGATGTAATGGAAGAAAATCCGTATAACCTTCCGTTGTCAGTAAGAAAGTTCGTCACTATTGCATCTATTCTTGCAATGGACACAGATATTGTAATTTTGGATGAGCCTACGGCAGGACAGGATATTCGAGGAATACGTCTTTTGGAAAATATCTTAAAGGAGCTTACTGCAAAAGGAAAAACAATCGTTACGATTACACATGATATGGAATTTGTAGTTAATAATTTTAATAAAGTGTTTGTAATGGCGCATAAAAATCTTTTGAAGATTACAAATCCGAAAGAGGTGTTCAGTGATGACCGGTTATTGGAGGAGAGTATGCTGATGAAACCATACGTCAGTGAAATTGTATCTGAGCTGGGTTTTCCGGGGCAGATTACCTCAAGAGCTGAGCTGGTAGAATATGTGAAAAAGGCAAAATAGAAAATAAAAACCCGTTGTTTTTATCATCTAAATCGGATATAATAAAACAAGAAGAATGTCGAAGGAGTGATAAAGTGGATCATTATGAGGTATTCCATGATATCCTTGTAAATTTATTTCAGGAAATTATGGATATAGAGGGAAAAGCACTGATTACTTCTGAATTTAAAGATATTTCTGTCAATGATATGCATATTATGGAGGCAATCGGAGAAGAAAACGCTAAAAATATGTCTTCTGTTGCAAAGCTTTTATCTGTTACGGTGGGCACTTTGACCATTGCTATTAATGGTTTAGTGAAGAAGGGATATGTAGCTAGGGAAAGAAGTGAGGAAGACCGCAGAGTTGTTCTTATTTCTCTCACAGGGAAGGGACGTAAAGCCAATGAGCACCATAAGAAATTTCATGACGGAATGATACAGGCTCTTTTAAAGGATTTAGATGATGAACAACAGGAAATTTTAGTGAAGTCCTTATTAAATTTAAGAGAATTCTTTGATTCTTATGAAAATCAGAAATAAAGGGTTGATGCAGAGGGCATATTTATGCCGATGCACAACCCTTTTCCTGTTGGTTTTTTAATTATCCCATAATGACTTCTACATAGTATTCTGTGATGCCTTCAACAGCTTTGATACAGGATCCTTGAATTTCCTTGCCGTTGACTCTCATCTTTTTAATTCCCTTTTCTACATGGTTTGGATTGTTGACTGTAATGTGGTAAGTTGCTCCGCGATATTTTCGGGTTGCGGTGAAACTGTCCATTTCAGAACAGATACAAGGATCTATCTCCAAACCATCAAAGGATGGGCGGATGCCGAGAATGTACTGAGAAACATTTACAAAAGTCCATGCAGCCGTTCCGGTAAGCCAGCTATTTTTGGCTTCTCCGTGTTTTGGAGCATCTTTTCCGGCTATCATCTGAGAATATACATAAGGCTCAGTCCGGTGAATTTCACTGATATCTTCAATGTAAATGACAGAGTTGATATGAAGCTTCCATATGAGCAGGATAAGCTGATTGAGGAGCTGCTTGCAGTAAATCCGAATACAGTAATTACATTTGTAGGTGGAAGTCCCGTAGAGATGGGAAGCTGGTTGGAAAAAGCAAAAACAGTTGTCTGGAGCTGGTATGCGGGAATGGAAGGCGGAAATGCACTGGCGGAGGTATTGTTTGGAGCTGTGACTCCATCCGGAAAGCTGCCTGAGACTTTCTATAAAAAACATACAGATTGTTCTGCTCATGCCATTGGAGAATTTCCGGGAGGTTCTAAGGTGCACTATACAGAAGGCGTGTTTGTGGGATACCGATACAACGATACCTTTCAGATAGAGCCGGAGTTCTGTTTCGGACATGGTTTATCCTATACAACATTTTTATATGAAAATCCTGCGTTGGTTCAGAAAAACGGCTTGAATTATGTGGAATGCGATGTGACAAACACAGGAACAACCGCAGGCAAGGAAACAGTTCAGATTTATACAGCATCTGTGAAGAGAAAAGAAACAGAGCCGGTTCAGGAATTAAAAGGATTTGAAAAAACCAAACTGCTGTTTCCGGGAGAATGCCAGAGAGTATCTGTACTTGTAGAAGGAATGATAGAAAAGAAAAATTTACGAATTGGAAGCTCTTCCAGAGACATCCGATTCGTAATAGAGAGCAGGTGAGTATATGAAATACAGAAATCCTATTCTTTCCGGATTTCATCCTGATCCGTCTATATGTAGGGCAGGAGAAGATTTTTATCTCGTAACATCAACATTTGAATTTTATCCGGGAGTGCCTGTTTATCACAGCCGTAATCTGGTTGACTGGGAACTGCTGGGATATTGCATGACAGAAGAAAATGAGTTTAACTTAGAAAAAAGCGCACCATCAGGTGGGATTTATGCACCGACTATCCGCTATTGTGAGGGTATGTTCTTTATGATTACCACCAATGTGTCAGATAAAGGACATTTTATTGTGTATACGGAGGATATTAAGAAGGGATGGTCAAAACCACAATGGATTTCCGGCGGAGGGATTGATCCAACGCTTTTCTGGGATGATGACGGAAGAGTATATTTTGTGTCTAATGGAAATGACGAAGAAGGACGCAGCACCATTGAAATATGTGAGATTAATCCTTTTAACGGGAAGCTTTTGTCAGAGCGCCGGATTTTAAGCTATGGATGCGGAGGAAAATATCCGGAAGGGGCACATCTATATAAACGGTTTGGCAAATATTACCTGATGCTGGCAGAAGGCGGTACCGAATATGGTCACATGGAAACCATCCAGCGCGCAGATGATATATACGGACCATACGAACCCTGTCCTCATAATCCGATTTTGACTCATCGTGATGATACAAAGGGAGAGATACACTGTACAGGACACGCAGATATTGTGGAAGACCAGAATGGAAATTGGTGGATGGTCTGTCTTGGCACTCGTTGCAACGGTGGAGAAAGAGGAATTATGATGCAGCATCATTTGGGGAGAGAAACATTTTTGACGCCGGTTGTATGGAGTGAAAACGGATGGCCGATTGTAGGAAATAACGGTAAAATTGCACTTTCTATGGAAGGACCGCTTCCGGAAGAAGTATCGGATACAGATTATACGGAAAAATTGAATTTTGAAGATAATTTTTCAAAGGCGGAGTTTGACCTCAGATACAATTATCTCAGAAATCCTCATGCAGAATGTTATGTAAGAGAACAGGAAAATAAATCCCTGTTTTTAAAAGGAACAGAAGAAACGTTGAATAATCAGGCAAGTCCTACATGGATTGGCGTAAGACAGCAGGAATTTTGCTGTGATGCAAAAGTTGATATTGAAGTGTGTGAGACAAGAGAAGGATTTCGTGCAGGATTGACAGCTTTTTATAATCAGTATTATCACTATGAAATCTGTGTTGCAAAAAATCAGAATAAACGGGAAATCCAGCTTGCAAAACATGTGCATGATATTTTTGCGGTAACAGCAAAAGCTGAAATTCCGGCAGGAAAACAGATATCTCTTCGAGTGGAGTCAGATAAAGGAAAATATTATTTCTATTATACTGTAAACGGAGAGAAAGAAGTATTTTTAGGAAGCGGATTGACAGCCGGCTTGTCAACGGAAGGGACAGTACCAATGTCCTTTACAGGAACGTATCTTGCACTCTTTGCAGAAAACGGGGATGCAAGATTTAAGAACTTCAGTATAAAATATAAGAAGTAATGATAATAAACATTATCCTTCAATATTTATACACTTTTAGCGAATTTGTTGAGCACGCTTTGAGATTACAAGCTCAAAGTGAGCGCAGGCTGAGTGTAAAGTGTATAAATATTTAGGATATATAATATTCTCATTGTGCCAAAAACTGGGCATATTTTTTAGGCGATACTTTCGTCGCTTTGGTAAACGCCTTAAAAAAGTTACTATAATCATTAAATCCGCATTTTATACTGGCTTCACTTACTGTATATCCCTCTGCCAGCAGCTCTTTTGCATAAGAAATGCGTTTGGCGGTAATATATTTGTTAATGGTAGTGCCGGTGGCAGATTTAAAGAGCCGGCATAAGTAAGAGGAACTTAAAAAAAAGTGAGATGACAGCTGCTCCAGACTTAAAGGTTCTTCAATATGTTGATTAATGTAGGATAAGATACTGTCTACCTGTGCATTTGAGCCGATTTCTTTATCTGTATCTGCAATACGGTTTTTATGAAATCTTTTATTGAGAAAAACCATCAATTCTAAAAAGGTAGCCTTTTCTAAAATGTCAGAACCATATCCTTGAATATGAGAAAGCTTATGAATAAAATACTGAAAGTTTTTCTGTTCCTCTGTGGTCAAAGAGACTTTGTGATTGGAGCGCATACTTCTGTTTTGAAAGCATGCGTCCAAATTGGTGTTTTCTGTGCACAAAGACTTTAAAAAGTCAGGATAAATAGAAATAATAATGCGTTCGTGTACCTGACTGTCAATCTGTGTTAGATGATGACTTTCGTACTGGTTAATAAAGAAAATATCACCGGGGAAAATATTATAAAAGCAGTTATCGATTAAAAACTGTTTTCCGCCGGATATGGAATAATAAATCTCGTAACAATCATGAATGTGCATATCCATAGGCTTTTCATCGCTGTATAAATGGGCGATGGCAAAAAACTTCTGTTCAATACAGTTTGCAATAGAGTCTTTGCAGGAGCTGAGTATTTCCATTTTATCACGTCCTATCTGCTAAAGCTTATTTTCCATAATTTGTTCTGCGTATTTTTGAGGGGTTGTGCCTGTATATTTCCCAAATACACGGATAAAAGTGTTGGAGCTGTTAAAGCCTGTCATAACACTTAAATCCTTTGTTTTCATAGAAGGTCTTTCCTGAATTAATTTTTTTGCCTGTTCAATACGATATCGGTTTAAATAATCTTTGAAATTGTTGTCACTTAGCTGCTTAAATAAAATACCGCAGTATTTTGGAGAAATATTAAATTGGTCTGCTAAGTCGTTCAGCATAATATTGTCTTTAAAATTTTCGTGAATATAATCCAGCATTTGTGTTAATAAAAGTTCATCTTGTGTTTGACTGCGCTGTTTTTTTGCTGCAATTACATCGGAAAGCACGGCTTTTATAGCAGTAATTGTTACAGAGTCTCCCCAATGGGTGTACCAGTATTCGTAGTTAATCGGACGTCCGATAAAATCTTCCGGAGAGGACTTTAATTCCTGAAAAATTCGGTTAACTGTTCCGATTAAGGTATAGACAAAATTTTGCAGCACTTCCATGGAAAGTCTTTTCTTGGTAAGATTTTCACGGATGAGTTCATCAAATAAATCCAGCGCCTTTTCTTGTCCATCTATTACTTCTGAAATCAATTTATTTTCTGTGGAAAGAGGATAAGAGTAGGTAGTACAATCCACAGAAGCAATAGAGTCATAAGTAATAATTTTGTCATGTGGCAGCATAGAGAGATATTCTGCTATTTTTAAAGTTTCTCGATAAGAACTATTGATATTTTCCAATCCTTTTTTTACCGGACTTAAAATAATCTGTTCTTCCCAGCTTTTTTCTGTTTTATTTAAGCCTTTTGAATGGGAAAAAATTTGGTTTAATAGTTTCTTTGCCTGATCTAAATTATCTGCCTGAATAATCAATCCACAGCGATACATGGATAATTTTACCATGAAACAATTTTTTTGTTTAATACATTCCTGAAACAAAATATTTTTGTAAAGCTCTAACTGTCCCAATAAAGCAGTGTCCAGAGCATCTTCCTGTTCCGGATGGAGGCAGAGGAGCCCTACACAAAAGTTTGCGGTTTCTGAGAAATAAGGTTTTTTAATCTCTGCAAGATAACCGTTACAGTCTGTCAGAAGGTTTTGATAATATTGTTGAACCATAAGTCTATCAGTAGTTTTCTGCGTTTCCAGTAAATTTTTATTTAAAGTTTGAAGTCGGTTTAAGTTTTCGTCTAAAATTTTGAATTCATCAAAGTGTTCGTTTTCTTCTTTTAGTGTTGGTTTTAAAGTCTCATAAATTGGTTGATATAAAAGCTTTGCTATATAAAAAAACAAAGTAGACAGCAAAATATAGATAAGAACTACGAAAACCAGAAAGAAGAAGATGTTCAGGATGCCAAGACTGTTGTGGTCATATAAATAGTATATACTCCAATTCATAGAAGGCAAATGTGAGGACGCAATATAGTAATCCGAAGTCTTTATTATGCTTTTGTTAGGATTTATATATTGCTGAAGAGTTTTTAACAGCTTGGTTGTTTCCTTATCTGTCGTACAGGGAAGGAATAGTCCGTCATCATTTGCAATCCAGAATTTTTGATTTTCAGTATTATTTACAATGGAATTTACAGGGATTTCTGCCATGTAAATACAGGTTTGAGGATGCTGATATCCTTTAATCCAATAATAGAGAAAGTCTAACTGCCCTTTTTCGTTGTAATGAGGGAGCACATAAGGAAACATGTGAGTGCTAAAATATTCTCTGATTTTGGACAAATCTTTTGGGGTCAAATCTTTACTTTTCAAAAAGTCCGAAACAGAAAAAGAGCCTTTCGGTGAAAGAACATCGGAAGGAGCGATTTCATCATTTGTAGTATTAGTATTATCAATAAGTAAATAAGTCTGAAAGCGTGTTTCACTGGTACTACAATATTTTGTCAAGGCTCTTTGTACTTGAGAAGACAGAAAATAGAAATTATCTTTTTGATAAGAAGTCGACCATTCTTTGATAAGGGAATCATTTACAATATCGGTCATGGTATTGGAAATATTTTTCAGTGATGTTTCTGCTTTCTCTTCTAAGATTGTTCTGGAAAGTGATATAGAATTTTTGTAGCTTTCCTCTGATTGTCTGGAGAGAAAAAATCCCAGAACAGAAGAAAGGATAAGGGTTATGAAAACTGACAGAATAATAAAAATAATATTCAATTTCTGCTGATATCTGCCATGAACATGTTTATACATTTATAATCTCCTTTAGCTGTGAACAAATATGTCGATAAAAAAATTATACTGGCATTTCTTGCAGATTTCAAGGGTTGAAAAATGGTGATGTGTTGAAAAATGATGATGAAAAGTCTGGAAGAACAGCTTAAAATCAAGGGATATACAGAAAAAGATATACAAAAAAGAAGATAAAAAAAATACAGGTGGAATTTGATGATTTACTTTTTTTCTAAAATCCGATAAGGTGTGGTTATTGCATGAGACGTTTCAGGAAAAAGAAGAAAAGGAGAGGAGAAAACAGGTGAAAAAAAAGAAACCGCTGTTTAAAAGGATTTTAGCAGCAAAAGAATTATATCTCTTATTAATACCCGGTCTTGTCTGGTATTTGCTTTTTGCATACCGTCCAATGACTGAGCTTAGAATTGCATTTTATGACTATAACGTATTTCAGGGGATAGAGGGAAGTACCTTTGTAGGACTTGATAATTTTATTGAATTTTTTACCGGAAGGGATTTTTTAAGAGTATTAAAAAATACATTGATGATTTCTTTTTGGCAGCTTTTGATTTGCTTCCCGGTACCCATTGCACTTGCAATCTGTATTACAGAAATGAGAAATAAATTTATCAGTAGAATGACACAAATGTCGACATTGCTGACTCATTTTATTTCGGTTGTAGTTGTATGTGGTATTGTCATTAACTTTCTGTCACCAAGTACAGGTGTGGTTAATCTGTTTTTAGAAAAGCTGGGAATTGACCCTATTTACTTTATGACAAAGCCGGAGTATTTTAAAGGAATTTATACGTTAATGACTTTATGGCAGAATGCTGGTTTTGATGCGTTGGTTTATATCGCAGCAATTATGGGAATTGATCCCCAGTTGTACGAGGCGGCTACTGTTGATGGCGCCGGAAAGTTGAAAAAGATTTTTCATGTTACTATTCCCGGAATTACACCTACAATCGTAACAATGTTAATTTTGAAATTGGGAGGTATTATTAAAGTAGGATACGAAGCAATTTTGCTTTTATATCAGCCGGCAACTTATTCAGCAGCCGATGTTATTTCTACATATTCTTACCGTCTGGCATTTGAAAACGGAAATTATGGTCTGTCTGTTGCGGCAGGATTGTTTGAGTCTGTTGTGGCATTTATTATGGTAATACTTGCAAATAAGTTCAGTAAGAAAATTTCTGACAGTGCATTATGGTAGGAGGGAGAAAAATGGCAGGAAAAAAAGTGAAACAGGGACAGGTTATGGGATTAGGAGAGAAGACCTTTAATGTGTTTATGGTACTTCTGGGAATTCTGATTACTTTTATTGCTCTGTATCCTATTTATTACGTATTGATTTCTTCCTTTAGTAAGCCCTTCTTTGTGGAAAACGGAGATGTGCTTTTAGGAATTAAAGAATTTACAACAGCCAGCTATGAGGCTGTATTTAAAAGAGATGGATTATGGACAGCGTATGGAAATGCTATATTCTATACAGTATTTGGTTTACTCGCAAATATGTTTTTTACCACCACCATGGCGTATGCTCTGTCTAAGAAGTCTTTGGTAGGAAGAAAATTTTTTACATTGTTTGTTATTTTTACCATGTGGTTTAATGCCGGTATTATACCGACCTATATGAACTTTAACAACATGGGGCTTTTAAATACAAGAACAGCAATTATCTTTGGGTTTGCTATTGAAACATATAACTTGATTATTATGAAAAGCTTTTTTGAACAGGTACCTGAAGCGCTTGAAGAAGCTGCATTTATTGACGGTGCAGGACATTTCAGGGTGTTTTGGAATATATATTTGCCATTATCAAAACCGGCTCTTGCAACAGTGGGACTTTTCTATGGTATTAGCCGATGGAATGGATATTTCTGGACCATGCAGCTTTTGAAGGATGATAATAAAATTCCGCTTCAGGTATTTTTGAAAAAATTAATTGTAGAGCGTGTGGCAAATCCGTCAGATGCGGCAATCGTTACAAGAGACTCTTTGACATCGCCGACAACACAGGTATATGCCTTGATTATTATGGCAATTCTGCCTATGGTTGTGGTATTCCCGTTTGTACAGAAGTATTTTAAAACAGGTCTTACACTTGGTGGTGTAAAAGGTTAATTTATATTAAAGGAGGATTTTAGAAATGAAGAAAAAACAGGTAACAGCGTTTTTGCTGGCAGCAGTTCTGGGGGTATCTGCTCTTATGACAGGCTGTGGTGACAGCAAGAAAAAAGAAGAAACAGCAGGTAAAGAAGGCGGAAGCAAAGAATTTACAGCATTTATGTTCTTGTCCGGAACACCTTTCAATGAAGATTGGGAAGTATGGAAAGAAATCGAAAAAGAGACAGGTGTAAAATTAAAAGGAGTTGTGGCATCTTCTAACTCTGATTATTCCACAGCATTCCAGAACATGGTTGCATCAGGACAACTTGCAGATATTATTGCATGTGAGTCTACTTCTGACCTTGAAAAACTGGGAAAAGACGGCGGTATGCTTCCGTTAAATGATTTAATTGACGAACATGCGCCAAACATTAAGAAAATGTTAGAAGAAGATCCGAATTTCAAATATCAGGCAACAGCAGAAGACGGAAATATTTACAACATTCCGTTGGGAAAAGAATTGCAATCTTCTCAGTTCTACTGGATCAGACAGGACTGGCTGGACAAGCTGGGGCTGGCAGTACCTACCACAGTAGATGAGCTTCATGATGTTTTACTGGCATTTAAGAATAACGATCCAAACGGAAACGGAAAAGCAGATGAAATTCCATTATTTGACCGTTCAGCTACTTCCGAAAACGAAATGGGTGAATATCTGGCTCTGTGGGACTCCAGTACAGGATTTTATCCAAGAGACGGAAAAATGGCATTTGAACCGATTACAGAAAATTATAAACTGGCAGTTTCTAATTTAGCTAACTGGTATAAAGAAGGTTTAATCGACCCTGAAATCTTTACACGTGGGATGTCTGCGAGAGATACGCTGTTAAGTAATAACACAGGTGGATTTACACATGACTGGGTAAGTACAGGAAACTACAATGACTCTCTGGCACAGGATGTTCCTGGTTTTAATATGGTTGCAGTAGCTCCATTTGCAGATCAGAATGGAAATGTAAAAGAAAGAGAACGCCGTTATGCAGAATGTGGATGGGGTATTTCCTCTCAGTGCAAAGATCCGGAAGCTTTAATTAAATTTATGGACTATATGTTCACAGAAGAAGGCTCTGACTTTATGAACTGGGGGATTGAAGGAAAAACTTACACCGTAGACGAAAACGGAAACAAAGCATTTACAGAAGAAGTATTCAATTCCGGTCTTGCTCCGGTAGAATATCTTCGTTCCTTAGGTTCTCAGTATCGTGCGGGATATGTACAGTCTGCAGATTATGAATATGCTACCATGAACGATGCAGGAAAAGCAGCAAATGAATTATACAGCTCTCATGAAGAATGGTTTAAAGATGCAAAATTACCGGACTTAAAGTTAAGCAAAGATGCGTTAGACGAATATAAGAGCATTATGTCCGGTATTACACCAATCGTATTTGAAAAATTACAGAGCTGGGTTTTGGGTTCAGGAAATATTGAAGCAGAATACGATGATTTTGTAAATGAATTAAAAGCAAGAAACATTGACAGAGCCATTGAAATTCAGCAGGAAGCATACGATAACTTTATGAAAGTAACAAAATAAAAGCAAGATGGGGCTGTGGCACTAAGGTTTTTAGTGCAGCAACCCCTTTTTAAATCTACGGGAGGCAAAGATGAACAGAAAAAAATTAGAAACAGCCGCATTACAGGCAATCGAAGTGTTAAAGAAAAATTTAGAAATTTATACAGAGAAATTTCCCGGTTCAAACACAGAAAATCAGATATATCCTGTTTCTGAAAACATTGAATGGACAACCGGATTTTGTACCGGAACTTATTGGCTGGCTTATGAACTGACAAAAGATGAAGTATTTAGAAAATCTGCCATGGTGCAGGTAGAAAGCTTTTATAACAGAATTGAGAATAAAATAGATGTAGACCATCATGATATGGGATTTTTGTATACGCCGTCCTGTGTGGCAGCCTATATGCTGACAGGAAGTGAGCGGGCAAAGGAAGCGGCAATTTTGGCAGCAGATCAGCTTATCAGCCGTTTTCAGGAAAAGGGACAATTTATTCAGGCATGGGGAACGTTGGGAGCAGAGGATAATTACCGTTTGATTATTGACTGCCTTTTAAATCTGCCATTGTTATATTGGGCATCTAAGGTAACAGGTGATCTGAAGTACAGAGAGATTGCTATTCGCCACACAAAAACCAGCTTAAAAAATTTGGTGCGTGATGATTTTTCAACATATCATACTTATTTCTTCAATCCGGAAACAGGAGAACCGGTAAAAGGTGTTACCGCACAGGGATATAAAAACAATTCTGCATGGGCAAGAGGTCAGGCATGGGGTGTTTATGGAACAGCTCTTGCATGGAGATATTTAAAAGATGAGAAATGCAAAGAACTTTTCAAAAAAGTGACAGATTTTTATCTTGCAAATCTTCCACAGGATAAGGTCCCTTATTGGGATTTAAGCTTTAAAGCAGAAGATAAAGAACCGAAAGACTCCTCAGCAGCAGCGATTGTAGTATGTGGAATTTTAGAAATGTGTGAAAACGGAGGATTAACAGAAAAAGATCAGGAGTATTATAAGGAAAAAGCATACGAAATGCTGGAAAGTTTGATTGACAATTATTCTGTAAAGACTTCTCAGGACGCCAATGGATTGATTTTACACGGAGTCTATGCAAAAAGCAGTGAATATAACAGCGTAACGGACAGAGGGGTAGATGAATGTAATCTCTGGGGAGATTATTTCTATCTGGAAGCAGTGGTAAGATGTTTGAAAAAATGGAACCCCTACTGGTAGAGTTCAAGATTTGCAAGGTTTTCAACAGGAAAAGAAAGCTTACCCAAAAACAGAAATGCTATAATCCATACAACAAAAGGACAGGCAGAGAAAGAAAGGGGAACATTATGGAAGTAAGAACAGCAGCATCACCAAGAGACGTGAAGCATTACACAACAGACCGATTAAGAGAAGAATTTTTAATCCAGAACTTATTTGTACCAGGAAAAATAAAAATGGTTTACAGCCACATTGACCGTATTATCACCGGTGCAGCAGTTCCGGCAAAGGAAACCTTAACATTAACAGCAGGTGCAGAGCTTCGCGCAGAATATTTCTTACAGAGAAGAGAAATGGGTATTATCAATATCGGCGGAGCAGGTACAATTACCGTAGACGGAAAAGCTTACGAGGTAGCTTATAAAGAAGGTATGTACATCGGAATGGGAGCAAAAGACATTACTTTTGCAAGCAAAGATGAAACAAATTCTGCAAAATTTTACTTTAACAGTACACCGGCACATCACACATACCCAACGGTACTGATTAAACCGGAAGGAACACCGAAAGAAGGCGTTGTTATTGTTAAGGATGAAAATAAGGTAGAACTGGGAACATTAGAGCAGTCCAATCACAGAACAATCTGCAAATACATTCTGCCGGGACAGGTAGAAAGCTGCCAGTTGGAAATGGGAATGACAAAATTAGAGCCGGGAAGCGTATGGAACACAATGCCATGTCACACACACGACAGAAGAATGGAAGTTTACCTGTACTTTGATATTCCGGAAGATGCATTTGTTATGCACTACATGGGTGAACCCACAGAAACAAGACATTTAGTAATGAGAAATGAAGAAGCAGTTATCTCACCAAGCTGGTCTATTCATTCCGGTTCCGGTTCTCAGGCATATACTTTTATCTGGGGAATGGCTGGAGAAAATCAGGATTTTGACGATATGGACCATATTGCAAATACAGAACTGAAATAAAAAGGAAATAAAAGGAGAATAGAAATGGACGTAATGAAAAGTTTTTCATTGGAAGGTAAAGTTGCCTTAGTAACAGGCGCAGCTTACGGAATTGGTTTTGCTATGGCAGAAGCTTACGCAAAAGCAGGAGCAAAGATTGCATTTAACTGCAGAGGACAGGAACATTTGGAAACAGCTCTGGCAAATTATAAAGCAAAAGGTATTGATGCAAAAGGCTATATCTGTGACGTAACAGATGAAGAACAGGTTGCAAATATGGTAGCAGATATTGAAAAAGAGCTGGGAACCATTGATATCTTAGTAAATAATGCGGGAATTATCAAACGTATTCCAATGACAGAGATGAGCGCAGCAGAATTCCGTCAGGTAATCGACATTGACTTGAATGCGCCGTTTATCGTGTCAAAAGCAGTTATTCCGGGAATGATTAAAAAAGGACATGGAAAAATCATCAACATTTGTTCTATGATGAGCGAATTAGGACGTGAAACAGTATCTGCTTATGCAGCAGCAAAAGGCGGATTAAAAATGCTGACAAAGAATATTGCATCTGAATACGGCGAATACAACATTCAGTGTAACGGTATCGGACCTGGTTATATTGCCACACCTCAGACAGCTCCATTAAGAGAAATTCAGCCGGATGGCTCTAAACATCCGTTTGACCAGTTTATCATCAGCAAGACACCTGCAGCTCGCTGGGGAAATCCAGAAGACTTAATGGGACCGGCAGTATTCCTTGCTTCTGAAGCATCAGACTTTGTAAACGGACAGATTTTATACGTTGACGGCGGTATTTTAGCATACATCGGAAAACAGCCAAAATAAGAAAAACAGGAGAAAAATTATGAAAATCGCATTAATTAACGAAAACAGTCAGGGGGCAAAAAACCCGATTATTGAAAAATCCTTAAAAAAAGTAGTAGAACCTATGGGCTTTACCGTAGATAACTATGGAATGTATACAGCAGAAGATGAAGCACAGCTTACTTATGTTCAGGTTGGTATTCTGGCAGCCGTATTATTAAATTCAGGCGCAGCAGATTATGTAATTACAGGCTGCGGTACAGGTGAAGGCGCAATGCTTGCTTGTAACTCCTTCCCAGGCGTTATCTGCGGACACGTAGAAGATGCGTTAGATGCTTATACTTTTGCACAGATTAATGACGGAAATGCAATTTCCCTTCCATTTGCAAAAGGATATGGATGGGGCGGAGACTTAAATTTGGAATATATTTTTGAAAAACTTTTCTGCGAAGAAAGCGGACAGGGATATCCAAGAGAAAGAGCTGTTCCGGAACAGAGAAATAAGAGAATTCTGGATGATGTAAAAAAAGTGACTTATCGTGAACTTACAGATATTTTAATGGAATTAGACAGAGAACTGGTAAAAGGCGCTCTTGCAGGAGAACATTTCCAGGAATTATTCTTTAAAAACTGTAAATGTGAAAAAATCGCCGCATGTGTAAAAGAAATTCTGGGCTGCTAAAGGAGAAGGTATATGTTCAGTTTAAAAGTAATTGACGGAAACGGAAGAACCATTGCTGTTGGCAGAGATGAAGAAGAAGTTAATTTAATGGTGGCAAGAGAATATCAGGAAGGTGACAGAATTCTTCTTGAGACTTCTGAGAAAAACATCCATGTGTGGTTTCAGGTAGATGACGCTATGGGAAAATCTCTGGTTTACCTTACCGGTGATGCTCATTATCAAATTCCTTTTGGAGAAAAGAGAATTAATCTTTCTCCAAAGACATTTTCAGGAAGCAAGCACTTAATTACTGTAAGAAAAGCAAAAGAATTTGAGCCGAAAACTTATCGTAACCTGGCGCTTAATGTAAACGATTTACATGAAAATGAAACTTGCTTCCCACATGCTTTTGCAAATGTGGAAACAAGAGGTGAGTCTGTATTTGCGGCAAAAAATGCCATTGACGGTGTAACCGCCAATGAATGTCACGGAGAATGGCCTTATGACTCATGGGGAATTAACCGTAATCCAAATGCAGAAATGACCGTGGATTTCGGACGTGAGGTTGAAGTAGACAGAATTGTTATTTATTTGCGTGCAGATTTCCCACATGATAATTGGTGGAAAAAAATGACCATTACATTTTCCGATGGAGAAGATATGGAATTGTCATTAAAGAAAACAGGTTCCGGACAGGAATTTACTTTTGAGAAAAAGAAAATCAGCTGGTTAAAGGTTTCTCATTTAATCCAGTCCTCTGAGCCGTCACCATTCCCTGCACTTGCACAAATCGAAGTTTACGGAAATGATTTATAAAAAATGCAATAAAAAATAAAATGAAGTATAGACTATTTGCACAGAAAAAAATCCTGCGGTATTTGATTTTTGTGTAAATAGTCTTTTTTCTTTCGTTAATAAAGAAATTAAGAGAATAAAATACAGTTAAAACATATATTTTTTAATAATTTCTAATAAAAAATAAATTTGACAGTCTTTAAGTTTTATGTTAGGATAAACGCCAATTTAGCATAGTAGAGAAATGAAATGCTAAAGCGATATAAAATTTAAGGAGGAATTAAAATGAAGAAAAGAATTGCACTGATTTTGACAGGAACAATGTTAATGGGGTTTGTATTATCTGCATGCGGAGATAATGAGAGTACAGAGAAAAAGGATGAGAAAACAGAAAACAGTGTTGAAACATCTTCAAATGCAAATAACAGGACTACATTTACAGTAGGATTTGATGCAGAATATCCGCCTTATGGTTATATGGATGAAAATGGAGAGTATACGGGATTTGATTTAGAGTTGGCTGAGGCAGTATGTAAGCTGGAAGGCTGGGAACTTGTGAAAAAGCCAATCAACTGGGACGCGAAAGATATGGAATTAAATTCAGGGGCTATTGACTGCATCTGGAATGGATTTACCATGAATGGAAGAGAAGACGAGTACACATTTTCGACACCGTATGTAGATAACAGTCAGGTGATTGTAGTTGCAGAAAATTCCGGTATCAACACACCGGAAGATCTGGCAGGAAAAACAGTAGGAGTGCAGGCAGCAAGCGCAGCTTTAGAATTACTGCAAAGTGATGAAAAAGACGGACAGAAAGCATTAGCAGATACTTTCGGAGCACTTAATGAATTTGCAGATTACAATACTGCTTTTACTGAATTGCAGGCGGGGGCTTTAGATGCGCTTGCTATTGATATTGGAGTTGCGAATTATCAGATTAAGTCAAGAGGAGAGGGATATAAAATTTTAGAAGAAACCTTAAATACAGAACAATATGCAATTGCATTTAAAAAGGGTGATCAGGAATTACGAGATGTTGTCAATGCAGATCTGAAAAAACTTACAGAAGACGGAACAGTTGCAAAATTGGCCGAAAAATATGAGATTTCTGATATGGTGACATTGAAATGAGTATTAATGTAATCATGAGAGAAATGACTGCAGGATTTGGACAGACGTGCCTGATTTTCTTTATGACGCTGGTGCTTTCTCTGCCTTTGGGACTAGTCATGTACTTTGGCAGAGTAAGCAAAATAAAATTAGTCAGCGGCATTGTCAAATTTTATATATCAGTTATGAGGGGAACTCCGTTGATGCTGCAGCTTTTGGTGTGGTATTATGCACCATATTATTTATGGGGAATGAATATAGGAGGATATAAGCTGACAGCAATTTTACTGGGATGTTCATTGAATTATGCGGCATATTTTGCTGAAATTTATCGCTCCGGAATAGAAGCAATTCCCAGAGGACAATATGAAGCGGCAGCTATTTTGGGGTATTCCGGACAACAGACTTTTTTTCGGATAATTTTACCGCAGATGATTAAAAATGTATTGCCTACAGTGACAAATGAAGTAATTACTCTGGTAAAAGATACGTCTCTTGTGTATTCTTTATCTTACGTTGAGATGTTTGCAGTGGCAAAGCAGATTGCAGCTGCACAGACAACCATAGTTCCATTTTTTATTGCAGGCGCATTTTATTATATTTTTAATTACATTGTTGCAAAGGTGATGGAAATGTTTGAAAAGAAAATGAATTATTATAGATAGGAGGATACCGGAATGAGTCTTTTAGAAATGAAACATATTAAGAAAGAATTCAGTGGGGTATCCGTTATCAGGGATATTTCCTTTTCCGTTGAACAGGGAGAAATATTGGCAATCATTGGACCATCCGGTTCCGGTAAGTCTACGTTGCTGCGTTGCGCAACAATGCTGGAAACTATTGAAAACGGTGAAATTTTATATATGGGCAAGAAAGCAGTGTGGACAGAAAACGGAAAGCTGTTTTTGGCGAAGAAACAACAGCGCAGGGAAATAGAGTCTTGTTTTGGTCTTGTATTTCAAAATTTTAATTTGTTTCCGCATTTTTCAGTGATAAAAAATATTACAGATGCCCCAATTCGTGTGCAAAAAAGAGAGAAGGAAACCGTATATAGAGAAGCTGAAATTTTACTTAAAAAAATGGGACTTGCAGATAAAGCAGATGCATATCCTCATCAGCTGTCGGGAGGACAACAGCAGAGAGTATCCATTGCCAGAGCATTGGCATTGAAACCGAAAATGTTATTTTTTGACGAACCCACTTCGGCTTTGGATCCGGAACTTACAGGGGAAATCCTAAAAGTAATTAAAAATCTGGCAACTGAGCACATGACAATGGTTATTGTAACTCATGAGATGAAATTTGCAAGAAATGTGGCAGACAGAATTATTTTTATGGATAAAGGCGCAATTGCAATACAGGGCACACCGGAGGAGGTGTTTTCTTCAGAAAATCAAAGAATGCAGGAGTTTCTTGGAAAATTGTCTTTGGAATGACAAAAACAATAAAAATATATTGAAATCAAGGCTTTGAAGGGTTATAATGCATAGTATAAATAAAAAGAAATTCTTCGGGGCAGGGTGCAATTCCCTACCGGCGGTTATAGTCCGCGAGCCGTATAAAACGGTTGAATTGGTGCAATTCCAATACCGACAGTATAGTCTGGATGAGAGAAGAAAGAAATTATTTCTATTGAACTTTCATGAGGATACCCCGTATAGGGGTATCCTTTTTTGAAATGCATGAAGAATTTCCTTTTATGAAAAACGTTCATGAAAAGGAGAATAAAAATGAGTCAGGAAGCAGTTGTAAACAAGCGAATTCAGGTAACCGGAAACAGGTCGAAACTAAGAACTATGGTGCAGATAGCCATGTTGTCAGCCGTATCGGCAGTGCTCATGATGTTTGAATTTCCAATTCCTTTTTTAGCACCCCCTTTTATTAAAATGGATTTTTCCGAAATTCCGGTTTTAGTGGGAACCTTTGCTATGGGGCCTTTGGCAGGTGTGGTAATTGAATTGTTAAAAAACATTCTTCATTTTGTTACCTACGGAACAACCACAGGCGGTATTGGGGAATTGTCCAATTTCTTTATCGGCTGTGCGTTTGCAGTACCGGCAGGAATTTTTTACAGAAAAAGGAAAACAAGAAAAAACGCTGTTTTAGGAATGGCAACAGGTACGTTACTGATGGTTATTATGGGTTGTCTTTCCAATGCGTTTGTAATGTTTCCTCTATACAGCGTAGTTATGGGAATTCCTATGGATAGTTTTATCGCTATGGGAACAGCTATCCATCCGGCTATTGACAATATGGTTACTTTTGTAGTTTTATGTATGGTTCCTTTTAATTTGGTAAAAGGAATAATTATTTCAATGATTACCCTGCTTTTATATAAAAGGCTGAAGGTAGTATTAAAGGGAGAATAACATGGCAACAATTACGGGAATTACGAAAAAAACAGAAAATCCGTTTGTAAACCTTTATGAACTGGACAGAAAATCAAAGACGGGAAAAGAAGGAAAATATTATGTTGCGTCAAGAGCAAAAAGTGAGAAGGATTTAAAGCTTGTCACAGGAAAGAATGTTCCTGACGGCGTTGTGATTTACAGCCTGTACGGCGAACAGCAGGATAAGGTAGTGTTAATTCGTCAGTATCGATATGCAATCAATGATTTCATATATGAATTTCCGGCAGGTCTGGTAGAAAAGCAAGAGCCTTATAAGGAAGCTGCCGTTCGGGAAATGAAAGAGGAAACAGGGCTGGAGTTTACGCCTATTACAGTAAATGAAGCTTATGAAAAGCCTGCATTTACCACAGTGGGAATGACAGATGAGTCTTGCGCTATTGTATTCGGTACTTCAGCAGGAGAAATTACAAAGGAATTTCAGGAAGACACAGAGGAAATCGAAGTGGTTTTGGCAGACAGAGAAGAAGTAAAACGGATTTTAAAAGAAGAAAAAGTGGCAATTATGTGTTTTTATATGCTGATGCACTTTATACATGACAAAGAACCTTTTGAATTTCTGAAAGAATTGTAAAAATTTTATATAATCGGACTACTTTTTTCCAAGTTGTGTTATACTTAAAAAGCATCCGAGAGAAAACAGCCTGTATGTATAAATCGGTACGCATATAGGCTGTTGTGCATTATAAAATAGGGTGCGAAATTGACTTAAAGGGGTTTTGTAGATGAATTGGAAGAAACACATTAAAAATTTACTGGTATTTATTTTTACACTTCTGGCAGTGGTTTTAGGCGGTCTTATTGCCTTTAAGTTTATTCGCTTTTTTATGCCGTTTGTAATCGGATGGCTGATTGCGCTGATTGCAAACCCGTTGGTGCGGATGTTGGAAAGACGGATGAAGGTAGCCAGAAAGCATACCTCTATGCTTCTTATTATTGCAGTGCTGGCCGCTATTATCGGAGGCATTTATTTTATCGGAATGAAGACATTGCAGGAAGCAAGTTCGCTTATTGAGCAGGCGCCTGAGATTTACAGTAGTTTTCGAGAGGATTTTCAGGAGGCAGGAGAAAATCTTTCTATGATTATCGAAGAATTGCCGGACGGAGTTCAAAAAGGAATTGCAGACTTTCAGGACAGCTTAGGCAATATGATTGGAACAGCCGTAGGAAAAATCAGCCAGATTACCGTAGATCAGGCAAGTAATTTTGCGAAAAATCTTCCAAGTATTATTATAGCCATTATATTTACAATTTTATCATCGTATTTTTTCATTGCAGACAGAGACAAGATATTGGAATTTGGAAGGGAGCATACCCCTCAGCTTATTCAGGAAAAATGGAAAATACTGGAACGGTGCTTTCGGAGTATTTTCGGCGGATATTTTAAAGCCCAGTTTAAAATTATGGGAGTCGTCTTTGTTATTCTCTGTATAGGATTTTTAATTTTAAAGGTAAACTTTGCCATTGTGGTGGCTTTTCTCGTGTCTTTTTTGGATATGCTTCCGTTTTTCGGGACAGGTACTGCTCTTATTCCGTGGGCGTTGTTTAAAATTCTGTCAGGGGATATGCAGTACGCAGTGGGACTGATTATATTATATTTGACAACGCAGCTGATACGGCGTATTATTGAGCCTAAAGTGGTGGGAGACTCCATCGGTATTGATCCGTTGTGGACCTTGATATGTATGTATACCGGATATCGTTTTGCAGGTGTGTTGGGAATGATTTTAGCCGTACCTGTCGGGGCAATTATTGTGAATTTTTATCATGCGGGAATGTTTAACAGCGCAATTCGAAATTTGCAGGATGCAGTGGAAGATTTTCTGAAATGGCTGTATCGAGACGACGGAAAACATATTTCAGATAATAATAAAAAAGAATAAGAGAATATACCGGTACGCAAAAGAGAAGCTTCTGTTCTCTGTACCGGATAACAAAAGCGGAGGAAAAGAAGATGAAGTCAGTACTTCTTATTGGACTTGGCCGTTTTGGAAGACACATGGCGGCAAAATTGATTGAAGAAGGGAATGAGGTCTTAGCAATAGACAGCGATGAGGGAAGAGTAAACGATGCCATTGATATGGTGACAGATGCCCAGATTGGTGATGCAACCAACGAGCATTTTGTAGAGTCCTTGGGCGTGGGAAATTTTGACCTCTGTGTGGTTGCCATCGGAGACAATTTCCAAAGTTCCTTAGAAACAACTGCTCTTTTAAAGGATATGGGAGCACGTTTTGTTCTGGCAAGAGCCAACCGTGATGTACATGCTAAATTCCTTTTGAGAAACGGAGCAGACCGCATTGTGTATCCGGAAAAGGAAATGGCACAGCGTCTGGCTGTAAAATACGGAAATGACAATATTTTTGACTATATTGAGCTGACAGACGAATATGCTATTTATGAAATACCTGCACCGGAGTCATGGATTGGAAGCAGCATTATAGAAAAAGATATCAGAAAAAAATATAACATCAGCATTTTGGCTACGAAAGCTCAGGGGAAAATGAACCCGCTTCCTCATGCAGACTATGTCTTTAATCATAATGAAACCCTGATTATTATGGGACATTATCGAGACGTACGTGCAGTGACAAAATTGAAATAACATTTGTTATATATGTAAAAAAATAGAAGGAAAATTGGTAAAAAATTCACAAACTTTACTGTGGTGCATTGACAGCAAGATGATTTTGTGTTAGAGTAAGGACATAGTTAAGTGACAGATATAAATATTATTTATTTGTTGCAGAATAACACGCATCTGATTACTGACGGATTAATGTGGAGTACCACAGGGAAATCAGAATGCGAAAAAAGCCGACCGTCTGGGCAACATTTGTTAATCTACAAATGTTGCCCTTTTTTCATCTCTTGCGGAGAATGGGAAAAGGGTGAGTAAAAATTATTTTCAAGGAGGATGTTACTATGGGATTCAAATCAGACATCGAAATCGCACAGGAGTGCACAATGGAGCCAATTACAAAAATTGCAGAGAAAGCAGGTATTGATGACAAATATCTGGAACAGTACGGAAAGTACAAAGCAAAAATTGACTACAATTTATTAAAAGAGTCCGATGCGCCAAACGGAAAATTAATTCTCGTTACAGCAATCAATCCGACACCGGCAGGAGAAGGAAAAACAACAACAACGGTTGGTCTTGCAGACGGTATGCAGAGACTTGGTAAAAATGTTATGGTTGCTCTGCGTGAGCCTTCACTGGGACCTGTTTTCGGTGTAAAAGGCGGTGCAGCAGGCGGCGGATACGCACAGGTTGTTCCAATGGAAGATATCAACCTGCACTTTACCGGTGACTTCCATGCAATCGGTGCAGCAAATAACCTTCTGGCAGCTATGCTGGATAACCACATTTATCAGGGAAATGAATTAAACATCGACCCAAGAAAGATTACATGGAGAAGATGTGTGGATATGAACGACCGTCAGCTTCGTTTTGTTCTTGACGGTATGGGCGGAAAGACAAACGGTATGCCAAGAGAAGACGGTTATGATATTACCGTAGCTTCCGAAATCATGGCAGTTCTGTGTCTTGCAAAAGACATCACAGACTTAAAAGAAAGACTGGGACGTATTATCGTTGGATATACTTATGGAAAAGTTTCTGAACAGAAACCGGTAACAGCTCATGATTTACATGCAGAAGGCGCTATGTGTGCACTGTTAAAGGATGCTTTAAAACCAAACTTAGTACAGACCTTAGAGCATGTACCTGCAATCGTACACGGCGGACCATTCGCAAACATCGCTCACGGATGTAACTCTGTAATCGCAACAAAGATGGCTATGAAGTTAGGGGATTACGCAATCACAGAAGCAGGCTTCGGCGCTGACTTAGGTGCAGAGAAATTTTTAGACATTAAATGTCGTATGGCCGGTCTGACTCCAAGCGCAGTTGTAATCGTAGCAACCGTTCGTGCATTAAAATACAACGGCGGAGTAGCAAAAGCAGACTTAAATAACGAAAACTTAGAAGCTCTGGAAAAAGGACTTCCAAACCTGTTAAAACATGTAAGCAACATTAAAAATGTATATAAACTTCCATGTGTTGTAGCAATCAACGCATTCCCAACCGATACAAAGGCAGAGCTTGACTTAGTAGAAAGCAAATGTAGAGAGCTGGGCGTAAACGTTGCACTGTCTGAAGTATGGGCAAAAGGCGGCGAAGGCGGAATTGCACTGGCGAAAGAAGTTATCCGTCTGGTAGAAGAACCAAACGATTTCACATTCTCCTATGACTTAGAGGGAAGTATTGAAGATAAGCTGAACCAGATTGTACAGAAGATTTACGGTGGTAAGAGAGTGGTTCTGACAGCAAATGCACAGAAACAGGCAGCACAGTTAGAAGCACTGGGTTACGGAAACTGCCCAATCTGTGTTGCGAAAACGCAGTACAGTCTGACAGATGATCAGACAAAATTAGGAGCACCTACAGACTTTGAAGTAACTGTAAGAAATCTGAAGATTTCCGCAGGTGCAGGATTTATTGTAGCATTGACAGGGGAAATCATGACAATGCCAGGACTTCCAAAAGTACCGGCTGCTGAGAAGATTGACGTAGATGAAACAGGTAAAATTACCGGTCTTTTCTAAGAAATAAACATATAGCTGCTGCATGACAAATGTGGTGCAGCAGCTTTCTACGTATTAGAAAATTTTGGGCTTGAAGGGAGCAAATAAGTATGTATAAAGACGAATATAAAGCCGTTTGTAATTCTGCGGCAACAAAATTAAATTTACTGAAAACCAATCCGCTGGGATATTTTGTGGCGTCTATGCTTGCTGGTATGTTTGTTGCAATGGGGGGATTTCTGGCATTTACACTTGCAGGTCATTTATCAACTTCAGAAACAGCAGCAATTTGGGCAAAACCGGCACAGAGTGCTGCATTTGCAGCAGCACTTAGCTTAGTTATCATGGCAGGAGCGGATTTATTTACAGGAAATAATTTTCTTATGTCAGCAGCAGCATTTAGAAAAACTGCTACATGGGGAGATGCCTGTAAATTATGGTGTGTATGTTGGATTGGAAACCTGGTTGGTTCTCTTTTATCTTCTGCTCTTTTTATAGCTACAAAAGTTCCTACAGGTGCAATTGGCAATTATTTTGAAAATCTTGCAATTACAAAGACGACTACTGCACCAATGCCATTGTTTTTCAAAGCGGTATTGTGTAACATTTTAGTATGTCTTGCTGTATGGTGTGGAATAAAAATGAAGTCTGAATCAGGTAAATTGATTATGATTTTCTGGTGTATTTTTGTATTTATGGTATGTGGATTTGAACATAGTATTGCAAATATGAGCAGCATTGGAATTTCTCTTTTTACAGGAAAAGTTGGAATTGGTGCATATTTATATAATGTAGTAGTTGTTACCCTTGGAAATATGGTTGGAGGTATCTTAGGAGTAGCATTTCCATATCATTTGATTTCAAAAGAAAAATAAAATAAGAATAAGAAAGTAGAGCTGTCTGTTAAGGCAGCTCTTTTTCGTTCTATCCTTATTCATAAAGCGTAAGATGGAGAAAGGGGGATAGAATATGCAAAATCAAAAATTAGAAAATCTTTTGAATTTAGCTTTAAGTGCTACAAAAGAGGAGAGAATGAAATCATCACAGTTAAACGTAGGGTATAATACAGAAGAAAAAAACTGGGAGCTGATTATAAAGTTTTCCGGTGATTTGAGTGCAGTGCTGGGAGAAGATATTCCAAAAGTAGAACTTTTAAATCAATTTGCCATTATACGCATTCCAGAAAGCAGAATAGAGGAATTATCACGAAATCCGCAGATAGAGTTTGTAGAGAAACCAAAGCGTTTATTCTTTGCAGTAAATCAAGGAAAAAGTGCTTCCTGCATGACAGCAGTACAAAGTGAGTTTTCGCCTTTGGGAGAAGCGCTGACAGGAGAAGGCGTGTTGGTTGCATGTATTGATTCAGGCATTGATTATAGCCATCCTGATTTTCGTAATTCTGATGGGAGCAGCAGAATATTACGTCTGTGGGATCAAACCATACAGGGAAATCCACCGAAAGGCTATTTTATAGGAACGGAATATACAAAGGAGCAGATTGATGAGGCATTGAAGCAGGAAAATAAAAGGGAAATGGAAAAAATCGTTCCCAGTCGTGATTTAAGCGGACATGGCACCGGAGTGATGGGAATTGCAGCCGGAAATGGGGCGGCTTCGCAAGGTGTTTATCGAGGAGTGGCTTATAAAAGTGACTTGCTGGTTGTAAAACTGGGAACGCCTTTGGAAGATGGATTTCCCAGAACCACAGAGCTTATGCAGGGAATTGATTATGCAATTCGTCAGGCAATCGATTTGCAGATGCCGCTGGCTTTAAATCTCAGTTTTGGCAATAATTATGGCTCTCATAGTGGGGAGTCACTTATCGAAACGTATTTGGATAATGCGGCATTGTCGGGAAAAACAGTAATTTGTGTAGGAATGGGGAATGAAGGAAGTGCGGCTATTCATACTTCGGGAAAATTGACAGAAGGTGAGACAAAAGAGATTTCACTATATATCAGCGAGTATGAAACGGGGATGAGCGTACAGATTTGGAAACAGTATGTGGATGAGATGGAATTTGTATTGATACATCCCAATGGCGAAAGGGTAGGTCCTTTTAAGCAAATATTAGGACCGCAGCGTTTTACTATTCAAAATACGGAGCTGTTAATCTATTATGGAGAACCCAGTCCATACAGTCTTTCACAGGAAATTTATATAGATATGCTTCCAAAAAATCAGTATATCGACAGCGGTGTGTGGAAAATTCAGTTGATACCTTCAAAAGTTGTGGACGGTTCTTTTGATTTGTGGCTTCCGGGAGGCGGGATTTTAAATGAGGGAACAAGATTTTCTTCTCCGACACCGGAAACAACCTTGACCATTCCATCTACGGCAGGGCGGGTGATTTCTGTGGGAGCATACAATTCCAGATATATGTCTTACGCAGATTTTTCCGGAAGGGGTTACACAAGAGTGGTAAATGCGGTCAAACCGGATTTGGCAGCTCCGGGTGTGGATATTCGTACAACAGCAGTGGGAGGAGGGTATGATAACAGAGCAGGAACTTCTTTTGCAACGCCTTTTGTTACGGGGGCTGCAGCACTGATGATGGAATGGGGAATTATAAAAGGAAATGATCCTTTCTTGTACGGAGAGAAGGTAAAGGCATATTTAAGAAGAGGAGCAAGGCCGCTTTTAGGCGGGGAATATCCTAATAATCGTATTGGGTATGGGGCACTGTGTGTCAGGGATAGCCTGCCAGAGTGAAATGATTTTAGAAATATATAATGCGGAATCATGAAATGAGTATAATATGTATTTCGATAAGCATGAAAAATAGTTATAGTTAAACCTGAATCCGTGAACTTCACGGATTCAGGAAAAAAGGTAAAGAAAGGCCGCCTGTATGCAACAGCACATGGAGTATATGAGGCATCTCTGAATGGACAGACCGTAGGTGATTATCGTATGGCACCGGGCTGGACAAGCTATCATAACAGATTACAGTATCAGATTTATGATGTGACAGAAATGCTTGCCACAGATAATAAAATTGCGATCACAGTTGGAAACTGCTGAAGCTATTTTGTTGACAGGAAAAACCAGCGGCAGCTATCAAAATTATCAGTTTGAAATATCTGTTCATGAAGGAGAACTGCTTATTGCTTTTGCGGATACTTCATCTTTAAGAATGGAGGAGAAAAGGTATTTCATTCTTTCCCTGGCGGCTGCCGTAATCTTAGGGGCATTATGGATTTATCCAGCCTGGAAAATCACAGGAAAAATGGTTACTCCATTAGAGAAAGCGAACCGCATGAAGACGGAACTTATTCTGAGACCATAGAAGCTGACGGAACAGAAATTTCAGATGGTGTATGGGGCTGCGTTGCATACAGTGCCATTACCTCTTTGCAGGAAGCGGATATGGCTATGGCATTTGAATATTATCTGGATACAGATTATGAGTTCAATACTGATTTTCAGAAAAAGATGGCAGAATATTTGTCTCAGGAATATATGGATTATATCAATGACCAGAATTTAAGTGTCAGCGAGGCTGCTGTGGATATTGACCTCAATGAAGATGGGGACAAAGAGGATGTGGCAGACCTGACTATAGAGTATGATGCGGAAAAATATGCAGATACAAATGGATATGGAGGCACGTATCTCACTTTTTATCTGAAGGAATTTGAGAAAAGTCTGGAATGGTATCTGGAAAATCTGGATTACGCAGATGACTGGACCTGGTTTGACAGCGATGGAAATGCTCTCAGTGATGAAGCTGTGGCTGAGATGACAACAGAAGAGAAGACACAGGCATTTCTGGAAGGAAGATACGCCAAGGGACAGTCCGGGGAAAATGCAGGTCCTGGAGGAATGATGGGTGGAGCGCCGGATGGAAATGAACCGGATGGAAACGGATCAGCTAAGGAAGACGACTTGGATTTACCCTTGCTGACGCAGCTTCTTACAGAACCAAAGGTGCAAACAAAGCAATTTTTGGTTTTGATGTTATGGACTACGGACAGGAAACCTACGAGTTCGGCTCAAAAACTCAGGATGCAAGACATTTTGACAAGTATGTACTGAAGGTAATGCAGGAAGAAAAAGAGTTGCTGATGGAACTGTTTAATTCTGAAGAATAATGAATGAGCAGAACAAAACAGACATAAATTACAGAAGTTGTTCAAAGAGCAGCTATTTATCCCACTTTTCTTTCCGATATTCCCCCAGGGGTTGTCTGGTAGTGCTTTTTGAAAGCTCTGCAAAAATAATCTGCATTGTGAAAACCAGTTTAGCTCCCAACTACGATACCTGCGGATCGTTATGGGAAAATGGTAATTTCTTACGATATTATACAATAAAAATCATAAATAATCCAATAAGACAAAATCTTCTTTAAAGAAGAAAGATGTAAGCGGTCATGGAACTGCTGTGCTTGGAGTGGCAGCTGGTAGCGATTTTACCCGTGGTGCAGTGAACCGGGGTGTGGCATATGAAAGTGACCTTCTGGTTGTGAAAATGGGAATTCCAAGACAGGACTCTTTTCCAAGAACTACAGAGCTGATGCAAGGTGTAGATTATCTGGTTCGGCAGGCTATACGGCTTGGAAGACCAATTGCGATCAATTTAAGCTTTGGAAATGTTTAAAGATGTGAGATCCTTTGAGATAAAGCATTAGGTAGAAAAAGCCACAAGGGGCAGTTAGGATTCCCTTGTAGCTTAATATGCAGAAAATTAGCAATGAGATGATTCCCGGTATTTTATCACAGTGCGAACGTAAGTTGTACGATATGGAATACCCGGTTCTTCAATACGGGAAAGAAGAAGTTCTGCAGCAATATATCCCATAGCAGAACTTGGAATATGGACAGTGGTTAAATGTGGTTCAATAATCCGAGACTCAGCAGAATTATCGAATCCTGTAATTTTTACATCTTCAGGAACTGACAAGCCGCATTGCTTTAAGGCCTTAATGAGATCCATAGCGACAAAATCGTTAGCACATATAAATGCATCTGGCAGTTCAGGGAGTTGTCTGATATACGATGCAAGCTGCTCAATCGTATGGAAGGGCTCGTCTGCTAAGAGTATGTCAGTAACAGGTTTTAGACCAGAGAGGCTGAGTGCATCACAAAATCCCTGATATCGTTCAAAGAATGATTGGCAGTTATTAATATTTCCTGCAAATGCAAGTCTATGCTGTCCATTTTTTATGAGAGATTGCACAATGCTGGAAATGCTGTTTCTGTTTTCCATAAGCAGAAAATCAGCATCAATAGTAGTGAAATCGATGTTCGCAGCACAATCTGTAAAAAGCAGAGGAATGTCAAGTTTGCTGAGCATCTGACTGTATGCGCAATCAAATAATTCCAAACAAATAATTCCGGCACTGTTTGAAGGATCAAACCCAGCTGGAAGAAGTAAATCTGTAAATTCTTGTTCACGAATAAGGTAAAACGACAATCTGTACCCGTTAGAACTGATTTTTTCCTGAAAGGTATTCAGTAGTTTAGAACCGAAGTGAGAACTATTCGGCATGGCACGGGTAAAAAGAGCAATCTCACAAATTTCAGGCTTGGGAACAGAGACTGCAGGCGAGAGATAAGAAAACTGCTTATAACCCAATTCGGCAGCCTTTTGTAAAATCTTATCTCTTGTAGCATCAGCCAACACGCCGGTATTGTTTATTGCCTTTGACACTGTGTTTCTTGATACCCCTAATGAATCTGCTATATCTTGAATGGTAATTCGTTTTCCCATAGACACCTCCTGTTTTGAATGTAATGGTGGTATAATACGTATAAGTCCATTTATGTGAAATAGTTATACTTTGTTATTAAATGTAACGTATTTAAAGGAATTTGTCAAATGTAAAAATATAATAGAATAATAATTGGTTCATAGGTTAAATTTATACTTTTTTGCGACACGAAAAGGTGCAAATATAAAAATAAAAAGGAATAAATGCAAAAATACAATTGACAAAATGCTGTGCAAATGATAATATATATCCAAGAAAAAGTACAAATTGCACAACAAACCAAGAAAATGAGACAAACTTGCAAAGGAATAGTGCAAATGTAAAAGAGAGGAGAGGGAACGATGAGTTTTCGTAATGCAAAAAGTGCTTCGGCAAGTCGGCAGACAGTTCGTCAAAAAGCTGGCTATATCAAAAGAAACTGGCAGTTATATGTGTTTTTTTTAATGCCTGCCCTTCTGTTGACAATCATTTTCAAGTATATTCCCATGGGAGGAGTATTAATTGCTTTTGAGGATTACAATGTCATAAAAGGGGTGTTTGGCAGCCAGTGGGTAGGACTGGATTATTTCAGAAGATTTTTATCGTCTCCGGATTTTATGAAATATCTTCTGAATACATTGAAATTGAGTGCCTATAGTTTGCTGTGGGGATTTCCGATACCGATTATTCTTGCTCTTTTATTGAACCAGATTCGCAGAACCGGAATAAAAAAGAAAATCCAGCTTTTGATTTATGCACCGAATTTTATTTCCGTCATCGTACTCTGTGGTATGGTCAGAATGTTCTTGTCACCGGTAGGACCAATCAATCAGGTTTTTGGTAGTGATACAAACTGGATGACCATGCCGGAGGCATTCCGTACTATTTATATAGCCAGCGGAATCTGGCAGGGAGCCGGATGGGCGTCTATCATGTATACGGCTGCTTTGTCTAATGCAAGTAAAGACCTTGAAGAGGCTGCGATTGTAGACGGAGCGAATATTTTCCAGCAGATATGGTATGTACAGTTACCTGCAATTAAAAATATTATTGTAATTCAGTTTATTCTGCAGGCAGGAAATATCATGAGTATTGGATTTGAAAAAGCATATGCACTGCAAACTGATATGAACCTTCCGGCATCAGAAATCCTTTCTACATATGTGTATCGAATTGGTTTGCTGAACGGTGATTATGGATATTCTACAGCAGTTGGATTATTTAATTCTATTATTAACATTATTCTGTTGATTTTTGTGAACAAAGTAGTAGCAAAACTGAACGATGGTGAAGGATTATAAAAAGGGGGAATTTGAAAAATGGAAAATCGAAGAAAAATGAAATTTGGAATGTCCGATAAAATAATTCTGTCCATTGGATATACACTTCTTGGTGTTTTTGCTCTTGCAATTCTAATTCCTCTGGTTTATGTCGTAATTGCTTCTTTCATGGATCCGAATGTACTGAACAATCAGGGAATTAGTTTCCATTTAAAAGACTGGACTCTGGATGCATACAAACGCGTACTCGAAAACAAAATGATATGGAGAGGATTTGCCAATTCTTTCTTTTATTCTATTGCATTTACGGTAATATCAGTGTTTGTTACAATACTGGCAGCATATCCGATGTCCAAGAAAGAATTTGTAGGTAGAAAATTTTTTAATGCAATTTTTATTATCACAATGTTTTTTAATGGTGGATTAATTCCAACGTTTATTCTCGTTAATCAATTACATTTGGTAAATACAATCTGGGCAATTTTACTTCCTGGTGCATTCAATGTATGGAATATGATTCTTGCAAGAACTTATTATCAATCCATACCAAAAGAGCTACGTGAAGCCTCTCAGCTCGATGGAGCAAGTGAGATTCAGCATTTTTTTAAAATAATGCTTCCGGTGTGTAAACCGATTATTGCAGTATTAGCATTGTGGTCTTTTGTAGGAATGTGGAATGGCTATTTTGATGCTATGATTTATTTGAATGACGCAGACTTACAGCCGTTACAGTTAGTGCTTCGTTCAATTCTGGTACAGAATACCCCACAGCCTGGTATGATTGCGGATATTCAAAGCACAGCTGAGATGGCAAAGGTTGCAGAGCTTCTGAAATATGCAACAATCGTAGTGTCCAGTTTACCATTGTTAATTATGTATCCGTTTTTCCAGAAATATTTTGATTCGGGAATTATGGTAGGCTCTGTAAAAGGTTAAGGAGGAAAGTGTGATGAAGAAGAGAATGAAACATCTGTTTACTCTGGGGTTATCACTGCTTATGCTAGTTTCCCTTGTCGGATGTGGTGGAGAGAGTGCACAGGTTGCAGATACAAATCCTGATACACCAGTAGAAGAAGTGACTTTCCCGCTAAAAGAGAAAAAAGAACTGTCCTTTATTACAAGTGCACCGGCAACAAGTACACAGGATCCGAATGAAAGATTAATTTTTCAGCGCATAGAGAAACAGACAAATGTAGAAATTGACTGGACCTGTTTTGTGGCAGATCAGTTTGCTGATAAAAAGAATCTGGCACTGGCACAGTTTGGAAGTCTTCCGGACGGATTGTTTACAGCAGGAATGAACGATTATGATTTGCTGAGATATGCGAAACAGGGAATCATTATTCCTTTGGAAAATCTGATTGACAAATACATGCCAAATTTACAGGCTGTTTTTGAAAAATATCCAGAATATCGAACCATGGTTACTGCTCCGGACGGACATATTTACTCCTTCCCGTGGATTGAACAGTTGGGAGAAGGAAAAGAAGCAATTCAGGCAATCGGTGACATTCCATACATTAATAAAAAATGGCTGGATTGCCTTGGACTTGAGGTGCCGTCTACAACAGAAGAACTGGAGCAGGTATTAATTGCATTCCGTGATAACGCAGATAAGATTCAGGAAGAATGCGGTGTAGAGGGGGATGTAATCCCAATGTCATTTATCATTAATAATGGAGACCAGGATCCGGCAATTTTAATCAATGGATTTGGCGAAGGATATGGAGATACTACAGATCATTTCGCAGTGACAGATGATGGAGAGGTAATTTATACGACAGTTCAGGAAGGTTACAAAGAAGGAATTGAATGGCTGCATAAATTAGTTGAAGAAAAGTTGGTAGATCCGGAAGCATTTACACAAGAGTGGTCAACTTATGTTGCAAAAGGAAAGAATCACAGATATGGTCTTTGCTTTACATGGGATATCGGAAATATTGACAATTATGATGATTATGTGATGCTGCCGGCACTTGCCGGACCGGAAGGACTTGTAAATGTTACAAGACAAAACAACAGTGAGACGAGTGGATTTGACCGTGGACGATGTGTTCTTACAACGAGTTGCAGAGATACTGCATTGGCAGCAGCATGGATTGATCAGATGTATGCACCAATCCAGTCTCCACAGAACAACTGGGGAACCTATGGAGAAAAGGGAGCCACTAACGTATTTGAAATGAGTACAAACAGCGAAGGTGGAGAGATGCTGAAGCATATGGATCTGGGAGATAATTCACCGGTTGAGGTACGTGAAAGACAGTCTGTAAACGGTCCGCTTGCGGTGCTGAATGATTATTATGATGTATATGTGACACAGCCTGCAGATGCGAAGTGGAGACTTGATAATATGCATGAAACCTATCTGAAAGATATGAATAGCAAATATGTCTATCCGAATGTGTTTATGAGTATTGATGATACCAACAGGGTTTCCCAACTGGATACAGATATAAAGAAATATGCAGAACAGATGAAGGCGAGCTGGATTTTGAATGGCGGCATAGAAGAAGAATGGGATGAATATTTAAAGAATATGGATAAATATGGTTTGCAGGAGTATTTGTCAATTAAACAGAAATATTTTGACGAGTACCAGAAATCTTTGAATGAGGAAAAATAGGAGCATATTTTATGGAAAATAAGATAAAAATGAGTAGTTCGCTGCAGAAAGCCAGAGAATACGAGAAAAATGAAACAGTTAAAATTCCGATAGAACAAAAACCGTCTTTTCATGCTTGTTCACCGGTTGGTTGGATCAATGACCCGAATGGCTTCTCAATATTTCAAGATGAAGTTCATTTAATGTGTCAGTATCATCCGTATACAACACAATGGGGACCGATGCACTGGGCACATTATAAATCAAAAGATTTCATCAAATGGGAGCTTTTGCCGGTCTGCATGGCTCCGGATCAGGAATACGATAGTTTCGGATGTTTTTCAGGCAGTGCTATTGAACATGATGGAAAACATGTATTGGTTTATACTGGTGTAGTGGTCGGAGACGATGAGGAAGGAAAACACTTTGAACGTCAAACACAGTGTCTGGCGATTGGAGACGGTGTTGATTATGAAAAGTCAGATGTGAATCCGATTATAGGAGCAGATATGCTTCCAGATGGAGCAAGCAAAGTTGACTTCCGTGATCCAAAAATCTGGAAAGATGAAAATACATTTTATGTGATTGTCGGAAACAGAAATGAGGATGGAAGCGGACAATTGCTGTTATATTCGTCAGAAGATCTGAAGCAGTGGAAATACTGTGGCGTTGTGGATAAATGTGAGAATCGATATGGGAAAATGTGGGAATGCCCGGATATGTTTCCACTTGAAGGAAAATATGTTATTTTGACATCACCGCAGGATATGTGTGCGGAAGGACTGGAATTCCACAGTGGTAATGGAACGCTGTGTCTAATCGGCGACTTTGACAAGGAACAGGTGAAATTTGAGAGAGAGACAGAAAGTGCGATTGATTATGGGCTTGATTTCTATGCATCTCAGACTACAGAAACCAAGGATGGTCGCCGCATTATGATTGCATGGATGCAGTCCTGGGACAATTATAATACACCGGGAGAATTTCGATGGTCAGGACAGATGACAGTACCGAGAGAACTGCATATTAAGAATGGCCGCCTGTATCAGCTTCCGGTAAAAGAACTGGAAAATTATTATGCCAATACAGTCAACTATAAAGATGTGATAGTTCATGAAGCTATGGAACTGGAAGGCGTATCAGGCCGGGAAATTGACATGACGATTGATATTCAGGCAGGAGATTATGAGGAGTTCCGAATTCAATTAGCAAAAAATCAGAAATTTTATACAGAAATTTCTTACAATGCAAAAAAGGGAATTCTGACATTTGACCGTAATCATGCAGGATCCAGAAGAGATTTCATCTGTCAGAGAAGTATGAAAGTGGAAAGTCAAGATGGTAAGATCAGGTTGCGAGTTGTAATGGATAAGTACTCAGTTGAAATATTTGCAAATGACGGAGAAAAGGCGATGACCTCTCTTATTTACACACCAATGGATGCAGACAAGATTCTTTTTAAAACTGACGGAACAGCGTATATAGATATAGTGAAACACGATGTTGTTGTAGAATAAAAGTGGAAGAAATGAAAGATGTGAGTGTGGGGCTGTGCCGGTTTCCACACTCTCATATTATTATTTTCAGAAAGTTTAAATATGAGGAAAACAAAATGGAGAAGAAATATGATGTAATAGCATTAGGAGAGCTTTTAATTGATTTTACAGAAAATGGTGCCAGCGGACAAGGAAATCCTCTGTTTGAGGCGAACCCGGGAGGTGCACCATGTAACGTGTTGGCCATGTTGGAGAAACTTGGACATAAGACCACATTTATAGGAAAAGTTGGAGCAGATTTTTTTGGTGAACAGCTAAGAGATGCACTGCTTGAAGTTGGGATTAATACAGACTATCTGTATATGGATAAGGATGTGCATACAACACTCGCTCTGGTACATACGATGCCAGGGGGAGACAGGGACTTTTCTTTCTATAGAAAACCGGGAGCGGATATGATGTTATCAGAAGAGGAAGTGACAGAAGAAGCAATTATAAATGCTAAGATATTTCATTTTGGAACATTGTCTATGACCCATGATGGTGTGAGAAATGCAACAAAAAAGGCGTTAAATATTGCTAAGGAAAATGGGATTATCATATCCTTTGATCCTAACATTAGGGAACCTCTTTGGGATTCTATGGAAATAGCAAGGGAACAAGTTTTATATGGACTTGGTTTTTGTGACATCTTAAAAATATCAGATAACGAAATTCAATGGCTGACAGGAAAAGAAGATTTTGATGAAGGAATTTGCTGGATAAAAGAAAGATATCCAGATATTACGCTTATTTTGTTATCTATGGGAAAAGATGGAAGCAGAGCTTATTATAAGGATATGAAAGTAGAGGTTCCGGCATTTATACAGGAAAAAACCATTGAAACTACAGGCGCAGGTGATACTTTTTGTGGATGTATGCTTCATGGGATTTGTGAGCATGGGCTGGACAATTTAAATAGTATACAGCTTAAAGATATGTTGACCTTTGCAAATGCAGCAGCTTCTGTTATCACAACGAGAAAAGGTGCATTACGTGTAATGCCATCAAGAGAAGAAGTGGAAAACATAAGTGTCTAAAAGTTATAGTTTTCAATGAATAAGCCGGCATGATTATGAATAATCATGCCGGCTTAAAATTATCAATACTGGATATTGGACAAAAATCTTTGTGCAATTTCAAATCCGACTTGTGGATATAAATTTGCAATTTCCTGATATTTTGCTTCCGGCTTTTCCGGTGCATCTTTCCAGAGTTCTGTATAAATCTGCATTTCCTGTTTAAGATATTCCGTTCCTTCTGAAATTTTTCCCAGCATGAGCAGAATCGCTCCCATAGATTCCAGAATGATTGCGTAATCGCTGCAACATTCAGAATTATATTCTTTTACAATTCGTGCTAGTTTCTTCAACGCAGAAAGTCCTTGTTCCGGTTCGCCGAGGTCGGTCAGAAGCTCAGCATAGTTACATACCTGTGGAATACTGTCATTAGTGTAGAGAAATCACATCGTTCCATATAGGTATCATGTCCTTTCTAAAGTAGATTTTCAATATTTCTATTGAATTCATTATAAGTATTTTAAAAATTATATCACAAACATACGTTCTGGTAAAAGAAAAAACTATTAAAAATTAATAAAGTATCAATTCAACCTCAATTTGGCATCAATGTGTGTTGAAAAGGGTTCATATAAAATGAAATCAGAATTTCGAAAGTCGAATTCAACTAATACAGAACTTCTGTACATGCCTGCCAGCATAGGATGTAAAGAGGTCTGTATGCTGAAGGAGGCATATACATGAGTGGAAGATTCATGGAGACTGAAAAAGAGGAACAGAAAAAACTGATAGATAATAAAGCAGCAGTGGAATATGAATATGGCGGCTACCAGATTCGGGTACATTTTTCTGGAGAAAAAACACTGGCGCAGTGTGTGAAGAATCTGACTGAACGTAAAAGTATCTGTTGACATTGCTTGATATCTTTTGCAAGATTAAGACAATTAAAGGCAATGACTATACAAGACTAAGGAGTGAGAAAATGTTCCATGCAGGTATCTATTGCAGAGTATCTGTGGAGGAAGCTGTAAAAGTGGATAAATACAGCAACAGTATACACTCTCAGGTGAAAATGGGGCAGGAATATATTTCAGAACAACAAGATATTACATTTGTTTCCTCTTATTTGGATGATGGAATTTCCGGCAGTAATTTTGACAGACCAGAATTCCGAAGAATGCTGGCAGATATCGAACTGGGAAAAATTAATATGGTGATTATCAAAGATGTTTCCAGATTGGGACGTGAGCATATAGACACAAATTATTACCTTGGAAAGTATTTTCCAGAAAAAGGTATATATGTGTATGATGATGGGAGAGTGGAGGTGGAATGGAAGGCACTGACTTGATTTGTAGCAATAATGTAACGTCCTCTACTACTAAACTTGTAGCAATGACGTTACATCCTCCCTACTGATTTTGTGACAACAATATAACGTCCTCTGTTCCAAAACAACGGTTTTATGGGAAAAATCGAGGGAAAAAAGGTCAAAAAGTTTGTAGCAATGACTTGACATCCTCGGGGGTGCTGTGCTTAGGGGATAGTTTTCCTAAGAAATGAAGTTAAAATAAAAAAATACAAAAGACTGTTGATTAGAAAAAAAGTATTGAAGATAATAATGATATGTTTTATAATTTTAATATAAAAAATAAAATATACAATAAATTGAAAAATGATAAAACTAATGAAAAAAATGATAAAATAGAACAAAGGAGATTGAGTAAGATGAGAATATCAACAGCTGAGATTAAAATGTTAATAAAAGAATGTGTTAAGCAAGGAGGAATGTATACTGCGCCAGATTTTAAAGAGTATATAATATTAAATAGCAAGAAAGATGTTACAAGAGGGCAAATATCAGGAGCCGTTTCTCAGTTAATTGACACAAAAGAGATTGTAAGGGTTGGACGTGGTTTATATGCAAAGGATATGAAAGTGACCATAAATAAAAAGAAAAGTATTGCTGATGAAGTAGAAGATACACTAAAAATACAAATTTATAATACTATGATTAAAGTGGAGAAAGAGCTGGCAACAACAATCAGCTCAATTGATATTTGGAAATTAAATGGTGAAAATTTTGAAATTGTGACAAAAATGCGTGAATTAAAAGATACTATAGAAGAGATAAAGATGCAATGCAAATAAAAATGGTATATAGAGAGGAGAACGAGAAATGTTCCAAGAAAGTAACCGCATAGAATTTAAAGTGGAATTAAATGATAAACTGGAAAAAGAAGTGGTAGCTTTTCTGAATAATAAAGAAGGTGGCATTTTATATATTGGAGTAGATGATAATGGGAAACCAATTGGAGTTTCAGATGTCGATTCTATGCAATTGAAAATTGCAGATCGGATAAAAAATAATATTTTACCATCAACTTTAGGATTATTCGATATTGTAACTGAAGAGATAGAGAATATTTCCGTAATAAAAATCTTAATTTCTAGTGGATTAGAAAAACCATATTATATAAAGAAACATGGAATGTCACCAAACGGTTGCTTCACAAGAATGGGTACATCGTCTCAGCCAATGTCAACTGCAATGATTGATAGTCTTTATAGTAAAAGAACACATAATACTTTGAGAAATATTACATCTCCCAGACAAGATCTTACTTTTGCACAATTGAAGATATATTATCAGGAGAGGGGATTGGAGCTGAATGAAAAGTTTACAAATTCGTTAGAACTTTTAACACCTGATGGTAAGTTCAATTATGTTGCATATTTGTTGGCAGATGAAAATGGTGTATCAATTAAAGTTGCTAAATATGCTGGATCGGACAAAGTGGATTTAGTTGAAAATGAAGAATATGGATATTGCTCTTTAATTAAAGCGACACATCAAGTGTTAGAAAAGTTAAAAATTGAGAATATTACTAGAGCAAAAGTGACAAATGCTAAGAGAGTAGAAAAAAATTTGATAGAGCCTATTCCGATGCGTGAAGCTGTGATAAATGCAATTGTACATTCAGATTTTTCAAGAGAAATACCACCTGTTTTTGAAATTTTCAATGATAAAATGGTTTTCACATCTTATGGTGGACTGATTCAGGGACAAAGTAAAGAAGATTTTTTTAGTTGTAGTAGTATGCCGAGAAATCGTGAATTGATGCGTGTATTTAAAGATGTTGGTCTTGTAGAACAATTAGGCTCAGGAATGAGTAGAATTTTGAAAGAGTATGATAAAAGTATTTTTCATATATCAGAGCATTTTATAAAAGTCGAATTTCCATTTTCATTGCCAAAAGAAACCATTATCATTGCAAATGGCGATGATAATGGCAATGAAACAGGCAATGATAATTTAGAAATATGGAAAGTTATGGAAATATTAAGCGAAAATCCTTCTATTACGGCAAAACAAATGGCAAAACAAATGAATATAAGTCCAAGAAAGGTCAGTCGTCTTATAAAAGAATTAAAAGAAAACGGAAAAATTGTTCGGATAGGATCTGATCGAAAGGGTTACTGGAAAATTAAAACTAAAATTAGTGATTAAGAGAAGTTAATTTTATATGATACCATCTGGCATTTAAAGTGTTCGAATCTGAACACTTTAAAAAGCAAGCGGTATTATTGAGATTTACCCCAAGTATTCCTAAATGGGTTCAGAAAACAAATGCTGTTAGCCTTTATGTAAAACGTGGAAAAGCAGATAAAAATGATAGAAATTTGTGATAACAATATTATAACGTCCTCTATACAGAAATATGCAGTTCTAAGCCATTTTCGTGGCAAAAGAACCGCATATTTTTTACTGTATATTTAAACCTCTAATTTTTCAATTTCAGTTCCTGTAAATTCGATATCCGGTAATAATTCAAAGTAAAAATCGGAATATTTTTCTGTAAGAGCTTGAATACATCTGGCTTGAATAATCTTAAACCGTGAAAGAGAAATAGTGTCTTTGTCAAAAGTAATATAAACGCTAATCCATAGTTTTCGTCCGGTTCGGACAATATCATAATAAAGCTGTGTATGTCCATAAATGCCAATAATCGGTTCTACTGTATTTTTAATATCTTCAATAGTCTCCTGTTCCGGCGGTATTAACATTAAGTCTCGAATGCCTGTAATTACTGTTTTAATTGGCATTGGGAGCATGAATATAGAAAGAAAAATGGTGATAATCTGGTCAATATAAGGAATAACAGGAGCAAGTGGCGTATGTAACAAAAAGTTAGGAAGCAAAAATGCCACAGTCATTCCCAAAGATACAATACTGTCGATTTCCCAGCCTTTTCTTTCTGTTTCTAATAAAGGGGAATTCATCGCTTTATTCTTTTTTCGAAGATACAGAGATACAGAGATACCTAAAATACATCCAAACAGTTCAAAGTAGGCAACGGACTGAAAATCAATCAGATGTCCGCCATGAAGCATAAGGTTTAGGTTGTTTGCGATTAACCCAATGGTAACGGCTGTCATCATAATTCCTTTGACTACAACAAAGAGAGTTTCTATTTGCATATAACCAAAGGGATGTTTTTCATTGGATGGTTTGTATAGTAACGGTATTAAAAAAATAGAAGGTAAAAGCATGAAAAATTCTATGCCATCATAAACAGCGTCAAGCAAAACAGCTTGTGAGCTTGTGATAATAGCTGTTACTAATTCTACAATGACGAAAAATAGGTTTCCATATAAAGAAACGCTCATGGCTTTCTTCTCTTTTTTTTGTGCTTTCTTTTCGGTGTGCACGATTTCATCTCCTAACATATTTTTTGAAAACCATTATAACATTAGACGAGCATCTAATCCATATTGAATTTCCATTTTATTTTCAGTATAATCCTCTCATGGAAAGTAACTGGCTTTCGTAAAATCTTAAATATTAGGAAGAAAAAACATGGTAAAAAAACAAATAGAAAACTTTGATTTAGAGCAAATTTGTAATTCGGGTCAGTGTTTTCGCATGAAAAAGCTGGCGGAAAATAAATATAGAATAATTGTCGGTGCACGATATCTGGATGTTTATCAAAAAGATGGAGAAAGTATCTTTTACTGTTCTTTAGAAGAATTTACAGAAGTATGGGAAGAATATTTTGATTTAAAGAGAGCTTATAAGCTTTACATAGAGAAAATTAACCCCAAAGACACGTATTTGGTAAATGCAGCCAAGCTGGGCGGAGGTATTCGCATTTTAAAACAGGACTTATGGGAAATGATTGTTTCCTTTCTGATTTCTCAGCAAAATAATATTGTAAGAATTAGAAGATGTATTGAGAATATTTGCAGGGAATACGGAGAAGAAAAAATAACGGCTTCAGGAGAGCATTATTATGCTTTTCCGAAAGCAGAAGCTTTCGCCTGTTTAGAAGAGGATGATTTAAAAGCCTGTAACTTGGGATATCGCAGTAAATATGTGGTTCGTGCGGCAAAAGCAGTTGTTGCCGGTGAAATAGATTTGCAGGCGATTGAAAAGATGAAATATGCAAAAGCAAAAGAAGAGCTGCTTAAAATATTCGGTGTGGGGGTGAAAGTGGCAGATTGCATTTGCCTTTTTGGACTTCATCATTTAGAGGCGTTTCCGGTAGATACGCATATTAATCAGGCGCTTGAAAAGCATTATAAAAGGGGATTTCCGAAGCGCAGATACAAAGGCTTTGAAGGTGTTTTGCAGCAATATATCTTTTATTATGAGCTTTTTGGAGAGAAAACAGAATAGAAATAACAGGAGAGTTGTTGCAGATGCGGCAGCTCTTTTTGTTTTACAGAAGGTTGACAAATGTGCATCTGCACAGTAAAATTTAACTGAGGAAATGTGCAACTGCATAGGAGAAAATCATGGAAAAAGATAGAAATAAGAAGATTGAAAAGACGAAGGCGAATATATTGGAAGCATTGCTTCTGCTGCTGCAACATAAGGAAATCAATGAAATTTCCATTCGGGAGCTTACAGAAACGGCGCATATACATAGGAATACCTTCTACATTCATTATACAGATATATACGATATTCTGGCGGAAGTCGAGGAAAATATGTGCAGGAAAGTAAAAGAAATGACAGATGGAATGGAGACGACTCAGCTAAAGGAAAATCTGGAAGTCGTTTTGGAAAGTGTGTTTGAGTATCTTTATCAGGAGAGGGAAAAGTGTGGGCTGATTATGAGATACAGGGGAAGTGTTTCAAGCGGAAAAGGACTTGTGGAGTCTATTTTTGTAAAGTATTTGAATACTTTTCCAAATACCTTTAACGAGGCGTCTGTGGAATTTCAGGTACAGTTTTATTATTGCACAACCGGTGCTATGGGGATTGTGCGTTACTGGATGGAGCATGATTTTAAAGAAAGTCCCAAAAGGATGGCAGCTCTTACAGCAAAGCTTTTAACAAAGGGAATACAGGGTGCATTGGAAGAAGCCGGGAGAGGATAAGCTATGGAAGATTATGTAAAGTTGGAAAATGTAACAAAGGTTTATAAAATGGGAGAAGTGGAAATCCGTGCGGCAGATGGGATTGATTTTTCCATATCAAAAGGTGAATTTGTGGTCATTGTAGGTCCCAGTGGAGCCGGTAAAACAACGGTTTTAAATATTTTAGGCGGTATGGATACAGCCACAGAGGGAAAAGTGCTGGTAGACGGAAAGGATGTGGCGAAATATACGCCGAAAATGCTTACAGGGTATCGCAGAGATGACATCGGATTTGTTTTTCAGTTTTATAATTTAGTGCCTAATCTGACTGCTCTGGAAAATGTAGAGCTGGCGCTTCAGATTTGCAAAGAGCCGCTGGATGCAAAGAGTGTTTTAGAAGATGTCGGACTGGGAGACCGTCTGGATAATTTTCCGGCACAGCTTTCCGGAGGAGAACAGCAGAGAGTGTCCATAGCAAGAGCATTGGCAAAAAATCCGAAGCTTTTGCTGTGTGACGAGCCTACGGGAGCTTTGGATTACAATACAGGAAAGGCGATTTTAAAGCTTTTGCAGGATACCTGCCGCCAAAAGGGAATGACTGTTATTGTCATTACGCATAATTCAGCCATTGCACCTATGGCAGACAGGATTATACATATCAAGAACGGAAGGGTGTCCGGTATGGAATTAAATCCAAATCCTGTTCCGGTAGAAACCATTGAATGGTAGGTGGTGAGCGGACATGAAAAAAAGAGCAATAAGAAAAGACTTTTATGTAGAAATACGAAAAAGTCTGGGAAGATTTTTATCGATTTTCTTTATTGTAGCAATGGGAGTTGCGTTTTTTTCCGGTATTCGGGCAGGAGAACCGGATATGCGTTTCTCCGGTGACGCATATTTTGACAGAAATAATGTAATGGATCTTCGTGTGATAGGAACTTTAGGTCTGACAGAAAAAGATGTAGAAGCATTGAAAAAGACAGAAGGCGTGGAGGCAGCAGAGCCGGGATATTCGGCAGACATGCTGTTAAATGTGGAAGGAAACTACAAAGTCCTGCATGTCGCTTCTGTTTTAAAGGATATGAATAAATATACCGTAGAAGAGGGAAGAATGCCTGAGAAATCGGGGGAATGTTTTATGGACGGAGACTTTTTAAAGGCTCACGGCTTTCAAATCGGAGATAAGATTACTCTTTCCAGCGGTACAAAAGATGCCGTTACCGACACTTTAAAAACAGACACTTTTGAAATCGTAGGAAGCGGCAGCAGCTCCATGTATTTTACTTATGCCAGAGGCAGCAGTACCGTGGGAAACGGTGAAGTCAGCGGCTTTATCGGTGTCCTTCCGGAGGATTTTGGGTTGGAGGCATATACGGAATGTTATGTGTCTGTAAAAGATGCAAAAGCGTTGACAGCTTTTACTTCCCAATATGATGTAAAGGTAGAAAAGGTACAGGAAAATATTGAAGAAATTGCTGACGAACAGGGAAAACGAAGGGTTGATGAAATTCGTGAAGAAGCAGAAGCAGAGCTTGCCGATGCACAGGCAGAATTAGATAAAGGAAAGAAGGAAGCAGAAGAAAAGCTTACGGATGCCAAAAAACAGATTGATGATGGAGAAAAACAGCTTCAGGAAGGAAAAGAACAGCTAAAGAAGGCAAACGATGAGCTTCAAAGCGGAAAAAATAAGCTGTATGCCAGTCAAAAAGAGGTAGATGTAGCCAAAAAAGAAATTTCTGACGGCTGGAGTCAGTATAATACAGCCAAAAAAGAATTTGACGCACAGGAAGCAGCTTTTAAAGAGCAATATGATACAGGAATGGCAGAAATTGCCAAGGGAGAAGAAGAGCTTGCGAAAGCTTGGGATGATTTTAATAGTCAGAAAGCGGAATATGACAGTGGCGTTACAGCTCTTGCACAGGCGAAGGAGTTACTTGCGAAGCTTTTGGCAAGCTTGGAAAGCGGAATGTTGCCACCGGAGCAAATCCCTCAGATACAGGCACAGGCAGATGCGTTAAAAGCAGAGATTGCAGAAAAAGAGCCTGTTTTGCAGGCGGCAGGAGCGCAGATAGCGGCAGCACAGGCAATCTTGGAACAGAAGCAGCAGGAAGCAGACGTACAGTTTGCAGAAGCGAAAAAGCAGTTGGAGCAGGGGCAGGCAGCCATTGAGGCAGGAAGGCAGCAGCTGGAGGCAAGCAGGAAAAAGCTGGTTGAAGGCGAAGAACAGGCAAAGAAAGGACAAAAGCAGATTGACGCCGGTTGGAGTAAAATTCATGACGGAGAAAAACAGAAAACAGAAAGCGAAACTTTAGTTGCAGAAAATGAAGAAAAGCTTGCGAAAGCAAAGGAAGAATACGAGCAGGGAAAAGCAGAGGCAGAACAGGAAATTCATGACGGTGAGGAAAAGATAAAAGACGCACAGTTGGAAATCAATAAGATTGAAAACGCTCAGTGGTATGTGCAGGATAGAAGCGCCTTACCGGAATATACGGGCTTTGGCGACAATGCAGACCGTATTCGTGCCATAGCAAAGGTATTTCCGATTTTATTCTTTATTGTAGCGGCTTTAATCAGTTTAACAACCATGACACGTATGGTGGAGGAACAGAGAACGCAAATCGGAACGTTAAAAGCTCTGGGATACGGAAAGCTGAGTATTGCAGGCAAATATCTAAATTATGCTCTTTTGGCAACCATAGGGGGCAGTATTTTCGGTGTGCTTTTCGGAGAAAAGATTTTTCCTTATATCATTGTAAATGCTTATAAGATTATGTATACCCATGTGCCTGATGTGGTTATTCCTTATAATTGGGAATACGGAATTATGGCAGCGGGTGCGGCAATTTTATGTACAGGTCTGGCAACCTTTTTTGCCTGCTATAAAGAGCTTGCTTCCCAGCCGGCTGTATTGATGAGACCACCGGCGCCGAAACAGGGAAAACGAGTTTTTTTGGAAAGAATTCCGTTTATATGGAGACATTTAAGCTTTATCTGGAAGTCTACTATCCGAAATCTTATTCGCTATAAAAAGCGATTTTTCATGACAGTGTTCGGTATTGGAGGCTGCATGGCGTTAATGATTGTAGGCTTTGGTCTTCGTGACTCTATTTTTGCCATTGGTAAATTGCAGTACGGAGAGCTTCAATTATATGACGGCATGGTTATTTTGAATACAGATGCAGAGGAAGAAGACAGAAAAGAGCCTGCGAAGTACCTTTCTTCAGAAAAAGAGGTTTCTGATATTATGGAGGGATACTCAAAGAGAGTGACGATTTCTAAGGGAAAGGAAGAACAGGAGGTTTATTTAAGCGTACCTTCTGACCTTGAGAAAAACAAGGAGTTTCAGGTTTTCAGAAACCGCATTACAAAGAAGGAGTTTGAGCTGGAGAAAAATTCCGTAATTTTAACAGAGAAGGCGGCACAGCTTTTAGATGTTGAAAAAGGTGATAAGATTGTTCTTGAGGATAAGGATGAGAAACAGGTGGAACTTCAGGTAACGGATATCTGTGAAAATTATATGGAGCACTATCTGTATATTTCACCGGAAACTTACAGAGAGATTTACGGCGAAGATATGGAGCCGAATACCGTATACTTTAAGATGAAGAACTTTAATGAAAAAGGCGTAAAGGAAATCGGAGAAAATATTCTGGATAAACGTGGGGCTTTGAATGTGACCTATACCTATAATATACAAGGGCAGTTAGACGATATGCTGGAAAGCCTTGACATTGTGATTGTAGCGCTGATTATTTCTGCAGGTCTCCTTGCTTTTGTAGTTTTGTATAATCTGAATAACATCAATATCACAGAGAGAAAACGTGAGCTGGCAACCATTAAGGTTTTGGGATTTTATGATAAAGAGGTTTCGGCTTATGTGCTCCGAGAAAATATTTTGCTTACCATAATCGGTGTAGTAGTGGGAATTGCACTGGGAAGTATTCTCCATCGTTTTGTGATTGTGACAGTGGAAATTGACAGTGTGATGTTCACCAGAATTATTGAAAATATTAGCTTTGTGTTGAGTGCAGCGCTGACTTGTATGTTTTCCTTTCTTGTAAATGCAGTGATGTACTTTAAATTAAAGAAAATAGATATGGTAGAGTCTTTAAAGAGCGTGGAGTAAGAATTCTTACAAAAGATGTAAGTGTTTTTTCCGGCTGTCATCTTTTATAATAAAGGTATCTTAAATAAGGAGATGAGGAGTATATGGGAAAAACATTATTAGAAATACAAGGGTTAAAGAAAAGCTATGGAAGAAAAGAGGGGGAGACAAAAGCTTTAAACGGCGTTTTCTTTCAGGTTTTGGAAGGGGAATTTCTGGGTATTATGGGAAGCAGCGGTTCAGGCAAAACCACACTTTTGAACTGTATTGCAACCATGATAAAGCCCACAGAAGGAAAAGTTTTACTGGCAGGAGAAGATATCAGTACCTTTAAGGGGAAAAAGCTGGCGCAGTTTCGCGGCAAAGAAATCGGATATCTGTTTCAGGATTTTGAGCTTTTAGATAATCTTACAGTGGAAGAAAATATTCTCCTGCCTTCTGCCATACATGGAGACGATCAGAAACAGGCAGAAAGAAAATGTATGGAGTTGGCAAAATATCTGGATATGCAGGAGGTTTTGGATAAGTTTCCTTCCCAGATTTCAGGAGGGCAGAAGCAAAGAGCAGCGGCGGCAAGAGCGCTTATTTCCCAGCCGAAAATTCTGTTGGCAGATGAGCCCACAGGAGCGCTTGACAGTCACAGCGCCAAAAAGCTTTTAGAAAAAATAAACGGTGTGTGTGAAGATTTTAAAACAACGGTAATGATGGTAACTCACGATGCCAATGCGGCAAGCTATTGCAGCAGGATTTTATTTATTCAGGACGGAGTTATTTTTCATGAGCTTCGGCGTCAGCTTCCGGAGGAAAGTCAGTCTGATTTTTATCGAAGAATACTAGAAGTGACGGCTGCACTGGGAGGAGGGAGCGCCAATGTTTTATAATCTGATTAAGAGAAACAGCAAATCCGGCAGAAAAGAAAACAGCCTTTACTTTGTTTCTTTAGTGATTTCCGTGGTGGCTTTCTATGTGATTTTATCCATAGAAAATCAGGATGTCATGAAATTTATAAAGAGTATGGAAAGTGATGCTGTTCAGAAGCTTTTGCTTCTTATTCCGATATTTTATGTGTTTTCGCTTTTTGTCCTGTCCTTTTTGGTATTTTTTACAACACGGTATCAGTTGGAGCGAAGAAGCCATGAACTAGGACTTTATCTGATGATGGGAATGAAAAGAAGCCGCCTGTTTTTTATGCTCATTGCAGAAGATATGGTAAATACGGCAGTTGCTTTTCTGGCAGGCTTTCCCATTGCTATTCTGCTTACAGAGATTATCAGTCTTACTGTATCAAGAATAATTGGACTGGGAATTTTAGAACACCGTTTTACTGTTGCGTGGACGGCTGTTTTGTGGACGGTGATAGGAATTGTTCTGATTAAGATTGTAATTATGAGCATTTTAAGCGGAATAACCGTGAATAAAGAGCCTTATGTGCTGATGAAAAATACGGATGAAGGCGAGAAAAAGAGAACCAAAAGACAGGTCTCGCTGTTTTTTCTTTTCATTGGTCTTATTTTTCTAGGAATAGCATATTCTTTGGGCTTGCGAGAAGGGCTGTGGGAGCAGATGCGTTCCCTTTTATGGACCGTACTCTTTGGAATAACCGGAACGTATTTCTTGTTTAAAGGTTTTTACTTCTTGTTTCAAAAAGCTTTGAAAAAGAAAACAAAAGGTCTTAGAACCTTTACCCTTCGTCAATTACAGGAAAGTATTTTTCTGAAAAGCGGATTTCTGGCATCCTGTTCTCTATTACTTTTGCTGGCATTTTCTTGTCTGTCTTTTGGTGTTTCGGCGGCATTTTCACAGAAACCGGAACGTTTTATAGATTTTACCTTTGTCGGCGAAGAAGGGGAGGTAAAAGAGAAGCTGGAGAGAGCAGGTGTTATGGATAAATTTAAGAACTTCTATCAAATGGAGATTTCACTTATGCCTACCTTTGAAGGAGAACATACCTTTTCCAATAAAGAGATGATAGCGGCATTGGAAAAATTACCCATATCAGATGTCAGAAATAATATAATCAATAATCTGGAATATTCAGACAGCCCATATATGGTGAGGTTATCCAGTTATAATCAGCTTCTGGAGTCAGTGGGAAAAGAACCTTTGCATTTAGAAAAAAATGAAGTGGTTTTATATGAAGATCCTGAACTAAGAGATGAAGAAAGTATAGGGATATTAGAAGAAGCCTTGAAAACAGGTGTGCGTCTGCAAATTGACGGGCAGGATTACCTTATGAAAGAAAAGGTCATGTCCTATGATGTGGTGACGGATAATAAAATTACCCTTATGGACGGGTTAATTGTAGAAGACAGTGTGTTTGATGCTTTACATCAAGAAGGCAATACAGAGTGCTATTGGAATGCAGTATTGGACAGTAAGATAATCGAAAAAGAAGGACTGATTAAAAGCTTTACGGATATCAATAAAGAGCTGACAAAAACGGGAATAGATTATGAAAGCTATATGGAAAATATGGGAAGGTATTTGTTCTATATGGTGTCTGAGACGTATTTGGCTGTTTATATGGGTGTTATATTTTTGATTATCGGCAACACGGCAATTGGAACGCAGTTTCTTATGTATCAAAGAAAGACAGGAAAACGCTATCAGGCTTTGTTTGCCCTTGGAGCAGATTTTGCAAAGGCTTCAAAGTCAGGGAGAGCACAGGTGTGTTGGTACTTTTTCCTTCCGGTAGCAGTGGCTGTTGTCAGCTCTGTTTTTGGAATTTGGGCAATGACAAATGGACTTCTGGCTTCTTATTATGAACAACAGCAGAGCAGTATGATTGTGATGTCCTTTGTTGTAGTAATTCTCATTGTTGTGGTAGAATGGGTATATATCAGAGCGGTGATGAAAAACAGTGATAGAAATATTCATGCTTTATTAGAACGAAAAAGAGATGAATAGGAAAAGTGAGTGGGGTTTATGAGCAGAATTACCATAGTGGAAGATGATTGTTTTATGAGGGAAGAGCTGGCAGACATTTTGGAAAAGGAAGGCTATGAGGTGACACAAATCCGTGATTTTCAGAATGTTTATGAAGAAATTCAGAAAAGCAGACCGGCCCTTGTGCTTTTAGATATCAATTTGCCCCAAAAATCAGGATTTGAAATCTGTAAACAATTAAAGGAGAAAAATCTGTGTTCGGTGATTATTCTGACTTCACGGATACAGATTGAAGATGAAATTCATGGATTGAAGCTGGGAGCTGATGATTTTTTAACAAAGCCGTACCATAAGGGACGGCTTTTGGCGCGTATAGAGAATACGTTACAGCGTTTTTCTGGCTTTGAAGGTATTTTAAAGGGAAATGGGTTTTATTTAGACAAACATACCTATACACTTTATACAGGAAATTGTTCGAAGGTATTGCCTGAAAAAGAAGGAAAAATTCTGGAGGTGCTTTTGGAACATTCCGGAGAAATTGTTTCTAAAGAGGATTTATTTTTGATGGTATGGGGAACACAGGTCTATGTAGACGAAAATATTCTTCAGGTAAATATGACACGGCTGCGCAAAACATTGAATACATTAGGGCTGAAAAATATGGTACAGACGGTTCGCGGAAGGGGGTATCTCTGGAATGGAGAAGAATAGAAAATGGCAGACGGCAGGAGAAGTGTGGAAGGAAAACGCAGAGTTCTTTGTTGCTCTTCTGTTTTTCGATTGTTTTTCTTTTCTTTGCCTTTGGCTGCTGGATAACAGAAAAAGTGGAAAGCTGGCAGCTATATTTGTGCTTTTTACAGGTGTGATTTTTGTATTTCTTTTTCTGAATAAACTAAAAAAGAAAAAGAAAAAATTTCTTTATTTTCAAGAGCTTCTCAGTGACAGAAATCATCTGAACAGAGAATTAAACACAGACGTATTATCTTTTGAAGAAAAGTGGATAATAGAAAAATTAAGAGAAAAAATAGAGGATATTGAAGTAGAAAAGAAGGACAAGGTGCTGGCGCTTCAGCAGCAGCAGGAATATGTAGAAACATGGGTGCACGAAATAAAGACGCCCATATCATGGCTTACGCTGATGCTGGAAAACCGTGAAGACGAAATGAGTCCCAAGGTTTATCAGAAGCTGCAATATATGAATGTGCAGTTACAGGAATATGTATCCCAGATTTTGTATTTTTCCCGTCTGTCGTATGAACATAAAAGAGAGGTTATGGAGTGGGTAAGCCTTCGGGAATGTATAGGGTACGTGCTGGAGGAATACGAATATTTATTGACAGAAAATGGAATTTCCATAGCAAAGGACTTAAAAATCAAAGAAATTTTTACGGACAGGAAAAATTTGGAGTTTATATTATCTCAGGCTGTGAGCAATAGTATTCAATATAGAAAAGAAGAAAAGGGACAGATTATTTTTTCCTCTTATGAAAATGGGGAAAAGCTTTGTCTTTGTATAGAAGATAACGGAAAAGGAGTTTCCGAGGTGGATTTGCCTTTTGTTTTTGAAAAGGGATTTACCGGAAGCAACGGGCAGGAAAATAAGAAATCTACGGGAATAGGACTGTATCTGGTGAAAAAACTGGCAGAAAATATGAAGCTTATATGCAGCGCAAAGAACAGAGAAGCAGGTGGATTTCGGCTGATAATCGAATTCCCCAAGGTGGAAAAGGAGGAGATTGTATGAAGATAAGCTTTATGACGAAAGAAGAGTTTCTCACTTCTTTGTCAGAATATCCGTATAAAAAGCTTTTTGTTAAGAGCTTGGAGGAAGCGGCATATTGCAAAACAGAATTTTTCTCAGAGGGTATGTTTGGAATTTTGAAAATACCGGATAAAAGAAATCTTCAGGGGAAGTTTTTGATTGCAGCATATTATGTGAAAAAGGGAGCGATTATCTTTTTAGATGAAGATAAGGTTATTCATCCTGTGCTGGAAAAGCGAAAGGAACTGGAAGATATAGAGGAAGGTCAGGAGCTGGGAATACTTCTTACGGTTTTAAACGGACTTATTGAGGACGAAGTACCTTATCTGCAAAAGATAGAGGAGAAAATTACAGAACTGGAAGATATTTTAATTGTTCAGCCGCCCAGAGATTTTCCCGAGGTTTTAATGAGGTTTCGCAGAGCCATGACACGTCTTCACGGGTTTTATGTGCAGCTTTTGGATGTGATAGAAGAAATACAGGGGAATTTAGGTGAGCGCTTGTCAGAGGAAGATGAAACAGGATGGAAAATGCTGGCGAGCCGTGTATCTCGCTTGCATGGATATACAGAGAATATTCGGGAAAATCTTTTGCAGCTGCATGAACTATATCAGGCGCAGATTGATATTTCTCAAAATGAGATTATGACTATTTTAACCATTGTAACTACGGTATTTCTGCCATTGTCCCTGCTGGCAGGCTGGTATGGCATGAACTTTCCCAATATGCCTCTTTTAAATTGGAAATACGGATATCTTACAGTGATTTTCATTACCCTTATAATTATTGCAGTGGAGGTGCGTTACTTCAGAAAGAAAGGATATTTGAAAAAGCGCAGAAAAATGTAAAAGCCCCTTCTTTTTTAAAAAATTCAGCGTAAATATAGAACAAAAGGCATCAGGAGCAGATATGAAGTTTTTGATTTTTCTCTCAGAGATTAGCATACCGTTAATTTTGTTTTATATTGTGGGATTTGGTATTCTTATGAAATGCCGTGTATACGAGGAATTTGTGAAAGGAGCGAAGGATGGTCTTTTGACTGTTGTTAAAATTTTGCCTACTTTAATCGGGCTAATGGTGGCAGTGGGTGTGCTTCGGGCATCGGGATTTTTGGATATGCTGGGGCAGGTGTTGGGAAATTTTACCGCACAAATCGGTTTTCCTTCTGAGCTGGTACCTCTTGCCATTATCCGAATGTTTTCCTCAAGCGCTGCGACAGGACTGGTGCTTGATATTTTTAAAGAATTTGGCACGGACTCCTACATCGGATTGATTGCATCCATTATGATGTCCTGCACAGAAACGATTTTCTATACGATTTCTGTTTATTTTATAGCGGCAAAAGTAAACAAAACAAGATATACCGTTGCAGGAGCTATGCTGGCAACGGCTGCGGGGATTGCCGTCAGTATATTTTTAGCAGGTAGTATGTAAAAAAAATTTCTGTAAAATTTCTATCAAATATGTTAAACTAATACAGTGAAAAAACAGTAGATGAAATGTAGGGAAAGAGATGCGAGAAATAGATAAGAAAAAGCTTGGGAAGGTATTGCTTCTTATACTAAAGGTTGTGCTGGCAATACCGTTGACAGTTGTATTTATTGTAATAAGGGGAATTCAGTTTTTCTTAAAAATGTGTGGGGCGGTGGTTTCCTTTGCGTGCATTGTTTCGGCGGTCATGCTGTCTATCGGAGTTCTGGTTGAGATTGTATTGCAGATAAATGGAAACGGCCCGGGAATTCCGGCAATTATCCTGACAATGGCAGTGGCAGGCGGACTGGCATATATTCCGGCGGCAGGAGTCGCTATGGTCATGGTGGTGCTTGAGGCAGTGTGCAGCTGGATTTGGAAATGGTATATGGGAAATTCAGATAATTGGAAAGCCTTCTATAAAAGACCGGACTATCAATGGTCTGCTTTTGAGGGCGGATATAAAGGAAAGGAAACAGATGATGCTGGATTTCATATTCATTATTTTAAAGGGATTAAAAGTCAGGAAGAACTGAAAAAACGCTATTATGCCCTTCTTCGAATTTATCATCCAGATAATAGTTTTGGTGAAGATGAAATTACCAGAAGCATCATGGAGGAATATGATTATTTAAAAAATAAGTTTCCTAAGGAAGAAAGTGTTTAAATATAAGTTGACAAGTACAGGGAAAAAGTTATAATTGAAGGTAATGAATATTTCAAAAGTGGAGGATTTCAAAATGAAAGTATTAGTAGAAACATCTGCAAGACACGTACATTTATCTCAGGAGCATTTAGAAGTTCTGTTCGGTAAAGGACATGAATTAACAGTGAAAAAAATGTTAAGCCAGCCGGGACAGTTCGCATGTGAAGAAAAAGTTGAAGTAATCGGAACAAAAGGCAGCCTGAAAATGTCTGTTTTAGGACCTGTAAGAAATGATACACAGGTAGAGGTTTCTTTAACAGATGCAAGAAGCATCGGTGTTGTTGCTCCAATTCGTGAGTCCGGAGATATCAAAGACTCAGGAGCATGTAAGATTGTCGGACCGACAGGTGAAGTTGAATTAACAGAAGGCGTAATCGCTGCAAAACGTCACGTACATATGACACCGGAAGATGCTGAAAAAGCAGGCGTAGCTGACAAACAGATTGTTGAATTAGCTATCGAGTCTCCAAACGGAAGAAGCTTAACATTCGGTGATGTAGTTGTTCGTGTAAGCGCATCTTATGCAACAGCAGCTCACATTGATACAGACGAAGCAAACGCTTTAGCACCTGGTAAAGAATGCTTCGGAGAAATGATTATTAAATAATTGAATTTTAGGACAAGGCATCGGCAGGAATTACCGATGCCTTTTTTATTTCATAGGAAATTGCGTCCTATGAAATAAAAAATGCTCCGCAAGGATGCACAGCGGCGGATAGAGATTTCTACTTATCCTTAATTTGTCGTCCTTCGTGGTTTAAGTGATAATTATCCCTGTAAATCAGTTGGGAAATCGGCACAAATTCATATCCCTTCTCCTGTAAAGCAGTAATTAAGGTATCAAGAGCATCTTTTGTGTATTTAGCACCGTTGTGGCACAGGATAATGCTTCCGTTTCCGAGAGCCTTATGTTCTGTTACACGCTTTACAATGTCTTCGGCTCCGTAATCTTTCCAATCCAGAGAGTCTACATCCCACTGAATGGGATAATAATTATTTTTTTTTGCATTTCGAACGACTTGATTGTCATAGTCGCCGTAAGGCGGACGGAATAAAAACATATCAAAGCCGGTCAGTTCTTTAACTTTATTATGTACCTTCATCAATTCCTGCGTTTTTTCTTCATCGCTTAGTTGGGGCATGTGCTTGTGATTTTCACTGTGGTTGCCTAAATCATGTCCGGCCTCGTAGATTTTCTTTACATCTTCTGGATAACTTTCTACCCATCCCCCTGTCATGAAGAAGGTTGCTTTTACGTTGTGCTTTGCCAGAATATCCAAAATGGTTTGTGTGTCCTCATTTCCCCAAGCAGCATCAAAACTGATGGAAATTTGCGGCTTTTCCGTTTCTACGCAGTAGATGGGCAGCTCCTTGCCGCCCACAGTGTTGCTTACGGAAACAATATTAGGAAGTACGGATACGGCAGAAAAAATCAGAAGTCCGGCAAATGCCAGCAAAAGGATAGTGTTTAAAAAGCGTTTTAACAATCTGGAGCTCCTTAAAACCTGTTTGTTTCTATTGTATTTTTCAGAAAGGGTAAAAAGAACCACAAGGGGAGGGAAAAGGGAACGCTTTCACTTAGTTGACATTAAGGAGAGACATTAGTATACTTAGAGAATATAGAATGTGAGGGATAGAATTTGGGCAAAATCAATGTGCATCTTTTAGGAAGACCGTATGTAGAAGTAGACGGAGAAAGAATAAACTTTCCATATAAAAAAGCAGAAGGTTTTTTCTACTATTTATGTGTGAAAAAGAACGCAACAAGGGAAGAAATTATTTATGTTCTCTGGGGTGCGGACAATGAAAATGTAGGACGAAAAAATCTGCGTGAAGCAGTTTATCAGATAAAAAAATTACTTGGAAAAGAAATTTTGGTTACGGCAGGACATACCAGCATTTCCTTAAATCCGGAATGTATGCCTGAAATCGATTGGGATTTCATTACAGAGGAAAATATTTTAGAGAATGAGGAAGACGGATTTTTATCGCATTTTCATATTAAGAACAGTTATGAATTTGAGGAGTGGATTGAGTCCATGCAGGAGCAGTATGACCAGTCCTTTTTAAAAAGCGCACGAAAACGTCTTCATGATGCTAATGCTGTAAAGGATATGGCTCAGATACAAAAATACAGCAATATTCTTTTGAAGCACGACTCTTATAATGAAAAGCTGTATCAGGAAATTATGGAAATCTACGCTTCCGGCGGAAATTATAATATGGCGATTAAGCTGTATTATGATTTGGAAAAGGTGCTGGATGAGGAGCTGGGAGTTGAGCCCTCCGGTGAAATTACAGAGCTGTTTCACAGGATTTTTAATGTAAAAGGGAATGTAGCTTCAGATAACGGGAGTTGGAACTTGCCTTTCACAGGAAGAACAGAAGAAATTTATCGTATCAGCGAATGTATTGTAGGTACGGGAAGATGGGGAAATCCTCAGTGTGTTGCTATAAGCGGAGAAGAGGGCGTGGGTAAATCGGCTCTTTTGGATAAAGCAAAACAGATGGTGCGGGGATATCAGATGATACCTTTAAACGCAGCCTGCTACCGTGATGAGTCGGATTTCTTTCTTCGTCCTTGGAATGATATTTTCTGGGAAATTGATCAGTGCGTGGAAAACGGAATTTTGGAAAAAGAAATCGTAGAGGATGAAAAAGGGCAGATAAAGAGAATTTTAAAAGGCGTGCTTACAGAAGGCGAGGAAAAAATGGGCAGACTGACCTATCAGATTTTGGAGCAGTCTGTTTTGGAAATGTTCCGAAGAATTGCAGAACGCCATAAAGTAGTTCTGTTTTTTGATGATATTCAATGGCTGGATAAAATGAGCTTTCAGCTTCTTAACCGTATTTTGCTGACCATAGGAACAGACAAAATATTGCTTATGTGTACTTATAATCAGGATAATGATACAGAGGTTATGGAGGCATTGGAGAAGCTGGTGAAGAATGACTGCCTTCAGGTAATTAATCTTCATTCTTTTACCAGAGAGGAAACCGAGGAGCTTCTGCATCGCCATCTGCCGCAGCTTGACAGGGAAGAAAAGAAAAAAGAAGAAATTTACCGAATGACTGACGGAAATGCTTTTTTCTTAATGGAACTGATGAATTTGATTAAGGAAAAGGGATATACTCTTGAGATATCTCCCAAGACCACAAATCTTATCAAGGCAAGGCTTGCAGGACTGCCGGACAGCGAAACAGAGGTTTTATACTGTATGTCATTATTTCCGGAAAAGATAAGCATCGAAGAGCTGGAATTTCTGCTTCCGGAGCTTGACCGTTTGAACCTCATCCGCATTTTGGAAAAGCTTCAGGAGCGCCGTTTGATTAAAGAGATTTTAGTCGGATGGAATATTTATTATAAATTTGTTCATCGAATATTTCGGGAATATTTGTACGAGCATCAGAGTGTGGGAAAAAGAAGGATGTACCACCAGATGCTTGCACAGTATTATGAAAAGCAGGCGGAGACAAAGGAAAATTTTGCCTGTCTTCCAATGATTATTCATCACTATGAGAGATGCCGTAATCAGGTGAAAACTTATGAATACAAGATTAAATATCTAAAGGAATACTATACGATTATTAATGAAAACTTTCCTGTTCTTCATTGGGAGATAGAATACGGCGATGACGAATACGGCGTAACAAGGGGAGCAGAGGAAATGCTTGCCTTGGCAGAAGAAGTAATTCGTCTGGAAGACAGCTCTCATCAGGCACAGGAAATGAAAATGGAAATGTACTATGTAAAGGGGCGCTATAAAATTGCCATGGGAGAATACGACATGGGTATCCAGTGCATTACGGAAAGCATGCAGCTGGCAGAAAAACTAGATGAAAAGAAAATGCTCCTTAACAATTTCAAACAGATGATTTTTTACGGTATTCAGGTAGAGGATTTTGTACAGGTGGAGGAATATGTTCAGAAAGGTCTGCGTTACCTTCAGAAGGAAGAAAAGGCAACAGAAGAAAGCGGCGTGTTTATGCGTCTGTTAGGCTGCTATTTCCTTCACAAAGGAGAGTACACAAAGGCAGAAAAAACATTAATCGAAGCTATGAAGGTTTTTCGGGAATGTGCAAAGGGAAAAGCACATTTCAATATGAGCATTGCTGCCTGTCAGGGATATCTGGGAGATTTAAGCCGTTGTCAGGGCGATTTGGAGATGGCAGCCGTGTATTATGAACGTGCCATTGAAATGGGCCAGGGAAAAGTAGTGACAAACGGACTTGGACAGTTTTATTCCGGTATGGGACAGATTTTCTATTTACAGAATAAGGATAAGGAAGCAAGACAGTATCTGGAAAAAGCAATTTCCTGTCTGAAACGTCATGGGTATTACTGGGGCTTGGAAAGAGCTCAAATTTATATGGCAATGCTTTTAAAACGGCAAAATTCTTTTGAGGAAGCAAAGGCTTATTATAAGGAAAGCAGGCAGATATCCGAGAAAATCAAGAATCCCACAACAATGGAACTGCTTCGGAAATTTGAAGAAGATATGTAGATAAATACAAGAACTTTCAAAAACGTCTAAAAAGAGATTATGCAAAATGACATTTATTGACGCTTTTTTGACACCTATAATGTATAATTTTACGTATAATATAAAGAGGAAAAGAGGGTGCGATATGAGTAATATTTTAATTACTGGTAAAGACTTAACACTGGAACAAATTGCTGCTATCTGTCGAGGACATGCAAAAATTGAGCTCGCAGAAGAGGCAAAGCAGAACATCATCGAATCCAGAAAGGTAGTAGATGACTTAGTTGCGGAAGAAAAGGTTGTATACGGAATTACTACTGGATTTGGTAAATTTAGTGATGTGGTGATTTCTCAGGATCAGTGTAAAGCGCTTCAGAAAAATCTGATTATCACTCATGCGGTAGGTGCAGGAGATCCTTTCTCAGAAGATATTGCAAGAGGAATTATGCTTCTGAGAATTAATAACCTTGTAAAAGGATTTTCAGGTATCAGATTAGAAACAGTACAGACAATGGTGGATATGCTGAACAAAGGTGTTACAGCATTTATTCCTGAAAAAGGTTCTCTGGGAGCTTCCGGTGACCTTGCTCCATTATCTCACATGGTTCTGCCAATGTTAGGTCTTGGTATGGCTTATTATGAAGGTGAACTCCTTCCTGGTGCAGAAGCTATGAAACGTGCAGGTATTCCTACAATTGAATTATCTGCAAAAGAAGGTCTTGCATTAAACAACGGTACACAGGCAATGACATCAGCAGGTTCTCTTGCATTATACGATGCACTGAACTTATTAAAGGTAGCTGATATTGCAGACGCTCTCTGCTTTGAAGCACAGAACGGTGTTGTAGATGCGTTAGACCACAGAGTACATGACGTACGTCCACATTCCGGACAGTTAGCAACAGCAAGAAACCTGTTAAAACTTCTGGAAGGAAGCAAGAACACCACACGTCAGGGTGAAATTCGTGTACAGGATGCTTATTCCTTAAGATGCTCACCTCAAATTCATGGTGCAAGTAAAGATGCAATCAACTACGTATTAGATAAAGTTAATATTGAAATCAATTCTGTTACAGATAACCCGATTATCTTCAAGGAAGACCGTGCAGGTATTTCAGGCGGTAACTTCCACGGTCAGCCAATGGCATTAAGCTTTGACTTCCTTGGTATCGGCGTAGCTGAACTGGCAAACGTTTCTGAAAGACGTATCGAGCGTCTGGTAAATCCGGCATACAGCGATTTACCTGCATTCTTAACACCTCATGGCGGTGTTTGCTCAGGATTTATGATCGTACAGTATTCAGCAGCAGCATTAGTATCTGAAAACAAAGTATTGGCACATCCTGCTTCTGTTGACAGTATTCCTTCATCAGCAGGTCAGGAAGACCATGTATCTATGGGTACGATTGCAGCTAGAAAAGCTGGAGAGATTGCTAAGAACGTAAGACGTGTTCTTGCAATGGAATTGATGGTTGCCTGTCAGGGTATTGATATGAGAGGCAACAAAGGTCTTGGTAAAGGTACACAGGCTGCTTATGATTTAGTTCGTAAACAGGTTGCTACTTTAGACGATGACCGTGAATTGTACGGAGATATCAACTACTGTGAAGAAATCATTGAAAATGGTTCCTTAATCAAAGCAGTAGAAGAAGCGATTGGCAGCGCAATCGAAACAAGATAATATAATTTAAAGAGGGTGCGTTACGGCTGTGTTTGGAGAGGGACCCCTTTGCCAGTCGTAACTATCAAAAAAAGAGGGAGGTTTATTTTATGGAAAATTTGCTTAATCCTGTAATCGTGGCAGTGTTGCTTCTGTGTGTACTCTGCCTGTTGAAAGTAAACGTATTATTATCTATGTTAGTTTCACTGTTTGTGGCAGGTCTGATTGGTGGATTGCCACTTATCAGTACCGGAGATGAGGTAAGTATTATGAGTTCTGTAATTGCCGGTTTTAGCGGTAATGCAGAAACAGCGCTGGCATATGTACTGCTTGGTACTTTTGCATCTGCTATGGCGTATACTGGTATCACAGAAATCCTTTCCAAGAAAATCGCAAGAGTAGTAGGTGGAAATAAATGGATTTTGATTGGTATCTTATTGGTAATTGCGTGTGCATCTCAGAATATTATTCCAATTCACATTGCATATATTCCAATCCTCGTTCCACCATTACTGGCTATGATGAATAAGATGAAACTGGATAGACGTGGAGTTGCCTGTACCATCGCTTTTGGTCATAAGGCTCCTTACATTGCAGTTCCTATGGGATTTGGTTTGATTTTCATGGGAATTATCAGAGATAATATCAACGATAACGCAAAAGACTTTGGATGGAAAGTTACTGTTGGAGATATTACAGCAGTGAACTGGATTCTTGCAGTAGCTATGTTTATCGGTCTTTTGATTGCTTTATTTGTTACATACAGAAAACCTCGTGAATACAAAGACATTCAGTTAGAAGGCGTAACGGAAACAGAAGACTTAACACTGAAATATCAGCACTGGGTAACACTTGCAGCTATTGTAGTAGTAGTAGTACTTCAGATTAAGTTTGGCTCTCTGCCGATAGCAGCTCTTGGTGGACTTCTGGTTATGTTTATATTCCAGGCAGTAAAACCAAAAGATATTGACGAGCAGTTACAAGGCGGTATTAAATTAATGGGCTTCATCGCATTTGTTATGCTAGTAGCAGGTGGTTTCGCAACTGTTCTGAAGAATACAGGTGCGGTAAATGAACTGGTTACAAGTGCCATTTCTTTAATGGGCGGAAATAAATGGATTGCAGCTACCATTATTACTTTAATTGGTTTATTAGTAACTATGGGTATTGGTACTTCCTTCGGTACAGTTCCTGTACTGGCAGTATTATACGTTCCGTTATGTCATCAGGTTGGATTTTCACCGGCAGCTACAATCGTTCTGATGTCTGCGGCAGCAGCTCTCGGCGATGCTGGTTCACCGGCTTCTGATACAACACTGGGACCTACATCTGGTTTGAATGCAGATGGTCAGCACGACCATATTTGGGATACTTGTGTACCGACATTCTTACACTTTAATATCCCGTTAATGATTGCGGCAATTGTTGCAGCTCAGATCCTATAAAAGGAGCTTTGGATGTACGAATAATCAGGGCACCCATCATAGTTTATATAAACAATAGATTTGCAATCATCTATTGGATGTCATGCGAGAAGAACCTGTTCCGGCGCCTGCGGAGCAGGTTCTTTTCGCATAGAGCGCTATATCTTGTATAAAAAAATACAAAACTATACAAATTTACTCTGGAATATTTTGAAAAGATGTGTTACAATAGAAAAAGCGAAGACAGAAAGTTATTCGCAGCATAATATGTATAAAATTAATCAAAATATGAAAACTAAATTTAACAGGAGGTATTCATTATGCAGAAATACGTATGTGAACCATGTGGTTATGTATATGACCCAGAATTAGGAGATCCGGATAACGGAGTAGAACCGGGAACAGCTTTTGAAGATTTACCGGAAGATTGGGTGTGCCCAATCTGCGGATTAGGAAAAGAAGAATTTGTTCCTGAAGAAGCATAAGTTAAATTTAAAGATGAAACAAAAACAGGTTCTTTCAGAGCCTGTTTTTTTGTGGTAAAATGGGTTGGATTAACAAAAACGAATGAGGAGGACATGAGATATGAAGTTTACAAAAATGCAGGGAATTGGAAATGATTATGTTTATGTAAATTGTTTTCAGGAGCATATAGAAAACCCTTCTGAGGTATCCAGAAGAATTAGCGACAGACATTTTGGAATTGGCTCTGACGGATTGATTTTAATTAAATCGTCAGAAAAAGCGGATTTTGAAATGGAAATGTATAATGCTGACGGAAGTCAGGGCGCAATGTGCGGAAACGGAATGCGCTGTGTGGGAAAATATGTGTATGACTATGGTCTTACAGATAAAACACGTATTTCTGTGGATACAAAGAGCGGTATTAAGTATCTGGATTTAACAGTGGAAAATAAAAAGGTAAAACAGGTTCGTGTAAACATGGGAGAGCCTGTACTGGAAACAAAAGCAATTCCTATGATTTATGACGGGGAAAAGGTTATCAGTCAGCCGTTTAACGTAGGACAGGATATTTATGAGATTACAGCCGTATCCATGGGAAATCCTCATGCAGTGGTATATGTAGACAATGTGAAAAGTCTCCCTTTGGAGGAAATCGGACCGAAATTTGAAAAACATACAGCATTTCCGGAAAGTGTAAATACAGAGTTTGTCCGTGTGATTGACAGGAGGACCGTAGAAATGCGCGTATGGGAGAGAGGAAGCGGGGAAACCTTAGCCTGCGGAACAGGAGCCTGTGCTGTGGCAGTAGCGTCTGTTTTAAACGGATATACAGAAGATGAAGTGACCGTAAGACTTTTGGGCGGAGATTTAAAAATTTTCTGGGACAGAGCAGAAAACTTTGTTTATATGACAGGACCCGCAGAGGTTGTGTTTGAAGGTGAAATTGAAATTTAAGAAAAGGATTGAAGGAAAATGATTTTTACAAAAAGGATGAGTCTTGAGGATAAGAGGTTTTATTCCCATGTATTTCGTCTGGTTATGCCTATGGCGGTTCAGAACCTCATTAATGTAGGAGTGACCTCCACAGACGTTATTATGCTGGGAAAAGTAGGGGAAACGGCGTTGTCGGGAGTATCGCTGGCAAATCAGATTTACTTTATTTTATCCCTGCTGTATTTTGGGCTTACCTCCGGCGCCTGTGTTTTGACTGCGCAGTACTGGGGGAAAAAGGATACGAGAACCATTGAAAAGGTCATGGGAATGTCTTTTCGCATTTCCATTCTGGCGGGAATTGTGTTTGCGGCAGCGGCATTTTTCTTCCCGTATCAGCTAATGCGTATTTTTACGGCGGATGAAGCAGTAATTGCCGCAGGTGTCAGTTACTTGAAAATCGTGGCGTTTTCTTATGTATTGTCAGCCTTTACAAATGTATATTTAAACATTATACGAAGCATTGAGCAAGTTGTCATAGCGACAGTTGTCTATGGAACTTCTCTTGCGGCAAATATTGTTTTAAACGCAATCTTTATTTTCGGACTTTTCGGGGCACCGGCTATGGGAGCGGCAGGGGCGGCTCTCGGAACACTCTGTTCCCGTGCCGTTGAAGTGGTGATTGTGGTATTTTATGCAGTGAAAATAAACCATGTGGTGAAAATCCGATTTAAGGACTGGTTTGTAAAGGATAAAGCGCTTTCAAAGGATTTCTTTACCTATGCTTTACCTGTGCTTTTAAATGAAATTGCATGGGGAGCGGGAATGGCTGCGATTTCAGCGATTGTAGGGCATTTGGGAAGCTCTGCGGTAGCAGCTCATTCTGTGGCGCAGGTGTGCAGACAGCTTTCTATGGTTATCGGATTTGGTATTTCCAGTGCAACGGCAATTATGATTGGAAAAGCCATTGGTGAGAAAAAAGAAGAGCTGGCAAGGGAATACGGAAAGAAATTCGTCAAAATTGCCATTGTATGCGGTATCGGCGGCGGATTGCTCATATTGGCGATTTCCCCATTTGTGCGAAGTATGCTGAACCTGACACCGCTGGCAAAAAGCTATCTTACAGCTATGATGTTTATTATGTCTTACTATGTAGTGGGACAATCCATTAACACTACTTTGATTGTAGGGGTATTTCGTGCCGGCGGAGATACACGGTTTGGACTGATTTTGGATGTGGGCGTTATGTGGCTTTGCTCTATTTTAGGAGCGGCAGTGGGAGCTTTTGTCATTGGAATTCCAATGCCTTGGGTGTATATTCTGCTGTGCAGTGATGAAATTATTAAAATACCGTTTTCCATATATCGGTATAAAACTTATAAATGGTTAAATAACGTGACACGATAAAAATAAGGGGGAAACCTCTTATTTTTTTGTTTCATAGGAAATTGCGTCCTATGAAACAAAAATGCTCCGCAAGGATGCGCAGCAATGCAATCTTTTTTATCAAATGCTCTTGACAAAAAGAAAATTGTGCACTTTGGATAATGTAAAATCGACTTTGGTTTCCATAACCTGAAAAACCCATGTTTTTCCTTTAAAAATAAAAAATTTTTATCTTCCTCGGAGTGTTAAAAACACGTTAAACAATGGATTTGAAAAGGAAAATGGATATAAATGGTACAGAATTGTGCAATATTTCCCCTTTCTTTTCGGAAGAAAAAATGGTATACTGTGGAATACAAAATGTTGTGAAAACAAAAGTGAAAAAATATTATGAAATACCAGATATAGTGTTACAAAAGTTTATGAGGTGAAAGTGATGATGTATGTAATTAAGAAAGACGGAACAAAAGAGGATTTCAATATCCAGAAAATTGTGCGTGCAGTGAACAAATCTGCATCCAGAATTATGTATGACTTTAAAAAGGATGAGATTGATTTTCTTTGTGAATACGCAGAGGAAAAAGCGCAGTCCTTGGAGAAGGAAGAAATCTCTATTCAGGATATGCACAATATTGTAGAGGGAGCACTGGAAAAGGTAAATCCTGCGGTTGCAAAAAGCTACCGTGATTACCGCAATTACAAACATGATTTTATTCACATGATGGATGAGGTTTATACAAAGAGCCAGTCCATCCGATATATCGGCGATAAGAGCAATGCCAATACAGACAGTGCTCTCGTTGCTACAAAGAGAAGTCTTATTTTCAATGAATTAAACAAAGAATTGTATCGAAAATTCTTTATGACAAGAAACGAGCTTCAGGCATGTAAAGACGGATATATTTATATTCATGACCAATCCGCACGTCTGGACACCATGAACTGCTGTCTGTTTGACGTGGCAAACGTGCTGCGGGGCGGCTTTGAAATGGGAAATGTATGGTATAACGAGCCAAAGACGCTGGACACTGCTTTTGACGTTATGGGAGACATTATTTTAAGCACGGCAGCGCAGCAGTATGGCGGGTTTACTGTACCGGAGGTAGATAAAATCCTTGCGCCTTATGCAGAGAAAAGCTATCACAAATATTGCGAGGAATTCTTGAAATACGTAGATGCTGACTGGGCGCCTGCAAAGGAGAGAGCACATCAGTATGCCATGGACAAGGTTCGCCGTGATTTTGATCAGGGCTGGCAGGGAATTGAATATAAATTAAATACCGTTGGTTCTTCCAGAGGCGATTATCCTTTTGTTACCGTGACATTGGGGCTGGGAATGGAACGTTTTGAGAAAATGTGCAGTATTTCTCTTTTAGAAGTACATAAAGAGGGACAGGGAAAAGAAGGGCACAAAAAACCGGTGCTGTTTCCGAAAATCGTATTCTTATATGATGAAAATATTCATGGAGAAGGAAAGGAAGGCGAGGATGTCTTTGAAGCTGGAATTTCCTGTTCCGCAAAGACCATGTATCCGGATTGGCTTTCTTTAAGCGGAAAGGGATACATATCCAGCATGTATAAGCGATATAAGAAAGTTATCAGTCCTATGGGATGCAGAGCCTTTTTAAGCCCTTGGTATGAAAGAGGCGGTATGACACCGGCAGATGACAATGATGTTCCTGTATTTGTGGGAAGATTTAATGTAGGTGCGGTAAGTCTTCATTTGCCTATGATTTTGGCAAAGGCACGTTCAGAGGACAAGGATTTCTATGAAGTGCTTGACTTTTATCTGGAAATGATCCGCAATCTTCATATCCGTACTTATGATTACTTAGGAGAGATGAAAGCATCTACCAATCCTCTTGCTTACTGTGAAGGCGGATTTTACGGCGGTAATTTAAAACCTTCTGATAAGATTAAACCGTTATTAAAGCCTATGACGGCATCTTTCGGTATTACAGCTTTAAACGAGCTTCAGGAGCTGTATAACGGTAAATCCATTCGTGAAGATGGAAAGTTTGCGTTAGAGGTACTTCAGTACATCAATAAAAAGGTGGAGCAGTACAAGAAGGAAGACGGTAATCTGTATGCAATTTACGGCACACCGGCAGAAAGCCTCTGCGGACTTCAGGTAGAACAGTTCAGAAAGAAATACGGTATTGTGGAAGGGGTTTCTGACAGACCTTATGTAAGTAACAGCTTCCATTGTCATGTAACAGAAGACATCACTCCGATTGAAAAGCAGGATTGTGAAGGTAGATTTTGGGAGCTTTGCAACGGCGGAAAAATTCAGTATGTGCGCTACCCTATCGGGTATAATGTGGATGCAATCCGTGCCTTAGTCAGACGTGCTATGGATTTGGGTTATTATGAGGGAGTCAATCTTTCTCTTGCATATTGTGATGATTGCGGACACGAAGAATTGGAAATGGATGTGTGTCCGGTATGCGGTTCTAAGAACTTGACAAAAATTGACAGAATGAACGGATACCTGTCTTACAGTCGTGTGCATGGGGATACTCGTTTAAATACGGCAAAGATGGCTGAAATCGCAGAACGTAAGTCTATGTAAGAAAGATTTTCTTCAAGATTTTGTTTCATTTTTGAAAAAATTGTGATACCATATTTTTGACTTTATAAAAATTTTAGAAAAGCAGAGGGATAAGAAATATGGAATCGTATGGATATTTGTTAGACTTGGCATTAATTTTGCTGAGTACGAAAGTATTTGGGCTTATTACAAGAAGAGTAAAGCTGCCGCAGGTAGTAGGTGCTCTTTTGGCAGGTTTGATTTTAGGACCGGCGTGTATCGGCGTACTGCATCAGACAGATTTCATTTATCAGGTTTCTGAAATCGGCGTTATTGTATTGATGTTCTGTGCCGGTTTGGAGACAGATGTTGATGAATTGAAGAAAAGTGGAAAAGCTTCCTTTGTAATTGCGTTGCTGGGAGTAATTGTTCCGCTGTTAGGCGGATTTGCAGTGGCAGCGTATTTTAACAGACCGGGTATGCTGGAGCCGGCGGCAGATGTAAGCGTAATTTTACAGAATGTGTTTATCGGTGTTATTCTCACTGCAACATCGGTAAGTATTTCGGTTGAAACTTTAAAAGAAATGGGAAAACTGAATACAAAAGCGGGAAATGCTATTTTAGGCGCAGCGATTATTGATGATATTTTAGGTATTGTGGCGTTGACTATCATTACCAGCTTAGCAGACTCATCTGTAAATGTTGCTCTGGTATTTATTAAGATTATCGGCTTCTTTATCTTTGTGGGAGTGGGCGGATACCTGCTTCACATTATCTTCCAGAAATGGGTGAAGGGATATGAAAGAGATTTACAGCGTTTCGTTATTTTGGCATTTGTAATCTGTTTACTGTTTTCTTACTGTGCAGAGGAATTCTTTGGAGTGGCAGACATTACCGGCGCATTCTTTGCAGGACTTATTATTACAAAGACAACCCATACGACTTATATTGCAAGACGATTTGGAATTTTATCTTATATCCTTTTATCGCCTGTATTTTTCGCAAATATCGGTTTGCAGGTAGAGCTTCCAAGCATGAGCCCGATGATTATAGGATTTGCGGTTACTTTGGTAATCGTTGCTGTTCTCACAAAGGTAGTGGGCTGCGGTGCAGGTGCGAAGCTTTGCAAATACAGCAATAAAGACTGTATACGTATTGGTGCAGGTATGGTTTCCAGAGGCGAGGTCGCCTTGATTGTAGCGGCAAAGGGAAATGCCATTGGACTGATTTCCGCTGATTTAATGGGTCCGATTGTTATTGTGGTAGTAATTACGACGATTATTTCACCAATTCTTTTAAAAATGACTTTCAGCGAAAAAGACCATAAGGACGAAGGCAATGATTTTGTAGAAAGTGATTTGATGAAACAGTTAGAAGAATATGACGAGGAAATGGAAAAAGAACAGTCTCGTTACGTAACAATAAAAGATAAGAAATAAGAGAAAGGGAGTTGTAGCATTTTAATGCGGCAACTCTCCTTTGTTAGAGGGAGAAAAAATGGCAGCAGTTTTTTTAGCGGCAGTAAATGCAAAATATATACATTCAAATTTGGCAGTATACAGCATGAAATCCTATTGCAGAGAATATGAAAAATATGTGGAAATAGGAGAATATACAATTAATCAGCAAAAGGATGAAATTTTAAAAAGTATTTATAAGAAACAGCCGAAGGTGTTGTGCTTTTCCTGCTATATATGGAACATTTCTTTTGTGAAGGAGCTGATATGCGACTTAAAGAAAATTTTGCCGCAAACCGTTATCTGGGCAGGAGGACCTGAGGTTTCTTATGATGCAGAGAAATTTTTGCAGGAGCTGCCGGAGGTTACCGGAGTTATGTGCGGTGAGGGAGAGCAAACTTTTCTGGAGCTGGTGCAGCATTATGTTCATGAAAAAGAGGAGGATGCACTGGCTGATATTAAGGGAATTGTGTTTCAAAAAAACGGGGAGATTGTGAGAAATCCTTTCCGTGAAATCATGGATATGGATAAGCTGGTATTTCCGTATAAAAATATTTCCCTGTTTGAACATAAAATTATTTATTATGAAAGCAGCAGAGGATGTCCTTTTTCTTGCAGCTATTGTTTATCCTCTATTGATAAGAAGCTGAGATTTCGCAGTCTTTCTCTGGTAAAAGAGGAATTGCAGTTTTTCCTTGATGCAAAAGTTCCGCAGGTGAAATTTGTAGACAGAACCTTTAACTGTAAAAAGGAACATGCTCTTGAAATCTGGAATTATATTCATGAGCATGATAACGGCATAACGAATTTTCACTTTGAAATTGCGGCGGATTTGCTTACCGAGGAAGAAATTCAGCTTATTCACACCATGCGTCCGGGGCTTATCCAGTTGGAAATCGGGGTACAGTCCACCAATCCGAAAACCATAGAAGAAATCAGGAGAAAGACCAGTTTTGAGAAGATTTCAGAAAAAGTGAAAAAAGTACAGGAAGGAAAAAATGTCCATCAGCATTTGGATTTGATTGCAGGACTTCCTTATGAGGGATATGAAAGCTTTAAAAAGTCTTTTTGTGATGTGTATGCTTTAGCGCCGGAACAGCTTCAGCTTGGATTTTTAAAGCTGTTAAAGGGTTCTTACATGAATGAGAAGGCAAAAGATTATGGATGTGTATGCAAAGGGAAGGAGCCTTATGAGGTATTGGGGACAAAGTGGCTGTCCTATGGAGAAATTTGCAGATTAAAAGGAATTGAGGACATGGTAGAGGTATATTATAACAGCGGACAGTTCCGCCATACCATGAAAGCCATGGAGGGTTATTTCTCAGATGCTTTTTCCATGTACGAGACGCTGGCGGACTTTTATGAGAAAAAGGGATATTTTGGTATTTCTCATTCCAGAATAAGAAGATACGAAATACTGATGGAATTTTTAGAAGAAAGAGAAGTAGAAAATCTTTCTTACTTTAAGGAATTGATGATTTTAGACCTTTATGCAAGGGAAAATTTAAAGACAAGACCGGTATGGGCGGCGGATAGAAAAGCGTATAAGGAAAAGATACAGGAATTTTACACAAAAGAAGCGGAAGCGCCGGAAGTTTTACAGGATTATGCAGGATATCAACCAAAACAGTTAGAAAAGATGACGCATCTTGAAATTTTTTCCTATAATGTGCCGGAAGGAAAAGCGGAGAAAGGAAGTTATCCTGTGCTGTTTGATTATAGGAATAGAAATCCTTTGACCAATGATGCTGCCATGCACGTTGTAACGCTTTAGAAAACGGAGGACTTATGACAAAGAGAACAAAGGAAATCTTGGATAAGCTGGATGAGGTTTATACAAGAGAATATAAGTGCTATTTAAACCACGAAAATCCGGGACAGCTGTTAATTGCCACGATGTTAAGCGCACAATGTACAGATGCCAGAGTGAATATTGTGACAAAGGATTTATTTGTAAAATATCCCGATATGCAGGCTTTTGCCAAGGCAGATTTAAAAGAATTGGAGCAGGATATTAAGCCTACGGGTTTTTATCACAATAAGGCGAAAAACATTATCGGCTGTGCTCAGAGGATTTGTCAGGTGTATGGCGGTGAAGTTCCAAGGAGCTTAGAGGATTTGGTAAGCCTTCCGGGAGTGGGAAGAAAAACGGCAAATGTTATTCGAGGAAACATTTTTCATGAGCCCAGTGTAGTGGTTGATACCCATGTGAAGCGAATTTCCAAACGTCTGGGATTTACCAAGGAGGAAGACCCTGAAAAGATAGAACAGGATTTAATGAAGGTGCTTCCAAAGGAGCATTGGATACTTTATAATATTCAGATTATTACTTTTGGAAGGCAGATTTGTTTTGCACGTTCACCGAAATGTGAGGAGTGCTTTTTGACAGAATATTGTAAGGAATATAAGGAAAAACAAAAGAAAAGCAGGAAGAAATTATGATGGAATACGTTGCGCTGGACTTAGAAACCACAGGCTTAGAGCCTTCTAAGGACAGAATTATAGAAATCGGCGCTGTAAAGGTGCGGAATAAAGAGGTTGTAGGTGAATACGGAACGCTGATAAATCCCCAGATGGAAATTCCTGACAGGATTACAGAGCTTACGGGGATTTCCAACGATATGGTACAGGGAAAACCTCTTATTGCACAGGCGTTAGGGGAATTGTTGGATTTTTGCGAAGAATTACCTCTTTTGGGGCACAATCTGATGTTTGATTACAGTTTCGTAAAGCATCAGGCAGTGAATGCGGGAATGGTATTTGAGAAAAAGGGAATGGACACCTTGAAGCTGGCAAGAGCGCTTCTGCCTGAGCTTCCAAGCAGGAGTCTGCAAAATCTCCGCATGCACTATGAAATTCCTCAAAAGGATGCGCACAGGGCATTGGAGGATGCCAGAACCACGTATCTTTTATATGAGAGATTACGGGAAGAATTTGAAGAGAAGCAGCCAAAGCTTTTTGTACCAAATGCACTTATCTATAAAGTAAAGAAGCAAGGTCCTGTAACAGCGGCGCAAAAACGCTACTTGCAGGATTTAATAAAATATCATAGAATAGAGCTGAATGTGGAAATTGACAGTCTTACAAAGAACGAGGCATCTCGAGAAATTGATAAGATATTGAGTACCTACGGGAAAATAGTGAGGTAAAGAGATATGATGAATATGAAAAAATCAAAAAGGAACAGAATATTTGCTGCGATACTGGCAGGACTGATTATTTTGGCAATGGTAATTCCTATGGCAATGTATGCTTTTGGATGATACAGTTGATATATACAGCAATGGAGGTCAGAACATGAAGATAGGAAAATTGCCGGAGCCTGTGCTAATTCGCTCTGTTTTAAAGCAGGTAGGGCATCGCAGAAATGAGGTTTTAGTAGGACCTGCCGTGGGACAGGATTGTGCGGTAATGGAGCTTGAAGAAGGGGAAGTTTTTGTACTGTCCTGTGACCCGATTACAGGGACAACGAAGGATATCGGAGGACATAGTGTTCACATTACAGCCAATGATTTAGCAGCTTCCGGTGCAGAGCCTGTGGGAATTATGCTGACAATGCTTTTAACACCTGACACAGAGGAAGCACAGCTAAAGGAGATAATGCAGGATGTGGAAAAAACTTGTAAAGAGCTGAATATGGAGGTCTTGGGCGGACACACAGAGGTTACGGATGTGGTAAAGCAGACGTTGATTTCTCTTACAGGTGTAGGAAAAATGAAAAAAGAAAATGTGCTTACCACAGCTTCAGTAAAGCCCGGAGATGATATTGTGGTGACAAAATGGATTGGTCTGGAAGGGACTTCTATTGCGGCAAAGGAAAAAGAAAGCTTGCTTTTGGAGCATTTTGCGCCGCCTTTTGTGGAGACTGCAAAAAAATTCGACCAATATCTTTCCGTTATTCCGGAGGCAAAAATTGCCGCAGAGTGGGGCGTATCTGCTATGCACGATATTACCGAGGGCGGTGTATTTGGCGCTCTGTGGGAAATGGGAAGCGGTTCCGGTGTGGGTCTTGACATTGATTTAAAAGAAATTCCTATTCGTCAGGAAACCGTAGAGGTCTGTGAAGTGCTAGGATTAAATCCTTATATTTTAATGTCCAGCGGTTCTATGATGATTGCCGCAAAAGACGGATACGGACTTGTAAGAAAGCTAAAACAGGCTGGTATTGAGGCTGCCGTAGTAGGTAAAGCGACAGACGGAAACGACAGAATTTTAAGAAACGGTGAAGATACCCGTTATTTAGATAAACCGCAGAGTGATGAATTGTATAAAATCTATCAGTAGGTGGAAAATATTCGGAGGAAAGAAAAGTGGCAAAATTAAATATTGTATTATTTGAGCCTGAAATTCCGGCAAATACAGGGAATATAGGAAGAACCTGCGTTGCAACAGGAACAAGACTGCATCTTATTGAGCCCTTGGGATTTCAGCTAAATGAAAAAGCATTAAAAAGAGCAGGAATGGATTACTGGAAGGACTTAGATGTAACAACGTATATCAATTATCAGGATTTTCTGGACAGAAATCCCGGCGCCAAGGTTTACATGGCAACTACAAAGGCACCGAAGACTTATGTAGACGTAGAATATGAAGAAGACTGCTATATTATGTTCGGAAAGGAAAGCGCAGGCATTCCGGAAGAAATTTTGCTGGAAAATCAGGAAACAGCTATCCGAATTCCCATGATTGGGGATATTCGCTCTTTGAATTTGAGTAATTCTGTTGCCATTGTGCTGTATGAGGCGCTTCGTCAGAATAACTTTGACCACATGAGGTTAGAGGGGCATCTGACAAAATATGAATGGAAGTAAATGATACACGGATGAATTCTGGAAAAGTGTTTTCAGAAAGGAGTGTGAAGAATGTCAGGATTATTAAAATTACCCATAGGAATTGAAAATTTTGAAAAAATACGCAGTGAAGGGTTTTACTATGCAGATAAAACAAAATTGATTGAACAATTACTTGGGCAATGGGGAGAAGTAAATTTATTTACCCGACCTCGACGCTTTGGAAAATCATTGAGCATGAGTATGCTTCGCTGTTTTTTTGAAATCGGAACAAATCAGACGTTGTTTGATGGGCTTTATATTGCGAAGAATAAAGAGTTATGTGAGCAATATATGGGAAAATTTCCTGTGATTTCTATTAGCCTTAAAAGTGTGAATGCAGAAAATTTTGATAAAGCAAAAGCACAGCTTGTTAAAATTATTAATCGAGAAGCAAGGCGCTTGAGGTCCTTTTTGAGAATAGAATATCTTGAAAAAGAGTATCAAGAGATTTTTTCTGAACTCCTTAACAGAAAAATGGAAGAAGATACTTTAACAAACAGTTTACAGGAGTTTACAGAACTACTGGAGACTTATTATGGTGAAAAGGTCATTGTTCTGATTGACGAGTATGATGTACCTTTGGCAAAGGCAAATGAAAATGGCTATTATGATAGGATGGTACTTCTTATTAGAAATATGCTTGAAAATGTGCTGAAAACTAATGACAGTTTGAAGTTTGCAGTTTTGACGGGATGTCTGCGTATAGCAAAAGAGAGTATTTTTACAGGATTGAATAATTTTAAAGTATATTCTATAACAGATGTTGATTTCGATGAATATTTTGGTTTTACAGATGAAGAGGTAAGAGAAATTCTGCATTATTACAATCAGGATACGCATTATGAAATTGTCAAACAGTGGTATGATGGATATCGTTTTGGGGACTTAGATGTATATTGTCCATGGGATGTTATTAACTATTGCAGCAGTCATCTTAATAATCCAACTTTACCTCCGGAAAATTATTGGATAAATACCAGCGGGAATGATGTTTTAAATCATTTTATCAATAATGTGGGAAATGAGAAAAGTGTGACTAGGTTAGAACTGGAGCAGTTGGTGAATGGAGGAACTGTACAAAAAGAAATAAAGCAAAATTTAACATATAAAGAGTTATATTCTTCTATGGAGAACCTTTGGAGCGCATTGTTTATGACAGGATATCTTACACAGAGAGGAAAAGCAGACGGAAATCGATATAATTTGGCTATTCCTAATCGAGAAATTCGCAATATTATTACAGAGCATATTCTTATACTGTTTAAAGAGAATGTGGAAAAGGATGGAAACATGCTAAACGATTTCTGCAATGCACTTCTGTACGGAGAAGCGGAAAAAGTGGAAAAGATATTTACAGAATATATGCGAAAGACAGTCAGTGTAAGAGATACGTTTGTTCAAAAACCTACGAAAGAGAATTTTTATCATGGTATTCTTTTGGGGATTTTGGGCTTTAAAGAGGGATGGTCTGTGGTATCAAACAGGGAGTCGGGAGATGGCTTCAGCGATATACAAATTTTTATTGATGATGCAGATGTGGGTATTGTACTTGAGGTAAAATATGCAGAGATAGGGCAAGAAGAGAAAGAGTGTCGTAAAGCGTTGAAGCAGATTGTGGATAAAAGATATACAGAAGCTTTGCACCAGTATGGAGTTCATAAAATTTTAAAATATGGGATTGCATGTAACGTGAAAAATTGCAGAGTGATGATGGAAGTATCTGTATAAAGTATAAAAGGGGCTGTTTTTATTACAGCCTCTTTTTCATACTTTATACTCTCTTTAATTTTCACTGACACTTTTTTGCAGAGTAAAGATAAACTCTGTTCCCACACCTTCCGTACTGATTACATTGATATTCTGTTTATGTGAGTTGATAATTTCTTTGACAATGGCAAGTCCCAGCCCTGTGCCTTTTCTGTCTTTTCCCCTTGAGGAATCAATTTTGTAAAATCGGTCCCAAATTTTTGTAAGACTTTCTTTAGGAATTCCACATCCCGTATCTTTTACAGAAATAAAAACGGTTTCATGCTTTAAAGTAGACTCTATTTTAATAATGGAGTCAGGAGAACTGAATTTAATAGCATTATCAATAAGGTTGTATAAAACCTGCTGAATTTGTCCCATATCAGCATGAACGAACAGTGTTTGCCCCGTAAGAAAGAGCTCAATGGAAATACGTTTGTCACGACAAATTCCTTCAAAGGCTTCTGCGGTAGTTTTGATTGTGCGGTTAATATCAAAATCAGAATAATCTAATTGACGGCCTTTTTCATCCAGGTTATTTAATGTAAGCATACTTTGTGTGAGTTTATAAAGTCTGTCTGTTTCATATACGACAATTTTTAAATATTTTTCCTGCATTTCAGGAGGAATTGTTCCATCTAAAATTGCTTCTGTGTAACCTTTTATAGAAGTAAGAGGAGAACGAAAGTCATGAGATACATTGGAGATGAATTTTCGTTGGTAATTTCCTGTCATATCCAATTCATCAGACATATAATTTAAAGTCATTGCCAAATATCCTAGCTCATCTTCTTTATCTAAAGGAATATTGTATTTGAGATTTCCAGATGCAAACGTGTTTGCTCCTTGTATGATTTTTTTAAGAGGACGATTAATCATAATGTAAAATATAGGGATAATAAGCATCATAATTCCCAGAAACAATAGAAATAAAATATGAATAGTATCTAAGAGGCTATCCCTCTGATGACAAAGAACAGACATCGGTAAATGCATGGAAACATAACCTTTTACCTGCATGTTGACGGTAACGGGAACCATAACACTTAACTGCTCTTCCTGAAAATATCCGAAAAAATCACCTATTTGATAATAAGAACCGCTAGACTTTCCAGGGTCAAAGGATTTTAACTCTGGAAAGTCTTCTGCAATGAATTTTTGAGAGGTATCCATCAGAACTTTTCCTTTTGGACTAATCAGTAAAATTTCTTCCTTTTCATAAACGGAAGAACAGAGAGAAGCATAAAACTCAGTAGGGGTGTCTATGTTTTGATAATATTTTATAGCACGTTGTCCTGTTATTTTTGATGCTTCCCGATATAAACGTCCGCTGTATACACTTTCTACATGATCTTCTACTAAATCTGTCCCTACCAGAGAAATTGTAGTAAATCCGAGAATACCGAGAAAAATCATAGCAGTTATAAATTTTACAAAAAGGAATTTTTTCATTTATTTTTGACCTCAAATTTATAGCCTATTCCCCACACAGTGGAAAGCGCCCAAGAAGGGTGGTCTTTGATTTTCTCTCTGAGACGTTTAATATGCACATCCACGGTACGGGTATCGCCAATGTATTCATATCCCCAGATATGATCCAAAAGCTGTTCTCTTGTAAATACCTGATTAGGAGAAGATGCAAGAAAATAGAGAAGTTCTAATTCCTTTGGAGGCATATCCAGTTGTTTTCCATAATAGATTACAGAATAATTTGTCAGGTTAATTGCTAAGTCAGGATATTCCACATATTTTCCCGAAGGTTGTGTTGCCGGAGCTACATTTGGTTGATATCGTCTTAATACAGCTTTTACTCTGGCGACCAGTTCTTTGGAGTCAAAAGGTTTAATGATATAGTCGTCTGCACCCAGTTCCAAACCTAATACTTTGTCAAAGATTTCTCCTTTTGCGGAAAGCATGATAATGGGAACATTAGATTTTTGCCGTATCTCTCTGCATACTTGATAACCGTCCATGCCCGGAAGCATTAAGTCAAGTAAGATGAGGTTTGGGGCAAAGGAGGAGAAAGCATTTAAAGCTGCTTCTCCATCATTGACGATATGGGTATCAAAACATTCTTTTGTCAGATACAGAGAAATCAATTCAGCAATATTGTTGTCATCGTCTACGATAAGAATTTTCTGTTTAGTTACCATATATACTCCCCCTTATTTTTTGAATTCTACAATTGTAACACCGGCATCACCTTCACCGAATTCTGCCAGATGAAAATCTTTTACATATTTTAAGCGTTTTAAATAGTTGTGCACGCCTTTTCGAAGTGCACCGGTACCTTTTCCGTGAACAACACGGACACTGTTTAAATGAGCCAGATAGGCGTCATCTAAATATTTATCTAATTCTGCAATAGCCTCGTCTACGGTTTTTCCCAGAAGGTTGATTTCTGTGCGGATAGAAGCAGATTTGCTCATTCGTATTTTACCTGCACCGGTACGCTGTAATGATGGTGCGGTAATAACCGGTTCATCAATTAATTGCAAATCTGATAAATGTACTTTGGAACGAAGAATTCCCATTTGTACAAAAACCATTCCTTTTGCATCCGGTTTAGAGCTTATGGTTCCTTTAACATTCAGACTTAATACTTTTACAGCATCTCCCAGAGAAATATCCTTGGCAGTAAGTGTAGACTTTTTCTTTTCCGGTGTTTTAAGAGCCATTTTTTTGCCTGTCTGATCCATTTTTTTACGAAGTTCAGAACGTTTTTGCTCTAATTCTTTTGCAGACATAGACTCTTTTCCGGCTTTGTTGAAAATTTTCATGGTTTGGTCTGCATATTCTTTTGCCTCTCGCAAAATACGATGTGCTTCTTCATTGGCATCACGGAGGATACGTTCCTTTCGCTGCTCAAGTTTATCCTGTTTTTCTTCTAATTGTTTTTTCAGACTTTCAATTTCTGTTTTATAACGGGCAATTTCGGCTTCTTCGGCTTCGATGGTTTTTCGGCTTTGCTCCAAAGTTGATAGAACATCTTCAAAGGACTCATCCTCCTGACTGATTTGCTCTTTTGCCTTATCAATAATATAAGAAGGCAGCCCCAGCTTGCCGGAAATGGCAAAGGCATTACTTTTTCCCGGAATACCGATAAGCAGACGATAAGTAGGACGCAGAGTTTCTACGTCAAATTCACAGGAAGCATTTTCAACTCCATGAGTAGAGAGTGCATATACTTTTAACTCACTGTAGTGAGTGGTTGCCATAGTGCGTATTCCCTGTGCATGAAGATGAGATAAAATAGCAATGGCAAGCGCAGCGCCTTCGGTAGGGTCTGTTCCTGCACCTAACTCATCAAAGAGAACCAGGGAGTCACGGTCTGCTTTTTCAATAAAACGTACTACATTTGTCATGTGAGAAGAAAAGGTACTGAGAGACTGTTCAATACTTTGTTCATCACCGATATCAGCGTAAACTTCTTTAAAAATGCTGAGGCGTGAATTGTCAAAAGCAGGAATATGAAGTCCTGACTGTCCCATGAGAGTTAAAAGACCGATTGTTTTTAAGGAAACAGTTTTACCGCCGGTATTAGGACCTGTTACAACAAGAAGATCAAAATCTTCGCCCAGACGAACATCAATAGGCACGACTTTGTGCTTGTCAATCAGAGGATGGCGAGCTTTCTTTAAATCAATAATTCCTTTTGTGTTAAAGCGTGGCTCTGTAGCATTCTGTGCTTTTGCCAAAAGAGCTCTGGCAAAAATAAAGTCAAGCTGTGTCATGACTTTTAAATTATCTTCAATAGCTTCCAGATTTTCAGCGGCATATTGGCTTAGATTAGAAAGAATAATTTCAATTTCAGCCTGTTCCTTTACTTCCAATTCTCTTAAATCATTATTTAGCTTTACAATAGCCATAGGTTCTACAAAAACAGTGGAGCCTGTAGAAGACTGGTCGTGAATCATACCGGGAACATGTCCTTTGTGCTCTGCTTTTACAGGAATACAGTAGCGACCGTTTCGCATGGTAACAACAGCATCTTGTAAATAAGTTCTGGCAGAACCACTGACATAAGAAGATAGCTGACTGTGAATTTTATCATTGGTATTCTTCATAGAACGGCGGATTTGCTTTAAGCCGGCGCTGGCATCATCTGCAATTTCTTCTTCTGACAAAATACAGCGGCGGATTTCCAAAGCCAGTGGTGTCAGAGGCTGAAGAATTTCAAACATACCATCTAAGGAGTCTTGCTTTTCTTCTGCATTTTCTCGTCTTGCATAGGCTTTCGCACGATTTGTATTTTCTAAAAGGCTGCAAAGGGATAACAGTTCTCCTGTTCCTAAGGTACTGCCGATTTCCAGACGTTTTAAGGAACCTCTGATATCTTTTACTCCCCCAAAGGAAAGAGAACCCTTTTGATAAATTCTTGCTAATGCATCAGCAGTTTCTTGCTGCATAATTTCAATTTCATTTAAATTATCCAAAGGGGTAAGATTTCGGCACAAATCTTTTCCACAGGAAGATGTGGCAAAGTTTTCCAGCATTTGAATAATTTTACTATATTCTAAAGTTTTTAAAGCTTTTTCATTCATAAAAATCACCTTATTTAAATTCCATTATAGTTGATAAAACATCTCTATTAGAAAAAATAGGAAGTTATGTCCTATTTTACATTAAAATAAGAAGAAAGAAAAGGGACAGTATTAGAATTTTTTGTGTAATCTTCATGAAAAGTTCATAAACTTTTGTTATAATAAAATATAGTTTTATGTGGAGTGAGTGACATGGAGCAAAAGAAAAAAGAAAAATCTTATGAATTTCTAAAAGAAACGATCAAAGAAAAACCCATTGATAAAAAGAAAATAATGAAACATATTCTTAGGATTTTGGCATCCGGGGGACTTTTTGGACTGGCAGCATCGGCAGTTTTATTATTGGCAGCCCCGGAAATTAGAAAAAACATAGAGGGAAAACAAGAACAGTCACAAATACAGTTTCCATCTGATACAGAGAACAGCGAGGAAAACACAAAAAATAATATACCAGAAGAACAAAGCTCCGAAGCTGGTTCGCAACCGGCTGCAGAAGAAGAACTTACACCAGAGAAGTATCAGAAATTGTTTGCAGACGTTTTTGCCACTGCCCAAGAAGCTAAAAAATCTATGGTAAGAGTAAGAGGAAGTAAAAATGATGAAGAATGGTTTCAGACACCTTATGAAAGTGAAATTTCAGGTTTGCTGGTGGCAGAAAGTGGACAGGAGCTTTTTGTACTGACAGAATACAGAATTGTAGAAAACGTAGACAGAATACAGGTTGTGTTTTATGATGGGACAGTTACAGATGCCAGATTTTTAAAAGGTGATACCAATACAGGATTTGCTATTTTAAAAGTTCCCAAAGCAGGGATTTCAGCTGAGACAAAAGAAGTAATTACTATAGCACCATTGGGAGAGTCCTATGCAGTAGAACAAGGCAAACCTGTTCTTGCAATTGGAAGCCCTATGGGGTATAGTGACTCTGTTGGATATGGAATTATTACATCAACCTGTAATACTATATCAAAAACAGATGCAGAATATAGTCTTTTGACTACAGATATTGCAGGCAGCAGTCTGGGAAGCGGCGTTTTGTTGAATTTAGAAGGCGAAGTGATTGGTTTGATTGCGCAGTCTTTTGCCAGAGAAGATACGCAAAATCTTGTAACCGGACTTGGCGTTTCGGAAGTAAAAGAGATGATACAGATTTTGTCCGATGAAACAAAAGATATTGTTTATTTGGGCATCACAGGTAAAAGTATTACCAAGGATATTTCTGAAAAGAAAGGGATACCGATTGGTGTTTTTGTAGAACAGGTAGAGGTAGATTCTCCGGCAATGCAGGTGGGAATTCAAAATGGCGATGTAATTATAGAGCTGAATGGTGAAAAAATAGAAACTGTAAAAGGTTACCGGCATCAGCTGAAATTCTGTAAAGCAGGACAGACAATTAAAGTAAAAGCCATGCGTCAGGGAACAGAGGGATATGTAGAAGTGGACTTTGATGTGACGCTGCAGGCGAGATAGGAAGGATAGGAAAATGAGATTTATCAGCGAACTTCATGAAGGAGAAAAACTTTCAGGGATTTATTTATGCAAACATAAACAGGCAGCAGTGACAAAGAATGGAAAATCTTATGAAAATGTGATTTTACAGGATAAGACAGGAACGATTGATGCAAAAATCTGGGAGCCAAATTCTCTTGGGATTGATGAGTTTGATGCTTTAGATTATATTGATGTAGTGGGAGATGTTACCAGTTTTCAGGGAAATCTTCAGGTGAGTATTAAAAGAGTCAGAAAAGCTTCTGAGGGAGAATATGAACCGGGAAATTATCTTCCTGTTAGTAATAAAGATATTGAGACAATGTATCAGGAACTTTTGGGAATGATTAATCAGATAAAAAATCCGTATTTTCATCAGTTGCTGTTAGCATTTTTTAAGGAAGATGCTGGATTTGTTAAAACTTTTAAAGGAAATTCAGCAGCCAAAAGTGTACATCATGGTTTTATAGGTGGACTTTTGGAGCATACCGTCAGTGTGGCAAATCTGTGTCTTTATTACTGTGGAACTTATAGTATTTTAAATAAAGATTTGCTCATTACTGCAGCCCTTCTTCATGATATTGGAAAGACAAAAGAACTCAGTGCATTTCCTATGAATGATTACACAGATGACGGACAGCTTTTAGGGCATATTATGATTGGTGCAGAGATGATTCATGATAAGGCAAAGGAAATTCCGGGATTTCCTTATAAGCTGGAAAGTGAATTAAAGCATTGCATTCTGGCGCATCATGGGGAGCTGGAATATGGTTCACCGAAAAAACCGGCACTTGCAGAAGCAGTTGCTCTTAATATGGCAGATAATACAGACGCAAAAATGGAAACTTTGACAGAAATTTTTGCAGCAGCGCCAAACCAGAAGGAATGGCTGGGATATAATCGGTTATTCGAGTCTAATTTTAGAAAATCAAGTTGCGAGTAATTTTAAAGCGGAGCTGTTGCATGGAGTTTTTCATGCAGCAACTCCTTCTTTTCAGATAGGAGAGTTTATGGAATTTAAAAAGAATGATTTGGTAACAGTAAAAATCGAAGATATGGGGCATGACGGCGAAGGAATTGGAAAGGCAGAGGGTTATACTCTGTTTATTAAAGACACAGTAATTGGTGATGTGGTAGAAGCTAAAATTATGAAAATGAAGAAAAATTATGGGTATGCAAGGCTTGTACGTGTGTTAGAGGCTTCCAAAGACAGAACAGAGCCGAAATGTTCTGTGGCAAGAGCCTGTGGAGGCTGCCAGTTACAGTTTTTAACTTATGAAAAACAGTTGGAATTTAAGAAAAATAAAGTGGTAGGAAATCTGGAGAGGATAGGCGGATTTTCTGATATTCCAGTCGAAAAAGTAATAGGAATGGAAAATCCATGGCGCTATCGAAACAAGGCACAGTTTCCGGTAGGGAAAGATAAGGAAGGAAATCTGATTACAGGATTTTATGCAGGAAGAACCCACTCTATTATTCCGAATACTAACTGTTATTTGGGAGTTGAGGTAAACGAAGAAATTTTAAATGCAGTGCTGGATTACATGAGAGAAAATCATGTTGAGCCTTATGATGAAGTTACCGGTAAAGGGCTTGTTCGCCATATTTTAATCCGGTATGGATTTAAAACAAAGGAAATTATGGTTTGTATTATTATAAATGGAAGGAAAATTCCAAATGCGGCAGGACTGGTAGAGAAACTGAAAGATATTTCCGGAATGACAAGCATTACCTTAAATGTAAATACAAAGCGTAACAATGTGATTTTAGGAAATGAAATTTTACCTTTATGGGGGAAAGATTATATTACAGACTATATTGGAGAGGTAAAATATCAGATTTCTCCTCTTTCATTTTATCAGGTAAATCCTGTGCAGACAGAAAAACTTTATGGGACAGCGTTGAAATACGCAGGACTTACAGGCAAGGAAACGGTCTGGGATTTATACTGTGGAATTGGTACAATTTCTCTGTTTTTGGCACAGAAAGCGAAAAAAGTTTATGGTGTGGAAATTGTTCCGGCGGCGATTGAAGATGCAAGAAAAAATGCAGAGATTAACGGCATTGAAAATGCGGAATTTTTTGTGGGTAAGGCAGAAGAAGTTTTGCCTGCAAAATATAAAGAAGATGGTGTATATGCAGATGTGATTGTAGTGGACCCGCCAAGAAAAGGTTGTGATGGAGCTCTGATTGAAACCATGTTGTCTATGAAGCCGGAGAGAATTGTGTATGTAAGCTGTGACTCTGCTACACTGGCGAGGGATTTGAAGGTGCTGTGTGAGAAGGAGTATCAGGTGGAGAAAGTGGCTGTGTGCGATATGTTTCCGGGAAGTGTGCATGTGGAGACGGTTGTTCTGATGATGTATTGTGGTGATAAGAGGAAATAGGACGGTTATACCATAAAATGTTGTGGTTTTTGAGCGTAAATCGAGCAAAAAATGGGGCAAAGAAAACCAATAAACCACCTGCTATGCAGGTGTGTTCCCAGATAGCTTTAGCTTCAAGTAAAAAACCTCCTGTTGTATAATAAGTGTAGGTTCGCCAACCGCACAAAATTATACAAAGAAGGTTATCCTAATGGACAAAAATAGTTTAGCACATACGAAGTGGGAATGTAAGTACCATATTGTATTTGCACCAAAATATAGAAGAAAAGTTATTTATAAACAGATACGAGCAGATATTGGACATATCTTAAGTGAACTATGTAAGAGAAAAGGGATTGAAATAATAGAAGCAGAAGCGTGCCCAGATCATATACATATGTTTGTAAGAATACCTCCGAAATATGTATTTGAAAGACCGGAGCAATGCACAGGGACAATGCTATCCAGCGATTGGTACCATCGCAAAGGAACTACATCTGTCCTCTTGGTGGCGTATGGATTATGTCACTGCGGCGTATCCAGAAGGGATCACCTGAAGAAATCCTAATAGACAGAGAAAAAGAACCACCTTCCGTGAAAGGTGGCAGTCTCTTATCTGTTGTTCAGCATCTCCTGAATTGCTGTGCGGATAACAGATTTATCACGGTCGTTCAGTCGCATATACTGACGCAAATGAATATCGATGCTTGGACGCTTTTCCTCGTTCTCTAAAGCCATAAGGAAGCGGGCGGTAATTTCCACTTTTTCCGCAACCTCTTCCTGTGTTCGATTTGCATCTACACGGTATTTTTTGAAGATAGGCCCGATGTAGGAAATATCCATTTTTTCTGTTTCAGCCACTATCAGTTCACCTCCAATACCATTTTACAGTTCAGGTATCGAGGCGTGAACGTTCTGCGAGTTCGTGAATAACACGAAATATGAAAAAAGGTGCCATATAAAGTAACACCATATTTAACAAATGTAAAAAAATAAAAAGACAACTTTGCTATTCTGATTTTACAGAAGCAAAGTTGTCTTTTTTATTTATGCATGAGTTTAAAAAAAGAATTTCAGATCTTCTTCTACTGTGCTAATTCCCGCAATACCAAAGTTCTCGACCAAAACTTTTGCCACATTGGGGCTGAGGAATGCCGGGAGAGTGGGACCGAGATGGATATTCTTCACGCCAAGATACAGAAGCGCCAGCAGAACGATGACAGCCTTCTGCTCATACCACGCAATGTTGTAGGCGATGGGCAGGTCGTTGATATCGTCCAGACCGAAAACTTCCTTGAGCTTCAAAGCAATGACAGCCAGAGAATACGAATCGTTGCACTGCCCGGCGTCCAGAACACGAGGAATGCCGTTGATGTCGCCCAAAGGCAGTTTGTTGTATTTGTATTTCGCGCATCCGGCTGTCAAGATCACAGCATCTTTCGGCAGTGCCTTGGCAAATTCGGTATAGTATTCCCGGCTCTTGGCACGGCCGTCACAGCCCGCCATCACAACGAACTTTTTGATCGCGCCGCTTTTTACCGCATCGACCACTTGATCCGCCAGAGCCAGAACCTGCGCGTGTGCAAATCCGCCGATCAGCTCTCCTGTTTCAATTTCGGTAGGTGTAGCGCATCTTTTGGCGTGTTCAATGATAACGGAAAAATCCTTCTGCTCCCCGATTTCCCCTGAAATATGGGTACATCCCGGATATCCTGCTGCGCCAGTAGTGTAGAGTCTGTCTTTGTAGCTGTCTTTAGGAGGCACGATGCAGTTGGTGGTCATCAGGATAGGACCGTTGAAGGATTCAAATTCCTCCTTCTGCTTCCACCACGCATTGCCGTAGTTGCCGATAAAGTTGGGATACTTTTTGAATGCCGGGTAATAGTGGGCAGGGAGCATCTCGGAATGGGTATAAACATCCACGCCGGTTCCCTGTGTCTGCTCCAGCAGCATTTCCAAATCCCGCAGGTCGTGACCGGAAACCAGAATACCGCGATTTGTCCCAACGCCAATATTTACTTTCGTAATTTCAGGATTTCCATAGGCTTCCGTGTTGGCCTTGTCCAGCAGAGCCATACCGGATACGCCGTGTTTTCCGGTTTCCATTGTCAGAGCAATCAATTCTTCTACGCTGAGATTGTCATCCAGTGTAGCTGCCAGCGCCCGCTGAAGGAAGGCATCGACCTCCTCATCATCCTTCAGTAGAACGTTTGCGTGTTTGGAGTATGCGGACAATCCCTTCAGACCGTAGGTAATCAGTTCTCGCAGAGAACGGATATCCTCATTTTCAGTAGAAAGAACACCGACAGTTGCGGCTTTTTCTTCCCAATTGCCAGAGCCATTCCATTTTGCCGCTTTGGGCAGACCGGAAGGATCGGCAATCTGCGCCAACAGCACATCTTTTTCAATCAGTGTGGCGCGGATTATTGCCTCAATGTTCTCTTTGTCAAAATTTGCATTGGTGATGGTGGTGAACAGATTCAGGGTAATCAAGTGATTGATTTCCGCAGATACCTGCTTCCCTTCCTGACGCAGTGCAGTTGTAACAGCTGAAATCCCTTTTGTGACATAGACCAGCAGATCCTGCATAGCTGCCACATCAGGCTTCTTCCCGCATACACCGGACATGGTGCAACCTTTGCACCCGGCGGTTTCCTGACACTGATAGCAAAACATTTTTTGTTCCATAATAGACCTCCTAAAAACTTTTAAAATTTGAAATGATGTAGTTACTTTTCAATCAAAAAAGTATATAGATGCGCTTGAATTAATCTTCCCAAGCGATTGCAGACACAGGACACGAATCAATTGCATCCTGCACGGCGCTTTGATTGTCATCGTTTGCTGGTTGGTATGCTTCCGCCTTCTCGTGCTCATTCATACGAAAAACTTCGTTGCAGATCCCACAGCAAAGCCCGCAGCCAATGCAGAGATTCTGATCTACTTTTATTTTCATAAAATCACTTCCCTCTGTCAATTTGTTTTTGTCTGTCGGATATATTCCAAAAACTGAAGAACCGAATCAGAGGTTATTCCAGAATCTTTCCATCAATCGAGATAGTGACTACCTGCCAGGGAATGAATTTTCCGCTTGCCTGCAATGCTTTTTTAGCAGCTAACTCCAGTCCGCCGCAGCAGGGAACTTCCATCTGCACAATGGTCACGCTCTGGATATTGTTGTTTTGGATAATCTGCGTCAGCTTTTCGCTGTAATCCACGTTGTCCAGCTTGGGACAGCCAATCAGCGTAACCTTCCCACGCATAAAATCCTCGTGCATTCTGGCATAGGCATATGCGCTGCAATCTGCCGCAATCAGCAACTTGGCTCCTTCAAAATAGGGGGCACCTACTGGGACCAGTTTAATTTGGCAGGGCCACTGCCTCAACTGTAACTCAGCCTGCATCGGGGCAGAAGGAGCAGATTCCTGCGAATGCTGGATTCGCTGCATTCGGCTGCCCGGGCAACCCGCATGAACACCAACGGAAGGAGAATTCATTCTGTTCTTTTTTCTCATATTTTCCTGCACAGCCTTTTCGTCATAGGCAGCAGCTTCCCGTTCCACAAAGGAAATCGCACCGGTGGGGCAGGTGGGCAGGCAATCGCCCAGACCATCGCAATAATCGTCCCGCAGGAGTTTTGCCTTCCCGTTTACCATGCCGATAGCCTCTTCATGGCAGGCTTCGGCGCAGGCCCCACATCCATTGCACTTTTCTTCGTCTATCTGAATAATTTTCCGAATCATGTTTGCTTCCTCCTTTCTCTTGCGTTTCTGGATTTAGTATACTATAATATGAAATGAAAGTCTGTTGTTATAACAACAAGGAGTGAAAAATATGAATTTATCCAATACACAACTGTTTCGAGGACTGGAAGAAGCAGAGATTACATCTCTTTTGGGTTGCCTGAATGCCACAACGCGTAGTTTTCAAAAAGGAGAGGTAATCCTTTCAGAAGGAAACATCACGGAAAATATCGGGATCTTGCTGTCCGGCCTGGCGGTGATCTCCTGCAACGATATCTGGGGCAATACCAGTATTTTGGGTCATGTTGCGCCCGGCTCTGTATTCGCCGAGGTGTATGCCTGCATTCCGGGGGAGCCGATGTTGGTTACGGTGTCCGCTGCGGAGGATACATCCATATTGTTTATGAATGTGGGGCGTGTCCTGACTACTTGTACCAATGCCTGTCCATTCCACACAAGACTTGTCCGAAATCTGCTGACTGTCTGCGCTCACAGAAACCTTCAGCTTTCTCAAAGAATCCAGCATACCAGTTCCAAATCCATTCGGGGGCGGTTGATGTCCTATTTTTCGGAATGCGCCAAACGCGCCGGGAGCAATTCTTTCCTGATCCCCTACAACCGCCAACAGTTAGCTGATTATCTGAATGTGGACCGCAGTACCATGTGTAACGAGCTTTCAAAAATGCAAAAAGACGGAATTATTGAGTACAGCAAGAATCAATTTTTATTAAAAGATAGCTTGATGTTTCAATAGAGAGTATGAATGATTCATTGTATGTTTTCTGATGATCTATTTTATCAAAAAAATACTTTTAAGTGTCCTTCAAAAATCTCTCAAGCTGTTATATATCAATATGTTATACCTTTCCAATACATGGGAGTCATAACTTCTGCAATCTCTGGCAGAGTGACATCTCGCAAGGCCAATTATCTTCCGTCGTATGTTCCGAAAATCATTGAACTGGTGAATTGCTATCATGATTATGACAAGCCCAAAAATAAACTATTGCAACTTTTGATGGAAGCCGATCTAATTGTAAACAAAGACACGCCCATACCTGTTTCCCTTCAAGTTCCGTTTGAGCAAGGAGGCGTGTTTTTATGTGTGGGGAAACTATGCTGCTGATCCGAAGCAGCACTATTTATTGAAACCGGATATCTGTGTAATGGTGATCACTTAAAAAAAGCGACTCCCTGCAATTGGGATATTCCGGACAACAAGAGGAACAATTAGAACATGAAAAATACGAATTAAGCGTCTGTGTAGACTTTTATGTCTATGCAGGCGCTTTTTTGCGTTCCGCCAGAACTTTATGCCGCTGCCGGAGTCCGCCGCTTGTCCTTCGTTTTCGCATGAATTCGAAAAGGAGGACAAGCCTATGGCAAAGCCATCGATCCCTTTGCGCAGATCCGTAAATCCAGTCGCCAGATATACTTTTTTGAACCCGGAGCCATCATTGAGCATTGCCGAGCACTCCCAAAAGTGTTTTTAGAAATGAATCAGATGCCTGTTCGGTAATTTCCGGAGTGAGATTGTTTCTGCCTCTAATCAAGGCAATGATTTTATACTCCGCTGCCATATTTACCGGCTGGACTGCAGAAGAGGGAACTTCTACAAATGTTTGTGTATGATCCGCTGTTTTCAGATAAGCCTCACGAACTTTCCGGAGTCTCCAGTAATAACTTGCTTTTGCTGACACCATTTATCGATTTTCATTCCTTGCGGACGGTTTTGGCAGTCCCTGACCATGTCAGTCCATTCACTCAAACGGGTTTGCTGTGCAACTAAACTTGTATGAGATTTCATAACTCACCTCTTGTAGCAAAGTCAAAAAAGTTGAGTACTAAACTATTTGGACTTTGTAGTGATGAGTCTATTATCTCACATCGGATGATTTTGAACAGGTACTCGCTATTTTGCGTTTACTTTATCCTATCTATTGTTACTTGTTCTGGTTTTTCCATTCTCGCGGAGAAACACCATAAATATTTTTAAAAGCACGGGAAAAATGAAGCTGATTTTCGTATCCGACAGCAGAGCCGACATCTGCAATGGATAAGGAAGTCAGCTTTAATAATTCCGTAGCCTTTACCATGCGGTAGTTCATAAGAAATTCCTGCGGGGAGCGGCCGATCGAGTTGCGGAAGATTTTTCCGAAATAACTCCGGTTGATGCCGCATACCGCAGCGATATCTTCAATCGAAATATTATTCTGAAAATTCTGTTCAATATAATTGATTGCTTCTTTTATGTAATAATCACTCATGCGTCCGCTGGAGACCAGCTTTGTCGATTTTGCTGACTGCAGCAGATAGTCTAAAAACAGATACAGATGCCCGATGAGATGGAAGGAAGATTCCTGTGGATGATTGACAATATAAAGCATTTCATCGGCAAGTTTTTCCCGCAATTCTTTGGAGTGGGAATGATAAACGGGCGCGTCTTTGCACAAATCTGTGACACTTAAAGCCTCTTTTACACGTAATCCGTCAAATTCAATCCACATATATTTCCACGGAAGCTGTTCATCGGCAATGTAAGTGTTGATCTGGCCGGGAAAAATCATAAACCCCTGTCCGCTTTTTACAGAATAGGTCCGTGTTTCTCCTTTGGAATTGTTTGCCATGAGTGTTCCGGTTCCGGAAAGAACGTAGTGAAACAGGTAGTGGTTGCGTGTTGCAGGCCCGAATGAATGGCCGGGATCACACTGTTCATATCCAAACTGATACATGCACAGATCGATAAAATTTTCATTTGGAAAAATATTAAAAAATGTATTGCTCATAAAATACTCCTTATATACCAAAATGCGACATCAATATCTATTATAGCATAAAATATTGCATTTCGGTATAAAACTGAAAAAATATAGATATTTAAGGATGCATAAAGGTATGTTATAATCAGATTATCAAAAAGGTAAACGGATATATTGCAAAAAAAGGAGAGAGGAATATGGCAAAAAGAAATATTTTCCGCAGTGTTGCGGCGGTGCTTGCATTTGGCATGTGTATGACGGGTCTTGCTGGATGCGGAAGTGAAAAAAGGGCAGACGGGAAAACAGAAATCGAAGTGGTTTCCTACAAACCGGAAGCAGTTAAGGCATTTGAAAAGATTGAAAAGCGGTTCAATGAAACACATGATGACATCCATCTGACGATTTCATCTCCAAACGAAGCAATGACCATTTTAAAGACACGTTTTATCCGGGAGGATTATCCGGATATCATCGCAATCGGAGGAGACATCAACTATTCCAACTTTTTAGATGCAGATCTGTTTGATGATATTTCCGATCTGGATGAAGTCCAGACCGTAAAACAGGCATATCTGGATATGGATAAGGAACTGGAGTTTATTCCAAAGGATGGCACGTATGCACTTCCATATGTGGCAAACGCGGCAGGAATTTTATATAACAAAGATCTGTTTGAGGAAAATGCCTGGAAAGTTCCGACCACCTGGCAGGAATTTACCACACTGTGTGATGAAATAAAACAGAGCGGAACACTTCCGCTGTATCTGGGCTTTAAAGATACCTGGACCTGTCTGGCTCCGTGGAATGCGCTGGCAGTCGGACTTACCGATTCGGATACCTGCAATCAGGTAAATATGGGAAATACCACATTTTCCGATACGTATGGACCGGTAGCAGAAAAGATGCGTGCGCTTTTGGATTACGCCGAAAAAAATCCGTATGCATATGGTTATAACGATGCCTGTACAGCATTTGCCCGCGGGGAATCTGCCATGTATCCAATCGGAAGCTATGCAATCCCGCAGATCAAATCGGTCAATCCGGATATGAATATCGGCTCTTTTACATTTCCTGCAAATGATGAGGAATCAGACAATGTATTAAATTCAGGAATTGATTTACAGTTTTCTGTGATGAAAGCATGCAAAAACAAAGAAGCAGCATATGAAGTTTTAAAATATCTGTATGAAGATGAAACCATTCAGATTTATCTGGATGATCAGGGCGGAATTGCCTGCAAGGATGGGGATTTCGCAATTCCGGAAACACTCGAGGATATGCGTCCTTACATTGAAAACAACCGCATGGCAGATTATCAGGATCACCATTATCCGAGTGAGATGAGTGTGGATGCCATGATCCAGACGTTCCTGCTGGATACAAGCGACAATGCACAGGAAAAGTTTTTGAAAAAATTTGATTCCGACTGGAAGCGCTACAACCGGGATCTGATTCGGAAAGTACAGGATTATCAGAAAGAACAGGGGGATGCACAATGAAAAAGAAAATGTCAAACAGGGACAAAACATTCTGGGCGGTTATCATACCGGTTGTAATCCTATTTTTTGCATTCAATACACTTCCAATGATCAAAGGTGTGATTTACAGTTTTACCAATTATAAAGGATACGGAACTTACGATTATGTCGGGTTCCGGAACTATGCAGATCTGTTTACGGATTCCCGCGTGGGAAAAAGCTATTTGTTTACGTTTAAATATGCACTGGCGGGAACTGTACTGGTAAATGTGCTAAGTCTGATCATGGCAGTTGGATTAAACAGTGCAATCCGTTTTAAAAGTGCACTGCGCGGTATTTATTTTGTACCGAATATTTTAGGAGGACTTGTCATCGGCTATATTTTCAGTTTTATTTTTACTTACATTCTTCCAACTGTGGGAAATGTGTTCCATATTGGATTTTTACAGAACAGTATTCTTGCAAGTGAAAAATACGCATGGATTGGTGTGCTGATTGTTGGTGTATGGCAGGCAGTTGCCATGAATACCATCATCTATATTTCCGGTCTGCAGACTGTACCGGAGGAAGTCTACGAGGCGAGCATGCTTGACGGAGCCAGTAAATGGAAGCAGTTCTGGAAAGTAACATTTCCACTGGTAATGCCGTTTGTGACGATTAATCTGGTACTGAGCACAAAGAATTTCCTCATGGTATTCGACCAGATCATGTCATTGACCAAGGGAGGTCCGGCACAGAGCACCGAATCCATCTCTTATCTGATTTATAAAAATGGTATGGATGGCGGACAGTTTGGATTCCAGAGTGCAAATGCAGTCATTTTCTTTATTGTGATCGTGGCGATTTCACTTTTCCAGATGACAGTCATGAATAGGAAGGAGGAGCAGCTATGATGAAAGAAAAAAAGAAAACAAACTGGGTACTTACGATTGTTCTGATTTTGGGGACGGTTACGGTATTTTTTCCGCTGTATATGGCAGTGATTATTGCGTTTAAGAAACCGAGTGAGATGACAAACGATGTGGCGGGTGCACTTTCTTTCCCGAAACAGTGGAGTTTTGAAAATTTCCGTCAGGCAATGGAAGTGACCGATTTCTGGCACTCTCTTGGAAACAGTTTACTGATCACACTGGTAACAATCGTACTGGCAATCCTGATCCACTCAATTGCAGGCTACGTGATCGGACGCGGCATGGCAAGAAGAAAAAGTTTCCGATTTATCTATCTGTATATTGTCAGCGGAATGTTTGTTCCGTTTTCCATCTTAATGATGCCTCTGGTAAAGCAGACGGCGCATATGGGACTTGGAAACCGCGCGGGTGTCATTCTGTTGTATCTGGTATTTTATATGCCAATGAACGTCCTTCTTTACAGTGGGTACTTAAAAAATATTCCGATAGCGCTGGAAGAGGCGGCAGATATTGACGGAGCAAGCACATGGACTACTTACTGGAAAGTGGTCTTTCCAATGATGATGCCAATGCATGCAACAGTTGCAATCCTGACAGCTCTTGGAACGTGGAATGATGTTATGACACCGCTTGTGATTATGTCTGGAACCGGACAGAATACGTTGCCGCTTGCACAGCTTAATTTCCAGACACAGTTTGGAACCAATTACAATCTGGCATTTGCTTCCTATATTATGGCACTGATTCCAATCCTTATTTTCTATGTGATTTGTCAGAAACAGATTTTAAACGGTGTGGCAAACGGTGCAGTCAAAGGATAAAAATAAAACGAGGTGACTTCTATGGCAATTATATACAATCCAAATAAAAGAATATTTAACCTGCATACGGTGCATACAACTTATCAGATGCAGGTCGATCCACTGGGATATCTGCTGCATCTGTACTATGGAGCTAAAACAAACAGCCCCATGGATTATGTTTTAACCTATGCAGACCGTGGATTTTCCGGAAATCCTTATGCAGTGGGCATGGACCGCACCTATTCGCTGGATGCGCTGCCACAGGAGTATCCTTCCATTGGAACTGGGGATTACCGCAATATTGCGCTGAATATCAAAAATGAAAAAGGGGTGGAAAGCGCAGAGCTGCTTTTTAAAAGTTATGAGATCCGAAGCGGCAAATACCAGTTACAGGGACTTCCGGCTGTCTGGGCAGACAAAGAGGAAGCACAGACACTGGAAATTGTCCTTGCAGACGAAAACGCACAGGTTGAAGTTCATCTGCTGTATGGTGTTTTGGAAGAAAACGATGTCATTACAAGGAGCGTCCAGATTAAAAATACGGGAACTGGGCAGATTACGATCGAAAAGGCAGCGGCAGCCTGTCTGGATTTTGTACAGGGAGATTTTGATGTCCTGCGGTTTTATGGAAAGCATGCCATGGAGCGCAATCTGGAGCGTACGCCGCTGGGGCATGGAACCATTGCGTTTGGCAGCCGCAGGGGAACGTCCAGCCATCAGTATAATCCGGCAGTGATTTTGGCAGAAAAAGGAACAACAGAGACCGCAGGCAGCTGCTATGGAATGCTGTTTGTATACAGCGGAAATTTCTCCTGTGAGGCAGAAAAAGATCAGTTCAACCAGACGCGCCTGCTTCTCGGATTAAATGAAGAACTGTTTTCCTATCCGCTTGCGGAAGGAGAAACCTTTACGGTACCGGAAGTCATTTTGTCTTATTCGGCAGACGGATTGTCTGCACTGTCGCAGCAATATCATAACTGCATCCGCAACCATGTGTGCCGCAGCAAATATGTCCATATGCAGCGTCCGGTGCTGATTAACAGCTGGGAGGCAGCATATTTCGATTTTACGGGAGATACGATCGTGGATCTGGCAAAAGAAGCTGCTTCCCTTGGAATTGATATGGTAGTGATGGATGACGGCTGGTTTGGGAAAAGAAACGATGATAATTCTTCCCTTGGGGACTGGCAGGTCAATGAAAAGAAACTGGGGGGAAGCCTGGCAGAGCTTATTACCCGTGTGCATAATCAGGGGGTGAAATTTGGTATTTGGATTGAGCCGGAGATGGTCAATGAAGACAGCGACCTTTACCGGGCACATCCAGACTGGGCAATTCAGATTCCGGGGAAAAAGCCGGTGCGCTCGAGAAACCAGTTACTGCTTGATTTTTCCAGAAAAGAAGTGCGCGACTGTGTATTTGATCAGATTTGTGCCGTGCTGGATCAGGGAAAAATTGATTATGTCAAGTGGGATATGAACCGCAGTATGGCAGATGTCTATGCCGGAAATCTTTCCCATGATTACGTCCTTGGTGTCTATGATTTTATGGAGCGTTTGTGCAGCCGGTATCCGGATCTTTTGCTGGAAGGATGCAGCGGTGGCGGCGGCAGATTTGACGCAGGAATACTTTATTATTCCCAACAGATCTGGTGCAGTGACAATACCGATGCGATTAACCGCACAAGAATCCAGTACGGAACGTCGTTTTTCTATCCGGTTTCCGCGATGGGAGCGCACGTTTCGGCGGTGCCGAACCACCAGACCGGACGGGTGACAAGTTTCCACACCCGCGGGGTGACGGCGATGGCGGGAACCTTCGGTTACGAATTAAACCCAGCGCTTTTATCCGATGAGGAAAAGCAGCAGATCCGGGAGCAGATCAAAACGTATAAGAAGTACGAAATGCTCATTAACGAGGGAACCTACTGGCGGCTGTCTGATCCGTTTACAGATGAAATTGCGGCATGGATGTCGGTATCAGAGGAACAGGATCATGCACTGGTAAGTGTGGTGCGTCTTATGGCTGAGGCAAATCAGGCGACCGTTTATGTCCGCCTGCGTGGGTTAAAACCGGATGCTGTGTATCTGGAAGAACAAAGCGGCAGACAGTATTCCGGTGCGGCACTGATGCATGCGGGAATTCCGCTTCCGCCGTTTACCGAGGAATATGAGGCGTATCAGTTTGCCTTTACCGAACTGAAAGAGGCGGGAAGATTATATGAAAAAGTGCAGAAATGGTGTGACGGGAATGCCGAAAACCGGGTGGTCATCAGCATTTACGGTGGCTCCGGTTCCGGAAAAACAACGCTTGCAACGGCATTGCAGCAGTACTTTTTAAATGACGGAACCGGATGTTATCTGCTCTCGGGCGATGATTATCCACACCGGATTCCAAAACGCAACGACGAAGAACGGCTGCGTGTGTATAAAGAAGCAGGGGAAGACGGACTGCGTGGATATCTCGGAACAAAGAAAGAGATTGATTTCGCCCGGATCAATGAAGTGCTTGCGGCATTTCATGAGGGAAAAGATACGATCACGTTGCGGCATTTGGGACGGGAAGATGGCGAGATTTCATCAGAAGAAACCGATTTTTCCGGAATATCTGTATTGCTTCTGGAGTGGACGCACGGAGGCAGTGACGATTTACATGGTGTGGATCTATCCGTCTTTCTGGAAAGTTCCCCGGAGGAGACAAAGGAGCGGCGCATCCGCAGAAACCGCGACGAGAATGCCGCAAGCCCGTTTATCTGTCGTGTGGTGGAACTGGAACAGGAAAAACTCGAAGTGCAGCGCAAAAATGCAGGATTGATCGTGGGAAAGGACGGAAGTATTTATGAACAGTAAACCGATGCTCAATGCATATCCAGACAGTCTTGGAAGAAATCTTGGGGATATCGTAACATTGCTGAAAACGGAGGCTTTGCAGAATGTATTTTCTTCTTTTTACATTCTGCCGAGCCTGTACCATTCCGATCTCGACCGGGGATTTTCCGTGATCGACTATGACCTGAATGAGCAGCTTGCCGACCGGGAAGGCCTTGACCAGTTAAAGAATATGGGAATCGATCTGAAACTCGATTTTATTTTAAACCATGCTTCCGCACAGTCCCCGCAGTTTCAGGATCTTGTGGAAAAAGGGGAGGCTTCTGTGTTCCGCGATTTTTTCATCGATTGGAACCATTTCTGGGAAGGGCATGGAACCATGACGGAGGAAGGCTATATCCAGCCGGATGAAAGCTGCCTGAAGCAGATGTTTTTCCGCAAACCCGGGCTGCCGATCCTGATGGTGGAATTTCCGAATGGAAAAAAAGTGCCGTACTGGAATACTTTTTATCAGGAAGTGCATGGCAGACAGTATCTCGGACAGATGGATGTAAACATCCAGTCACCAAAAGTGTGGGAGTTTTATCGTGAAACCCTGGAAAAAATAGCCTCTTACGGCGCGGCGATTGTGCGGCTGGATGCCTTTGCCTATGCGCCGAAAGCACCGGGAAAGAAAAACTTTCTCAATGATCCGGAAACGTGGGAACTTTTACAGAAGATCCATGCGCTGGCAGAACCTTTGGGACTTACGCTTTTGCCGGAGATACACGCAGCGTATGATGAAAAAATATATGAGACACTTGCAGAAAAAGGCTATGCAACCTATGACTTTTTCCTGCCGGGACTGGTCATTGATGCGATCGAGAACCGGCGGGGAACGTACCTTGCGGCATGGGCGAAGGAGATTGTGGAAAAGAAGATCTCCACGGTCAACATGCTCGGCTGTCATGATGGCATCCCGCTTCTGGACTTAAAGGGGCTGCTTCCGGAAGAGGAAATCCAGTCGTTGATTGAACGGATCGTATCCCGCGGAGGCATGGTCAAAAATTTACATGGACAAAAGAATCTGTATTATCAGGTAAATGCCACATATTACAGTGCATTGGGGGCGTCGGACGAAAAAATGCTTCTGGCGCGTGCTATACAGATGTTTATGCCGGGCAAACCGCAGGTCTGGTATCTGGATTTGTTTGCCGGAAAAAATGACCATGAAGCGGTGCGGCGCGCGGGAGAATCCGGACATAAGGAAATCAACCGGACAAATCTTTCCACTGATCAGATTACGGAAGGGTTGAAAAAAGATGTGGTTCAAAAACAGCTTGCGTTAATCCGCATGCGAAATACCCATAAGGCATTTTCGGAAGGCGCAGAGGTAGCAATCTCCGGAGGGGAGAGGTCTCTGGAAATCCGCTGGGAATATAATAGTGCATTTGCAACATTATATGTAAATTTTGAATCAGGAACATATACAATAGTAGAAAGCAGATAGTTAAGTTGGGCTGTCGATTGTACATGAAACCTAAACTTTATAATGGAAATAATCATAGATGAAACAAGCCACATAGGGATAATGCTCGGTGGCTTGTTTTGAAAATGGATAATTTAAATCTTATAACTTCGGATTTCACCTTCTCAGGAAATTTTGACGGATGTCTTCCTCAGAAAGTCGGCGTATCTGCTCCGGTCCTGAAAAGAAACGATCCTGTGGGGACAGTCCACGGAGGGAAGAATGGTGGGATTGGTTGTATTGCTGGACAAAAGCGTACAGACTTCTCCTCAGCTCTTCCAGTGAATGGAAATCCCGCATATCAAGGGCGGCCATACTTTGCTATGGCTACTCTCATAACGGACATCAGATTGATAAAGTTATCATTGTAGAACACATCGATCCCGGTAATGATATAGCCCCGGTGTTTTTTCCATCCGAATCTGTAAGGCGGGGACCGGCACTGCTGTCTCCACACCAGACTTCGTTGATATGAGGGCGTTCATATCGGCGCATATCCTTGTTCGGTGTCTGCCGCAGTTCCAACTGAAAATAGACAATTCTGAATAAAATCGGTTCAAGAATAGATACAGAAGAAATATCAGGATATGTAGACAAGGTTATACCGTTTGTATGATGAGATTGAAGGCGTGGAGAAGAAAGAATTTCTTAACAGTTTTGTAGAACAGGTGGATATTTATGAGCAGGAGCAGCCAGATGGCAAATTCCTGAAGCACATAAAGTTCCATTTTCCGGTGTATTTTGGAGACAGGGAAACACAGGAACTTTGTTGGGTCAATGAAAGTACCGTTGAGACGGTGTGTCTGCTGTCAAAGAAAGATCGCTAAATCAAAGGATTTCAGTGATTACGGGCAGATAGAAATTTTATAAATGAGATTCTGTATTTTGGAGAGGAATAAAACAAGGTTTTACTGAATGTTGTTAGCAGTGAACCTTGTTTTATTTTTTAAGAATTTTTATACATGATAAGAAAATATATTTCAAAAGGAGCCGTTCATGAACAGAATTGGCTCCTTTGTTGTAAGTAATACATATATTATTTGACTGAATGATAGAAAATTAACTGGTTGTTTCTTTTTCAATCAATGAAGCTGGTACCATGCTTTCGTATGGTATATAGTTTTCCAGTGACTGAATTGCAATCTGCGCCATAAGGGAAATATTCTGGTCGATAGAGGTAATGGGATGAACGGCATAGTTGGATGCAGGTGAGTTGTCGTATCCAATCAATTCAATGGTGTTGGGAATATCAATATTATTTTTGAGGCACTGACGTTCAAAAAGACTTGCAATATCGTCATTTGAGCAGAAAACTCCTATTTTTTTACCGGTGTATTTTGTGGTAATATGCTGAACCAGTTTATTCATGGCTTCTGTAGCTTTGGGCAGGTATGGATCTGTGAGATCATTTTCAATAAACCGTTCATAACAAAGATCTTTTACCTCATATTCAAATCCCAGGATTCGTTTAAAGGATGGCCAGTCTTCTCGAAAATCATTATTAATATGAATGAAAACTTCACAGTTGTTACGTATCAAAAGATTTGCGGCAAGTTTGCCACCAGTAAAGTTATCATTGTTAATTTGCTTAAAATTACCGCCGACACGTTCAATAGAGATAACCGGGACTGGCAGGTTTTCAATGTCCTGAGTGGAAAGAAGATGACTCAAAAGAATCAGTCCTTTGATTCGGTAGGAAATTAGATTTTGAATAAGCTGTAATTCTTCTTCTCTGGAATCGTTGGAAGTATAGACGATTAGATTATAGCCTTTTTCTTTACCGTATTTTATTAGTTGATTGAGTAATTCTGTATAGAAGCTTAAATGTAGGTGGGGGAAAATAACCCCAACCAGATTGGATTCTCCGGTTACCAGAATGCGGGCCAGATTGTCCTGCTGGTAATTCAATTCTTTAATTGCTGTTTTGATTTTATCCTGTGTTGTCTGCGATATGAGCTCAGGATGGTTGAAGTAACGGGAAACGGTAGTCATGGAAACACCGCTCCGTTCGGCAATATCTGTAATTTTGACTTTACTCATAAAAGAACCTCACTTATTTGGTAAATATAGTCTTGTGTTATATACGATATGAGACAAAATATATCTCACTTTATGAATTTGATTATATCACAAGATTATGAAAAATGGAAGAATAAATGAAAATAATTTCATGAAAAAATTTTCATACAAGTTTTATTGATGAAAAGAAATACCGTAAAAATAAAGAAATAAGCTATGAAATATATACAAATTAAACAAAAAAATATTGTGAATAGTGCTGAATAGTGAAAAAATACATGAAAACGATTGACATTATAAATTTCATGACATACAATCGAATCATCAGCTAGAAAGTAACGAAGAGAAATTAAAAAAGAAAACAGGAGGAAGATAGGAATGAAGAAAAAAATTTTAAGTATTGTGCTTGCAGTAGCAATGGCAGGAACAATGTTAGCGGGGTGTGGAGCTAAAAAAGAAGCAAAAAATAAAAACAGTATTACAGTACTGGTGGAAAGTGGTTCGCCGGCAGAGGCACTTGCAAAAGAAACAGCAGCATCTTTTGAAGAAGAAACTGGATGTGAAGTTATTATTGATGCAGTTGCTTATACAGGAATGTATGACAAACTTTCTACAGAGATTAAAGCAAAGCAGGTTGCACATGATGTGGCATGTATGGATGTGGTATGGTTAGCAGCATTTGCAGATGCAATTGAAGCAATCAATGATGCGGATACAAGTGATTTCCTGCCAACCCTACAGGAAAGTGGAACAATTGATGGTAGCCTTTTAGGATATCCTATGTGGGTAAATACAAAAGTGTTGATTTACAGAAAAGATCTTATTCCGGAAGATAAAGTTCCGCAGACATGGGAAGAGTATCAGGCACTTGCAAAAGAACTGAAAACAGATGATATGAGTGGAACAACAGTATTCGGAAGCGGTTCTGATGCAGTATGTTCATTCCTTGATTTTGCATGTCAGGCTGGTGCAGAAGGGCTTGTATTTGATAAAGATGGAAATGTAAACATTACAGATCAGGCTTATGTAGACGCATTGAATTTTATGGTAGAGAACGCAACTGCTGATTATACTCCAGACGATTCACTTGCTACAGCAGCCACAGAGTCTCAGGAACTCTTTACAAACGGAAAAACAGCAATGCAGCTGAACTGGAGTCATCAGTATCCAGCAGCAGTAGAAGCTCTTGGAGCAGATAAAGTTGGATGTGCACCGATGATTGGCGGAAGTGCAGGTGTTGGTGCAACAACAGGACCTTGGTATGAGTGTGTAATGAAAGGTTCTGAAAACAAAGAGATGGCTAAAAAATATGTAGAATATATGTATAATCACAATGCGGATTATATGGATCTTACATTAAAGATTGCAGGAAGAACATCTGTATATGAAGAGGCCGGAAAAGAAACTGGTAATGAACATACAACAGCAGTTCTCGAAACATTAAGAGCAGAACAGTCACAGGCCAGACCTATGGTAACTACATGGGCTCAGATTGAAGAAGTTTTAATTGGTGTCGTAGAAGCCAGTCTGGGTGGCGCTGATGTTAATGAAACATTGGAAAGTGCAAAGGCTGAAATTGAGGCAATTGCAAGATAGCTGAATTAACGCAAATAAATGGATTAGCAGAGGATATTCTAAAAAGATAATCAAGAAAGAATATCCTTTTTGCTTAGAAAAGGTGGTAAATAGAATGAGATTGATTTCAAGAAAAACCTTATTATTATTCTTTCTGCCAGGTGCCATATTTATGGGGGCATTTCTTATATATCCGATTATTACAATGGTAGTTGACAGTTTCTTTGAGATTGGAATTACAGGGGATAAGACATTTGTTGGACTGGAAAATTACATTCGTGCTTTTACAGCGGGTGGATTTTTAAAACAGTTAAAGAATACATTACTTTATATTGTAATAGCGGTGAGTATTGAAACTGCAATCGGTTTATTGTTTGCATTGTTCTTTGAATTGAATTATAAAGGAAGCAAAATAATCCGTTCATTAATGATGGCACCTCTTATGATAGCACCATTGGTAGCTGGTCTTACATGGAAATTGATGATGAGTTCCAGCTTTGGAATTGTTAATGAATTACTGGCAAAAATCGGAATTTTATCAAGCAGCAGTGATATTCTTTGGCTTGCAGATGAAAAGTGGTCATTGCTTGCATGTTGCATTGCAGATATCTGGCTCACAACACCGTTTATGATGTTGATGATATTGGCTGGATTGCAGGGACTGGATTCCAGTATGCTTGAAGCTGCCAAAATGGATGGAGCAAGTTTACTGCAGCAGGTGTTTGCTATTAAGCTTCCGGTTATCAAACCGGTTTTGTTGACCGCATTGTCTGTAAGAATTATTGATGCCGCCAGAACTTTTGATATTATCTGGGCGATGACTGAGGGAGGTCCGAATAGTTCTTCTGAAACACTCAGCATCATTATCTACAAGACATTGACACGATATAATGATGTTGGTTATGCAAGTGCGATGGCAGTGGTATTTATTGCAGTATTAGTAATATTTACGCTTGTGTTTATGCAGAGTTTATGGAATCCGAAGAAAAAGAATTGTTAGTGGGTTTGATAGGAGGCGAAAAGAGTGAACAGAAAAGGTGAAATCGGAAAAAAGCTGGGAATCGGTTTATCAGTGATCTTTACAGTGTTCTGGCTTGTTCCGTACATATATGTAATTTGTTGTTCGTTTAAACCGGGTTCAGAGGTAATTGCAGTTCCTCCAAGTTTTTTTCCAAAAGCATTCTCTATTGAGAACTTTACGGGACTGCTTGAGAGAATGGATGCACTTCAATTTTTGTGGAACAGTTTGAGTGTTTCGTTGATAAGTACAGTGATTGCATTAATTTTGGGTTCGCTTGCAGCGTATGCGATTCAACGTTCAGGCGCTAAATTATCAATTATATTGGTTGTTTTGGTTTTGTGTTTGAAGATGATACCTACTTCAAGTATTGTAGTTCCGATTTACGAACTGATTTGTAATTTGGGTCTGTATGATACAAAAATTGCTTTGATTATTGTTTATGCAGCTATTAATATGCCGTTTGTAATGTGGACAATGTTAAGCTTCTATGAAGGTATTCCGACAACATTGGATGAGGCGGCATTTGTGGATGGTGCAAGTAGCTTTAAAACATTTTGGAAAGTTATTCTGCCAATTTGTAAACCGGGGTTGGCAACAGCATTTATATTTACATTGTTCCTTGCATGGAATGATTTCCTTGTAGCATTATTACTGACCAGTACAAATGCAAAGACATTTACAGTTGGTCTGGCTGGATTTTTATCAGCATACAATCTGGATTTGGGACCGATGTGTGCAGGCGCATTTTTGTTTAGTTTTCCGGTAATGATTATTTCTCTTGCAGCTCAAAAATATATTGTTCAGGGAATGATAGCTGGAGCTGTAAAAGGTTAAAAATAATGGAGGAGTCCTATGTCTAAAGAATTATTGAAACAGAATATTGAAAAGGCTCAGTTTGAGATAGACAGAAAAAAAGATATGATAAAAAGCGGCAAAATGCGTCAGCATTACCATTTTATGCCGCAGACAGGATGGTTGAATGATCCCAATGGACTGATTTATTTCAGAGGAAAGTACCATTTCTTTTTCCAGCATAATCCCTATAGTGGATTTTGGGACAGTATGCATTGGGGGCATGCAGTCAGTGATGACATGCTTCATTGGGAGTATTTACCGTTAGCACTGGTTCCTAGTGAAAAATATGATAATCATCAAAAAGGTGGCTGCTTTTCAGGAAGTGCTATTGAACATGATGGAAAACTGTTTCTGATGTACACTGGTGTAACAAATGAAGGCAATGGGTATGAACAGGTGCAGTGTATTGCATATAGTGAAGATGGAATTCATTTTGAAAAATATGAGGGAAATCCGGTGCTGACTGCACCGGAAGGAATCCCGACAGATATGTTCCGTGATCCCAAAGTATGGAAGCATGAAGATACTTATTATATGGTATGTGGCGCAAGTCGCAATAACAGAGGGATGGCACTGCTGTATCGTTCCAAGAATATGCTGAACTGGGAGTTCTTTAATGTGCTGGCGGAAAGCCGTGGAGAATGGGGATTTATGTGGGAATGCCCAGATTTTTATCCAATTGGTGATAAATATGTTCTGACATTTTCGCCTATGGGTTCAGGTGACCATACTTCGGTGTATTTGGTTGGCGATTTTGATTATGAAACGGGCAGTTTTTATTCCCATGTCAGTGGAGAGATTAACTGGGGATTTGATTATTATGCACCGCAGTCATTCTTGGCGCCGGATGGAAGAAGAATTATGGTAGGATGGGCCAATGAATGGGAATGGATGCCATCGTGGAAAGATTGGGGACCAACATACAAGGAAGGTTGGTGTGGATCTTTTAATATTCCAATGGAAGTACGTTTAATGAAAGATTCCACCTTACAGTTTCTTCCAATTAAGGAAATAGAATCTTTGAGACAGGGTGGACAGTTTTGGGACAATCTTGTGGTTACAGAAGATGAACTGGAACTGAAGGCCGGAGATGGTGTGACATTTGAATTGAAGATGAAGATTGACCTGGAGAAAACAGATGCAGATAAGCTGGAATTTACCTTGCGTTGTGGAGAAGGTAAGAAGACAGTGTGTATGTTCGATTTTAAAAAGGCAGAAATGACTGTAAATCGAAATAATGCAGATGGGTGGAGCAAAGGCATTTCAAGAAGCGTTATGTATCTGAATAATAAAAAAGACTTGGATGTGCATATTTTATCTGATCAGAGTTCCCTTGAAATTTTTACGAGTGAATATCAGAATAATCATTCCAATAATATATTTGCAGGAAATTTTCAGAATCAGTTGAAAGTCCGGGCTTATGGAGGAAGTGTAGCAATCAAAGATATTGAAACATACGGATTGAAAGATTGCTATTGTTAGGAGGAAAATTAGATGATGCAAAAGGAAATAGATGTGACAGCTTTGGGCGAACTTCTGATTGATTTTACAGAGAATGGCGTCAGCAGTCAGGGAAATGCATTATTAGAAGCAAATCCAGGTGGGGCTCCATGTAATGTGCTGGCAATGCTTGGAAAGCTGGGCAAAAAAACAGCATTTATCGGAAAGGTTGGAAACGATCAATTTGGTAATATGCTAAGAAATACGATAGAGTCTGTTGGAATTGATGCAGAAGGTTTAGTGATTGATGACAAGGTACATACCACATTGGCATTTGTACATACTTATCCAGATGGTGACAGAGATTTTTCTTTTTACCGTAATCCGGGAGCGGACATGATGTTGAGAAAAGAAGAGGTTTCTTTGGATAAGATATGTGCATCCAAAATCTTTCATTTTGGAACGTTATCCTTTACTCATGCGGGAATCAGGGCAGCTTCACAATATGCAATTCAGTGTGCGAAAGAAGCTGGAGCGTTGATTTCCTTTGATCCTAATTTACGTGAACCATTGTGGGAGAATCTTGAGGACGCACGAAAAGCTATTGAGTATGGTATGGAGTGTTGTGATATCTTAAAAATATCGGACAATGAACTGACTTTTATGACAGGTGAAAAGGATTATGACAAAGGAGCAGTTCTTCTTCAGCAGAAATATCAGATTCCACTTGTATGTGTTACTCTGGGAAAAGATGGAAGTCGGGCATACTATAAGGGGCTTACGATTAAAGCGGAGCCATTTTTGCAGAAAAACACGATAGAAACAACGGGTGCAGGAGATACCTTTACCGGATGTATGCTGAATACAGTTTTGGATAAGGGGCTTGATAATCTTACCGGAGAGGACATCAGAGGGATGCTTCGATTTGCAAATGCAGGCGCAGCTCTGATTACAACAAAGCGAGGTGCTTTGAGGGTTATGCCGGAAAAAGAAGAAATTGAAGCGTTATTAGAAGAGCAGACAGAGTAAACATATAGGAGGATTTATTGATGTCAAGTAAAAATTATTATGACGTTACAAAATGGAACGTTGGAAATCCTTACGAGGATATTGGGGAAGTAATCAACAGTATTATTGCGGATATTAAAAAGCGACAAACAGATTCAAATATGAATGAAGGTGGAAAACCGGGAGCAGTCATTTACATTCCGTCTGGTGATTATCATCTTCGTACACAAGTAGTGATTGATATCAGTTACTTGAAAATTATGGGTTCAGGACATGGTTTTGTATCATCCAGTATTCGTTATAATCTTCCGGAGAATGAATGGGCAGATTTACATGAAGTGTGGCCGGGCGGAAGCCGTATCCTTGTTGACCTTTCTCCAAAACCAGGAGATGAAGAATCGGCAGGAGCAGCATTCTATGTTGAGCGAGATGGAAATCCCCGAATTAGTTCTGTAGAATTTGAAAACTTCTGTATTGATGGTTTGCATTTTGTGGATGATGGCTCGGGAATGCCAAATCCAGAAAATACATATACTAATGGAAAAACAGGTATTTATATTGGAAGTGCACAGGATTCATTCAGGCTTACAGGTATGGGAATCGTATATTTAGAACATGGGGTTACGATTTATCATGCAGATGCGTTGTCTATTCATGATAATTTCATAGCAGAATGCGGTAATTGCATAGAGCTGAGAGGATGGGGACAGGCATCTAAAATAACAGATAATCTGATGGGCGCAGGTTATAAGGGATATTCCATCTTTGCGGAAAATTTTGGTGGACTTTTGATTACAGCAAATAATATTTTCCCTCGAGGCACAAGCAGTGTTCATTTCCGTAATGTGGCACGTTCCACTATTACAGCCAACCGATTTCATTCCTTCTATCCGGGAATGCTGGTATTTGAAGGAAACTGTTCGGAAAATATGGTTTCTTCAAATCATTTTTTACGTGACAATGAACCATGGGCGCCTATGTTGGAATATGATAATGGATTAGATGATTTGTACGGTATTCTGTGTATCAGTGGTAATAATAATTCGGTAATTGCCAACCATATTTCGGAAATAATCCATACACAGTCTATCAAGCCGGCCGGGGCAAAACCTGTAATCATACATATTGTTTCAGGTAAAGGAAATTATATTTCGGATAACCATATTGTTGCAACTACCGAAGCTACGGATGAGCAGACAAAGGCATCAGATTCTTGCTTTTCTGCACAAGTAGATGCACTGACGACTACTGATAAGTTGGTTGCGCTTGATGTAACAGCTGTTTTGGTAGAAAAAGAATCCGTTCAAAATACGATTCTTGACTCCGGAAGCGAGGGACAGGTTATTATAGACAGGACTGTAAATGCTTTTAGAGCCACTCCAGTGCCAGGAGTATAAAATTATGGTGCAAATAGCAAGTATATGAAAGAAAAAGAGCCTTGGCGTGATGTCAGGGCTCTTTTAGTGGAACGATAAAAAGTATTCCAAATGCTCGGTATTTTTATTCATTATAATACTGCGCCTGTGCATTCCAGAGTTCATAATATTTTCCAGTTTTATCGCTAATCAATTCCTCATGTGTTCCTTTCTGAACTACATTTCCCTCATGAAATACGGCAATTTCATCACAAAATTTGCAAGAAGACAGACGGTGGGAAATATAAACGGTTGTTTTATCCGTTACAATATCATTGAACTTACTGTAAATTTCTGCCTCTGCAACAGGATCTAAAGCAGCAGTCGGTTCATCTAAAATAATGAACGGAGCATCTTTGTAGAGTGCTCTTGCAATGGCAATTTTCTGGGCTTCTCCTCCGGATATCTGAATACCGTTTTCATCCAAATCTTTATAAAGATAAGTGTCTAAGCCTTTGGGCATGGACTGAAAGCGTGTTTCAAATCCGGCATTTTTTAAGCAGGATTTTGCCAGTTCAGAGTCATAGCGTGCAGCGCCGGCAACATTTTCTCCCAGAGGCAGCGACAATAGCTGAAAATCTTGAAAAACAACGGAAAAAATGTTGATATAATCGTCATATTTATACTTTCGAATGTCAATTTCATTTAAGAAAATCTGTCCTTCTGTGGGATCATACAGGCGGCACAAAAGTTTGATAAACGTAGTTTTTCCACTGCCGTTCATACCTACTACGGCAAGGCGTTTGCCTATTTGGAACTTTAAATTAATGTGCCGCAAAGCCCATTGTTCTGTATCAGGATAGCGAAAGGAAACATCTCGAAATTCCACTTCATATTGTCTGTCCGACCGTTTTTCCGTGGTAAGACTGCCTTGATACATGCGGTTTGGAATATCCAGAAAATGAAAACAGGAGACTAAAAATTCACCGTTGCTTTGCATAGCGCCTACTGTGGTAAGGAAGGCAGAAACACCGCCAAAAAGCTGAGTAATTGCTCCGATATATTGTGTGACAGAGCCTACTCCGAAAGCGCCTGCCCATGCTTTTAAACATACATACAAATATACAACGCCGGTTAAAATAACAGACATACCTTGTGAAAGTGCGTGCAAAAGTCCCATAGGTCCCATGGCAGATTTTGCGATATCGGAATGTGCGCTGAACATGGTACATTCCGCCATTCGAGGATGACAGATATTTTCCTGTTGTTGATACATACGAAGGTCTGCCGCTCTTTTTTTATCATGGCTCATAAAACCAAAGAAATAGAAAAAGCGATTGCCAAGACGTGCCTCCTTGGCATAATTGGTCATATATTTGTCTCCCATGGTTTTGCATATAGGGGAAAGAACTGCAATAAGCAGTAAAAGCATGAGAATTCCAACGGCAAAAAGAGGATGATTGATGGGTTCCAGTTCACTTCCTTTAGGGACTTTGGCTGCAAATAAACTGACAGACAGGCTAATTCCCCCAAGGATTTGGAAAAATGCAGTAACCAGTTCTTCGAAAAAAAGGAGGGTTTTATAAATTCCCCATCCGGACCAATATTTCGTCTGAATAATCTGAGAATATAAATCAAAAATCGGCTGCCGTTCTATGTCCTCATAATCTAAATCCAGCATTTTTTTCATGTAAACCTGTCGGTCAATGGACTGAGCAGAGCTTTTTTCATAATTGAGCCAATGCTTTAAAATGCTGTTTAACAGAGCACAGAGTGAGGTATAGGTCAGAGTCAGAATTACCCATTTTGCAAGGACGGCCACATCTTGATTTCCGGAAAGCTCATTGATGATTTGAGCGGACAGAAAGATGGTTACATAAGGAGTTAATGCTTTTACCATGGAGGAAATGCCTGCCGAAAAAAAGAAGCGGGGACAGAGCTTCCACCAGATTTTCCAAGCTCTTATATTCATTTTCCAAGTAGATTGTATAGTTGTTTTTTTACCGGTCACGTTGAATTCCTCCCTCCTTATAATATTGGCTTTGTATATCAAAAAGTTTGGCATATTTGCCCTGTAATGCAATTAATTCTTCATGAGTTCCCTGCTCTGCAATGCGGCCTTTTTCCAGAAACAGAATGCGGTGACAAAAGCGGGTAGAGGCAAGGCGGTGAGAAATAAAAACAGATGTTTTATGGGCGGTCATTTCATTATATTTGAGATAAATATCATTCTCGGCAATCGGATCAAGAGCAGCAGTAGGCTCGTCTAAAATGAGAACAGGAGCATTTTTATAAAGCGCTCTTGCCAGCATTAAACGCTGTATCTGCCCTCCGGAAAGCTCAATGCCGTTATCATAAACCTGTCTGCCGATAATGGTATTTATATTTTTAGGCAAAGAAGAAATCTTTTCAAAAAGTCCTGCCTGTTTCAAACAATTCCAAACTTTTTTCTCATCAATATGTGTTGTGTGCTGGGCAACATTTTCAGCAACACTTGCCTCTAATACAGAAAAATCCTGAAATACAGCAGAAAATAATGAGTAATAATTTTGCCGATTGTATTGTCGAATATCCTTTCCGTTTAGAAGGATTTGTCCTTCCGTTGGGTCTAAAAATCCGCAAATCAGTTTCACCAGAGTAGTTTTTCCGGCGCCGTTTAGACCTACCACTGCAAGCTTTTCTTCGGCATGTATCGTAAGATTGAGACAGTGAATAGTGTCCTGTTTCGCCTTAGGATAGCGGAAAGATACGTTTTTCAAGCAAAGTTCGTAAGCGGAAAAATCATCTTTGGAAACAGGTTTTCCTTCTTCAAAAAGGAAGGGCTCCGGATATTCTAAAAATTCCCTTACCGTGGATAAATCAAGGCTGCATTTGTGTAATTGCGCAAACATTTCCAAAATTCCGCCTATCCACTGAGTAAAGCCGCTTATTGCTGTGAAATAAAGCAGAAATTCTGAAGCATTTAGTCCCTGTGTCAAGGTAAGCCATAACAGGTAAGCATAAGCAGCTCCGTTTCGCAGAAGCGTCAGGAGTAAATCAGCAATGTCTGCCCAGATATACACAGACTCACGTTTGCGAAGAAATCCCTGATATAGCCTTAAAATACTCGTCCACACATCGTTTATCCATGTATCCAGACCAAAGATACGGATGTCTTTTGCATAAGAACGCTTTGTGGCAACATCATGAAGATAATCAAGCTGCTTTGCGTATTCTCCTTCTTCTTCCCGATGTTCATATCCCCATCTGCTCGTTCTTTTACTTATCAGATAGCCCAGAAGCGTAGTGAAAATTGCGATACAGACCAGGAAGGGATTAAGATGAGACAAAAGCGCCAGATAGATGGAAAATCCCAGAACATTTGTAAGGATAGAAGTCCAGATTGTCCAGACATATTCTGTTGCTTCTACGTTACTGGAACAGGCATTGGAAGCCTTGCTTTCCATATCGTTAAACTTTGCATCCATTAGATTGAGATAGGAAGTTTTGGCTATTTTGTCGGAAATTTGTACCAGAATAGATGTGCGGACGGAAATACGCCCAAACTGTGTATTGGTATCAATATATTGTTTTAATCCGGATAGAAAAAGCAATCCACAGCTAAATACGGCAATGGTAAAAAGTAATTCTGAAAGCGGGGCAGTTGTCTCTACTTTTTCCAGAATTGTAGGAGCAAGAAAAAGCTCTGCGGCTGATTTTGTAGCAGTTGTAACTGCAAGAGCGACACATAAAAACAAAACGCTTTTGCAGTTTTTCCAAGCATTTTTCACCATAAATCCGGTATTTTGCCACATATTATATTTTGGTTTTTGTTGTTCTTCCATTTGTGTTTCACCTCCAAGGTTACTTTAGCATAAAAATTCGTCCGCCATATACTTTGGGGACGAATTGTTTTGTGACGGTGATGAATTGTAAAAAATTATAGCTGAGGCAGTAAAATTTCTGTGGTAAAAGCTCCGTCTTCACTGTTTCTGCTGATGTAGCCCTCCTGACGTTCAACAATGGCGTCAATTCGTGCCAGACCAAAGCCATGTCCGGCTCCTTTTGTACTGCGAAAGAGATTACCCTCTTTTTTCATCTTTTTTTCGGCAGTAAAGTTTGTAAAAGAAATATAAAGCTGCGTATTTTTCATACCCATATAGATGCGAATGAGACGATGTTCTTCAGGAAGCTTCAGACTGGCATCAATGGCATTGTCAAAAAGATTTCCGATAATACAGCATAAATCAATTTCTGAAGATGTTAATTTTACAGGAATATGGGCGTCTGCAATTACCTGAATATTTTTTGACTTTGCAAGAGAAATTTTGGAATTCAGAATGGCATCTGTCATAGGATTTCCAGTTTTAATAACGGTATCTACCGTAGTTAAATCTTCATCCAATAAATCCAGATAATGGCTGAGCGCTTCCCAATTTTCAGTGGCAGCATAGGCTTTCATAGTTTGAATATGATTGCGATAATCATGCCGCCAGCCTCGTATTTGCCGGTACATATTGTCCACTTCCTGATAGTGAGTTTCTATAAGTTCTTGCTGATAGATTGCCAGTTCTTTATCCATTCTTTTTGAAAAAAGTTTCATATTTTGTCTTACCTCATGTTAATAATTGCCCGATTTATACCTTCATAAGCGCCTCTGGGAAGTGCGATAACAGTTCCGTCACGGAGCTTAATTTCTGCTTTTGTTACTCGGCTGATATTGGTTATATTTACGATTACAGAACGCCCTGCACGATAAAAACGTTCGTCAAGAAGTTTTTCTAATTTACCTAAAGTCATTTTTAATGTGTAATCTTTTTTGGCATGAATAGTTACATAATTTCCTGTTACATCGGCATAACGGATTTCATAAATGGGAATTCGCAGGATCTCACTTCCGGTTTCTAAATTCAGGATTTTTTCATTCTTTTTTACCTTATCAAGAGCACGATAAAGTACAGAAAACAGCTTTTCTTTTTGTACCGGTTTTAGGAGATAATGAAGGGCGGCAACCTCATAGCCTTCGGAAATATAGTCAGAATAGCCCGTAAGAAAAACAATCTGGATGGTATCGTTTTCTTTTCTGAGGGTTTTGGCTAAGGTGACGCCATTCATAGCGCCCATTTCAACATCTAAAAGAAGAATATCGTAATCCTTCTTTTCTTCATAATGAAACAGAAATGCCTCTGCGGAGGGAAATGCGTCAATATGTACGGAAATATTCGCTTCCTGCGCCCAACACTTTACAAAATTTGTGATGTATTGGGTATCTATTTTGCTGTCATCGCAAATTGCTATTTGATAATACATGTTAAAAGTCAGTCCTTTGGGGTGTTGTTTTAGAATTATTATAACAGGTTGTTTTGAGTTTTGAAATACACATTGTGTATAGTGGCGTGATAGAATATATACACAATTATATTTAAGAAAAAATCTTTTCTTCGGGTAACGAATTTGTGATAAAAAACACATATATGTGAAGGAGGCGGAAAATGGAAGAAATAGAACAGATTTACAGGAAATATACACCTCAGGTATATAAATTTTTGTTCAGCCTTTGTCACGATAAATATTTAGCAGAAGAACTAACACAGGAAACATTTTTTCAGGCAATGAAATCTATTGATAATTTTCGTGGGGATTGCAGAATTTATGTATGGTTATGCTCTATTGCCAAACATTTATGGTATCAGGAACTTAAAAAAAGAACGGGAAAAAACATTAAAGCTGTCACAGCAAGGCGGAGAAGATGAAACAGAGTTTGAGAATGTTGTTTTTGAAAAGGCAGAGGTGTTAGAAATTTATAAAATACTTCATACGTTTGAAGAACCCTTACGAGAAGTGATGTATTTACGGTTGAATGGAAATTTTACTTTTAAGGAAATCGGAGAAATTATGGGGAAAGACGAAAACTGGGCGAGAGTTACCTTTTATAGAGGAAAGCAAAGGGTCAGAAAGGAGAGTCATCATGAAATGTGAAGTTGTTCGTGATTTATTACCATTATATATTGATAAGCTGACAAGCGAAGAGAGTAATAAAGAAATAGAAAAACATTTGAAAAATTGTAAAGAATGTTATCAATATTATCAGGAAATGATGGGAGAAATAGGAGTTTTAGCCGAAATACCGAAAGAAGAGGCAGAAGAGGTAAAAGTAATAAAAAAGATAAAGAAAAGAAGCAGAAAAAAGTTAATAATAGCAGTTCTGGGAACGGCGCTGGCAGTATTGGCAGCAGTGATTTTACTTTTTCCTCTTACATATAAGGATGCAAAATATAAGGATGTAGAGCTTCAGTGCAGAGTAAAAGGAAATAGAACTTATATCGAAATGCAGTCTCAGGCAGGATATGAATTATGGTTTACAGGAAGCTCAGATAAAAATAAATCCTATTTAAAAGTTTTTGGAAAAAAGAAAATAGGAAATTCAGAGAGCTCTAAATCAAGCTGGGAAGGAGAAGTCGATAGGGAAAATCCCTATCAATATATTTTTGAGTTTAGTGATAAAATTGTGACCATAGAGAATGGGAAAGTCGTAAACGAGGAGGATAAATAATAGAAATCTATATTTTTAAGGGAGTATTGCGAATAGAGTAAGCTCCCTTATTTTTAGTGATTTTTTCACTTGAATTCAAATAGTGAGAATGTTATAATCAAATCCAGATAGAGAAGCTCTCCTCAGATTAGGAAAAGGAAAGGAGGCAAAGCTTCAACATCCGTTTAGATTTCAATATTTTCTAAAATTCATTTTACAGTTTTCTGCTGTAATTGTTCGATACATTCTGTATGAACAGAAAATCCATGATATAAAAGGAAAAATTGGGGGACTTCTCTATCATTTTGTATCTGAATATGTGTGTTTGTGTTGAAAAAGAAGCAGGATAATAATATATCACGAAATAAATCCTGCGGGAGGAAGCATGAATAAAAGAGAAGTAAACGTACTCCATCAAGAACTGGAGATTTATCGTGAAATGGGAATTCCTCTTTACCTAAATGGAAAAAAGAGTACACCAAAACGCATAGAGAAAGCATATAGAATTGCAGAAGAAGGTGTCTATATGAGAGATTACATACAAGATGATACAGGAAAATTAAAAGGCTTGTCCTTTGATTTTGTAAGAGAAGAAGAATGAGGTAAGAAATATAAAGAAAAGATAAAATCTGAAAAAAACATGAAATCCTGAAGAAATTGGTGACGAAGGGAAAAAATATGGTATAATAACTGTACGTATGTACTATAACGTAGAAACAAATGAAAATAAAAGGAGTTAAAAAATGGCGAAACGAAGGAGGAGAAGAAGGCGTAGAAATCAATTAGTCCCTATATTGGTTGCAATGCTTCTGATTATACTTGTTGCTGTTGCGGGTATTGTCACAGGTTTCATAAAAAAATATACACCATCAGATACAAGGATGGAGTTAGCAGATTATTATCATACAGGTGAAGGCGAAGCTGCTTTGATTTTGCAGGATACAATCAGTGAAGCAAAAGGAAAAATAGTAGACGGGAGAGCTTATTTGCCTTACAGCGTTATAACAAATGAGATGGGAGGAAGGTTTTATTGGGATAAAGAGAGTGAAAAAATGCTGTATACAACAGCAACAGACACTTTAGAGATAAAACCGGAAGATACTGCATACACAATTGCGGGTCAGACAAAACAGCAGGATTATATTCTTGTAAAGGAAATAGGCGAAGAATTTTATATAGCTCTTGATTTTGTAGAACAGTATATGCCAATTCAGGGCGAAGTATACGACAAACCGGACAGAATTGTGGTATCCTATAAATGGGGAGATATCAATACAGTATCTGTTTCAAAAGATACGGAAGTTCGATATCAGGGAGGTATTAAAAGCCCAATTCTTTCTGATGTGAAAAAAGGTGATACTTTAATATTGCTGGAAGAGATGGAAAACTGGTCCAGAGTTATGACGACAGACGGTATTGATGGATATGTAGAAAAGAAAAATTTAGAAAAACCGCAGACCACAGAGCTGTCTTATACAGGAGAATACAAAGAGGATTACAGCAGTCTTACAAGAGAACATAAAATAAATTTGGCATGGCATCAAGTTACTTCCGAGGCAGCGAATGCAGCCCTTGGAGAAACTATTCAAAATATGGCAGGAGTCAATGTCATTTCTCCTACATGGTTTTCTGTTACAGCAAACGAAGGCACGATATCCTCTCTGGCAAGTGCAGATTATGTAAATGAGGCGCATAGCAGAGGAATGGAAGTCTGGGGACTGATTGACAATTTTAATCCGGATGTCAGTACATTGGAGACCTTGTCAAGCAGAAGCTCCAGAGAGCATATTATTCAGAAGCTCTTAGAAGAAGCCCAAAGAGTAGCACTTGATGGTATCAATGTGGACTTTGAAGCTCTTACAGAAGAAGAAGCGCCGCATTTTATTCAGTTTGTCAGAGAACTTTCTGTTGTTTGCAGAGCCAATAATCTGGTGTTGTCCGTAGACAATCCGGTTCCTCAATTCACAGGATTTTATAATAGAAAGGAACAGGGAATTGTAGCAGATTATGTTATTATTATGGGATATGACGAGCATACGACAGGTTCAGAAGAAGCAGGTTCTGTTGCATCCCTGCCCTTTGTAAAAGAAGGAATTGAAAAAACATTACAGGAAGTACCGAAGGAAAAAGTGATTAACGGAATACCTTTCTATACCAGACTTTGGACAGAGTCTAATAACGGAACACTGTCCAGCGAGGTAATGACCATGGATGCTGCAAGCCAATATATACAGGAAAACGGTATTGAAGTATACTGGGAGAAAGAAACAGCTCAGAATTATGGGGAGTTGCTTACTGATAACGGTACACAAAAAATATGGCTGGAGGACGAGCAGTCTATTGAAGAAAAGATGAAGCTGATTAGTCAGTATGAGCTTGCCGGTGTGGCTTCATGGAAGCTGGGATTTGAAAGGGCAGATGTCTGGAGTGTAATCAGTCAATATTTACAATAAGAAAAGATAGAGGTGGAGTATTATGGGAGAACATGAAATGTTTAAAACAACCCTGATGGGCGGATATGATAAGGAAGAAGTACAGGAATTAATCCAGAAAATGAAGGATGAAATGGCAGAAGTGCAGGTGAATTACAGAAAACAGCTTGCAGAACGAGATGAGAGGATTGCCGAGCTTCAGAAACGTATTGAATTAAAAGACGCATATCAGGCACGTATGGAAGAGGATATTAAAGAAAAATATCAGAAGTATATTGATAATTATGAAAGCATCGGAAAGCTGGTTTTTGAAGCACAGTTAAAATCTGACAGCATGCAGAGGGAAGCAGAAGAAAAATGCAGTAAGATGATTGAGGAAGCAGAAGCAGAGGCAAAACGCCGTGTTGAGTCTGTTCAGTCAGAAATTGATGATAAGCTTTTAGAAGGGAAAAAGAAATATCTGGCTGTTCAGGAAGAAATGAATGGTATTGTAGAGCTTATCAATCAGGCACAGAAAAGATTTATGTCCTCCTATAAAGAAGTACACCAGATTATCAATAGTATGCCAACCTCCTTGAATGATATTGAGGATGTAGTAGATTTGGAAATTCAAAAATTAGAAGGGAATTCTTCCGATGAAATCTTAGATACAGAGGAAGAAATTCATTTAGGAGATACACAGGAATTAGATATTCTTGATGCTGTGGATGATATTTCAGACTTGGAAGAATTTGATGAAGAGGATGCAGAAGAGGATGAAGACAGCAAGCTTGCTATGCAGATTTCAAAGCTTTTAAGTGAAGAAGATGAAGCAATGATGGAAGAAGATTTAGAAGATTTCTTCAAAGAATAAAAGAAGATATGTATGAAGCCGCTTTCCTTTGAAAGCGGCTTTTTGTTGGGAAAGACTGCATTTTGTAAGAGCATATGCTAAGATACATTCTTTATTCTTATTTTGCATATATTGAACCAAATGAAAAAAAGGTGATGTATATGAAAAAGAAATGGCTAAAAGGAGCAATGACAATCTGTATGCTGTGTGCAGTTTATCTTTTGTCGAGAGAAGGAGCTATGCTGACGGGAAAAAGCATAACAGAGGAAAAGGGGCTTATTCTGATTGACAGCGGACATGGGGGAATTGACCCGGGCGTAGTTGGAATTGGCGGAGTGAAGGAAAAAGATATCAATTTAAAAATTGCAAAGGAGCTTGCAGGCGCACTTGAGAAAAAAGGATATAAAGCGGTGCTTATAAGAAAAGACGACAATGGCTTATATGATGCGGAAAGTAAAAATAAAAAGGTACAGGATATGCAAAAAAGATGTGCTATGATAAAGGAGGAAAAACCATTGCTGACCGTGAGTATTCATCAAAACAGCTATCAGGATGAAGCTGTGTGCGGACCACAGGTGTTTTACTACAAGGACTCTTTGGAAGGTGCAAATCTTGCAAAATGTATACAGGAAGAGCTAAACAATCGGCTTCAGGTGGAAAAGCCTCGAACGGAAAAAGCAAACAGCACGTATTATCTTTTAAAACGCAGTGAAGGCGTATTAAATATTGTAGAAACAGGATTTTTGACAAATAAAAAAGAAGCAGAGCTATTGCGGACAAAAGAATACCAAAAGAAATGTGCCGAGGCTATCTGCAATGGGATTTTAAAATTTTTAAAAACAGTAGAAATAAATAAGACGAATGTGGTATGATAAAGGCGTATGTAAATTAGAAATGAAAGGGAAGAAGGCACAGTGAATACAAAATTAGTCAAAGTAGAAAAAGAATATCCTGATTTACAGATTATGAAGGAAGCAGGAGAAATTCTGAAAAACGGCGGACTGGTGGCGTTTCCTACCGAAACCGTATATGGTCTGGGTGGTGATGGCTTAAATGCCCGCTCATCAGAAAAAATATATACAGCGAAGGGAAGGCCTTCTGACAATCCTTTGATTATACATATTGCAGATATGGAAAGCCTGAATAAGATTGTCAGACAAATTCCGGAAAAGGCAAAGCTTCTTGCTGAAAAATTTTGGCCGGGACCGCTGACAATGATTTTTCAAAAAAGCTCTGAAGTACCTTATGAGACCACTGGAGGTTTAGAAAGCGTAGCGGTAAGAATGCCAAATCATCCTGTTGCATTAGCGCTTATTCAAGCAGGAGGCGGCTATATTGCAGCTCCGAGCGCCAATACATCAGGAAGACCCAGCCCTACAAAGGCAGAGCATGTTGCAGAGGATTTAAGCGGCAGGATTGATATGATTGTAGACGGAGGAGATGTAGGAATTGGTCTGGAGTCTACCATTGTGGATTTTACAGAGAATATTCCGGTTATTCTTCGCCCCGGCTATATCAATCAGGCTATGATAGAAGCGGTGATTGGCTCGGTTCGTATGGATAAGGGACTTTTAATCTCAGATGAAAAGGTAAAACCAAAAGCGCCGGGGATGAAATATCGCCATTATGCGCCGAAAGCACAGCTGGTAATTGTGCAGGGGAATACGAACAAAGTAACTGCACATATTAATCAGATCTGTGAAGCCTTACAGCAGGAAGGGAAAAAAGTAGGCGTCATCGCAACAGATGAAACAAAAGATTTATATCAGGCAAATGTGGTAAAAAGTATCGGCACCAGAGAAGACGAGGAAGGGATTGCAAGACATCTTTTCGGAATTTTAAGAGAGTTTGACGAGGAAGATGTTGACTGTATTTATTCCGAAGCGTTTGATACGCCAAAAATCGGACAGGCAATTATGAACCGTCTGTTAAAGGCTGCCGGACATCATATTATTTATTTATAAGGAGGCAAAGCATGATAGCATTAGGATGTGACCACGGTGGTTACGAATTAAAACAGGAAATTATTAAGTATTTAGAAGAAAAAAATATTCCATACAAGGATTTCGGATGCCACAGTACAGAAGCAGTAGATTATCCGATTTATGCCAGAATGGTAGGAAAGGCAATTCAGACAGGAGAATGTGAAAAGGGTATCCTGATTTGCGGAACAGGAATTGGAATTTCTATTGCGGCAAATAAAATGAAAGGTATCCGTGCAGCTCTTTGTACAGACTGTTTCTGTGCGGAAGCTACAAGAGAGCACAACGATGCCAATATTTTAGCGCTGGGCGGCAGAGTCGTAGGACCGGGACTTGCAGTAAAAATTGTAGATACATTTTTAAATACAGAATTTTCTCACGCAGAACGCCATCAGAAACGTATTGATTTAATTGAGGAATAAGCAGAAAACAAAGGAGAACAGAAAAATGGCAAAAACAATGGTTATGGAGCATCCATTAATTCAGCATAAAATCGGTATTATCCGCAGAAAAGAGACAAGCTCAAAGGAATTTCGTGAATTGGTAAGTGAAGTTGCAATGTTTATGGCTTATGAAGCTACCAGAAATTTAAAGCTTGTTGACGTGGATATTGAAACTCCTATTACAAAAACAACGGTAAAAGAGCTGGCAGGTAAGAAGATGGCAGTTGTGCCGATTTTAAGAGCAGGTCTTGGTATGGTTGAGGGAATGCTTACCATGGTTCCGGCAGCAAAAATCGGTCATATCGGTCTTTACAGAGACCCTGAAACTTTAAAACCGGTGGAATATTACTGCAAGCTTCCTGCTGACTGTGGGGAAAGAGAAGTATTTGTTACAGACCCTATGCTGGCAACAGGCGGTTCTGCGGCAGCGGCAATTACTATGTTAAAAGAAAAAGGCGTAAAAAATATCCACTTTATGTGTATCATTGCTGCGCCGGAAGGTGTAAAAGCCTTGCAGGAAGCGCATCCTGATGTGGATATCTATATTGGAGCTTTAGATGAACACTTAAATGACCACGGCTACATTGTACCGGGGCTTGGCGATGCCGGAGACCGTATTTTCGGAACAAAATAAGAGGTGAAAGCATGACAGGAAAGAGAGACGGATATATTTCCTGGGATGAATATTTTATGGGAGTTGCAAAGCTTTCAGGAATGCGTTCAAAAGACCCCAATTCTCAGGTGGGAGCCTGTATTGTAAGTCAGGACAATAAGATTTTGTCCATGGGCTATAATGGTTTTCCCATGGGATGTTCTGACGATGAATTTCCATGGGCAAGAGAAGGCGAAGAGCTTGATACAAAATATTTTTATGTGACACATAGTGAGTTAAATGCGATATTGAATTATCGTGGCGGTTCTTTAGAGGGAGCGAAATTGTATGTGTCCCTGTTTCCCTGCAATGAATGTGCAAAGGCAATTATTCAGGCCGGAATTAAAACCATTGTTTATGAATGTGATAAATATGCAGACTCTGCGGCAGTCAAAGCATCAAAAAGAATGTTGGATGCGGCAGGGGTGCGTTATTATCAGTATAATAAAACAGGACGAAAGATAGAGATTGAGGTATAAAAATAAGAGGAGTTCTGTCGGGAAAATCCGGCAGAACCTCTTGACAAAAGAAAAAAATTCCAATAGAATGAGTAAAAGTAAAATGACGAAGAAAAGGAATAGTATGCGAATGGAACTCTAAAGAGAGAAAGCCGTATGGTGAAAGGCTTTTGTGGGAAATCGCAGAACCGGCCTTGGAGTTGCCTGTGATGAGCAGGACGTGTGCTTTGACGTTAAAAAAGCAAAGGAAGTGAGTAGTCCGGATAAAATGAAATAAGATAGGACTGCTAATAAGGGTGGTACCGCCGGGTAGAAGACATCGGTCCCTAGGAGATAGGGGTTGCATGTCCTTTTTTTATGTAAACAGCTATTTATGAAAAGTTCATATCGGGAATATGACACATTCACGCTCAGTCTGCGTTCACTTTGAGCCGGAGTCTCAAAGCGTACTCGACAAATTCACTGAAATGTATCAATATTCCGATATGTTTTCAAAACAGTAGTTTCATAAAAGGTTCGGGACATGAGATATGAAAATACAGAATATAACCTCTCTATCAATAGCAAGTATAAAAATAAATAAAAAATTTAAAGGAGAAAGCAGTTATGGCAAATAACAAGAAACTGGTAGAAGCAATTACTTCTATGGAAGAAGATTTTGCGCAATGGTACACAGACGTAGTAAAAAAAGCGGATTTAATTGACTATACAAGTGTAAAGGGCTGTATGGTTATCAAACCGGCAGGCTATGCAATCTGGGAAAATATTCAGCATGAATTGGACAGAAGATTTAAGGAAACAGGTGTAGAAAATGTATATCTGCCAATGTTTATTCCGGAAAGTCTTCTTCAGAAGGAAAAAGACCATGTAGAAGGTTTTGCTCCTGAAGTTGCATGGGTAACACATGGAGGACTTGAACCGCTTCAGGAAAGACTTTGTGTGCGCCCTACTTCCGAGACTTTATTCTGTGATTTCTATGCTAAGGAAATCCAGTCTCACAGAGATTTACCAAAGGTATATAATCAGTGGTGTTCTGTTGTTCGTTGGGAAAAGACAACAAGACCATTCCTTCGTTCCAGAGAATTTTTATGGCAGGAGGGTCATACTGCACATGCAACAGCAGAAGAAGCAGAAGAAAGAACCATTCAGATGTTAAACATCTATGCGGATTTCTGTGAGCAGGTTCTGGCAATGCCTGTTGTAAAAGGAAAGAAGACAGACAAAGAAAAATTTGCGGGAGCAGAGTCTACTTATACAATCGAAGCTTTAATGCACGACGGAAAAGCTTTACAGTCAGGAACAAGCCATAACTTTGGTGATGGATTTGCTAAAGCATTTGGTATTCAGTATACGGATAAAGAAAATAAATTACAGTACGTTCACCAGACTTCATGGGGAATGACAACACGTTTAATTGGTGCGATCATTATGGTTCACGGAGACAACAGCGGTCTTGTTCTGCCTCCTAGAATTGCTCCGGTACAGGCAGTGGTTATCCCAATCCAGCAGAAAAAAGAAGGTGTTCTGGACAATGCTTACAAATTACAGGCACAGTTAAAAGCAGCAGGAATTCGTGTAAAAACAGACGATACAGACAAGAGTCCGGGATTTAAGTTCGCAGAGCAGGAAATGCGTGGTATTCCGGTTCGTATTGAATGTGGACCAAAGGATATGGAAGCAAATCAGGCAGTTGTAGTAAGACGTGACACAAGAGAAAAAATCACAGTATCTCTTGACAATCTGGCAGAAGAAGTTCAGAAAATTCTGGATACTATGCAGGTAGAAATGCTGGAAAGAGCAAGAGCACACAGAGAAGCTCATACTTATACAGCAACAGACTACGAAGAATTTAAGTCTATTGTAGAAGAAAAACCGGGATTTGTAAAAGCAATGTGGTGCGGCTGCAAAGAGTGTGAAGACAAGATTAAGGATGATGTTCAGGCAACATCCAGATGTATGCCATTTGAGCAGGAAACTCTTTCTGACAAATGTGTTGTCTGCGGCAAACCTGCTAAAAAAATGGTTTATTGGGGGCGTGCATACTAATTATGAAAATCGAAGTTCCAAAGAAAGTACAGACAATTATCAGGACTTTGCAGGAACATGGATACGATGCTTATGCGGTAGGAGGCTGTGTTCGTGACAGCCTCCTTTTTCGTTCTCCTGCGGACTGGGATATTACCACCTCTGCAAAGCCTCTGGAAGTAAAAGAGATTTTTAAAAGAACGGTAGATACCGGACTTCAGCATGGAACTGTGACGGTTCTCATTGAAAAAGAAGGATTTGAAGTGACGACTTACCGTATTGACGGCGAATACGAGGACAGCCGTCATCCAAAGGAAGTTATCTTTACAGGTAATCTGGAGGAAGATTTAAAGCGCAGAGATTTCACCATCAATGCAATGGCATATAATGACGCTGTCGGTCTGGTAGATGTGTTTGGCGGAAGACAGGATTTACAGGATAAAATCGTGCGGTGTGTGGGAAATCCACAGGAACGCTTTACAGAAGATGCCCTTCGCATTTTAAGAGCCGTGCGATTTTCCGCACAGCTTGGATTTTCCATTGAGGAAAAGACAAAGGAAGCGGCAAAAGTCCTTGCGCCTACCTTGAAAAATATCAGTGCAGAGCGTATACAGACAGAGCTTTTGAAGCTTTTGGTGTCGAAAAATCCCCATTATTTAAAAACTGCATGGGAACTGGGAATTACCAAAATTGTATTGCCTGAATTTGATGTTTTGATGGAAACGAGCATGGGAGAGAAGACCTTAAAAGCTTTTGCTTATACAAGTGCAGATAAGGCAGAACGACTTGCCGTTCTCTTTGCAAATATGGAAAAAACGCCGGAAAAAAGCAGGGATTTAGCCAAAAAGATTTTAAGAAGACTGCGTTTTGACAATGACACCATCAACAAAGTGTCCGAGCTGGTTTTTTGGCATACCTGTCCTTGGGAATGTACGAAAAAAGCAGTGCGAATTGTTTTAAGCCAATGCACCCCGGCGCTCTTTCCTGTGCTTTTAAACGTTCACAGAGCAGAGCTTTTAGCAGAGGAAAAACCAGATAAAGAAAATCTGGAATTTCTGGAGAAAAGCGGCGAGTTTTACAGGGAAATCATGGAAAAGAAAGAGTGTATTTCCATAAAAATGCTGGCAGTATCGGGGAAAGATTTTATTGAAATGGGAATAGAGCCGGGAAAGAAAATCGGAGAATTGCTTTCTTCCTGCCTAGCTCTTGTGCTGGAAAATCCCGAAAAGAATACCAGAGAGTACCTGCTTTCCTACATCACAAAGAACTGAATTTTGCTCACTTCTAAGCTTGGGCTTTTGTGCATACAATGAAAGGAAGATATGGTAATAAAAGGGGGAAAAGCCATTGTATGACAAAGGCCTTAGTGTTTTAGAGCAGTATGGTTTAGAAGCGGCGGCGGTATATCGCGGAAGGGGGGCATTAATCTGCGATACAAAAGAAGGAATGGTTTTAATAAGGGAGTTTTACGGCACACAAAAAAGGCTGGAATATCAGGCAGAGCTGCTTTCTTCTGTTTCCAAATCAGGCGAGCTTTTGACAGATGAAATTCTGGCAAATCAGGAAGGCAGTTACATTTCTCTGGATAAGGAAAACGTGCCCTATGTAGTGAAACGCTGGTATCAGGGAAGGGAATGTGATACCAGAAGCGAAAGTGATATTTATGCCGGTATATCGGCAATGGCAGCTTTACATAAGGTTATGCAGATGCCGGTACAGGCGCATTACGTGAAAGAGCCTTTAAGCCAAGAATTTCAGCGCCATAATGCAGAGCTTCGAAAAATCAGGAAATTTGTTTCTGTAAAGCGGAAAAAGAATGATTTTGAATTGCAGTTTCTGGACAGCATTCGAAGCTATTTAAAGCATGGAGAAGAAGCTTTAAAAAGGCTGGAAAATTCTAAATATGCCAATCTGCGAGAAAAGGCGCTGGAAGCGGGCATGGTTTGTCACGGTGACTATAATCAGCATAATGTATGGATGCTGGAACCAAGAGAAGAAAAGAAAATTGCGGTCACCAACTTTGACGGTTGGAATTATGACGTGCAAATTGCGGATTTGTATCAATTTATGCGGAAAATTTTAGAAAAACACGACTGGGATTTTGAAATCGGAAAAAATATGCTGAACAAGTATCAGGAAATCAAACCATTATCAAAAGAGGAGCTGGAAAATTTAAGTATTCGGTTTGCATATCCTGAGAAATATTGGAAGCTGGCAAATTATTATTATACGCACAATAAAGCTTGGATATCAGAGAAAAATCTGGAGAAGCTGGGGAAATTAACAGCACAGTACGAGAAGTGGAGAAGTTTTGTAGAAAGAATACAGTGCGGCATTTGAAATTTTCAGATGAATAGTGTATAATGGCACATAATGACGCACAGGGAGGTAGCGAAATGGACTATAAAGAACTTTATAAGGAATGGTTGGAAAATCCATATTTTGACGAAAATACAAAAGCGGAATTAAAAGAAATTCAGCAGGATGAAAAGGAAATAAAAGAGCGTTTTTATAAAGAATTGGAGTTTGGAACTGCGGGCCTTAGAGGGATTATCGGAGCAGGTACAAACCGTATGAATATTTATACAGTAAGAAAAACAACGCAGGGACTTGCAAACTATATTGCGGCAGTAAACGGACAGGCTAAAGGCGTAGCCATTGCCTATGACTCCCGTCGTATGTCACCGGAATTTGCAAAAGAGGCAGCTCTTTGTCTGGCAGCAAACGGAGTAAAGGCTTATATTTTTGAAACCTTAAGACCGACACCGGAATTATCCTTTGCAGTAAGAGAATTGGGCTGTATTGCAGGTATCAATATTACTGCCAGCCACAATCCGCCGGAATACAACGGATACAAGGTATATTGGGAAGACGGCGCACAGATTACGCCGCCTCACGACTCCGGCATTATGGCAGAAGTGCAGAAGGTTGTGAATTACAATGAAGTAAAGACTATGGATGAGGAGGCTGCAAAAGCAGCAGGTCTTTTCGCAGTAATCGGAAAAGAAATTGACGATGCTTATATGGAGGCATTAAAAAGTCAGGTTATTCATGCAGATGCCATCAAAGCAATGGCAAAAGAATTGAAAATCGTTTACAGTCCCCTTCACGGAACAGGAAATATTCCTGCAAGACGTGTATTAAAGGAGCTGGGCTTTGAAAATGTTTATGTTGTAAAAGAGCAGGAGCTTCCGGATGGTGAATTCCCCACAGTAAGCTATCCAAATCCTGAAGCAGATGAAGCGTTTGAGTTGGGCTTAAAATTGGCAAAAGAAGTGGATGCAGATTTGGTTCTGGCAACAGATCCGGATGCAGACCGCCTTGGCGTGCGTGTAAAGGACAGCAAAACAGGAGAATATCATACGCTTACGGGAAATATGTCCGGCTGTCTCTTGGCAGATTATGAATTGGGACAGAAAAAAGAAGTTTACGGAAAGCTGCCGGAAGACGGAGCAGTGATTTCCACCATTGTTACAACCAATATGGCGGCAGCCATTGCAAAACATTACGGTGTGGAATTTATCGAAGTATTAACAGGATTTAAGTATATCGGACAGCAGATTTTAGGCTTTGAAACAAAAGGCAAGGGAAGCTATCTGTTTGGATTTGAGGAGAGCTATGGCTGCCTGATTGGTACACATGCAAGAGATAAGGATGCCATCGTTGCAACTATGGCGCTTTGCGAAGCAGCGGCTTACTATAAGACAAAGGGTATGACTCTTTGGGATGCAATGGTAGCCATGTACGAAAAATACGGATATTATAAAGATGATATTCAGTCCATTACTTTAAAGGGTATTGAAGGACTTGAGAAAATTCAGACAATCCTTGAAAACCTGAGAAAAAATCCTCCGACTGAAATCGGCACATATAAAGTTTTATCTGCAAGAGATTATAAGGCAGATACTGTTGTAAATATGGAGACAAAGGAAGTAACTGATACCGGACTTCCAAGCTCCAATGCCTTGTATTATGATTTGAATGATGATGCGTGGGTATGTGTAAGACCATCCGGAACAGAGCCTAAAATCAAAATTTATTATGGTATCAAGGGCACTTCTTTGCAGGATGCAGATGAGAAGTCCGCAGCACTTGGAGCAGATGTGAAAAAGCTCATTGATGCAATGATGTAAAACCTCCGGAAATAAGGGGCAATATGCTTGACAAACTTTAGTAAAAAAGGTATAAATATCAGTAGACCGCAAACGGCGGTATGCGTATAGAGTGCAGAGAACGCTTAGAACTAAGCTTTTTTGCAGTGCTAAATTTATTTAGGAGGAAATACTCATGAACAGAACAGAATTAGTTGCTGCTATGGCAGAAAAAACACAGTTATCTAAAAAAGATGCAGATTTAGCTTTAAAAGCGTTTATTGATGTTGTATCCGAAGAAATGCAGAAAGGTGAAAAAGTTCAGTTAGTTGGATTTGGTACTTTCGAAGTTTCTGAAAGAGCAGCGAGAGAAGGAAGAAACCCACAGACAGGTGAAACAATGACAATCGCAGCATCTAAATCTCCAAAATTCAAAGCAGGAAAAGCTTTAAAAGATTTAGTAAATGCGTAAGAGCATAGAAAGGGAGATGCCTTTGGGTATCTCCCTTATCTTGTATATAGGAGAAAACTATGAGACTAGACAAATATTTAAAGGTGTCCAGACTGATTAAGAGAAGAACCGTAGCCAATGAGGCGTGTGATGCAGGGCGTGTTCTGATTAACGATAAGCCGGCAAAAGCTTCTGCTCAGGTAAAGGCAGGCGACATTCTGGAAATTCAATTCGGAAGTAAAAACGTCCGTGTAGAGGTACTGGATGTGCAGGAGACAGTAAAGAAGGAAGCAGCCAGCGAACTTTTTAAGTATCTGTAAGGAAATGGAATAATTATTTTTATCCCCCCATATAATCTTTCATAAAGAAGATATGTGGGGGATTGTCATTTTGGAGGAAAAGCAGCATAAGGCAGTTCACAGGCTTCAGCTTACAGACCGCAGGGAAGGCAGTATTACAGGAGTAAAAGATGTGCAGTCCTTTGATGAAAAAGAAATCAGTCTTGTGACAGAAGCAGGGATTTTGCTCGTAAAGGGAGAAGAGCTTCATGTAACCAGACTGGATTTGGAAAAGCAGGAGGTAGATATAGGAGGAAAGGTAGACAGCTTGCTTTACAGTCAGGGAACAACAAAAGCAAAGGGAGGAGAAGGCGTCTTAAAGAGGCTGTTTCAGTAGCTTATGAGCGAGTATATGTATCAGGAGCTCCTCTTTTTTTGCCGCACTTTTCTGGCAGGCGTGTTTCTGGCTGTGTGCTATGATGTACTTCGCATCATCAGAAAAATTATCGTACATACCTCTTTCTGGATGGGCATGGAAGATATTTTTTATTGGTGCTTTACAGGTGTTTTCTTGTTTTTTGTCATTTATACGGAAAATAACGGAGTTATTCGAAGCTATGCCCTTCTTGCAATAGGAGCGGGGGCGCTGGTTTATCGAGCCGGTCCCGGCAAGGTGCTTCTTAATCTGGCTGTACGGCTTATGGAAAAAATTTTGACACCCATAAGAAAGTGGAGAAAAAGGTTGAAATTTCAATGGAATAGAGTTAAACTTTTTGTAGGTAAACAGAAAATTGTAAGGGATATTAGAGAGTGTAGAAATGAAGAGAAGAAAAAAAAGAAATCTTCAAAACAGGATTGCGATGCTTAGTATTACCTTTGTAGTGGCAATTTTATTTATTGCCATGATGACGCAAAGCATTTCTGTGGAGAAACAGCTTTCTCAGTATCAGCAGGAGCTGGAGGAGCTGGATAACAAAATGACAGAAGAAACAGAGCGCACAAAAGAAATTGACGATATGAAGGAATATATGGAAACAGACGAATATGCAGAGGAGGTTGCAAGAGATAAGCTGGGACTTGTAAAGGACAATGAGATTGTCTTTAAGGAACAGGAATAAACTGCAAATTTTGTCTGAAAGTTTTTGATTTTTAGGTACTGTTTTTGACAAAGTTTAAAGAAGAAAGCATCTATAATACTCTTTTGATAGCGGTTGCTTATTCAGGGAGGGAAGAAGATGCAGGAATGGATGATTGCCATGCTCGTAATCAGCGTACTGCTTATATTACGTGACATGGCAAAAACTATTTTTTCAGAGATGAAAAAAAGTGCGGCAACTTTGGCTTACGAACAGCACCCACAAAAAGAAAAAATGCAGCGCTACGCAGAATCCTTTCAGAAACTGGCAAACAGTTTTTACGGCATGCCTTACAGGAAGGATTATCTTTCCAGCACGGAGATTGACGAGATGATACAGGAAGTACAGGAAGGGCTGTGCAAAAGATGTCATTTTAATCAGGTATGCTGGAAACAGAATTCCGTTCAGTCCTATCAGAGAATTTACAGCCTTCTGCGCATCATGGAGGAAGATGACGAGGAAAAATTCAGAAAGGCAAAAGCTGATTTGACAGGGGTTTGCATAAGTCAGGGAAAGCTGGTGCAGGAATTACAAAGGATAATGGACAGAGAACGACAGAATTTGATATGGAATAATAAGCTTCTGGAAAATCGGGTAGCCGTGGCAGAGCAGTTGGGGGAGATGGCGGAGCTTATGAAAGTGCTGTCACGGGATTTATTCGACATGGTAGAGGCAGATGTTCAATTTCGCGAGGAATTTGCCAGAAGGCTGAAGAAACGACACATACAGGTTCGGAATGTATGGTATTTAGAGCAGCCGGACGGAAAGCTTCGGTATTACGCAGAGCTTCGGGCAAAGGGAAAAGGCTGTGTGCCGGCAGGAGAAGCGGCGGCAGTTCTTTCCAAAATGTGCCAAACCCGCATGACGCCAAAGGAGTCGGGGAAAACATTGATTAACAGGGAATTTTCTGTTTTGGGGTTTGCAGAAGAAGTGAATTTTAAAATGCTTTACGGAGCAGTGAAAATAACCAAGGATAAGGAAACTATTTCAGGGGATAATTACACCTGTACCACAGAGGATAACGGACAGTTTTTTATGTGTCTTTCAGATGGTATGGGCTCAGGACTTGAGGCGTGTCAGGAAAGCGAGAGCATTGTAGATACCTTAGAGCAGCTTGTGGAGGCAGGATTTACAGGAGAAACAGCGGCAAGAATGGTCAACTCTGTTTTAAATCTAAAGACGAAAAATGGAAGGTTTTCTACTGTGGATATTTCTATGGTGGATTTGTATTCGGGAATGTGCCATTTTTTAAAAGCCGGAGCAGCCACCACATTTATAAAGAGAGACCACTGGGTAGAAGCGATTTCATCCACCAGCCTTGCACTTGGATTGGTGCAGCAGGCTGACTTTGAGTCTTCTACCAAAAAGCTTTATGAAGGGGATTTTCTGATTATGGTCACAGACGGCGTGCTGGATGCCTTGCCGGAGGGACAAGCGGAAGAAATTATGAAAGAGATTATTTTACAGACTAATGCCAGTGCAGCACAGGAGCTGGGACGAGGAATTTTGGAAAGAGTGCTTACATACAGCGGCTATTGTGCGACGGACGATATGACTGTGCTGGCAGCGGGATTATGGAGGAATTAAAAGACAACCATGAGAACAGAAGAAAAAGTGTTTTTCTGTATAGAAAAATATCAGATGATACCAAAAAACAGCCATGTAATTGTGGGACTTTCAGGCGGGGCAGACTCCGTGTGTCTGTTAAAGCTTTTGAAGGAATATAAAAAGCAGCAGGAATTTCAGCTCTATGCAGTACATGTAAATCATCACATCAGAGGGGAAGAGGCAGTGCGTGATGAGGAGTTTTCAAAAGCAGTGTGCAAAAAGCTGGAAGTTCCGTTTACGGTTTTTCATTATGATGTACCGCAGATTGCAAAAGAAGAAAAGCTTTCATTGGAAGAAGCTGGGAGAAATGTTCGAAGGGAAGCTTTTGAAAAAGTAATGAAGAACATCAAGGTATCGGGAAGAAAAATGATTGCTTTGGCTCATCATGAAAACGACAACGCAGAAACAGTGCTGCACAATCTTATGAGGGGAAGCGGTGCGGCAGGACTGGGGGGAATACGCCCTGTGTCAGGGGAGAAGGACTCTTATATTCGCCCTTTGTTGTTTGTGAAACGGGCAGAGATTGAGAAATATTTAAAGGGGCAGGGGATTTCATGGGTAACTGACAGCACCAACGAAGAAACAGAGTATACAAGAAATAAAATCCGTCATCAGATAATTCCCGTCATGGAGGAAATTAATCCGCAGGCTGTTTCCTGTATCGGCAGAGCAGCAGAAAATATGTGGAAAATAGAAGAATATCTTCAAGAGCAAACAGATATACTTTATAGAAAGTATGTAAAAAAGACGGGAGATACCTTCTGCATTGCAAAAGAATGTTTTTCAGAAAAAGAAATTATGCAGTCGTATTTGATTATGCGTGTCTTGGAGCAGGCGTCCAAGGGGAAAAAGAATATAACTGCAACACATATAGAAGCAGTGAGAAGGCTTTTTAAAGGAAGGACAGGAGCTTCGGTATCTCTTGCATGGGGGCTGACAGCCAATCAGGTGTATGGAGATGTTCATATTCAGAGCAGGAAAGAGGAAGAAAACGGAATATATACGCTGGAATGGGAGACATTCCCTTATGAAAAACAGCAAATTCCGGAAAAAACATATACGAAATGGTTTGATTATGATAAAATAAGGAATAGTCTCAGCGTTCGCCACCGTTTGCAGGGAGATTATCTTGTGGTAAATCAAGAGGGCGGACGAAAAAAATTAAAGGACTATCTGATTGACTGTAAAATTCCAAGACAGGAGAGAGATAAGCTGACTCTTTTAACAGACGGCTCTCATATCCTGTGGGTTGTGGGATATCGTATCAGTGAACATTATAAAGTTACCAGTCAGACAAAACAAATATTAAAAGTACAGGTAAAAGGAGTAGAGGAAAATGAGTGAAAAAATTCGTGTATTATTAAGCGAAGAAGAAGTGGGCAAAAAAATTCGTGAAATCGGAGAACAAATCAGTAAAGACTATGAAGGAAAGACCGTACATTTAATCTGCGTGTTAAAGGGCGGCGTGTTCTTTACATGTGAACTGGCAAAGCGAATTACAGTTCCGGTTACCATGGATTTTATGTCTGTTTCAAGCTATGGAGACGAAACAAGCTCAAGCGGAGTAGTTCGTATTGTAAAGGATTTAGATGAAACAATAGAAGGAAAAGATGTTCTGGTTGTAGAGGATATTATCGACTCAGGAAGAACCTTGAGCCACCTTCTGGAAATCTTAAAACAGAGAAAGCCAAACAGCCTTCGTCTTTGTACCCTGCTGGATAAACCGGAACGCAGAGTAAAAAATGTAGATGTAGATTATGTATGCTTTAATATTCCGGACGAATTTGTAGTGGGATACGGACTGGATTATGCTCAGAAATACAGAAATCTTCCATATATTGGAGTGGTTGAGCTTTCATAACCGGAAAGGAGAAACAACAACGTGAATAAGCAGGCAAGAAGCTGGATAACACCACTGTTGCTCCTGCTGTTAGTGCTGTGCGTGGGAAGCGTGATTATTCGCCAGACAACGCAGAATTCCAGCTATACAATGGAAGAATTTCAGCAGGCAGTAAAGGATGAGCAGATTACAGAGGCTTTTATTCAGCCCAATGAGGAAGTTCCCACCGGTGAGGTGACAATACGCTTAAGAGATGGCAAGGAAGAACATTTCTATGCTCTTAATTTAGAAGAAGTACAGGATATCCTTATGGAAGGCGGAGTCCACAATGTAAGAGTCGGGCAAGTGCCAAGAGACAATACATGGATGTCCTCACTCATTCCCTTATTGCTGACAGGATTTATGCTGTTCTTTGTAATCAGCATGATGAACCGTCAGATGTCAGGAGGCAGCAATGCCAAAATGATGAATTTTGGGAAAAGCAGAGCAAAAATGTCTACGGACACAGACCGAAAAGTGACGTTTAAAGATGTAGCAGGCTTGCATGAAGAAAAGGAAGAACTGGAGGAAATCGTAGATTTCTTAAAAGAGCCTCAGAAATATGTAAAGGTGGGCGCCAGAATTCCAAAAGGTGTACTCCTTGTAGGCCCTCCGGGAACAGGTAAAACCCTTTTGGCAAAGGCAGTAGCCGGAGAAGCAGGCGTTCCTTTCTTTTCGATTTCAGGTTCTGATTTTGTTGAAATGTTTGTAGGTGTGGGCGCTTCCCGTGTAAGAGATTTATTTGAAGAAGCAAAGAAAAATGCACCGTGTATTATCTTTATCGATGAAATCGATGCTGTGGCAAGACGCAGAGGAACAGGAATGGGCGGCGGACATGACGAAAGAGAACAGACCTTGAACCAGCTTCTGGTAGAGATGGACGGATTTGGTGTCAATGAAGGCATTATTGTTATGTCCGCTACAAACCGTGTAGATATTTTAGACCCGGCTATTCTTCGTCCGGGACGCTTTGACAGAAAAGTCGGAGTGGGAAGACCTGACGTAAAGGGCAGAGAGGAAATCCTGAAAGTGCATGCGGCAAAGAAGCCTTTAGGGGAAGACGTAGATTTAGAGGAAATTGCGAGAACAACCGCAGGCTATACAGGCGCTGATTTAGAGAATTTAATGAATGAAGCTGCAATTTTGACAGCAAAGGACGGCAGATTTTTCATCAATCAGAAAGACGTTCGTCAGGCATTTATTAAAACCGGCATTGGTGCAGAGAAGAAAAGCCGTGTGATTTCTGATAAAGAAAAGAAAATTACCGCTTACCATGAAGCAGGGCACGCAATTTTATTCCACGTTCTGCCGGAAATGGAGCCTGTGCATACGATTTCCATTATTCCTACGGGAATGGGAGCAGCCGGCTATACCATGCCCCTTCCGGGAAAAGACGAAATGTTCAACAGCAAGAATAAAATGCTGGAGCATATTGTAGTTTCTCTTGGCGGCAGAGTGGCGGAAGAAATGATTTTCGGTGATGTGACAACAGGAGCATCTCAGGATATTAAGCAGGCAACACAGACGGCAAGGGCTATGGTAACACAGTACGGTATGTCTGACAAAGTCGGTATGATTAACTATGGAAGCGACGACGATGAGGTATTTATCGGCAGAGACTTGGCGCATACCAGAAATTATGCAGAGCAGACAGCAGCGCTGATTGACAGCGAAGTAAAACGTATTATCGATGAAGCTTACGAAAAAGCGAAAACAATTATTTCAGAGCATGAAGACGTACTTCATAAGTGTGCGGAGCTTTTGATTGAGAAAGAAAAAATCAACCAAAACGAGTTTGAAGCTTTGTTTGCATAAGGGATTATGCAGAATACTGAATGATTTTCGGGGGAAAAGAAAACAGTCATGTTAAAAATACTCAAAAAAGTATGTAAAAAAAATCGAAGATTGTGCACACTTTTTGTGTGCTACATGATATTATAATAACTGTAAAAACCCCCCAATACATTATATAGTTTTTGCTACACCCCATAAGAAGAAATACCTTCTCCAAAAACGCCAATCGAAAGATTGGCGTTTTTACTATACAAAAATAGAGAAAAAACAGTTGTATATCTCTATGGGGTAAGATAGAATAATAGTAGACAATAATTCGGCAAATATAAGCCGTTATAAATATAGAGAGGATGGCAGTATGGATTACGAACACTTGGCAGATACAAGAAGAATTCAGGAATATGTGACCAATATGCGGCCTGCTTTTAATAAACGTGCAGTTTTTAGTGATGAGACAGAAAATTACAGAACGCCGGCAGAACCGGAACCGGGAGATGTAGTAAACATCAGAATTCGAACAAAAAGCAATAATGTGGATTTCGTATATCTGGTAGCGGGAAATCTTCGCCAGAGAATGAAATTATTAGATACAAAGGATGGATTTGATTATTACGGGACAGATATTAAATTGGGAGCGCAGTCCATCCGCTATTTTTTTGAAGTTATTTCCGGAAAAATTCAATGCTATTACAATAAAATGGGTATTACAAAAGAGATTGACGAGCATTATTCCTTTGGAATAGTGCCGGGCTTTCATACCCCTGAATGGGCAAAGGGAGCGGTAATGTACCAGATTTTTGTGGACCGTTTTTGCAATGGAGATGCTTCCAATGATGTAGTAAGCAACGAATACTGTTATATTGATGAAAAGGTGCAGAGGATAGAGGACTGGAACTGTCCGCCCAGAGCCATGGATGTAAGAGATTTTTATGGCGGAGATTTACAGGGAGTTATGGATAAATTGGACTACCTGCAGGATTTAGGTGTTGATGTTATATATTTTAACCCTATATTTGTATCACCTTCCAACCATAAGTATGATATTCAGGATTATGATTATATTGACCCACATTATGGGAAAATTGTAAATGATGGAGGAGAAGTTCTTCAGGACTGGGACAAAGAAAATGCTCATGCATCGAAGTATATTCAACGTGTTACTGCAAAGGAAAATCTGGAAGCCAGCAATGCTTTTTTCGCAAGATTAGTAGAAGAAATTCATAAAAGAGGGATGCGCGTTATTTTGGATGGTGTGTTTAATCATTGTGGTTCTTTTAATAAGTGGCTGGATAAAGAGAGAATATATGAAAATCAGAATGGTTACGAGAAGGGAGCTTATGTGGCGACAGACAGTCCATATCGAAGCTTTTTTCGTTTTCATGGTGCTCAGAGTAATGAATATGATGGATGGTGGGGACATGATACGCTTCCAAAGTTAAATTATGAGGAATCACCTAAACTTTACGAATATATTATGCGTGTGGCAAGAAAGTGGGTATCACCGCCTTATAATGTAGATGGATGGCGTCTTGATGTTGCTGCGGATCTGGGGCACAGTGAGGAGTATAACCATAAATTTTGGCGAGACTTTAGAAAAAACGTAAAAGAAGCAAATCCTAATGCGATTATTTTGGCAGAGCACTATGGAGATGCAAAATCATGGCTTATGGGAGATCAATGGGATACGGTGATGAATTATGATGCTTTTATGGAACCTATTACTTGGTTTCTTACAGGGATGGAGAAGCATAGTGATGAATATCGAGAAGGTATGCTTGGGAACAGTGATAGCTTTATAGGAGCAATGAATTATCATGGAGCTAGTTTCCATGCACCGTCATTATACACGGCTATGAATGAGCTTTCTAATCATGATCATTCTCGTTTTCTTACAAGAACTAATCATGTAGTAGGACGTGTAAGAGAATTAGGCAGCGAGGCAGCAGAGCGAAATGTGAATAAAGCAGTTTTTCGAGAAGCTGTAGTTATGCAGATGACATGGCCGGGGGCACCTACAATTTATTATGGTGATGAGGCAGGAGTCTGTGGCTTTACAGATCCTGATAACAGACGTACTTATCCTTGGGGGAGAGAAGACAAAGAGCTTATTCAATTCCACAAAGATATGATAAGAATTCATAAGGAAAATCCTTCTTTGATTAAAGGTTCTTTCAAATTTATTGCAAATGATTATCAGCAGCTTGTTTATGGAAGATTTACAGAAAAAGAGAAAATAATGGTTGTTATTAATAATAGTAACGAAACAAAAAATATGGAAATTTCTGTGTGGGAACTGGGAATTTCCAGAACGAAGATACAGAAGTTTAAACAGTTGATGGTAACAGGAGATTTCGGATATAGTCTGGTGAAGAAAATACATGAATGCAAGGCAGGAGTTCTTCATTTGGAAGTGCCGTCACATGGAGCAATTATTGTGAGAGGAATTTTGGAAGGATAGGGGAAAAATAGCCGCCACTACTGCGAATAGTGACGGCAAACCTCATTTGAGGTAAAAGCTTTTACTGTTTTGAGGTAAATTGTATGTTTCCGGCTTTCCCTTTTTCTACTACAAATATAATATATCTACCCATATAATACAAGGAAATTTTTAATCTATACAACTTTTTGAGAAGAAGAAAAAGCTCCAAACCCTTAATTCATAAAGGTTTGAAGCTTTTTTAATAATGCCGCAGACCGGAATCGAACCGGTACGGGAGTATAAGTCCCGCAGGATTTTAAGTCCTGTGCGTCTGCCTGTTCCGCCACTGCGGCAAGTCTTTTATGATGGGCGATGGTGGATTCGAACCACCGAAGGCGTTGCCAGCAGATTTACAGTCTGTCCCCTTTGGCCACTCGGGAAATCGCCCATGTCATTTTGACTAAATAGAATTATAGCATAATTTACAGAAATTGCAAGTATTTTTTTACATACATGATTATTTGAATTTCTTTGAAAATAAGAAAAGGACGGCTTTTTTTAGCAGTCCTTTCCATTTTTATGCAGTTTCTTTATCTTGTGGAATTGCAATATTTAAAATCATAGCAATAATTGCTGCAGGAACAATTCCTGAACCGCCAAAAATCAATTCTACAAATTGAGGCAGATTAGCGAGTATTCCGGCATTTGCTCCGAGACCGTATCCAAGACCTAAGGCTACAGATACAATCGTTACGGTACGATTGCTGACACCATCTTTAGTTACAAGTTGAATTCCACTGACAACAATAGAGGCAAACATCATAACAGCGGCACCGCCCAGAACACTCTGTGGCATCATCTGTATAATTGCTGCTAATTTCGGAAATAATCCGCAAAGTACCAGAAAAATAGCTCCGGTTGAAATTGCAAATAAATTGACAATTTTTGTCATGGCAATCAATCCTACATTCTGGCTGAAGGATGTATTAGGAAGTACACCGAAGAATGAAGCAATAGAAGAACCAAGACCGTCACAGATAACAGAGCCTGACAGCTCTTTATCTGTTGCCTCTCTTCCAAGACCACCTTCTGTAATAGCAGAAGTGTCCCCAACTGTTTCCACAGCCGTTACAATAAACATAATTACAATCGGAATAATGGCACGAAGGTCAATCATATCCTTGCTGAACCCAAAAGGCATAAACGCAGGGACGGCAAACCAGCTGGCATTGCTCACTTTTGAAAAATCAAGAACCCAGGAACACGTTTTTGTAACAGTTTCCTGTGTTGCTGGATCAACATACTGATAAGTTGTGGGTAAAATTATTCCCATAATTCCACAAACAATATAACCTACAATAATTCCGATTAAAATAGATGCTGTACTGGTAACACCTTTTGTAAAATGCTTTAACAGAATAATTGTTACAAGAACTACGGTTCCAACAAAAAGGTTGGGAAGAGAACCAAAATCACCATTGTTATTTCCTCCTCCAAAGGAGTTAATTCCAACAGAAATTAAAGAAAGTCCGATTGCCATTACTACAGTTCCTGTAACCAGTGCAGGAAAGAAGCGGCGAAGGGGTTTGAGAAAAAATCCTAATACTGTTTCAAATAATCCACCAATAAAACTGGCAAAAATAATTGCACCGTATGTTACAATTCCCTGTCCCATAGTAGCTGCTATACCACTGCATACTCCGATGAAACCAGAACTTGTTCCCATTACGATAGGAAGCTTTGCCCCCACAGGTCCAATCGTAAAGAGCTGTAACAATGTAATAACCCCTGCCATCAGCATTGCATTTTGAATGATTTGAAGCTGAAGTCCTCCGTCCAGGGCACATGCACCGGTGATTAACAGAACAGGTGTTAAATTTCCCACAAACATGGCCATGACATGTTGTAGACCATACAAGATAGCCTGACCAAGAGGGATTTTTCCTTCCAGCTTGTAAGGGCTGGAATAATTTTGTTTCTTTTGCATTTCATTTTCTCCTTAGAATTGATAGAGTGAATATGTTTCAATTTCTTCAATTAACACTCTATCATTGTTGAAAAAAAGAAGTCAATCATTTTGTGATTTTTTCTTCTTTTTTGTGAAGTTCACAAAATCGGTGCTCTTTAACATGGTTATAAATTAAAGATGCAATTACTTCTGCGTCTTCTTTCATGTCTTCCTGTAACCAGTGCATAAAGATATTGTACAAGGCGCCGGAATAGTAGTACAGTTCATATCTTTCTAAAGAAGAAGTATTTTGTGTCTGTGTAACTTCCAACATATATAAATCCAACCCATAGAGGAGAATTTGAGAGCGGTTTGCCTTTGTAATGCAAAGAACATAGTCTTTATATTTCTGGAGATATTTCATACTGCTGAGAATATGTTCATAAGTTTGAAAATTGGAAGAAAAAGCAGGATCTTTTAAGTCTTCCACATATTCTTTTAAAATTCGATACATATAGTCCAGCAGAATATCATCCTTTGACTTATAGTGACGATAGTAGGACATACGGGAAACACCAGCGCGTTTTGTAATATCGGTAATGGTAATATCGTTATAATTTTTTATATGCATAAGCTGAAGTAATGCTTCCATTATACAGTTTTTGGTGAATTCTTTTGTTTCCATGAAACAAAAACCTCCTTTTTGTCACAGTTGGGCTTTCAGATATTGTTTTAAAGAATACATAATGTTACAATTGTCACATTTAATGAAATAATATCAGAATAAAATAGGAAAAGCAAGAAAGGCTGGGAGAAAATGAAATTTGGAATTGTTACAGACAGCTCCTGTGATTTACCGGAGAGCTATACAATGAAAGAAGACGTTACGGTAGTATCTTTTTATGTTTCTTTTGACGGAGAAAATTATTTAAAAGAGGGGAAAGAAGCAGGAATTACAGAATTTTATCAGAAGATGGCAGATAATCCTGATTGCTATCCCAAAACATCCATGCCCTCTGTACAGGATTATATAGATGCATTTCTTCCTCTGGTGAAACAAGGGTTGCCGGTTCTCTGTATATGCCTTACCAAGAATTTCAGTGGTTCTATGCAGGCGGCAGTTAATGCAAAAGAAGAAGTTGAAGAGGAATTTCCACAGGCTAAAATAGAAGTGGTAAATTCTCAGCTTGTTACAGCACTGCAGGGACTTTTTGTTAAAGAAGCAGTGAAACTGAGAAATCAGGATGTGGATTTGGAGACAGCAGTGGAAGCTTTGAAAAAAATCAGACACACAGGACAAATCTTTTTCACCACAAAGGACTTGAAATATTTGGAACATGGGGGAAGAATAGGAAAAGCAGCCTGTCTTGCAGGAAGTATGCTGAATATCAAACCAATTCTCCGTTTCTGTGATGCAGAGCTGGGGTCTACAGAGCTTTGTAGAGGGAGAAAAAAATCTCTCCATAAAATTATTGAAAAGTTTGTAGATTATGTAGAAAAAGAAAAAATAGATTTGAATGAATACACCCTTGTTACAGGAGTGGGATTAATGGTACCTGAGTTTGAAACCTTTCAGGAAGACTTGAGAAAAAGTTTAAAAGAGAAAGGATACCATGTTGAAACATGGGAAACAATGCAAATCGGAGCAACGATTGGTGTACATACAGGCCCTTATCCTATGGGACTGGGAATTTTGAAAAAATGTGAAATCTAAAGAAGAAATAGGAGTTGTCGCTTTAAATATTCGGGATATACACTTAATACGACAACTCCTTTTTAAAAATTATGGTCTTCGATAGCGATTAAAACAGGAAAAGATTTCCTGAATACGTGGCACTGCCATGCCACAGGGGATATAGGCATTGCTGAAAAAGTTAGAAAAACCGTTTTTTTCCATGTTGTTTTGTAAAATAGATATAATTTCAGAAACTGTACGTTTTCCGTCAATCAGATATTCTTGTGCATATCTTAATAGTTCTCCTAAAGCAGCCGTCTGCTCTTTATCTGCAATCTGTTCGACATATCTTAAATCAATCGTATCTTTTCCTATTGAAAAGCTGTCTTTTCCATGACATTTCATTTTAAAATCTTTATAAGTAGATTTTTTTGTGCTGCTCATAATGCGATTGGAGACAGGCATATAAAATTCAGGAACAGATGAGGGAGGCAGCGGATAGTCAGAACAAAGTTTTTTGACTTTTTCTGTGATATCCAGAGCTTGATAATGATCCATTTGAATAATCGTATCTGCAATATGGAAGAAAGCACCTGAACTGCCGGCTACCAATACAGTAGAAATACCTGCTTTTGAAAACAACTGCGGAGCACGTTCTAAAAATGGAGTGATAGGTTCTTCATCACGGCTGATTACCTGCTGCATGAAAGCATCACGTACCATGAAGTTTGTAGCGGAAGTATCTTCATCCAGTAGAAACAGGGTGCTTCCGGCTTCCATACCTTCTACAATTCCTGCTGCCTGAGAAGTGCTGCCGCTGGCATCCAAAGTGGAAAAACAATGGGTATCTTTTTTGTTCGGCAAATCATTGATAAACAGTGATATGTCTACATCTTTTATAAAACGTCCATCCTCTGCACGAAGTTTCATGGCGGAAGCATCTGTAAGAACAAATTCTCTGCCATCTCCGGAGATATGATTGTATACACCGGTTTCAAGGGCTGTTAAAAGAGTAGATTTTCCATGGTAACCGCCCCCTGCGATTAAAGTAATACCTTGGGGGATTGCCATTCCTTTTAGAGTGCCTCTGTGAGGAAGGTGAAATTCCATTTCTAAAGAAACAGGAGATTGAAATGGAACAGCATCTTTCATTGGTTTTTGAGAAATACCGCTTTCTCTTGGAAGAATGGAGTTATTTGCAACAAAGGCAACAAGATGGTGTTTTTTTAATTCTTGTCTCAAGAATTCCTGGTCTTCGGCAAGGAAGACGACATTTTCAATGGTTTTATGAGAAAGGTTTTTATAAAGCAGTGACTTTTCTACACAAGAAGGAAGAAAGTCAAAGAGAATTTTTTCTAATTCAAAAGCATTGATGGTTCTTCCGTTGGCAGGAAATCCTACGGTAAAACGGACAGTAACAAAATCAGAATTCATTTCACAAGCTGTGCGTTCTAAAATTTCCTGTCCACAGATTGTAGTAGAAATAGAGCCGCTTTTTCCGGAACCTTTTGCTTTAAAATTATAAATGGAGAGCTGCTGAGAGAATTTTCGTAAAAGATAATCCTGTACGGCAATGCGTACAGCTCGTGTAGAAATACAGAATTCGGGGAATCCGGCAATCTTTGCAGGAACTTGAATACTTAAATGTGAAGGAGAGGCAAAGGGATCTCCCTGTACATGGTCTATAGAAAGAAGAAAATGATTGAATTTGTAAATGCCTTTCAAACTTTTGTAGGCAGGGTAACTTTTTCGGTTTATGGAAGAAAGTTGTTGTTTAAGTTCTTGTGAAGTAAACATATTAAAATCCTTTCATTGAAAATAAAACTATATTTTGATACAAAAAAACCCTTATATCCGAAGATATAAGGGTTTTACGTGCGTTAGAGGATTCGAACCCCCGACCTTTTGGTCCGTAGCCAAACGCTCTATCCAGCTGAGCTAAACGCACATTTGTTAGCTGACTGCCTCAGCAACAAAATTGATTATAGGGCATAAATATGAAAATGTCAATACTTTTTTTGAAAAAAATTTTAGAAATTTTAAAGAGATAATGATTTTGCATGAAATATGCTGGAAGAAATACGAAATACATGATAAGATAAGAAAAGATAAGGGGGATAAAATTTTAAATTTTTACATAAAGGGGAGAATATACATGGAGAATGAAATTACTTTTAAAACTTCAGTAGGAGGTTACAAACGGGATCAAGTTATTGAATATGTAGAAAATATGAATGAGCAGATGTTCTGTTTAAAAAAGGCAAGCGAAGAAGCTGCTGCCAATTATGAAGCAAAGATTAAAGAGCTGGAAGAACTTATAGAAGAAAAAGAGGCAAAAATTGAGGCATATGATACAGATAATGCCAAATTAAAAGAAGATTTAGAAAAGCTGGAAGGGCAGTATAAAGAAGTGCATTCTGATACAGTAAGGTTGGAAGCAGAAAAGAGAATTTTGAGAGAAAAGCTGGGTAAAGAAGTTTTGAAACTTCGTGCAGAAAATCAGGAACTAAAAGAAAAACTGCAGGAAGCAGAACGAAATATCGGATCAGAGGCAGACTATGAAGGCGTTAGAAATGCTGTTTCAGAAGTACAGTATAAAATTGCAGAGTATGTAAATACCATTAATAAAACACAGCAGAGCCTTGCAGATACCTATCAGAAGATGAATGAAATTAAGAAAAAAGTAGCAGAGCAGATGGAGAATAATAAAAAATAAAAAACCTATTTGTAATAGAGCACAAAAGAACAACAGCTATTGATGAGATTATTGATAGCTGTTGTTCTTTTGTCTAAATCTCTTTTTTATGTTTTTCTGCCATGCTTTGTGTATGTTGTTTAATTGCAAGAAAGCTTTCTGTACTGATGACATGTTCCATACGACAGGCATCTTCAGAAGCTGTTTCAGGAGCTACGCCCAGTTTTATCAGCCATGTACTTAAAAGCTCGTGGCGCTCATATATTTTTTCTGCAATAGCAAGCCCGGACTCGGTTAGGGTGATATAGCCTTCCTGATTAACATTTATGTATCCGTTTAGTCGGAGATTTTTCATGGCAACGCTGACACTTGGTTTGGAAAAGGATAATTCATTTGCGATATCAATAGAACGAACCTGAGGCTTACGTTTACTGATAACGAGAATGGTTTCCAAATAGTTTTCGGCAGATTCCTGTATTTTCATGCAGCGACTCCTTCCTTCAAAAATATACTGATATTAGGATATCATATTTTACTAAGAAGTTCAAATAGATAAGAACTCAGAGTTTATTTATGTTTACATTCCTGATATTTTGTACTAGAATAAAACACATAATATTTGACGGAGGAAAGTAAATGGGAACAGTAATCATACCGAAAGACTATCATTCATGCTTATCTAGATACGAAACACAGGAAGCAATTGGGGCAATTAAAAATCTTATGCAGAAAAAGCTGTGTATGGCATTAAAATTGAAAAGGGTAACAGCACCTTTATTTGTTGATCCGGCTATGGGGTTAAATGATGACTTAAATGGTGTTGAGCGTCCGGTAAATTTTGATATTCCTGACGCAGGAACTACAGCGCAGGTTGTTCATTCTCTGGCAAAATGGAAACGTATGGCGCTTTATCATTATGATTTTCATGTGGGAAAAGGGCTTTTAACTGATATGAACGCAATTCGTAGAGATGAAGAACTGGATAATCTTCATTCTATTTATGTTGACCAGTGGGACTGGGAAAAAATCATTACAAGAGAAGACCGTACTTTAGATTATTTAAAAAATACAGTTCAGCGTATTGTAGGTACAATTTGTAATGCATTGGATGAAATTAAATATCAATATGAAGATTTGAATACAGAGCTTTGCCGAGATGTGGCATTTATAACTTCTCAGGAATTAGAAGATTTATATCCGTCTCTGACACCAAAGGAAAGGGAGCAGGCATATACAAAAGAGCATAAAACAGTATGTATTATGCAGATTGGCGATGTGCTGGCATCAGGAGAAAAGCATGACGGCAGGGCTCCGGATTATGATGACTGGAAGTTAAATTGTGACATCTTATTCTGGCATGAACCTCTTCAGTGTGCTTTGGAAATTTCTTCCATGGGTATTCGTGTAGATGAAAAATCTTTGGATGAACAATTAAAGAAAGCAGGCTGCGATGAGAGAAGAAATCTTCCATTCCATAAGATGCTTTTAAATGGGGAATTACCTCTTACTATAGGCGGTGGTATCGGTCAATCCAGAATTTGTATGCTGTTTTTGGGAAAAGTACATGTAGGTGAGGTTCAGGCATCTATTTGGGATGAAGAAACTTTAACTGCCTGTAAAAAAGCAGGAATAGAGATTTTATAGAGGAGAATAAGATGGAACAGAAGACAAAGAAGTGGCTTGTTGCAGGCATTCTTACTGTTGCTGTGGCCATTGGTGTAGGAACCTGTTATAGTAACACCTCTGATAAAAGTGACAAGGAAAAGAAAGAGGCTGTTAAAGATGAAGATAATAAAAATGTAAAGGAAGCCAAAGGAATATCCCAGGATGAAATGCCTTATTATCCTTTAACAATAAAAACAAAAGGACCGGACGGCAAGGAATATGAAACTGTTTATGAAAAACAGCCGGAAAAGGTAGTGGCAGTCTATCAGGGAAATGTGGAAACGATGTTAGCCCTTGGATTGGAAGATAAAATTGCAGCGGTAGCAGGGATAGAACAACCGGTTTTAGAAGAATATCAGGAGTCCTTTAGCAAATTGAAAAATCTGGAGGAATTTACGCCTTCCAAAGAAACTATTACTGCAGAAGAACCGGATATGATTTTTTCATGGGTTTCTTATTTTGAGGAAAGTACGCTGGGAGAACCACAGGAATGGCTGGACCAGAATGTGAATGTATATATCAATACGAATACCGCGTCTGAAAAAGATACTTTGGAAAATGAATATAAAGACATTAAAAATATAGGGAAAATCTTTCAAGTAGAAGAGAAAGCAGAGAAACTGGTAAAATCTATGAAAGATAAGATAAAAAAAATCCGGAAAAAAGTTGAGAAAATGGAAACAAAGCCCTCTGTTTTGATTTTGGAAAAGGGAACAGATGGGTTTATCAATTACGGTGCGGACAGCCTTGCCGGAGATATGGTAAATCAGATTGGCGGGACGCTTGCACAAGAGGAAAGTAGAGTGCTGACAGCAGAGGAAGTTGCTGAAGCAAATCCGGATGTATTGTTTATTACCTATACTCCATATTTGGATGATGATGAAGAACTGATAAAAGAAGAAAAAATGGATTTATTTTTACAGGATGATACATTTGCAGAAATGAAGGTAGTGAAAAGTAACAGAGTGATACCTGTTATGTTAAATGAAATCTTTGCCAGCGGTGTTCGCACAGCAGATGGTGTGGAAACTCTTGCCGAGGGGATTTTGTATAATGATTTGTCTATTTGACAGTTGTAATTTTACGTCAAACAGGAGGGGACTGCCTCACTAATTATTTAGTGAGGCAGTCCCCTCCTGTTTTAAATATTATTTTAAAGTTTTTAAGGTTATAAGTGTATGGAAAGTACCGGAAGTAATATCGTAGTACATTTCTAAATTCCCCTGATACTGTTGTACGATTTTATTAATGCTTTTAATGCCAAAACCATGTCGTTCTTTATTTACTTTACGTGAAATGGGAAATCCATTTTGATTATATAAGGGGGCGCTTTGGCAGGAGTTAATAACTATTATAACAATAAAATTGGAATTTTCCTTTTTTTGTACGGTGAGTTCAATAAAAGACTCAGGGATATTTTCTGCTGCCTCCACTGCATTATCCATTAAGTTACAAAATAATGATGTTATATCGTGTTGATAGATATGTTGGAGAGTGTTGCTTCTGATGTCAGCATGAAATGCGATATGTTTGTCATTGCACTGCCGCTGATAACGACAGAGAATAGCGTTTAGCATTTCATTATCACAAATTCGCACAGTCTCTCTTAAATCAGAAGATTTCATAAGCTGTTGAATATAGATATCTATTTTTTCTGAACAATTCTGTTCATTGAGTAGTTTAATTGATAAAAGATGTTTTTTGATATCGTGAATTAGAATACGTTGATTTTCATTTTGTGAAAGTAACATTTCGTAATATTCAACAGAGTCAGATTCTTTTTGGAGTAATAGCTGCATGTCAATAAAGTCGTTGTACTTTTTTTGAAGATACTGATTGAGTCCAAATACCAGAAGATTAATCAGGAGCAGAAAAATAGCACAAGCTGTTACCATAAAATTAACAGGTGGAGCAATCGCTGCATTTTCGCCGATGAAAAGAAAGGTATACATAATAAAAACGCTTAAAATTGGTATTAACATCAAAAAAAGTTCGGAGTGGTAGTACGGTCTTTGGTTTGTATTTTTTCCTTTGAACAAATGAGCTAAAAGATAAATAATTGCAAAGAAGAATAATTTGCTAAAAACTGCATAAAAAATAAGTCCGACACCTTTATCTGTTAGGAAGTAAGGAGAAAATTTTAACGTAATCCCCAGAACAGCAAGCTCGGACAGTCCCATAATTGTGGTAAGGATAGCGGAATGAAATAATGCAAACAGCAATTTGAGCTTAAATTGTGTGTAAAGAAAAATCGTGTTTGCTATAAAAAAACAAATAATATTAAGTTTTGTTTGCCTAAACAAAGATAGAAGAAATAACATTGTATAAAGGGTACTTAATAAAATCCATCTTATTCTGACAGAATGAGATGGAAGAAAAAGACTAGATGCGTATTGCCATAAAATAATGGCTTCTATAAAAAAAGTAAAAAAAAGCAAAATAGTAAGGGTCATTTAGTCTACCTCGTACTTTCAAGAAATATAAGATAAGCATTTTTGAAAGAGCTGTATTTTCTACGTGTCAGATAAGCCATAGTTTGCATATTTGTCAAACGTATAGTGGAATGATCAAAGTCAGTTATGTGTTCAAAATTAACGATAAAACTACGGTGTGTCTGAAAAAAACAGTTCTTAGGAAGGTGTTCCAGCCAGTAATTCATATTATGTATGGATTCAAAATCTCGCTGAACAGTATGTACAGTTACTTTTCGTCCGTGTGCTTCTATGAAGACAATCTGAGAAGTGGGAAGCGTATATACCCCTTCTTTGGTGTCAATAGGGATTTTAGCGGTCATGGTATTATAATAAGCCAGAGCATCTTTCATGTTTCGGAAAAACCTTTGTCTGTCCAAAGGTTTGGAAAGATAACGAAATACATGAAAACGCATTGCTTCGTCCAGATATTCCGAATAAGAGGTGACAACAAAAATTATGGTGTTTTTATTTGCTTTTTTTAATTCATTACCAACAAAAATTCCATTCATGCCGGGCATTTCAATATCCAGAAAAACAATATCTTTTTCGCCTTTATCAGCTAATAAAGACTCACCGTCTGTAAAAGAAACTAATTCAGGACATTTTAGATGGTTTGATTCGAAGTAGTATGTAATAAGTTTTTGTAATTGTTCGATTATCAGAACATCATCGTCACAAATTAAAATACGCATTTTATTACCAAGCTTTCTATATAATGTACATTCAAGTATATCATATAGGTTTTTCGAATGCAAAAAATATGTATGAAAAGACGATTTATCTACGATTTTGGTCTATTATATGCCTTTTTTCATTTCTCTTTACAAGTATTTCGACAAAGTCTCTGGTGAGTTCAAAATATATAAATTGACCAAAAAAGAACTGTAAATGTCGTTTGATGCAAATAGGATTGAAATTGTGATGAAAATATAGATAATGAAATGGGTGCTGGTTTTATAATTTTAATTTAGTAGAGAGAGGATGAAAAATCATGAAAAAGCGAGTATGTTTCGTTACTGTTTTGCTTTGTTTGAGTATGGTAGGGTGCTCTGCAAATGAAAATAAAGAAAACATGTCAGAAACGACAGATAAGAAAATAAGCATAGAAGAAAGCAACGAGACGGGACAGGTCGATATTAAAGGTACGATTACAGAACATGTAACTGCAAATACAAAAATGGAAATTCCTGAAAAAACATTTGCTACTTATAGCACCGAACTTAAAACATTTGATAAAGAAAAGCTTGCCTCTCTTTTTTGGCCGGAAAGCAGTAAAGAGGAAATTTATATAGAAGAATATGAGGATAAATCATTAGCAATGACTTTTCAAGATGAAACCGTGGCATTAGGAACGGGGTCAATTATGTATCGCAAAAGTGATGATATAAGATATTTGTCAGATATTGCTTTTTACGGCGAAGAAGAGAACCTTCTGGAAGAAAAGGATTTGGCGTTTATGACAGCAGAACAGGCTGTACAGAATGTGGAAGCATTTTTATTCGAGTTGGATTTAGGGGTGGATTTTGGAGAGAAAAAAGTTTTTGCATTGAAAAAAGAGGATATGTCCGGCATACAGGATATGATGAAGGCTGATGAACATTTAGGAGGCTTTTATGAGTCAGGTAAATTTCAAGAGCGTACATTTGATACAGAGGATGAACTCTATTTTATAAAATATACATTTAGTTTTGACGGACTGCCGATTTTAGGAGCAGAAGATCCGGATATTCGAATGACAGGAGGTATGGAGCGAGGAGAGCTTGCTTGGCCCGTGGAAGCCACAGTTTTATTTTCAAATTCCGGTATATGCGAAATAAATTTGCAGGGGATATTGAGTGAATTAGAGAAACAATCAGAAAATAAGGAAGTTATTCAGTTCGATGAAATAGAAAAGGCATTAGTCAAAAAATTCGGAGATGTTATCTTATCTCAAGAATATAATCTATCAAAAATTTGGTTGGAGTATTTTCCAAAAATAAAAGAAGACTCTTTTGAAGAAGTGGAATTAATTCCGGTGTGGTGCTGCGTATTTGATATCAATGGTGAGAAAGTGGACTATGCACTTCGATTTCATGCGTTTACGGGGGAAGAAATATCGTGAGGAAAGTATTTGCAGCAGAAATGAAGCGGGCAATCAATATTGGATGGATTATAAGTATTTTAGGGATTTGTTTTTCGATATGCTTTGATTCATGGAATGATTTGCTGAGAGCATTCGCAACTCATAATGGAAGTGTCCACTATTTCTTTTGGAATTCGGCATTTGGAGGAGCCTGCCGTACTTATTTTTTGCCTATATTTGCGGCGTTGCCGTTTGCTGCCGCCTTTTGTAAAGACTACAATGAACATGCGCTTTATCTTATTGTCTCCAGAGAAGGGAAAAAAAGATATTGTATCGCAAAATATATAGTTAATGCCTTGTGTGGCGGTCTTGTGGTTGCAGCGGCTACGGGAATATTGATTTTATTTCTGTCATCAGCATTCCCAATGGCAGATTCTGTGTATCAAGATCCCTTTGTTTCAGACCGATTTCATGTATGGATAGCCGTATATCATCCGGTAGAATACGCATTTATAGAAATTGTTTCAGGATTTTTAAGAGGTATGTTGTGTGCCAGTATTGCGTTGTGCGTTTCCATCTATATATCCGATCCTTTAGTAGTGCTTGTATCACCATATTTTGTCAGCTTTCTTGCGGTTCAGGCATATCGTATTTTTCATGTCCCAGACCAGTATCGTTTAGATAAATTATTGACAGGCAACATGATTATTCGCTCCAGTGTATTTACCGTTTGGATTTGTATAGTTGTTGTATCGGTAATTGTAATTTTTCTTGGGATTTTCTTTCAAAAAACGGTATTAAGGAGGCTGGAAGATGGAAGACTTTATTAGAGCGCTTCGCATTTCTGTCTATAATTTAAGAAAGACAATTTCATCAATACGGATTTTAACAGTTTTGCTTATTATTGCTTGTTTTATTATGCAAAACTTACAGGCGGTATTAGAATTTAGTGACTTTGTTAAAATAGGGATAACGCCGTATTCATTTCCGCATTTGGTTAACGATTATGTTTGTCAGCTTGTCATGATGGCAGGAGCAGTCATTCTTTTTTGCAATGCTCCTTTTGAAGATGAGGGGTATTTTTATATGCTGCCACGTGCAGGTAAACGGTCATGGGCATTGGGGCAGGTGATTTACATTGTCAGCGCTTCGTTTCTTTATGTTATGTTTTTGCTTTTGATGTCTATATTGCCGTTAATCGGTCATGGGGAAATTGGAAGTGAATGGGGAAAAATTTGGGGAACATTGGCGAAAACAGATGCAGGAGTACAGTTCGGACTTTTGTTTTCTGTAACAGAATATATGATTAGTAATTATAGTCCTATATTTGCTTTGGCTGTAAGTGTATTGCTGGAATGGTGCTGTGTAAGCTGGTTAGGATTAATGATATACTTCTTGAATAAATTGACAGGGAAAACAGTGGGAACTTGTGTCGGAGCTTTTTTTGTATTGCTTGATATTTGTATTTCAAATGACTGGATGCCGTGGGCAAATCGTTTTTCTCCGATTACGTTGGCGCAAATAAATGCTTATGCAGGAAGTAATCTAAAGTATCATATTACATTTCAGTATGGAATTGCATTTTTTATAATAGGCATTCTTGTTTTGAGCGTTTTAAGTATTTTAGTAAATTATAAAGAAAAGGCAGAAAACCGGTTACAGAAGTTGGAGGTAAAATGGATACAGAAGCAACGATAGTAGTAGAAAATCTTGATAAGCGATTTAAAAATCAGTCGGTATTAAAGAATGTAAATGTAAAATTTTCTAAAGGAAATATTTATGGAATTATTGGAAGAAATGGTTCGGGAAAAACGATTTTATTGAAATGTATTTGTGGTTTTTTGAGACCAACAGCAGGTACTGTTTCTGTGAATAATAAAATTGTCGGACAAGATATTGATTTTCCTCAGAAACTGGGGTTTATTATTGAAACACCGGGATTTCTGATGAATTATTCCGGATATAAAAATTTGAAATATTTGGCTTCTATACAGAAAAATATAGATGATGAAGGAATTAAAGAGTCTATGTCATTGGTTGGTTTAGATTCAGCGGATAAAAAACATGTAGGTAAATATTCTCTCGGAATGCGCCAACGTTTAGGGATAGCACAGGCGATTATGGAAAAACCGGATATTCTGATTTTAGACGAGCCAATGAACGGCTTAGATAAGAACGGAGTGCAGGAAATGAGGGAACTGTTTTTACAGATGAAATCGGAGGGGAAATTAATTCTTTTGACAAGTCATAATCATGAAGATATAGAAGTATTGTGTGATGAAGTTTACGAAATGGAAGATGGTATACTTACAAAAAAACAAGGGGCAGTCGGCTAATATCGGTTTTTAGACTCTAAATCTTGAAAGTAAGAACCTCTCATAGAAATCCGCATTTTTCATGCCTGATGTTCTGTGAGAGGTTCTTACTTTTTTAGTTTACATAATCTTTCCAGATATATCCTTTCTGTCCTTCGAAATCGACTTCATACCAGCCGCTTCCGTCTATGTTAGTAATCGTTACGGCCGCATCCGTATGTAAAGTTCCAAGGACTTCAGAACCGCTTTTTGGTTCGGAGCGAACATATACACTGCTTGCGATGGTAGTTTCTCTGGAGCCACCAACAGGAAATTCGCTGTCATCTGTATCGTCTTTCTTGTCATCTTCCTTGTCGTCTTTTTTATCATTTTCTTTTGGAGGGACTTTTTCATCAGGCTTTTCTTGTTTATCTTCCTGTTTCTCATCTTCTTGCTTTTTATCTTCCGGTTTTTCATCGACATCGTCCTCTTTGTCGTCTTCTTCTAAGATGACAGGAGAGCCGGTACTGTTAGGAATACTTTCTTCTGCTTTTTCTGCCAGAGCCAGAACACTGGAATTGTCGTCGGTGGTAGTGATTTTTCTTATTTTTACTTTACTGGTATCGGTATCTTCAATGGCACCTACATACATAAGTGTTACTTCATTTCCGGGAATAATTCCGTTTTCTAAATCAAGCTGTGCTTTTTCGCAGTTATCGAAGGATAATTTTTTACCTTCAGAAGTCTCAATAGATATTTCTGTGCCGGTATAGGTGATTAAAGTTCCGCTCAAAGAAGAAGATACTGCGTCAAGTTCGGCTTCTTCAGCTTCTTGAGAGTTCTCCTCTTTTGTACATCCTGCGAAAGACAGGGCAGTTACTGATGCAAGTAATACAAGTAAAAATTTTTTCATAAACAATACCTCCTGTGTTATGAATTTGCGCGTTTTTCTAAGTGTTTGTTAAATACCAGAAGAAAGCCTGCTGTTGCCATAAAAGCGGCAATTCCATCTGCAATAGGCTGTGCATAGAAAGCACTTCGTGCGCCGAAGAAAATAGGAAGAAGGATGGTGAAAAGCATATAATCTCCCTTTCTGGCAAGAGAAAGGAATAAAGCTGTCTTGCTTCTTCCAAGAGCTGTTAAACCATCCACAAATACATATTGAAAACTAAGTGGAATAATCATTAAAGTGAATACTCCAATTCCCCATGTACAGAGCTCAAGCTGTAGAGGGTCTTTTGTGAAAATGTGGATGAAATACTGAGGTACAATACGGGAAAGTATAAACATTAAGGTAGTAAAGCAAAGGCAGAGAATTAAAATATATTTTTCTGCTTTTTTTACTCGTTTAATTTCTTTTGCTCCGTAATTATAACTCAGGATTGCCTGTGTACCACTGGAAATTCCCAGCATAGGGCCGGTAATCAGCATCATAAAGCTTTGAACAATGGTTGCACAGGTGATTAAAATATCTCCTTCTGAAGGGCCTCCGAATTTTTGCAGAACAGAGTTCATGACAATGATAATGACACTATCGGTGGAAAGTATCAGAAAAGGAGAAATTCCCAGTATTAAAATTTTTTGCACAATCACAGGTGAAAACGATTGCTTTTTCAGCAATGTAATTTTAATGGGTACTTTTTTGCCAATTAAAAACAAAAAGGCAAAAGTGCAAGATGCAAATTGTGCGATAACAGTGGCAATAGCAGCTCCGGCAACCTTCATATCCAGTAAGAAAATGAAGATAGGGTCCAGTACAATATTGGTAACAGCGCCGATTAAAACGGTAAGCATTCCTATAGCAGGAAATCCCTGACAGGTAATAAAATAATTTAGCCCGATAGCCATAAGGGCAAAAAACGTTCCGGCAGTATAAATGGTAAGATAAGTATTTGCATAGGGGAAGGTTACAGAGCTTGCGCCAAACCAGTTCAGCAGATATTTTTTACTTACTAGAAATAATATAGTCAGTACGGCAGAAAAAAGAACCAGCATAGCAAAGCTGTGGGCTAGAATAGATTCTGCCTGCTTTTTCCTTCCGGCGCCCATACGCATGGACATTAAAATGGAACCACCTAAACCAATAAGTGTACCAAAAGAGGTCAAAAGTGTAACAATAGGACCGCACACACCTACGCCGGCAAGGGCTGCATCTCCGATTTCTTTGATGTTTCCGATAAACATTCGGTCAATGATACTGTATAGAACAGTAACAAATTGTGCAATCATAGATGGAATTGCCAGTTTTAGAACCAGAATGGGAATTCGGTCTTTTCCTAAGTCTGTTTGATGTTTCATTTCTCTTCTCCTTCATGGTTATCTGTACCTTGATTTTAATACGAATTAGAGAAAAAGAAAAGAGAAAAAGCTTGCTTCTCATAAAAAGCCTGTGTTATACTAAATTCATGGGAACACAACAAGGGGAGCACTGCGCAGGCAGTGCTTTTTATTATGATGAAGGAGCAGACATGTTAAAGATTAAAAATTATGTAAGACCTGAGAGTCTGGAAGAAGCGTATGAGCTGAACCAGAAAAAGTCCTCCTGTATTTTAGGAGGAATGTTATGGCTGAAAATGGGAAACAGAAATGTAGGAACAGCCATTGATTTATCAAAGCTGGGACTGAATGAAATTAAAGAAACAGAAGAGGAATTTCAAATCGGGGCAATGACTTCTTTAAGAGAGCTGGAAGTACATAAAGGGCTGGCAGCGTATACAAACGGTGCAATGAAGGAAAGTCTTCGCCATATTGTAGGGGTACAGTTTCGAAATCGTGCTACCGTAGGAGGAAGTATTTTCGGCAGATACGGATTTTCCGATGTGCTCACCATGTTTTTGGCAATGGATACAGAAGTGGAGCTTTACAAAAGAGGCCGTATCTCTTTAAAAGAATTTGCAGCAGAAAAGCCGGACAGAGATATTTTGGTGCGTTTGATTGTAAAGAAAAAGCCTGCTCGCATGGCATATATCAGCCAGAGGAACAGCAGTACCGATTTTCCTGTACTGACCTGTGCAGTTTCCATAGAGGAAGACGGAAATGTAAAAGTGGCAGTGGGAGCTTGCCCTTTCAGAGCAAAACTGGTGGAGGATAAGGAAAATATTTTAAAAGGATTTCTGAGTATGGAAGCTTCAGAAAAAGAAAAGGCAGCCTGCGACTTTGCCCTTTTTGCAAAAGAGCAGGTGAGAACAGCAGGAAATATGAGAGCTTCCAAGGAATACAGAAGTCTTCTTGTTCAGGTTTTGGTAAAAAGAGCGCTGTTAAAAGCAGGAGGGGAAAATGGAAATTAAATTTAAGCTAAACGGAAAAGAAATAAAGGCAGAAGCAGAGGCAGATACCATACTTTTGGATTTTTTAAGAGAACAGGGCTGTTACAGTGTAAAAAGAGGTTGTGAGACAGCAAACTGCGGCTTATGTACGGTTTTGATGAATAAAAAGTCTGTGCTTTCCTGCTCCGTATTGGCGGTACAGGCAGACGGACAGGAAATTGTTACTTTAGAGGGAATGCAGAAGGAAGCCGAAGAATTCGGAGATTTTCTTGCAAATGAAGGCGCAGAGCAGTGCGGATTTTGCAATCCTGGCTTTATTATGAATGTATTTGCCATGTTGGAAGAAATCGAAGAGCCAACAGAAGAAGAAATTTTGGAATATCTGGCAGGAAATCTCTGTCGCTGTTCCGGATTTGTGGGACAGACCAGAAGTATTTTGAAATTTTTGAAATATAAGAAAGGGGGCAAAAAAGAAGCATGAGTTATGTAAATCAATCTGTACAGAAAAAAGATGCAAAGGCGTTGGTTACGGGGCAGCCGGTTTATACAGATGATATCGCTCCGGCGGATTGTCTGATTGTCAAGGTGTTGCGAAGCCCTCACGCACATGCCATGATAGAAGAAATAAAAACAGATACAGCCAAGAAAGTTCCGGGAATTGCCTGTATTCTCACTTATGAGGACGTACCTCAAGAGCGTTTTACCATGGCGGGACAGACTTATCCTGAATTAAGTCCTTATGACCGTTTGATTTTGGATAAGCATTTAAGATTTGTGGGAGATGCCGTAGCCATTGTAGCAGGGGAAAACGAGAAAGCTGTGGACAAGGCTTTAAAACTCATCAAAGTAAAATATGAGATTTTAGAGCCTGTATTGGATTTCCATAAAGCAAAGGACTGCGAAATTCTCATACATCCGGAAGAAAACTGGGAGGCAAAGGTTCCTGTGGGTGCAGACAATCACCGCAATCTCTGTGCATCCGGTGTGGAAAGCAAAGGCGATGTGGAAGCTCTTTTAAAGGAATGTAAATATGTGGTAGAGGGAACGTATCATACAAAAGCAAATCAGCAGGCGATGATGGAAACCTTCCGTGCCTATACGTATTTGGATCATTTTGGCAGATTGAATGTCGTGGCGTCCACACAGGTTCCTTTCCATATAAGAAGAATTTTAGGAAGAGCGCTGGGTATCGGCGCATCTAAGGTAAGAGTAATAAAACCACGTATCGGAGGAGGATTTGGAGCAAAGCAGACTTCTGTGGCAGAGGTATATCCGGCGATTGTGACCTTAAAAACAGGAAAGCCGGCTAAAATGATTTTCTCCCGCTATGAGTCTCAGATTTGTTCCTCTCCCCGTCATGAGATGGAAGTGAAAGTGCGTTTGGGAGCAGATGAAAAGGGCTTGTTAAGAGCCATTGACATTTATACGCTTTCCAATACAGGAGCTTACGGAGAGCATGGACCTACAACCGTAGGTTTATCCGCTCATAAACCGCTGGGCCTGTACCGAAATACACAGGCATATCGCTTTACTTATGATGTAGTATATACAAATCACATGTCAGCAGGAGCGTATCGTGGATACGGTGCAACACAGGGGATTTTTGCGGTAGAGTCAGCCATTGACGAGCTGGCAGAAAAAATTGGCATGAACCCCATTGCTTTTCGAGAGTTAAACGTGTCAAGAGAAGGAGACGCTTTTGTAGGATATGACGGAAGTCCTGTGGTTACAAGCTGTACCTTGGATAAATGTATTGAAAAAGCAAAAGAGATGATAGGCTGGGACAAAAAATATCCCTGCTATGAGACAAAAGACGGAAAAATCCGTGGCGTAGGGGCGGCTCTTGCTATGCAGGGTTCAGCCATTGCAGGCGTTGACGTAGGCGGTGCAACCATTAAGCTGGGAGAGGATGCTTCCTATACCTTAAGCCTTGGAGCTACGGACATGGGAACAGGCTGCGATACCATTCTGGCACAGATGGCGGCTGATATTTTAGAGACAAAGCTGGAAAATATCGTGGTATTCGGTGTTGATACAGATATTTCTCCTTACGACTCCGGCTCCTATGCTTCTGCAACCACCTATGTTACAGGAATGGCAGTGGCAGACGCCTGCAAAGAGCTTCGTGAGAAAATCAAGGAAATCGGAGCAGAGATTTTAGGCGTTCCCGTACAGGAAACAGAATTTGACGGACAGAGAGTTTATACGCTGGATGGAGAAAGAGAAGTTTCCAAAGAGGAGATTGCGGTAAAAGGAACTTGCGGAAATAATCAGTCCCTTCATGTAACAGTCAACCGCTCCTCCAAAATTTCTCCGCCGCCGTTTATGGCAGGTATGGCAGAGGTGGAGATTGATAAAGAGACAGGAAGCATTGAAGTGGTAGACTACGTGGCAGTGGTAGACTGCGGAACACCTGTCAATCCAAATCTTGCCAGAGTACAGACAGAGGGCGGTCTTGCACAGGGGATTGGAATGGCTTTATACGAAGATATCCAGTATAACGAAAAAGGACAGATGCGAAATAATTCCTTTATGCAGTATAAAATTCCATGTCGACAGGATGTAAAGAAAATTCGTGTGGAATTTGCTCCAAGCTATGAAAAATCACATCCGTTCGGGGCAAAATCCATAGGAGAAATCGTTATCAATACTCCGTGTCCGGCTATTGCCAATGCAGTTTACAATGCTGTGGGACTCCGCATAAAAGAAACGCCCATTACTCCTGAGAAAATAGCCATGGGATTATTAGAAAATAAAATTTGACAAAAATTTGACGCTTTTAAAGGTATAATGAGAAATCGCTAAAAAATTATTAGAAACAAGGAGAAGAAGTGATGAATAACCACAAAAGCGAAAAGAAAATCATGTGGTACAGCCTTGCTTTTATGGCCTTTTCAACAGTATGGGGATTTGGAAATGTTATTAACGGCTTTTCTGAATACGGCGGATTAAAAGCAATTGTTTCATGGGCATTAATTTTTGCCATTTATTTTGTACCATATGCGTTAATGGTTGGTGAAATGGGGAGTGCTTTCAAAGAAGCAGGCGGCGGTGTAAGCTCCTGGATTTTGGAAACAATCGGACCTAGAATGGCTTATCTGGCAGGATGGACCTACTGGATTGTGCATATGCCATATATTTCACAGAAGCCAAACGGCGCAGTTATTGCAACAAGCTGGGCAATCTTCAGAGATGCACGTATCAGTCAGATGGATGTAAAGTTAATGGCAGTTATCTGTCTTGCATTATTCCTGTTTGCTGTGTGGGTTGCATCTAAGGGAATTGGCGTTTTAAACAAACTGACATCTCTTGCAGGCTCTACAATGTTTATCATGTCTATTCTTTTCATCATTATGATGATTGCTGCACCTGCAATTACAGGAGCAGACGTAATGGACATTGAATGGTCAGTAGAAACCTTCATGCCTACATTTGACAGTAAGTTCTTCTTGAACCTGTCTATTCTGGTATTTGCTGTAGGCGGATGTGAAAAGATTTCACCTTATGTAAATAAGATGAAAAATCCTGCAAAGGACTTCTCAAGAGGTATGATTACACTTGCCATCATGGTTACTGTATGTGCGGTATTGGGAACAATCTCATTAGGAATGATGTTTGACTCCAACAATATCCCACCGGACCTTATGACAAACGGTGCTTACTATGCATTCCAGAAATTAGGTGAATATTACCATGTGGGTGATTTCTTCGTAGTAGTTTATGCTCTGACAAATTTAATCGGACAGTTTGCAGTTTTAATTCTGTCTATTGATGCGCCTCTGCGTATGCTCTTAGACAGTGCAGATGATAACTATATTCCAAAAGCTATGTTTAAACAGAATAAACACGGCACTTATACAAATGGACATAAATTAGTTATGGTTATCGTATCTTTACTGATTATCGTTCCTGCATTTGGTATTGAAAGTGTAGACGTATTAGTAAAATGGCTTGTAAAAGTAAACTCTGTATGTATGCCTCTGCGTTACCTTTGGGTATTCGTTGCATATATTGCATTGAAGAAAGCAGGAGACAAATTCCATGCAGAATATCGTTTTGTTAAAAATAAAACTGTTGGTATTATCTTTGGTGTATGGTGCTTTGCATTCACAGCATTTGCCTGCATCGGTGGCATTTACTCAGAAGATCCATTCCAGTTAGTAATGAACATTGTAACTCCATTCGTATTAATCGGACTTGGATTTATCATGCCAATTATTGCAAAACGTTCTAAAAACAAATAAGAACAACAGTGCCCGGCTCTGAGGAGTACGGGCACTCTGTATATAAGATAAGGAGGAAAAATATGTATCAGGAAACAGCAAAAGAACTTATTCAGTTTATCGAAAACAGCCCAACTTGTTTTCATGCAGTGGCTTCCATGAAAGAAATGCTGGAAAAAGAAGGTTATACAGAATTAAAAGAAGCTGATAAATGGGAAATTAAAAAGGGCGGAAATTATTATGTGACAAGAAACGACTCCTCTCTGATTGCATTTTCCGTACCGGAAGGAGAAGCAAAAGGCTTCCGCATTATGGCAAGTCACAGCGACTCTCCATGCTTTAAAATTAAAGAAAATCCGGAAATGACAGTGGACAACAAATACGTGAAATTAAACGTAGAGCGTTACGGCGGTATGATTTGTGCTCCTTGGTTTGACCGTCCGCTTTCCGTAGCAGGCCGTGTAATTGTCAAAGAAGACGGAAAGCTGGTGACAAAGCTGGTTGACGTAGACAGAGATTTACTGATGATTCCAAATCTTGCCATTCACATGAACAGAGAAGTAAATGACGGATACAAATACAATGCACAGAAGGATTTACTTCCGTTATTCGGTGATATTGCTGCAAAAGATACCTTCATGAAAACTATTGCCGAAGCAGCAGATGTAAAAGAAGAAAATATCTTAGGCCATGACTTATTCCTCTACAACAGAGAAAAAGGTTCTGTGTGGGGAGCAAATGAAGAATATGTTTCTATCGGAAGATTAGATGATTTGCAGTGTGCATTTTCATCCTTGAAAGGTTTTCTGGCAGGAGAAAAGAAAGAATACATTGCAGTACATTGTGTACTTGACAATGAAGAAGTGGGAAGCGGTACAAAACAGGGTGCGGCGTCTACTTTCTTATATGATGTGCTGGTTCGTGCAAATCAGGCTCTGGGACAGGATTATGAAGATTATTTAAGATATCTTGCCAACAGCTTTATGGTTTCTGCTGACAATGCTCATGCAGTTCATCCAAACTATACAGAAAAGGCAGACCCTGTAAATCGCCCATACTTAAATGAAGGAATTGTAATTAAGCACAGCGCAAATCAGAAATATTGTACAGACGGTGTTTCAGCAGCAATGTTTAAAGATTTATGTAATGAAGCGGAAGTACCTTTCCAGACATTTACAAATCGCTCTGATATTTTAGGCGGCTCTACACTTGGAAATATTTCCAACACAAAGGTTGCTTTAAATGCAGTGGATATCGGACTTCCACAGCTTGCAATGCACTCTCCTTATGAAACAGTGGGAGTAAAAGATACCGAGTATCTGATTAAAGCGGCAACAAAATTATTCTGTTAATGTAAAGAAGCTGTCATTTTAAGTCGCATCGAGAATATCTATACATTTTGCGCTCAGTCTGCGCTCACTTTGAGCTTGTAATCTCAAAGCGTGCTCGACAAATTCGCTAAAAATGTATAGATATCTCTGATTGCTCTTAATGTGACAGCTCTTTCTAAAGTTTATCGTAAGTTTTTTCCTTATTTTCCGGAGCTTTTAAAAGCAAATATTTACGAATTGCAAAGATAACGGCAATAGCGACAACGCCGATAAGTGTTTCTACCATATTAAGGTGTTCGACTACCATTTGCCTTGCAATGGCAAACATTAAAACCTCCAGAAGATTTTCAGCCGTATGCTTTGCCAGCATCTTTACGAATTCTACGCCAATGAGAAGTGTCAGCGCATTTCCCAAAAATTCGGTAAATTGTTCCGGACTGATATCCAAAAGCGGAATACGGATAAAATTATAAAGCATGGGAATAATTAATGTAATAATTACCAGAAGCATTACCGCAGATAAAACGATTTCCGTGTATCTGGATATGGTATAGATAATTTCATTTAGTTTTCGTTTCATGGTTCTCCTTTCATATCGTAATTTTGTTCTTTAAAAATTTGTAACAATTCCATGGTTTTATCATATCATAAATCCCCGAAAAACCGAAGAAAAGATTGAAAAAACGGGAAATAATTTGTAATACAAATTTAAAAAATCCCAACTTCACACTTGCCAAGGAAAAAAAATTATGCTATTATATACAGGAAGTTTGAAAAATGTTTCAGAAATGTTACAGATATTAAAAAAGTAAGTATAAAATTGTTATTGGAGAGGTACATAGAAATATGAAAAAAAGATTAGCATGTCTGTCATTGATTTTTGCTATGGCAGCTACACAAATTCTTCCAGTTTCCGCTGCAAGAAAAGATGATGTACAGGCTCAGAAATCAGAAACTCAGAATAAACTTTCAGAAGCAGAAGCAAGAGCAAATAGTCTTGAAGAGCAGAAGGGCGCTATTATGGGACAGATTAGTTCCTCTGAACAGGAATTAGTAGACGTTCTTTCTCAGATTGATATTCTTGCCGGAGAAATTACAGATAAAGAAGCAGAAATTGAAAAAACAAAAGAAGATCTTGTACAGGCAGAGCAGGAAAGAGACGAACAGTACGAAGCAATGAAGAAAAGAATTCAGTACATGTACGAAAATGGCGGAAGCGATGCTTGGGCACAGATTTTATTAGAGTCTGATAGTATTGCATCTATGTTATCCAAAGTGGAAAACACAGAAAAGATGTATGCTTATGACAGAGCAGAGCTGAAAGAAATGAAAGAAGCTGTTCAGGAAGTTAAAGATTTAGAAACAAAATTAGAAAATGAAAAATCTGAATTAGAAACTGCCAAAGAAGAACAGGAAGGCATGAAAGGCGCTCTTCAGACTAAGATTGACGACTTAAAAGCAAATGCAACTGACTATGAAGCACAGATTGCAAATGTAAAAGCACAGGCTGAACAGTATAAAAACCTGATTGCACAGCAGACAGCAGAGCTTGAACAAATTCAGGCACAGGAAGAAGCGGCAAGAAAAGAACAGGAAAAACAGCAGCAGGCTCAGCAGAATAATAATAACAGTAGTAACAATAACAGCAATAGTAATAAACCATCAAATAATAACAGTAGTAATACAAATAATAATAAACCAAGCAGTAATAAGCCGAGCAATGGTGGAGGAAACTCAAAGCCAGAGAGCCAGAAACCATCATCTAAACCAGAAACAGAGAAACCATCCACACCATCTTATAATGGTTCAACAGGTGCAGCAGTTGTAGCCTATGCAAAACAGTTTATCGGAAATCCTTATGTATACGGCGGAAACAGCTTAACAAATGGTATTGACTGCTCCGGATTTACACAGCAGATTTACGGACACTTCGGATACAGCCTTCCACGTACAAGTGGTGCACAGGCAAGCTCCGGTGTAAGAATTGATTATTCCCAGCATCGTGCAGGAGATTTAATTGTATATCCCGGACATGTGGCAATCCTTACAGGAGACGGCGGAATTGTACATGCTTCCAACAGCGCTCCATATCCAAAGGGTGGTATTAAATATACTGCAAACGCATTATACAGAGATTACATTGCAGTTAGAAGAATTGTTCAGTAATTAATTACATAGTACATATTAGGGAGAAATACCGTTTTTGGTATTTCTCCTTTTCTGTATGGTAAATTTTAGGAGAAAAGTGATGAAAGAAGAAAAGAAAATCTTAATTGTAGAAGATGATACAGATATTAATAATCTGCTTTTTACAGCTCTAAAGAAGCAGGGATACACTGCCACACAGGCGTTTTCCGGAACGGAAGCAAAAATGCTGCTGAAGATGGAAAATTTTGCATTGATATTGTTAGATTTAATGCTGCCGGGCATATCGGGAGAGGAAGTTTTGGAATTTATAAAAGAGCAGGGAAACAGCGCAGTAATTATTTTGACGGCAAAGGACACACTTGACGATAAGGTAAACCTTTTAATTGCGGGAGCGGATGATTATATTACAAAGCCTTTTGAAATACAGGAGGTATTGGCAAGGGTTCAGGTGCAGCTTCGCCGCAGTGTTCAAGAGGGAAACAGCAACGTGCTTTCTCATAAACAAATGGTGCTGGACAGAGAAAAATTTCAGATAAAAGTAGAGGGACAACTGATGGGGAAAATTACAAAGCAGGAATTTTCTATATTAGAACTGTTGTTAAAGCATCCGAAACAGGTATTCAGCAAGGAAGATATCTTTGAATATGCTTGGGAAGAGCCATATATGGGAGAAACAAAAACTTTAGATGTGCACATCAGCAATATTCGGAAAAAGATAAAAGAAGTTACAAAGGAAGAATATATTGAAACAGTATGGGGAATTGGATATCGCTTACAACAGTAAAGAATTATGCCGCTCATACTTTACTCTTTTTTTACTTTTGATTTGCGATTTTTTAGGATTGAAGAGATATGATAAGAGCAGATAAGGAAAGGAGAGACTGTTATGAGTGAATATTTGTTACAAACCAGAGGTCTGACAAAACAATATGGGCGTCATAAAGCAGTGGAAAATGTGGATATCCACGTGAAAAAGGGTGCAATTTATGGATTTATAGGAAGAAACGGAGCAGGAAAGAGTACTTGTCTGAAAATGGTAAGCGGACTTTCACGTCCTACCGCAGGTGAGATTGAATTTTTTGGTTATTCAGGGAAGGAATTGAAAGACCTTCGTTCTAGAATTGGTTGTTTAATTGAGATGCCCGGATTATACGGCAATATGACAGCTTATCAAAATCTGAAAATAAAATGCGAAATGCTGGGAATTAACAAAAAAGGATATGTAGAAGATATCTTGAAAACCGTAGGACTGGAAAAAACAGGAAGAAAAAAAACAAAACATTTTTCACTGGGAATGAAACAGCGTTTAGGCATTGGGCTGGCGCTGGTGGGAGAACCGGATTTGCTGGTTTTAGATGAGCCTATTAACGGCCTTGATCCACAGGGAATTGTGGAAGTTCGGGACACCATACAGAAGCTTCGTGATGAGAGAAATATGACTATTTTAATTTCCAGTCATGTATTAGAGGAGCTTTCAAAGCTGGCAACCCATTACGGAATTATTCATAATGGAAGCTTATTGCAGGAACTCAGTCAGGAAGAATTGATAAAACGCTGCTCCGAACGTATGGAGCTGGAATTGGATTATCCGGAACAGGCGCTTCCTATCTTAGATAAAATGGGATTTACCAACTATCAGGTCATGGACAAGCATCGTATTTATATTTTTGAACGATTGGAAGAAAGCGCTCTTTTAAATATGGAGCTGGCAAAAGCGGGGATTTTCGTAAGAGGAATTGCAATTACCAGTGAAGATTTGGAAAGCTATTTTTTAAACCTGACAGGAGGTGCTCAGCATGCTTAAACTGATTAAAATGGATTTATATCGAATGTTTCATACAAAGGCTTTTTATATTATTTGGATTATTCTTGGGGCAGCTGTTATTTTTTCAACTACGATGTCAAAGGAAGACTATCAATATATGCAAGAGGAAGCGGCAAAGGGACAATTAGAAACCGTGTCAGAGGAAGGAACGCTGAATTTTGGATTAAGTGTTTCGCTACCTACAAAGCCAGAAGAAAAAGTAACAATCTTTGACCAGATTTTTGCCAATATGCAGTCAAAATTTATTGCCCTGTTTCTGGTGATTTTTACTGTATTGTTTTCCACAGCGGATCTTACAAGCGGATATATTAAGAACATTGGAGGACAGGTAAAGGATAGAGGGAGTCTTATTCTTTCAAAGGCGATTGTATTGTTGCTTTATACAGTCTTGACATTATTTTTATACCTTGGTATACAGGCAGTTTGTCAGTACGCAGTATTCGGAGCGTCAAAATGGGGAAATATGGAGATGTTCTGGAGATATTTCGGGACAGAAACGGTTCTTCATTATAGTTTGGTTTTACTTTGCATGGCAATGGCAATTATTTTAAAAAGTAATATGCTTAGTATGACCTTATCTGTCTGTATGTGTCTGAATGTACTTATTTTGGTATACAGTCTTGTAGATAAGGTCTTACATGATATGGGAGTGAAAAACTTCAGCTTTATTGAGCATACAGTCAGCGGAAAGATTTCTCTGCTTTCTATGACGCCGAAGGCTTCTGAATGCGTAAACGCACTGGGAATAGCCGGAGTATTTGGAATTTTGGCGATTTTTCTGACGGTTTTGGTATTTCGAAGGAGAGATATATAGATGAAATTCTGGATTGGAATTTTAATTTTTATTCTTTTATTACAAACTTATTTTTTAGTAAAAATGCAGCGGCAGATAGGGGATATCTGCCGCCAGCTTGCGTTTCTGATGAAACATGACAGTAATATGATGATTACCGCAAATATGAAAACAGGCGGTTTTGAAAAATTAGTAAGTCTGTTAAACGAGTTGTTTCAAATGCGAAGAAAAGAACAACGGGAATTTAAGGAAAAGGAACAGATGATTGCGGATACCTATACAAATTTATCCCATGATATTCGCACGCCCCTGACTTCTCTTAACGGTTATTTTCAGCTCATGGAAAGTGCAAGTGCGGAAGAACAGAAGCATTACATGAAGGTAATACAGGAGAGAATTGAAAGCTTAAAGGAAATGCTGGAAGAATTATTTATGTTTACAAAGCTGAAGAATGACAGCTTTGTTTTAGAATTAAAAACCTGTTGCATCAACCGCATTTTAAAGAATACCATTTTTTCTTATTACGATGACTGGTCAGGGAGGGGGATTTTGCCTGAAATCAGCTTGCCTGAAAAACAGCTTTATATGGAGGGGAACGAAGCCGGATTAAAGCGGGTGCTTCAGAATATTATTAAAAATGGTATGGATCATGGGCAGGAAAAGATAAAGGTGCAGCTTTTTGAAAAAGAAGAAAAGATTTGTCTCTGGATTTGCAATGAGGTGACAAATCCGGAAGAAATCGACGTATCCAAAGTATTTCAGAGATTTTATAAAGCAGATGGGGCAAGGAGTAAAAATTCCAGCGGATTGGGGCTTTCCATTGCACAGGAATTTGTTCTTAGAATGAAGGGGGAAATTCATGCGGAACTTTCCGGAAATGAGTTCTGGGTGAAGGTGAGTTTTCCGCAAAAAAATAGTAATCTATAATTCACGGCTTTATGATATAATCAAAGAGTCAATATCAATGTGAATATTATTACCAGATAATAAACCAATTAATTTCAATGGAACATATAGAAAGATTTCTACGGATTTTAGTTACATTATTGAGGATAGTTAGAAGTTGTTGAGCGAAAGGAGCTTTAACAAAAATGGATAAAAGAAAAATGGAACAAATTCGTCAAAAATATGATTTGGTTATACATATCAACGAGGAAGCAGATGTTGAATTTTGGTATGCAAGAGAGCTTATGAGTTTGCTGGGATATGACCGTTGGGAGAATTTTGACAAAGCGGTTGGTCGTGCAATAGAGTCTTGTAAGACATCGGGAATAGAGGTATCGGATCATTTTCGTGAGGTCACGAAAATGATAACAATAGGTAAAGGTGGAAAAAGAAAAGTTAAAGACTATATGCTTACTCGTTATGCTTGCTATCTTATTGCCCAAAACGGTGATCCTAAAAAGGAAGAAATTGCTTTTGCTCAAAGTTACTTTGCGGTTCAGACAAGAAAGCAAGAGCTTATTGAGGAGCGTATTTCTTTGATAGAAAGAACACAAGCAAGAGGAAGATTAAAAGAAGCGGAAAAGAGATTATCACAAAATATTTATGAGCGTGGTGTTGATGATGCGGGTTTTGGACGTATTCGTTCTAAAGGTGATAGAGCATTATTTGGCGGATATTCTACGCAGGAAATGAAAAGCAAGCTTGGAGTAAAAGAGAACAGACCACTTGCAGATTTTCTTCCTACACTTACCATTGCAGCTAAGAATTTGGCAACTGAAATGACAAATTACAATGTTGAAGAAAAAGACTTACAAGGTGAAAAAGCAATCACGGATGAACATGTTCAAAATAACTCTACAATTAGAGATATGCTTGGTCAAAGAGGAATTAAGCCTGAAAATTTGCCACCGTCAGAAGATATTAAAAAATTGGAAAGAAGAGTTAAATCTCAAGAAAAAAAGCTTGCATCGAAAGCGGGAAAATTGCCGAGTTTAGATGAAAAATTATAACAATTTTTGCAGGGCTTAAAGTGAATGTTTATACTACAAAAGACAAGGTAAAGCTAACGGATTTTTGTCCGTAGGCTTTGCCTTATTTTTTTAAAAATCCGTAGTGTTATAATGGCATTTTGAACATTTGTTAATAAAGTTCACAAAATGTTTTCAAAAAAGATATTGACATAAGTTCAAAACTGGAGTATTTTAAAAGCGCAAAGAAGAAAAAATTCAACGCCATACAAGAGAGGAGGACACCATGGCCAGACCGCAGAAACTCAGATGCATTTGTTCAAAGCCCAAAGTGACAGGTTTAATACCGGAGGGATGTCCGGGAAGTGGAAATATTAACCTCACTTATGACGAATATGAGGTTATTCGCCTTTTGGACTATATAAAACTGACACAGGAGCAATGTGCAGAAAAAATGAACATTTCCCGTCCCACAGTAACCCGCATTTACAACGAGGCAAGACAGAAAATTGCAGATGTGCTGGTAAATGGACAACGGCTGACAATCAGCGGAGGTGACGTTACCGTATGTGAAGAAATGCGTCCGGAATGTGCAGGAAAGAAATATTGTTGTCACAGATAGGAACAAAAAAATGGGAGAGAAGACTATGAAAATATTAATTATAGGTGGTGTTGCTGCGGGAACAAAAACAGCAGCAAAATTAAAAAGAGAAGACAGAAGTGCAGAAGTTACCGTAATCACAAAGGATAGAGATATTTCCTATGCGGGCTGTGGACTTCCTTATTATGTAGGCGGTTTGATTGAAAACCGTGAAGAGCTGATTGTAAATACTCCGGCAAAATATGCAGGACTTACAGGCGTAGAGGTAAAAACAGGAAAAGAAGCCATTGCTCTTTGCGCAGATAAAAAAGAGGTAATTGTAAAAGATGTTGAAACAGGAGCGGAAGAAGCCTACGGTTATGATAAGCTGGTTTTAACAGTAGGCGCTTCTCCTGCAAAGCTACCGATAGAGGGCACAGACCTTTCCGGCGTATTTCAGATGCGCACACCGGATGATGCAGAAAATATTCGTTCCTATGTGGAAGAAAATCAGGTGAAAAAAGCAGTTGTAATCGGAGCGGGCTTTATCGGTCTGGAGGTTGCGGAGAATTTAAAGGCAAAAGGCATTCAGGTGACGGTTATTGATTTTGCATCACAGATTTTACCGAATATTGTGGATGCGGAAGTGGCTGTTTATGCGAAAAAGCATCTGTTAAAAGAAGGTATTCGTGTTATTACAGGTACAAAAGCAGACGCAATCATGGGGAATGACCATGTAACAGGAGTAAAAACATCCGCAGGCTTGTTAAGATGTGAGCTTTTGATTATGGCAGCAGGTATTCGTCCAAATACAGACTTTCTTCAGGACTCCGGTTTGGAGATGTTCAAGGGCACAATTCTTGTAGACAAGACCATGAAAACAAATTTAGAGGATGTCTATGCAGCCGGTGACTGTGTAATGGTTACCAACCGCATTACAGGAAAACCGCAGTGGTCTCCAATGGGCTCTTCTGCAAATCTGGAAGGCAGAACACTGGCACAGGTTTTGACCGGTACAAAAAAAGAATATCCGGGTGTGCTGGGAACAGGCGTTGTAAAATTGCCAAATCTGAATATCGGACGTACCGGTCTTACAGAGGAACAGGCAAAAAATGCCGGATACGATGTTGTGACAGTTGTAGCGCCTACGGATGACAAAGCCCATTATTATCCGGATGCAGGATTTTTCATTACAAAGCTGATTGCAGATAGAGAAAGCCACAAGCTTTTAGGCGTACAGGTGCTGGGAAACGGCGCAGTTGATAAAATGGTAGATATTGCTGTTATGGGTATCAACATGGGAGCAGTTCTGGAAGACTTTGAAAATGCGGATTTTGCTTATGCACCGCCATTTTCTACTGCTATTCATCCATTTGTACAGGCTGTTTACATTTTACTGAATAAGATTAACGGAAATCTTGTGAGCATGACACCGGCAGAATATGCGGCAGGAAAAGCAAAGGATTACAAGGTGGTAGACGTAGGACTTACGCCGTCTATTCGTGGGGCAGTTTATGTAAATCTTTCTCAGGTAAACGGAGAAATCGAAGGTCTGGATAAAGAGGAAAAGCTTCTTCTTGTATGTGCAAAAGGAAAACGTGGATATTTCTTACAGAACAGATTACGCTCTTACGGATATAAAAATACCGTGGTGCTGGAAGGCGCACAATTCTTTAATGACGTAAAAGTACAGCATGCAGAAAATGCCGTATCTCCGGAAGAAGAAACAAGAGTAAAGGCTCTTGGTTTTTTAAGAGATAAAACAACTTTAGACAAATTTAACGGACGTGTTATTACAAGAAACGGAAAAATTACAGCAGACGAAGCCAGAACCATTGCAGAGGCGGCAGAGCTTTTCGGAAGCGGAGAAGTTACCATGACTTCCCGTCTGACAATGGAAATTCAGGGAGTTCCATTTGACAACATTGAGCCCCTGCGTGAATATCTCATGCAGGCAGGACTGGAAACAGGCGGAACAGGTTCTAAGGTTCGTCCGGTAGTTTCCTGTAAAGGTACAACCTGTCAGTATGGATTGATTGATACCTTTGGATTATCAGAGGAAATCCACGAGAGATTTTTCCACGGTTATGCAAATGTGAAGCTTCCTCATAAATTTAAAATTGCAGTCGGCGGATGTCCGAATAACTGTGTAAAACCGGACTTAAATGATTTAGGGATTATCGGACAGAGAATTCCACAGGTAGATATGGAAAAATGCCGTGGATGTAAAATCTGTCGCGTGGAAAAGAATTGTCCAATCAATGTAGCAAAAGTAGTAGACGGAAAAATTGTTATTGATGAAAATTCATGTAATCACTGCGGACGCTGTATCGGAAAATGTCCATTTAACGCTTTTGAAGATTATACAAACGGCTATCGTATTTACATTGGCGGACGCTGGGGCAAGAAGGTTGCACAGGGGCGTTATCTGGAAAAAGTATTTACAGATAAAGAAGAAGTGTTATCTGTTGTAGAAAAGGCAATTCTCTTATTCAGAGAACAGGGAATTACAGGAGAACGCTTTGCAGATACTGTTGCAAGAATTGGATTTGAAAATGTGCAGGAGCAGCTTCTGGGAGATGAGTTATTAAGCAGAAAAGAAGAAAATATCAAGGCTCAAAAACACTTAAAAGGCGGAGCAACCTGCTAATAAGATTTAAAAATTGAGACTATCACATAAAAGGCATATTTCCTTAATGTGATAGTCTTTTATTTGTTCTTATTTAGAAAGACGAAGGAGCTCCTGAAATATGCCTTCATATTCTTCTGAAAAGATGCTGTCTTTATTCCAGATAAAGGTAAAATCGTGCATAACCATGAAATCAGACAATGGAATTTGTTTTAAAATTCCCTGTTGGATTTCCTTTTCTACCGCTGCTTTGTAGAGAAAGGAGATACCACAGTCTTCACACAGCAAAGACACAATAGTGTGAATGTTTTCTACCTCAATAATATGAGGAAAGTCGTAAATGGACATGTTTTTCAAGGCAAGAGTTTTGGTAAGAATGGCTCTTGTACCGGAGCCGTGTTCACGAAGGAGCAGACGTTCCGAGGTCAAGTCCCGTAAGGAAGTGACGGGATTTTGAAAAACATGGTCTTTTGATGCAACAGCAATGTATTCTTCTGACTGAAAAATACGGGTTTGGTAATTATCCCCTTTAAAATATCCCTCTACAATGGCAAAATCAATGAGACCATCGCATAAAAGGGAAAGCAATTTCTGGGTGTTTCCATACCGAATATGAAAATCTGTATCAGGGTGTGCCTGGATAAATTTTGCCAGAGCAGGCACAATGGCGTATTCTCCGATAGTCATAGTCACACCAAAGGTCAAAACTCTTTTTTGTGTCAGACTTTCTTTCATGCGCTTTTTTAAAGTATTTTCATCATTTCTCATAGCTTCTAGGGCCGAGCGGAGAATTTCTCCTGCAGGTGTAAGCAGGAGTTTTTTCTTATCACGGATAAATAAGGGTGAATCGTATTCTTTTTCCAAGTATTTTATATGTTGTGAGACAGCAGGCTGTGTCAGGTTTAATTTCTCAGCAGCATGGGTAAAATTCATATATTCACATACTGTTAAAAAAGTTTCCATTCGAAAATCTAACATAAAGACTACCTCCGAGAAAATAGGAAATTTCTAGTATAATCATAACAAATATTTATGATTATATCAATATTTATAATTTTACAAAATGATAAATATGAAATATAGTAAGGATGTAGAAAAACAGAGAATATGGAGGAGAAAAAATATGTATGATATGATTATTATTGGGGCAGGACCGGCAGGTATCAGTGCAGGAATTTATGCGGTAAGCAGAGGAAAGAAAGCATTGATTTTAGAAAAGAATGAAGTAGGGGGATTAATTGGAAAAGTTTCTACAGTGACACATTATGTAGGTGTATCTCAGGGGGAAACAGGATATATTTTTGCAGAAAAATTAAAAACACAGGCAGAAAATGCAGGTGTAGAAATCAGAAAAGAAGACGTAATCGAAGTAGAATTAAAAGGTGAAATCAAAAAAATTCGGACAACAAATCAAGAATATCAGGCAAAAAAAGTTATTCTTGCCAATGGAACGTCTCCCAGAATGTTAAACATTGAAGGAGAAAAGCAGTTGACAGGAAAGGGTATGCGTATGAACGCTGCAAAGGATGCCGCAAAATATCAGGGGAAAAACGTCTATGTAATCGGCGGAGCTGACGGTGCAGTGAAGGAAGCCTTATATCTGGCAAAATATGCGGCGCAAGTAACCATTATCCACTTTGAAGAAAAGCTGGGATGTATTGCGGAATTTAAGGAAAAAGTTGTAAAAACACCAAATATTAAAGTACGTTTAAATACAAGACTTCACGGAGTATACGGCGTAGAAAGAGTAGAGTCTTTAGAACTCTCCGATGAGAAAACAGGAGCGATTGAGACCATTGCAGCTCCGGGATGCGGGATTTTTGTCTATGCGGGGACAATTCCAAATACGCATTTATATACAGAGTTAAGTTTGGAGAATGGTTTTATACCGGTAGATGAAAATATGGAAACAGAGATTACAGGAGTTTATGCAGTAGGAGATATTCGTGTGAAAAATATTCGTCAGGTATCTACGGCAGTGGCAGATGGAACAATCTCAGCAATTCACGCAGCTATGTAAGGAGGAAAAGGATGAAATTTCTATCAAAAAACGGAAAAGGATTATTATTATGTCTGGGACTGGCAATTCCCTCTTGTATTTTAGGAAAAATGTTTCCTGTTATCGGAGGTCCGGTATTTGCCATTCTCATAGGAATGGTTCTCGCACTTGTAGTGAAAAAGAAAGAGCCATTTGAAGGCGGTGTAAAATTTACTTCGAAAAAAATTCTTCAGTATGCAGTTGTATTATTGGGATTTGGAATGAATTTAGAAGTGGTTATGGAAACAGGAAAGCAATCTCTTCCTATTATAATATGTACCATTACCACTTCACTGGTAATCGCTTTTGTACTTCATCGGGCAATGAACATTCCTGAGAAAATTTCTACGCTGGTGGGAGTAGGCTCATCTATTTGCGGAGGCTCTGCAATCGCAGCAACTGCTCCGGTAATTGATGCAGATGAAGAAGAAGTTGCACAGGCAATTTCCGTTATCTTTCTGTTTAATATTCTGGCGGCGTTGATTTTTCCTGCACTGGGAGCAGCCATAGGATTTTCCACTACATCAGGAGATGCTTTCGGTGTTTTCGCAGGAACTGCGGTAAATGACACATCTTCTGTAACAGCGGCGGCTTCTACATGGGACAGCATGTACCATTTGGGCAGTCAGACTTTAGATAAGGCGGTAACGGTAAAGCTTACCAGAACATTGGCGATTATTCCAATTACCTTAGTATTGGCAGTTCGCCGAGTAAAAAAAGCAGAAAATCAGAACGGAGAAAAGGTATCACTGAAAAAAGTTTTTCCATTCTTTATTCTGTTCTTTATCGGAGCAAGCGTGATTACCACCGTAGCGGTAGCGGCAGGCGTTCCCATTGAAAGCTTTCAGCCTTTAAAAGAGCTTTCCAAGTTCTTTATTGTTATGGCAATGGGGGCTATCGGATTTCATACGGATATTGTAAAGCTGGTAAAAAGCGGCGGAAAACCGATTTTGCTGGGGATGGCATGTTGGGTAGGAATTACGGCAGTTACTCTTACTATGCAGCACTTTATGCACATGTGGTAAAAGATTAAAGTATCTGTTTTATAGCATATAGACAGTTGTACCAATAATCTGAAATAAAATAGGAATTATGACGAAAAAATAAAATTAGATAAAAAAATGTGCTGAAACAAAGGAAAGAATTTTTAGCTATTTAACCAAATAAAGCATGATTTGTTGAAATACATGTGTTAAGATGCTATACTTTTGTTGAAAAAAACGATTTGAGGGGAAAATAGTGAAGAAAAAGGCGCAATATCTACGATTTGTCATAACGTATAATTTAATTTTGTTAATACCGTTTCTTATTATCAATATTTGTACATTTAATTTATTTAAGAAGCATCAATATGAAAAGGTGACAGACGAAGCAAAGATGACTTTTGAAAGGCAAGATGATTTTTTAAAACAGCAGATGTCTGTAATCAGAAACTTTTCAGATGAATGTAGGTTTAATAAGATTTATAATGAACTGTATTGGGATACGCCAAATGTATATTTGGATATAGAAGATGATTTAAAAGAGCAGGAAGATAAAATTCCTTTTGTGGACGGAATTTATTTATATGATAAGGAAAATGAAATTGTTTTGTCTTCAGTAGGCGTATTTTCGGAGGAACTCTTTTTTGATAAGATATGTCAAACTAAAACAGAAATTTTTGAAAGAGCCGAAAAGCTAAGAGGGGAGGTAACTGCCTGTAGAGCAACTGTACAGGGAGAAAATAAAGATGGAATTTTATTTGTCACTGCAATCAGAACGTGGACACCTCAGGGTGAGGAAATAAAATATTTGCTTTTTCCTGTGAGAAATCAGAAAATCAATTTTCAGTTTGCAGAAACAGAAGAAGATAAGATTTTTCTCACCGATCAAGGTAATGTACTTTATACGACAGAAGATTGGAATGAAGAAAGTGATTGGGAAAAGGGCTTAAAAAAAGCACTTTCAGATAAGAATTATTATACATGGCAAAAGGAAATGGAATGCGGATTTAAATATATTCGAATGATTTCAAAGGAAAGAATTACGAATAGCTTGAATATTTATTTGCGAGGTTATGCAATATGGGTATTATGCAGTCTTACCATTGGTGTTATGCTGGCATGCTTCTTTTCGAAGATAAGATATGAGAGTTATAAAAAGCTAATCCTACATAATGAGAAACTGGAAGAAGAAAGAAATGAATTACGAACAGAGAGTTGCTTATATGAGCTTTTGCAAAAAGAGGTACAGCCTCAAGATGAGTTATGGAATAAGTGTCTGGAAAGCAAGATTTATATAAATCGAAAATATAAATTTTTTGTGGTTCTGCCGGATCATATTCCTGAAAATAAAGGGTATTATGAATGGTTTGGTCAGCAAATGAATAAATACAGCATTTCCACAGCATATCAGATTGAAATTGTTGAGGATATGTTAATTTATCTTGTTTGTACAGATGAACCGGCAAGAGAACTGGAAAAGAAGATTGCAACACTGGCGAAAGGAAATGTACAGGTTGGTATAGGGGATTTGACTACTGATGTCAGTAAATTGCGGCAGTCTTATCAGCAGGCAAAGGAAAGACGGAATAAATTGCCTGGAAATAAAGGAAGAAATTCATATCCGGAAAGAGAACTTATGTCTTTGAAGGAAGCAGTTAAAGACGGCGACAGTACAAGGGCAATCTTGTTGCTTGATGAAATCTCAGATTATATGAAAGATACAGATGTCACAATAGTAACGGGTATTTTATGGGATGTATCCCGGATTTTTGGCATTGACAGAAACAAAGTGTTGGGAGAAAAAGGGCGGGCAAATATCGCTATTAATGATTTCTGCAAACAATTTTTAGAAGATATGAAGAAAAAGGTAGAGCTAGCGACTAAGCCTATTCAGGAAAAAGCATCAGGATATAGAAAACGAGATATTGTAGATGTATTGAGTTATGTTCATGAGCATTATTTAGATGATAATTTCAGCGTAAAAGGGATGTCTGCTTATTTTGAAACTTCTGTATCTAATCTAAGCCATTTCTTTAAAAAGAATATGGAGGTTACAATTTCACAGTATGTAGAACAGATTAAGCTGGAAAGAGCAAAAGAAATGTTCAAAGCAGTGATAAGAAAATTTCTGAAATTGCAGAAACTCTGCGTTATGCTAACAGTACAGTATTTATTGAAATGTTTAAAAAGTATGAAGGCGTAACACCGGGGGTATACAGAGATGACAGCGATAAAGAGGAGTAAGGAATTAAGAAAAGTATGGAAAAGAAGCGATATCATGTTTTATTTATTCAAGTAGATCAGTGGGGTGAAAAATTTCTGGATTTTACAGGAAATAATACGATTATGACACCTACAATTCATCAGCTGGCGAGAGATGGAGTGATGTATTCCAATTGCTACAGCACTTGTCCGGTGTGTATACCGGCGCGAAGGAGTCTTATGACCGGATTATTTCCCAAAACGCATAAAGACCGAGTTTATAGTGACAGAATGAAAATGCCTGCAGTTACAACGTTAGCAGAAGCATTTTATCAGGCGGGTTATCATACTATGGCGGTTGGGAAACTTCATGTATATCCTCAAAGAAATCGCATTGGATTTCAAGATGTTGTTTTACAGGAGGAAGGACGATATGAATTTGGAGGACCAGATGATTATCAGATATGGCTGGGAGAAAATGGCTATATAGGACAAGAGTTTCTTCATGGAATGGGAAACAATACTTATTATACGAGAACCTGGCCATTAAGTGAAACTGCCCATCCTACTACATGGGCTACCGGGCAGATGATAAAGCAAATAAAAAGGAGAGATCCGGAAAAACCGGCATTTTTCTATCTTTCCTATACTTTTCCTCATCCACCGCTGGTTCCGCTGTCAGAATATTGGGATATGTATTCTGAACAGGATATACAGGAGCCGGAATACGGAGACTGGGAAGACGAAAGTTTTATTTTTAAAGAATTGACAGAAGCGGCAAGATATTATTCTCATAAAGAGATGATAAGGGCAAAAAGAGCTTATTATGCACAGTGCACCCATATTGATAACCAAATTCGGCTGGTTATCGGAGCGCTGAAGGAGGAAGGTATTTTAGACGATACCATTCTTGTATTTACCAGTGACCATGGTGAAATGCTTTTTGATCATGGTATGGTGGGAAAACGTACTTTTTATGAGAATTCTGCACATATACCTCTAATCTTTTCCGGAAATCCTGTTTCTGAACTGAGAGGCAAAGTAGATGACAGAATTGCCTGCTTGGAAGATATTATGCCAACATTATTAGAATTATGCAAGATTGAAATACCGTCTTCTGTAGAAGGGCAATCCTTATTTGAAAAAGAAAGACGGGATTTTTTATATGGAGAAATCAGTGAGGGATATAGAGCAACACGAATGATTCGTATGGGGAATTATAAATTAATTTATTATCCCTATGGAAATAAAGTACAGATTTTTGATATTCTTCAAGATAAAAATGAATTACACGATTTATCAAAGAAAGAGGAATTTAAAAGTATAAAGGAAGAAATGTTGGCTCGATTATGTGCTTCTTTATATGGAAAAGATAGGAAAGAATGGATAAGGAATGGAAAGCTTGTAGGAGTTGAAGCACCGGCATATAAGGAACGGGGAGATTACACATTTTCTAATCAAAGAGGTTTGCATTGGCCAATATAAAAGGAAAAAGAAAGATGGAAAGTATCAGACTTATTAAAGGACAAACAGTACAATTAAGAAAACCGGAAAATTTTTCAGATAAGGTATTTGGGAGTACGGGTTTTTTAAGATATGACGGAAATTTTTTGAAAAATGCAGGGTATTATAAAATTAAGAGAGAGTTAAGAGTAGGAGAGGAGGAAGGAGAACGAAAATCAGAGGAAACAAAAGCAGAGCATCTTTTGGAAATAGAGAAGGTATCTGCTCAAGAGATATGCATAAGAGCAAAAAATAAAGGAAAGGTTGCGGTTGTCCTTAAGGATCACACTGGAAAAGAAAAGAAATGGAATGTGGAAATTCTGCATGAAAATCCCAAAAATCTACCAGATGTGTCAAAAGATGATTTTAGAGAAATTCGTTTCAGATGGAAACAATTATTGACCGGAAAAGAGTTAAAAAATACAGAGGAGGGAAGAAAACTCCTAGGAAAGATAAATAAAGAAGCAGAAAATGTATGGAAGCAATACTTCTATAAAGGTCAGGAGACATGTAAGAGTATCCCATGGAAGGAAATCTTGCAGGAAGAAACAGAAATTCCTTACGTAGATGATGCGATACAGTTTGCATCAGCTTTCCGAAAGGTTCAGATTTTATGTAAAGCATATGGAGCAGAAGGTGGACTGCTTTATAAAAATGAAGAATTGTGGCGGGATATTATTCATATATTAGACTTTTTATGTAATCAGTGCTATGTGCCGAAGACTCAGACAAATAATTGGTGGATGTGGGAAATCGGTATCCCAAAGGAATTAATCCCTTCTTTAATTATTCTTTTTGAGAGCCTTACAAAAGAACAGATATGGAGATACACAGAGGGGATTTCCTTTTTTCAACCGGATCCTTTCCATGAGGGAGTAATTGGGACTGCCAGTACTCACGGACAGGGGTACCGCAGGGGTCAGGGTGCAAATATTATTGACTGTTCTACAATCGCAGTGGGATTAGGTGCTTTAAGAGAGGATAATGAGCTGGTATATTTGGGCATGCTGGCATCTGCGGAAACCTTTGTTATTAAAAATGTGAAAGAGAGCAGTGAAATTTCTAAAAAAGGATATGAAAGTGGATTTTATGCAGATGGCTCTTATTTAGATCATGTAAAGGTTCCATATTTAGGTGCTTATGGAATTGAATTTATGAAGGGAGCTGCAAAAATCCCTTATTTACTTTATAAAACCCCATGGAAATATCCGGACTATGTATGGAAAAATTTAGAAACTTATATTATTCATGGGTTCGGAAATGCTATATACAAGGGATGCATGTTGGACTGCCTGAAAGGACGTTCTGTATCAAGACCTACGTGGAGCAATCGGGATATAGGGCGAGAAGCTATGAAAATCAGTGTCAGATTGTTAGATTTTTTGGGAGAAAATGGGAGAAAAACAGTACTTCCCATGTTAAAGGAATGGATTGAGGAGGATAAGGGCTTTTTAGATAGCTTGAAAAATGTGGAAGATATAGACATAAAAGACAGAGCAAAGAAACTGTTAAGCGATACGTCTGTTAGGAGTGAGGTTCCTTCGGTACATAAATTGTATCCTCTTATGGATAGAGTTATTCATAGAAGAAAAAAATATCTTTTTGCAGTATCCATGTATTCAGAACGTATTCAGAATACAGAGATTATGAACCATGAAAATCGCTTTGGCTGGCATCAGAATAATGGTATGACTTATCTTTATGATGCAGATAATCAGTATACAGAAAATTATTGGAATACAGTGAATCCTTTCAGGCTTTCTGGAACTACTGTTGTGCCGGTGAATATAGGAAATGGAAAACCGGATAGTTCGGGTTATGTGCAGGGAGGGGATTTTTGCTCAAAGGAAAGCTGGGTAGGAGGCACTGGGATTGAAAATTTCGGAATTAGTGGAATGGCTTTTTCAGGAAAGGTGCAAACCGTTTCAGGAGATCCGGCTGTTTCTTATGCACCGGATTTAAAAGGGAAAAAGTCATGGTTTATGTTTGAAAAGGAAATCGTCTGTCTGGGTGCGGGAATTACAAATAAAAATGTGGAAATTCCGGTGGAAACGATTATTGAGAATAAGAAGCTTAGAAAAGATGGAAGCAACCAATTTCTGATAAATGGAGAGAGTCCCGATGTTTTATTGAGAAAGGCTGATATAAAGGAATTGGTAAATCGTAGCAAGAATATGTCGGGTACAAGCTTTGAACAGGTGCGTTGGGCACATTTAGAGGGAAATCATTCAACCGGAACCGGATATTATTTTCCGGAAGAAAATACAGAAATCCAGGTTTGCAGGGGAGAGACAACAGGAAACTGGAAAGATATAGGAATGTTTGAAGGGGAAAGTACGGAAAATTATTTGGAGATGTGGGTAGATCATGGGAAAAATCCGGATAATGCATCTTATAGCTATGTGCTGCTTCCGGAAACAAGCGTGGAAGAAACAGAAAATTATGTAAGAGAGCCCAAGATAACAATTTTGGAAAATAGCAGTAAAGTGCAGGCTGTGTATCACAGAAAGCTTGGGATTACTGGAATAAACTTTTGGCAGGAGCAAGGGGGAAGCATAGGCGGAATAACAAGTGATAAAGCTGCTTCGGTTATGTTGCAGGAAACCGCAAAGGGAACATTGAAGATTTCTGTTTCTGATCCTACTATGAAAAACCAGGGAGAAATTCGGATTATGCTGGGAAAGGATACTGTTTTAATCTTCCGTATGGCGGGAAAAAATGGCAGATCATGTCTGGCAGAACTTCCAATACATTCTATTTAGATATTTATTTGTTGAATAAATAGTTCAAAAATGCAAAAAAACGATATAAAAAGGGGGAAAAAGCTAAAATATACAAGAAAATGATATAGTATTCAAGAATATGAGATATACAGATACAAGTCTTTTATTTACAATATAGACATCAAGAAAATGCTGGCCGGCATAAATGATGAAAAAAAGAAGAAGCAATATGTTAAAGCTAAGGAGGATTAAAATGAGAAGTAAGTGGGCTCGTATTGTTAGTATGACTTTAGTGGGTACTATGTTATTGACTGGTTGTGGTGGTGCTAGTGGAGATAAGAAAGAAGACTCCAAGGACGAAAAGAAAGAGGTATCCGATAATTTAAATAAAGAGGGACTGCCGATTTTAAAGGAGAAGGAAACATTCACGATTGCAGTGCCACAGAAAAGTACATTAAAATCAGCGGCAGAAAAGGAATGTGTAAAGGCTGCTGAAGAAGCTACAAATGTTCATATTGAGTGGGTAGAAATTCCAGCTTCCGGTTGGAAAGAAAAAATCAACATTATGTTCAATACAGACAGTTTACCAGATGCGATTATCGGTGCTGTAGATATGGCTAAAAATTATGAGCAGTTAGCAGAATTGGACGATATGTTAAAAGAATATGCGCCAAACACAACAGCATTCTTTGAAACAAGAGATGATTATCCAACAGGTTTATATTCACCGGATGGAAAAATTCATACATTACCAACAGGTGATGAAGCAATCCATAATATTATTGACTCTCAGCTTTGGATTAACCAGAAATGGCTTGATAATTTAGGCTTACAGATGCCGACAACTGTTGATGAGTTTAAAGAAGTATTGATTGCATTTCGTGACAAAGATCCAAATGGAAATGGAAAAGCAGATGAAATTCCGTTTACATTTCGGGATGCATGGGGCTGGGGCGGAACAATCGAAAACCTTTTTGGACCTTTTGGTGTGTTAGAAACAGCTACTCACGTATTTACAAGAGACGGAAAAGTTACTTTTAGTGCAGCAGAGCAGGGATATTATGATGCGTTGACATGGATGAACGGATTATATAAAGAAGGTTTAATTGATAAAGAAGCTTTTACACTGAGTGGAGACCAGTATGCGTCAAGAGGTGCCTCAGGCGATAATTTAGGTGTTGTTGCAGGATATCGTGCAAATGAAGCGGGTGTTGTTAACGAAGCAGATTATCGTGCAGTTCCTGTATTAAAAGGACAAGACGGCACACAGATGGTTGGTATAAACAATGTAACAAAAACAGGCGGTTTTGTAATCAGTAAAAACTGTAAAAATCCAGAAGCTTTAGTTCGCTGGTATGATTATATTAATTCGAGTCTGGAATTAGCGCTTGAGTGGGGACGTGGAGAAGAAGATGTAACATGGAGAATTTTGGAACAGGACGGAGAACAAATTCCACAGTTTATTACAATGGATGAGACAATCTTAAAAGAAAACGGTGGATATCAGTCTAAAGCAGAATATAGAAACGCAGAAAGTTTCTCAGGTGATACACCTTCTCTTTGGAAATACGAATATGCACAGAAAGTAGTAAATGATGAAAATTGTCCACCAGACTATAAATTAGATGCTGTAAATGAGCAGATGCAGTATGGAGTTATGGAACTTCCTTCCGGAACATCTGATCTGGAAAATTCAGAAAGAAGAACAATTTTATTAGCTGATATTGATAACTATCTGAAGAAATTCATTGCAGATTCAGTTATCAATGGTATTGATGAAGGAAAATGGGAAGAACATCAGAAAACGTTGAAATCCCTTAAAGTTGAAGAATATACAAAACTTTGTCAAGAATTTGTTGATTCTTTAGAAACAGATAAATAGCAAAGAAGTACAGTCTGGTACAGTGCTTGTGTGAGTGCAGTGCTGTACCAGATTGTATTTATGGAGGGAAATATGTCAAATACAACAAAAGGAAAAAGAAACGGAAAGTTTCTTCGACACTTAAAAAGAACATGGGTGCTTTATTTGTTTATCGTTCCAATGGTCATTTATGTAATATTATTCAGTTATGTTCCAATGTATGGCATACAGTTAGCCTTTAAAGATTATCGTCCTACAGATGGAATTTGGGGCAGTGCTTGGGTTGGATTAGAACATTTTAAAACTTTTTTTGAATCTTTTCAGTTTAAAGATTTGTTGTGGAATACGTTATCATTAAGTTTTTACTCTTTGATTGCAGGCTTCCCGATGCCGATTATTTTCGCTTTATTCTTAAATTACATTACTAAGAAACGCTTGAAAAAAGCGGCGCAGATGATTACTTATGCACCACACTTTATCTCCATGGTAGTATATTGTGGTATGATTTTAATTTTCTTATCCAGTGATGGTGTTGTAAACCAGCTTTTAATGATTTTCGGTGTTGATCCGGTAGGATTTTTATCCAATCCGGAAAATTTCAGACACATTTATGTATGGTCCGGAGTATTACAGGGTATTGGTTGGGGATCAATTATGTATATTTCTGTATTGACCTCTGTTGGACCAGAGCTTCACGAAGCTGCTACTGTAGACGGAGCCAGCCGTTTCCAGAGACTGCTTTACATCGATATTCCTTCTATTATGCCGACTATGGTAATTATGTTAATTATGAGAGCCGGAGAAATCATGGACTTAGGATTTGAAAAAGCGTTCTTATTACAGAACAGCATTAACCTTGAATATTCAGAGATTATTTCAACTTATGTATATAAAATCGGTATTCAAAACGGACAATTCAGTTATTCAGCAGCTATTGGTTTGTTTAATAATGTAATTAATCTGTTGCTGTTAGTTGTGGTAAATAAAATTGCGAAACGTGTTTCAGATGTAAGTCTTTGGTAGGAAGGAGCAGGCAATGAAAAAGTTTAAAAAAATGAGTAAATCAGATATCGTATTTCTTTTTATTGTTTATGCTACGGTTATTCTGATTTCAGTTATTATTTTATACCCATTGTGGTTTGTCATTATTGCATCAATTAGTGATCCGAATTTAGTTGCCACAGGAGAAGTTCTTCTTTTGCCCAAGGGAATAACTTTTGAAGGCTTCAAGTATATTTTTAGAGATCCTAGAATTTGGTCAGGATATTACAATACCATTCGTTATACAGTTGTAGGAACTATGTTGGCATTATTTATTACGATTCCGGCAGGATATGCGTTGTCCAGAACGGATATGATGGGACGTGGAATTATTATGAAACTCCTGATTGTTACAAAATATTTTTCCGGTGGTTTAATTCCTACTTACTTGGTAGTAAAATGGCTTGGACTTGTAAATACTCCTTATGTATTAATGATTTTAGGCTCATTTTCTGTATTTAATCTGATTTTGTGCAGAACATATTTCTTGAACACAATGCCAATTGAACTGCAGGAAGCAGCAGAGATTGATGGTTGTGGTATTTTTCAGTATTTTATGAAGATAGTCATTCCGTTATCAAAATCTATTATTGCAATTATGGTACTTTACTATGCAGTAGGTCACTGGAATTCATTCTTTAATGGATTGATTTATGTAACAGACAGTGATTTATATCCGTTACAGTTGATTTTAAGAGATATTTTGATTACAGGGCAATCTGTCGATCCTGCCACAGTGGATCCAGAGTCTTTGGAACTGATGAAACAAATCGCAAGAACAATCCAATATGGTGTAATTATTGTATCTTCTTTACCGGTATTAGTGTTATATCCTTTTGTACAGAAACATTTTGTAAAAGGTGTTATGATTGGTTCAGTGAAAGGTTGATGATATTTCATGGAAAATGTATTGATTATACATGTGGATCAGCTTAGACGAGATGTATTAAGCTGTTATGGAGGAAAGGAAGTGCAGACGCCGAATATTGATTTTCTGGCGGAGAATGGAGTTCTGTTAGAAAATTTTTATACACCAAGTGCTGTCTGCACCCCCTCAAGGGGGTGTTTTTTTACGGGAAATTACCCTCATGAAAACGGAGCTTACAGAAATGGAATTCCGGTAAAGCGGGATGTTCATGGATTTGCGGAGGTCTTTGCAAAAGCGGGATATCATACAGGATATCTGGGAAAATGGCATTTAGCGGACCATAAGGAAAGAGGAGATGACTTAGGAGAATACAATCCTCTGGGATTTGAAGATTGGGATTATAAAGTAGAATTTGGACATTGTAAATCGGTTGCTTATGAAAACGGAAAAGTAAGACCGAAAAGAGAAGTAGGAAATGACAAAAGCTATACGACAGACTGGCTTACGGATGAGACAATTAGATTTTTAAATAATCAGCTTAAAAGCACGCAGCCTTTTTTGTTTACAGTGAGTATACCGGATCCCCATCAACCGTTTGAAGTCAGACCGCCTTATGATACCATGTTTGACCCATTAAAAGTAGAAATACCGGAAAGCTTCTGGGAAAAAGAGATACCGGACTGGGCAGAAAGAGATACATGGGGAAGACTACATTATTATCCGTATGGGCTTTTCGAAAGGGAAGGGCACTTGCGTAGGCTGAAAGCTCAGTATCTAGGAGCTGTAAAATGTATTGATGATAATGTTGGAAGAATTATTCAATGTTTAAAAGATACAGGCTTATGGGAAAATACGATGGTTGTTTTCACCACAGATCATGGAGAATATATGGGGGAGCATGGGCTTATGGAGAAAAATAATCTCTATGAAAGTGTATATCACATTCCTTGTGTGATTTCTATGCCATGGAAGAAAATTCAGGAAAGACGCTGCAATACATGGATAAATGTGGTGGATTTTGCTCCTACATTAGCCGGAATGCTGGGAATTCCTTATCCATTTAAGGTACAGGGGAAAGACTTGTCAACATATCTTTTAGAAAATAGAGAAACAGAGCAGATTCTTTATATTCATCCTAGCGATGTGCCGAGAGCAGGAATTCTTACACCGGAATTTGAGCTTGCTTATGTGGGAAAAGGGTGGTGTGAGGAAGAATTCCATGACCATATTTTGTTTGATATGAGAAAAGATCCTCTCCAGATGACAAATGTATTTGGAAAGCCGGAGTATGCCAAAGTACAGAAAATGTTGACAGAAAAATTGAAGCGGCATTTTGAAGAAATCGGTACACCAAAGAAATTTTTGCCAAAGGAAGTATGGACAGTTGAAGAAAAGGACGGGAATTAAAATGAAAAGTGTGTTTCTTCCAAAAGATAATCATGGAGAAATCTTACATGCTCATGGAGGGCAGATTTTAGTAGAAAACGGTATTTATTACTGGATTGGAGAAAACAGAACACAGAGGAATAAAGTTTCCTGCTATAAATCCAAGGACTTTTTAAATTGGGAATTTTGTAATCATATTTTAACTTTGGACTCACAGGTGGAGGACAGATTTTTAGGCAGAGATTTGCGATTGGATATACCGGAGCAAAAGGCTTCTATCGGAATAGGATGTAATATAGAGCGTCCTAAGGTGATTTACAATGAAAAAACGCAACAATATGTGATGTGGGCACATTGGGAGATGCCGGCAGACTATAAACTTGCCAGATGTGCAGTGGCTGTGTGTGATACCATTGATGGGGATTATACATATCTTGGAAGCTTTAATCCAATGGGATATATGTCACGAGATTGTACCCTTTTTGTAGATGATGATAAGTGTGCATATTTTATATCTGCTGCAAGAGATAATCAGGATTTGCATATTTATCGTTTGACAGAGGATTATTTATCAATCGAGAGTAAGGTGTGTACTTTATGGCCGGGAGAATTAAGAGAAGCGCCGGTAATGTTTAAGAGAAATGGATATTATTACCTTTTGACCAGTGGGTGTACAGGCTGGCAGCCAAATCAGTCGTCTTACGCATATTCCCGTTGTATTGACCATGGATGGTCTAATCGTTTTGAGCTGGGAGATGAAACTACTTATCAATCTCAGCCTACAGGTGTTATTAAAACTTATAATTCGGCGTTGAATACAACACAATACTGGTATCTGGGAGACCGTTGGGGTGGCTGTGGGGAAGCATATTTCCAGTCAGAATATGTACTCTTGCCCCTGACATTTTCATCAGATACCGACTTGCATTTAGAGTGGAGGGAGGAGATAGCGCATGAATATTTTATTCATCATGGCAGATGATCAAGGCTCATGGGCAATGAACTGTGGGGGCACAAAAGAATTGTGTACACCTAATTTAAATCGAATAGCAGAAAGCGGAATGCAGTTTCAAAATTTTTATTGTGTATCACCGGTCTGCTCTCCGGCAAGAGCCTCTGTACTTACCGGCGATATTCCTTCTTCTCATGGTGTACACGATTGGATACGAAGTGGAAATATTGATAAAGATAAGTTTGAAGAGGCAGGCAGAGAAAATCCGTACTGGAATGGGTATTCTTGTGAAGACAAACCTATTTCTTATTTAGAAGGAAAAACTACATACACAGATGTGTTAAATGAAAATGGTTATAGATGTGCTCTGGCAGGTAAATGGCATTTAGGTGACAGCGTTTGCCCTCAACATGGTTTTTCCAAATGGTATACCATCGGATTAGGCGGATGTGATTATTTTCATCCGGATATTGTGGAAAATGGAAATATAAAAGTTCTGCATGAGCAGTATGTTACAGAAGTAATTGCAAATAAAGCGATAGAATACTTAAACGAGTTTCAGCATCAAGAAGAACCCTTTTATCTTTCTGTGCATTTTACAGCACCTCATTCTCCATGGGGAGAAGAACAACATCCTAAAAAATGGATGGATTACTATGAAAATTGTGATTTCCAAAGTATTCCTGATGAGGCGGATCACCCGGATTTAACTACAGGACCGGTATTTGGAACTGAAAAGAGAAAAGAAAATCTCAGAGGTTACTTTGCGGCAATCAGTGCAATGGATGAGCAAATCGGAAGGATTTTAGATACCCTTGAAGCAAACGGGTTAAGAGAAAATACTCTTGTTGTTTATACAGCAGATAATGGTATGAGTATGGGACATCATGGTGTATGGGGAAAAGGAAATGGAACGTTTCCTTTCAATATGTATGAAACATCTGTAAAAGTACCATTTCTTATGTCTTTACCGGGGGTAATTCCTCAAGGAAAAAGAGAAGAAACTATTCTTAGCGCATACGACATTTTTCCCACACTTTTAGAGCTTTGTAAGCTCGATAGAAAGGAATGTGAGAAATTGCCGGGCAGAAGCTTTGCATATCTTCTTCGATGGGAAAAGGAACACAAGAAGAGGGACGAAGAAATCGTGGTGTTTGATGAATATGGTCCGGTGCGTATGATTCGCAATCAAGACTGGAAATATATTCATCGATATCCGTATGGTCCTCATGAGCTATATTATTTAACGGAGGATCCGGAGGAAAAAGAAAATTTATACGGACAACCGGAATATGAAAAAATGGTAGTCGAAATGAGAACAAGGTTAAATGAATGGTTTAATAAGTATGCAGATGAAAAGGTAGATGGGGTAAAAGAGAGTGTCACCGGATTGGGACAAATGTGTCGAGCCGGCATTTATTCAGAAAAAACAGATACGTATTATTGTGAAAAATAGTATGATCATGGCGAAAGAGGAGAAAATTATGGCACAGACATTTGAAACCCTTGAAAAATATCAAGGGTGTAGTCAGGAGTTGATTGAACAGGCAGTTTGTCAGGCAACAGATATTGTAAAAGGAAATTTAAAGGATTTTACAGATTTTTTTCAGTCACCAAATACGAAGCAGGGATTTTATTGGCAGACAGAAAACGTAGAATGGACTACAGGTTTCTGGACCGGTGTGGTGTGGCTGGCTTATGAGCTTACAAAAGATGATGAATTTAAGAAAACAGGAGAAGTTCACGTAGACAGCTTCTTAAATCGTATTCAGAAAAAAATCGATGTGAATAATCATGATATGGGATTTCTGTATAGTCTTTCCTGTGTTGCGGCATATAAACTTTGCGGAAATGAAAAGGGAAAAGAGGCGGCAATATTAGCAGCCGATCACCTGCTTACCAGATACAGAGAAAACGGAGAGTTTATTCAGGCATGGGGAAATGTAGGAAATCCAAAGGATTATCGCCTAATTATTGATTGTCTGTTAAATCTTCCCTTATTATACTGGGCAACAGAGGCAACAGGAAATCCGGAATATGCTGAAAAGGCATGCAAGCATATTCATACAGCAATGCAGTGCGTGTTAAGGGAGGATCATTCTACTTATCACACCTACTATATTGATCCGGAAACTGGAAAGCCTTCTCATGGCGTAACGCATCAGGGAAATCGAAACGCCTCTGCATGGGCAAGAGGGCAGGCATGGGGTGTTTATGGTGTGGCTTTGAGCTATCGCTATCAAAAAAATCCAGAATATATTCAGATGTTCCGTGATGTAACCGACTACTTTATTGAGCATTTACCGGATGATTTAATTCCATATTGGGATTTTGACTTTGACACAGGGAGCACAGAACCAAGAGATTCTTCTTCCTCTCCTATTGCGATTTGTGGTATTTATGAAATGCTTCCGTATCTGGAAAAAGAGGAAGCAGAAAAATACTGTATGGCAGCCGATAAAATGTTGCGTGCTTTGATTGAGAGCTGTGCGGTAAAATCCATTGAACAGTCGAATGGACTTCTGTTGCATGGCACTTATGCAAGAGACACCAAAGAAAATACCTGTACGGATAGAGGTGTGGATGAGTGTAATACATGGGGGGATTATTTCTATTTAGAAGCTCTTAGAAGAAGATGTGGAGCATGGAACCCTTACTGGTAAGGAGGAAAATCATGAAGAAAAGACCAAATTTATTATATGTTTTTCTGGATCAGTGGAGATATCAGGCAATGGGGTATGCAAAATCAGATGAAGTGTGTACGCCACACATGGACAGCTTTGCAAGGGAAAGCTTAGACTGCACCGAAGCGGTCAGTACCTTTCCACTTTGTTCTCCTCATCGTGCATCTCTGTTTACGGGAAAATATCCTTTTAGTGTAGGAATGTGGACCAACTGTAAAATAGGATTGAGTGAAGTCTTAATGTTAAAACCGCAGGAAACCTGTATTGGAAATGTATTAAAGGATACAGGCTACCATACAGGTTATATTGGAAAATGGCATTTAGATGCTTCCGAACAGAACTTTGAGAAAAATCCGATTTCCGGGGCAAGTCACTGGGATGCTTATACACCACCGGGGGAAAGAAGACAAGGTTTTGATTATTGGCTGTCTTATGGTGCTTGTGATGAACATTTAGATCCCCATTATTGGGCGGATACACCGGAACAGATTAAGCCGGGTTGCTGGTCGCCGGAATTTGAGACGGATAAGGCATTGGAATATATGGAAGAAAAGAAAAATCAGGCGGAGCCCTTTGCATTGTTTGTCTCTTACAATCCACCTCATCTTCCGCATGAATTGGTACCGGATAAATATTATGAACAGTACAAGGATATGCCGGTGTATTTCAGAGAAAATGTGCCTGAGGAAAAACGGACTCCGGATATGGAAACTATTACCAGACAGTATTTTGCAGCAGTTACCGGTGTAGATGAACAGTTTGGAAGACTTTTAGAGTTTTTGAAAGAAAATGGAATGGAAGAAGATACGATTGTTGTACTTTCTGCAGATCATGGAGAAATGTTAGGTTCACATGGACACATGGGCAAAAATGTATGGTATGAGGAGTCTATCCACATTCCGCTGTATATTCGTCAGAAAGGGCGTCTTGTTCCTGTAAAATATAAGGAGTTAGTAGCAAGTCCAGATCACATGCCTACAATTTTAGGACTTCTGAATATTCCTGTACCGGATACTTGTCAGGGCTTTAATCATGCACCAGGAATACTGGGACAGGAAAATGATGCGCCACAAGATGCGTTTTTATGTTCTTATCCGGGAATGCCGGAAATGGTGGCAGCCTTTGAAAAACAAGGGCTGAACAGTAAGTGTTATGGTTGGCGAGGGCTTCGGACACATACATATACTTTTGTAATAAATAATGGATATGAGCCGGGGGAAAAACAGGTGAAAATGTTGTATAATAATGAAGAAGATCCTTATCAGCAAAATCCCATTATGATTACGGAGCTGAACGAGGAACTTGCAGCAGATTATGAAAAACGTCTGCGGGAATATTTGGATATGCAACAAGATCCATTTCTTATGTAAAAGCGAGAGGCTGTTGCTTAGGCAATAGCCTCTCGCTTGTATCAACGTATTTGAAAATCAAGAGGAAGATTATGGAAAGGTGATAGGTTATTTTTATTATGGCAGATACCCAGCGTACGGATATGCTGGGGTATTACGGAAATTCTGCAATGCTTACACCAAATCTGGACAGACTTGCGGCAGAGGGGATACGATACGATAAAGCCTATACCACACAGCCTGTATGTCAGCCTGCGAGATCTGCGATTTTTACAGGAAGCTATCCTCATTCCTGTGCCGGATGGTCGAACTGTATGGGACTTTCCGATAATGTACAAAGCATTGGACAGCGCTTAAGCGATGCAGGAATTCACACTGCTTATGTAGGCAAATGGCATCTGGACGGCGGAGATTATTTCGGACTGGGCAGATGTCCAAAGGGATGGGACGAAGATTACTGGTATGATATGAAATGCTTCTTGGATGAATTGACACCGGAAGAAAGATATCGTATCCGCCAGATAGAAAGCATTGAAAAATACAACATTACCAAAGATATGACTTACGGACACCGCTGTGCAGACAGAGCCGTGGATTTTATTGAAAAACACAAAGACGAAGATTATTTTCTGGTTATGTCTTTAGACGAGCCTCACGGTCCTTATATCTGTCCGAAAAAATATGTGGATTTGTATAAGGACTACGAGATACCGGTAAAAGAAAATATGAAGGATACGCTGGAGGATAAACCGGAGCACCACAGAATTTGGGCAGGAGACCAATACTTAAAGGCATGTCGTGAAGACTTTAAGCTCAGTCCAAAAGAATTTTTAGGCTGCAATACCTTTGCGGATTATGAAATCGGCAGGGTTTTGGATGCAGCGGCGCAGTATGAGGAAGAACTGATTATTATTCATACCTCCGACCACGGAGATATGATGTACGGACATTCCCTTACAGGAAAAGGACCTGCTTTATATGAAGAAATTACACATATTCCGCTGATGATTAAAGGCTTTGGAAAAGGTGTGGATAAAAATCCAGTGTCTCATATTAACTTAGCGCCTACGATTTTTGATATGTTTGGTGTGCCAATTCCAAAGATGTTTGAGGGAAGAAGTATCTTTGAGAAAGTGAAAAATCCGGAAATACGCTGCAATGACTATGTATTTATGGAATTTGGTCGTTATGAGGTAGACCATGACGGATTTGGCGGTTACCAGCCCCTTCGAGGCGCTTTTGACGGAAGATATAAAATGGTAATTAATTTGATGACCAGTGATGAATTGTATGATTTACAGGAAGAACCGCAGGAAATGAAAAACCTGATTAACGAGCCGGGCTATGATGAAATCAGAAAGAGACTGCATGAGGCAATTCTCAATCATATGTATAATACAAGAGATTGGAAATAGAATTCGGTGTCAATGGGTGGAAACAGTTACCGGATGCCATTTCCAAAAAATATCATTTTGTACCTGCGAGGGTAGAGGTAGAAGAACATCACATCGGTGTGTATGCCAGCAAAACAGATGAGCACATGGTCAAAGCAGACCATCCAAAAGCATTACTGCATGGAAGTTTGGTATCACCATCTCTTGGAGCTGCGATCATCAATGGAAAGTATGTGAATGCAGTTCCTCTCTATCGGTTAGAGCAGGAATTCCAGCGTTATGGCCTGCAGATCACAAGGCAGAACATGGCAAACTGGTGCATACGTTTGGCAGAGGAATATCTATCGATCCTTTATGATCATCTTCATGAAGAATTGTATTTCTATCATGTGATCCAGGCAGACGAGACGCCGGTGCTTGTAAACCATGACGGACGCAAAGCCGGAAGCAAAAGCTGGATGTGGGTATACCGTTCTGGTCATCTGTATCAAGACCGGCAGATTGTCCTGTATGAATACCAGCAGACAAGAAATGCATCCCATCCACGGGAATTCCTGAAAGGATACGATGGCATCTGTGTAACAGATGGTTATCAGGTCTACCATACTTTAGAAAAAGAATTGGAAGAACTGACCATTGCTGGATGCTGGGTGCACTGTCGCCGCAGATTTGATGAAGCTTTGAAGCTGATTCCCAAACCATCCCAAAAGGAATCCAATGCATTTCTGCTGATGAAACAGATTCAGGCAATCTATCGGGAAGAAGGGAAATTGAATGACCTTTCTTCTGATGAACGACTTAAACAGCGACAGGCGGTTATCAAACCTCTTGTGGATGCTTTTTTTGCGTACCTGAAAACCATAAATGTGTCCAAAAAGGACAAATTTGGTGATGCCGTTAGATATGCACGAAATCAGGAAAAATATCTCCGGGTATTTCTTACAGACGGAGATGTTCCGATTGATAATAATGCATCCGAAAGGGCAATCCGAGGTTTTTGTATTGGAAAGAAGAATTGGCAGATGATCGATACGATTCATGGAGCCAAATCTTCCGCAATTATTTACAGTATTGTAGAAACTGCAAAAGCCAATAATCTGAAACCTTTTGATTATGTGCAGCATCTCTTGGAAGAGATTCCGAAACACATGAATGATAAGGACTGTTCTTTTCTGGAAGATCTTCTGCCCTGGTCAGAAAAACTTCCGGCAGGGATTCGCAAAGCTTAAATATCGGTGGCTGCAAAGCAGCCGCCTAAAAATGTCAAGGTACTCGCTATTTTGCGTTTACGGAACTTTAGTGAAGATTAAATGAAAAAAATATTAAAGCTGTATTTAAATAAGGAAAAGGATAAGGCGAAGATGGGGAAACAAGTTATTAAAGATTGGAAGCCAATTTATAAAATAGCAGAAGTATCAGGAGTTTTTCTTGGTGGAATTATGCTGGTACTTATATTTAGAGGCGGGTTTGATGTAATGGAAACGTGGCTACTGCGTATGCTTATAGATGCTGCAAAAGAAAATCAAGCCATCATAGGCATGTGTATATTTTTGGTTTGTTTGATTTTAGCAGAAGGTATCATGGGAATTATATCTGGAATGTGGATTGGTAGGACTGTAATAAAAGGAAGAAAAAAAATTCAGGTGTATTTAATGAATAAATTACTGGATTGTCCTCATAGTACTCTTTCAGATATGGGAACAGGAGAAATTTTGACACGTTTGCAAACAGATAGCCGCCAATGTGTGGAAAGTATCCGATACTTTTTACAGACGGTGGTGTATGGGGGGATTCTTTTCATTTGGCCAATTATTATCTGCTTTTTTATAAGCTGGCAATTAACTCTTTTAAGCATCCTTATGGTTCCGCTTATTTTTGTTTGTGCAAAAAAATTCAGTGTCAAGATTGGTGCTGCTTCGGAAGAATTACAAAATAAAGAGGGAAAAGCAAATAAAATATTTCAAGAATGTGTTTGGCAGATACCGACAACAAAAGCATATTCTGCCCAACAAGAATGGACTGGTTATTTAAACCAAACATTTTGTGAATTATATCGGGCAAAAAATAAAAAAGTGTTTTCTCAGTTGGTTTATGAGCCGTTTTTAAATATTATTCAGATACTTCCTCAAATTGTAATTATAGCAGTGGGCGGTTGTTTGCTTATACAGCATAAAGTTACAGTAGGAGATTTATTACTGTTTACTATTTTTTTAGGCTATATTACAAATGGAATGATGGGAATTCCACAATGGTTGGCACAGTATCGACAATTTTCAGGACACAGAAAAAGAATTTTTGAAATTCTGCAAATTCCATTTTTTTCGGGGAAAGACGTGGAAAAGGAAGAAAAGCCGGATATTATTTTAAACAGTATGGAGTTTATGTATGCTAATAGAAAATTCGGGATAAGCGATATTTCAGTAGAAATCGAAAAAGGAATGCATGTTGCCATTGTAGGAGAAAGTGGATGTGGTAAAACAACATTGTTGAAAACCATTGCCGGTTTAAATAGACCGCAAAAAGGAGAAGCATTTGTATTGGGCTATGATTTATTTCAATGCCGGCCGGAACAACTGTATTGTCATTTAGCATTAGTGTTGCAGGACACGTATTTGTTTCCGGGAACAATCAGAGAAAATCTGATTGCCGGAAACAGGAATATTTCTTTGGAGCAATTAGAAAATGCATGTAAAAAAGCTAAGATATGGGAATGGATTTGCAAGCTTCCGAAAGGACTTGATACAACTCTTTCGGAGTTCTCCAGTAATATTTCAGGAGGACAAAAGCAGCGAATTGGTATTGCAAGGGCAATTTTGCGTAAAGCAGATGTATGGCTTATAGATGAACCTACCAGCTCTTTAGATTATCAGACTGCTCAGGATATTTTAAATAATCTTAGGGATATTACCCGTACATATACGACGGTTACAGTTACTCATGATATGAGCAATATGTCAGAGTATGATTTTATTTTAGTTATGGAAGATGGAAAATTGGTGCAAACAGGACCCCACTTTGAATTGTTGAAAAAAGAAGGTGTTTATGCAAAACTCTATGAAAAGGAGAGAAATGAATAGAAATGGGGAAAATACAGTTATTTGAAAAAAAACACAAGCTGGCGTTGGGGTGTGGATATGTTCTCTATCCATTAGCAAAATGTGGCTCTACCTTACTTTTGGCATCTTTATTTAGCCAAGTGTTTGCCCTTATTACAAATTCCAAAAACCAAAGACAGTTTCTTAGTTTAGTAGCGATAAATCTTCTTTTGGTGGCAGGCTGCATTTTTTTGATGGTTATTTCCAAGTGTATTATTCAAATTTTTTTGAATAAAGCAATTATAGGATTGAAAAAAAATTATGTGACTCATTTGCAAAATATGTCATTAAAAGAATTGCAGGGACAGCATAGTGGACATTGGCTGTCAATTTTAGAAAAAGATATTCAAAAAGTAGAAACATTTTTGGGAACGACAATGATACAGTCTGTTTTGCCCATTGTCATAGGTGGAGTTTGTATTATTTCTATTTTTTTGAAAACATGGCAAATTGGTATGGTAGTTTTAATATTGTCGGTGTCTTCTCAGATAGTAAATAAGTATTATGGAAAAAAACATCGGTATTATCAACAGACAATTGCAGAAGAGGAAGAAAAAATACAGGAATGCGAAACGGATTGTATTGCAGGAGAGGAAACAATTCGTGTATATCAATTAAAAAGCTTTGTATTAGACAAGGTAGAAAAATTATTTTGTAAAGTAAATGAAAAAGAAGATAAATATCTAGAACAAAGAACGCTACATTATTTTATTAGCGGAATTTTAGGAAGCTTAACAATGCTGACACCGATTGCTTATGGCATGTTGCTTGTTTCCAAAGGGGAGTATGAGATTTCAGAAATTATGTATAGTGTTCAGCTTTGTGGAAATGTGGGTTGGTTTTTGGGAAGTATTGCTTCTTCTATAGAAGAAATCAGTAAATACAAGGTTTCTTATAATCGCATCAAACACGTAATAGAAACAGAAGAAGATCAAGTCTGCTTTGTAGAGGAAAAAGAGAAAGGCTACGTGCTAAAAGCAGAAAAGTGGTCAGTGGGATATGGTGATGTAAAAGTTATAAATGAGATTAATTTTCAGGCAGAGAAAGGAAAATACATTGTTATAGCAGGGGAATCAGGAAAAGGCAAGAGTACTTTGCTAAAAGGGATTAAAGGGCTTTTGAAGTCAACAGGAAAGTTGTCATGTAATTTTGAAAATGGAAAATCCGAAGGAGTATTTAACAGTGAAATGATTTATGTCCCTCAAAACGTTGAGCTGTTTGAGGAGTCCTTTTTAAATGTTCTTACATATTGGAAAGAAATACCAATGGAAGAAGTAGAGTTATGTTGTAAAAGATGCTGTATTCACGATTTTATTCAAAAGCAACCGAAGGGGTATGAAACAATGATAAGAGAACGAGGAAGTAACCTTTCAGGCGGACAAAGGCAGAGGCTTGCTATTGCAAGAGCATTGCTTAAAAAGCCTCAAGTATTGTTGTTAGACGAGGCAACTTCTGCTTTAGATGAGAAAACGGAAAGACAGCTTTTTAAGAATATAAGGGAAGCTTATCCACAGATGACAATATTATCTGTTACTCATAGGCTGGGAGAAATGGAAAATGCAGATGAAGTTTGGAAGATGGGAGATAATGTAAAACGTATATAATAGAAATCAATATGTAATGTATGTATATAGGGAGATACTGGCAGAATATAAACTTGCCAGATGTATAGATGCCGTGTGCTTTTCAAAATGGCATATCATAGGGGTGAGTGGCCGTGATTATTTCCATCCAGATATTGTGGAGAATGGTAATATAATAATACACATAAAATTCCCGAAAACTTTATGAAAAATGTAAAAAAGTAATAAAATATGAAAAAAGTACAAGAAAAAATACACCCATATATAGATAGTAATAGAAATAGATAAATAATTCATTTATGCAAACGTGGATTTTTGGTACTCTATATTTACAAAAAACAACGGAACATTTTTCGTAAAGGAGGAGAATTATGAAAGCAAGAAAAGTAATTGCAATGGGAATGATTGCTGCCATGTCAGTAGGTATGCTGGCAGGCTGCGGCGGAGACAAAAAGGATGACAAGAAAGAGGATGGCGGAAAGAAAAAACTGACAATCTCTACGTGGGATAACGACACATCACCACAGTTTAAAACAGCCGTTGATGTATTTAAGGAAAAACATCCTGACGTAGAAATAGAATTTGTGGATACAGCAGCAAACGAATACAACAACAAGCTGACTGTTATGCTTGCCGGAGGCGATCCGGATCCTGACGTTATCTTCGTAAAAGATATGGGAACACAGATTAGCATGCAGGAAAAAGGCCAGATTGAATGTCTGGACAAATACATAGAAAAAGATAAATTAGATTTATCCATCTATAACGGAACAGCAGAAGAGCTTCAGATTGACGGAAAACAGTATACACTTCCATATCGTTCTGACTGGTACGTGCTGTATTACAACAAAGATTTGTTTGACAAAGCAAACGTTCCTTATCCAAGCAACGACATGACATGGGATGAATACGAAGAGCTGGCACGCAAGATGACAAGCGGCGAAGGAAACGAAAAAATTTACGGAACACACAATCACAACTGGATGGCTTTAGTATGTAACTGGGCAATTCAGGATGGAAAGAACACATTAGTATCTGATGATTACAGCTTCTTAAAACCGGCTTACGAGCAGGCGCTGCGTATGCAGAAGGACGGAATTCTTCAGGACTATGCAACAATTAAAACAGGAAACTTACATTACTCAAGTGTATTCCAGCAGCAGCAGTGTGCAATGATGCCAATGGGAACATGGTTCATCGCAAACTTAATTCAGGCACAGAATGCAGGTGAGATTGACTTTAACTGGGGATTTGCAACCATTCCTCATCCGGAAGGCGTAGAAGCAGGAAACAGCGTTGGCGCTGTAACACCGGTTGCAATCAATGCAAACTCCGACCAGAAGGATTTAGCTTGGGAATTTGTAAAATGTGCAACAAGCGTAGAAACAGCTGAAAAGCTTGCTGAACAGGGTATTTTAACTGTTGTTCAGAACGATACAATTATGGAAAAAGTAACTTCCGTAGAAGGCTTCCCAGAAGGCTGTGCAGAGGCACTGGAATTAAAAGGTATGGTATTCGACAGACCACTGGATAAAAACATTGAAAAAATCCGTAAAGCAGTGGAAGAAGAACATGACTTGATTATGATTGGCGAAGAAAGTATTGACGACGGACTTAAAAATATGACAGATCGTGTAAAAGAGATACGTGAAGCCAATCCGTGATAAATAAAAATAACAAGGGACAGGGCTTTCTGAATGTAGAACGAACACAGACGGAAAGCCCTGTGTTCTGGAAAAGGAGAAAAGGATATGGCAATGACAACAAAACAAAAAAGAGTCATAAAAAGTAATCTGATTGGATATTCATTTATTTTACCGAACTTTATCGGGTATTTCCTGTTTATCTTTGTTCCGGTGGTATTTTCTTTCGTACTCAGCGTTATGAAATGGAACGGTTCTTCCAATACACCAATGGAATTTGTAGGTCTTGAGAACTTTGTACGTTTGATGGATGACTCCACTTTTAAAATGGCTGTGGGACATACCTTCTACTATGCAATCTTCACAGTACCCCTTACAGTTGCGGCAGCGCTTTTAATCGCAGTTTTGCTGAACAGCAAAATCAAAGGAATTGTTGTTTACCGTACTGCATTTTTCTTCCCTTATATTGCTTCTCTTGTAGCAGTAGGTGCAGTGTGGAACATGCTTTTCATGAAGGACGTAGGTCCAATTAATGAATTTTTAAGAGCAATCGGTATTTCCAATCCTCCGGGATGGGTGGCATCTGTAAAATGGGCGATGCCGGCAATCATTATCGTAAGTGTTTGGAAATACATGGGATATTACATGATTGTATATCTTGCAGCTTTGCAGGGGATTTCAAAAGAGCTTTATGAAGCAGCCAGTCTTGACGGAGCAACAGGCTGGAAAAAACTGAAATATATTACAATTCCGATGTTAAAACCAACGACATTCTTTGTTGTAATTATGTTGACAATTCAGTGCTTCAAGGTATTTGACTTGATTTACATTATGACAGGCGGCGGTCCCGGACGTGCAACACAGGTTATGGTAAACCACATTTATGACGCAGCGTTTACAAACTTTGAATTCGGATATGCAAGTGCAAGTGCTATCGTATTATTTGCAATCGTGCTTGTAATTACATTAGTCCAGTTCAGAGGTGAGAAGAAATTCACAGAGTGGATGTAAAGGAGTGACAATATGAAAGCAGAAAAAAGAAAAAAAATATTGATTTATATAGGTTTGACATTTCTGGCAGTATTGATGATTATTCCTTTTTACTGGATGTTGATTTCTTCTGTAAAGCTGAATAAAGACGTATTCAGTATTCCAATGGAATGGATACCGAGAAGTTTTCACTTTGAAAACTATCAGGAAATCTGGGAAAAAATCCCACTTTTGACATTCTTTAAAAATAGTACAAAACTGACAGTAATTACAACCATTATCCAGTTGGCAACAAGCTGCTTTGCAGCTTATGGATTTGCAAAGCTGGAGTTTAAGGGAAGAGATTTCCTTTTCCTTGCTTATGTAACGACAATCGCTGTTCCATGGCAGGTATACATGGTTCCTCAGTTTACTATGATGTCCAAATTCGGTTTAAACAATACACATATCGGATTGATTATGCTTCATGCCTTCAGCGCCTTTGGCGTATTCCTTATGAGGCAGTTCTTCCTCAGTATTCCAAAAGAGCTGTCGGAAGCGGCACGTATTGACGGACTTGGCGAATACGGTATTTTTGCCCGTGTGGTATTACCTTTAGCGAAACCCGGTATTGCAACCTTAACTATTTTTACTTTTGTAAACGTATGGAACGATTTCATGGGCCCATTGATTTACTTAAACAGTACAGAGTTAAAGACTATTCAGCTTGGTATTCGTATGTTTATTTCTCAGTATGCCGCTGATTATGCTCTGATTATGGCAGCATCTGTATGTGCTCTGATACCGGTAGTAATTATCTTTATTGCCTGTCAGAAATTCTTCGTAGAAGGTGTTGCAGCAAGTGGTATCAAGGGCTAAAAAAGGAGAAAAATATGGCACAGACATTTGAAAACCTTGAGAAATATCAGGGGTGCAGTCAGGAAATGATAGAACAGGCAGTTCATCAGGCAACTGCTATTGTAAAAGGTAATTTAAAGGATTTTACAGACTTTTTCCAGTCTCCCAATACAGAAAATGGATTTTATTGGCAGACAGAAAATGTAGAATGGACCACAGGTTTTTGGACCGGTGTGGTATGGCTGGCTTATGAGCTTACAAAGGACGAAGAATTTAAGAAAACAGGAGAAGTTCACGTAGACAGCTTTTTAAATCGTATTCAGAAAAAAATTGATGTGAATTATCATGACATGGGATTTCTTTACAGTCTTTCCTGTGTTGCGGCATATAAGCTGTGTGGAAGTGAAAAAGGAAAGGAGGCTGCTATTTTGGCAGCCGACCACCTGCTCACCAGATACAGAGAAAACGGAGAGTTTATTCAGGCATGGGGAAATGTAGGAGATCCAAAGGATTATCGCCTTATCATTGACTGTCTGTTAAATCTTCCTTTATTATACTGGGCAACAGAGGTTACAGGAAATCCGGAATATGCTGAAAAAGCATGCAAGCATATTCATACGGCAATGCAATGTGTGTTAAGGGAAGACCATTCCACTTATCATACCTACTATATTAATCCGGAAACAGGAAAACCTTCCTATGGCGTAACCCATCAGGGAAATCGAAACGGCTCTGCATGGGCAAGAGGACAGGCATGGGGCGTATACGGTGTTGCGTTAAGCTATCGTTATCAGCAAAATCCGGAGTACATCCAGATGTTCCGTGATGTAACCGATTACTTTATCGAACATTTACCGGAAGACTTAATTCCATATTGGGATTTTGATTTTGACACAGGAAGCACAGAGCCAAGAGACTCCTCTTCCTCCGCCATTGTTATCTGCGGTATTTACGAAATGCTTCCGTATCTGGAAAAAGAAGAAGCAGAGAAATATGGCATGGCAGCAGATAAAATGCTGTGTGCTTTAATTGAAAAATGTGCGGTAAAATCTAAGGAACAGTCCAACGGTCTTTTGCTGCACGGCACTTATGCCAGAAGCTCCGAAGAAAACACCTGCAAGGACAGAGGTGTGGACGAGTGTAACACATGGGGCGATTACTTCTATTTAGAAGCCCTCCGAAGAAGATGCGGAACATGGAACCCTTACTGGTAAGGAGGGAAATCATGAAGAAAAGACCAAATTTATTATATGTTTTTCTGGATCAGTGGAGATATCAGGCAATGGGCTATGCAAAGGAAGATGAAGTGTGTACTCCCCACATGGACAGCTTTGCAAGGGAAAGCCTAGACTGCACAGAAGCAGTGAGCACCTTCCCCCTTTGTTCTCCACACCGTGCATCCTTGCTGACGGGAAAATATCCTTTTAGTGTAGGAATGTGGACAAACTGCAAAATCGGATTAAGCGAAATTTTAATGTTAAAGCCACAGGAAACTTGTATCGGAAACGTGTTAAAGGATACAGGATACCACACCGGATATATCGGAAAATGGCATTTGGATGCTTCAGAGCAGAATTTTGAGAAAAATCCTGTTTCAGGAGCAAAGGATTGGGATGCCTACACTCCACCGGGAGAGAGAAGACAGGGATTTGACTACTGGCTCTCCTACGGCGCATGTGATGAGCATTTAACTCCTCATTACTGGGCAGATACACCAAAGCAAATCAGACCGAACTGCTGGTCACCGGAATTTGAGACGGATAAGGCGCTGGAATATATGGAAGGAAAGAAACAGCAGGAAGAACCCTTTGCTCTGTTTGTTTCTTACAATCCTCCCCACCTTCCCTATGAGCTTGTGCCTGATAAATATTATGAAAAGTACAAAGATATGCCGGTACATTTCAGGGAAAACGTGCCAAAGGAAAAGAGGACTCCGGAGATGGAGACCATTACCAGACAGTATTTTGCAGCAGTTTCCGGTGTAGATGAACAGTTTGGAAGACTTTTAGATTTCCTGAAGGAAAACCACATGGAGGAAGATACCATTGTGGTACTTTCAGCCGACCATGGCGAAATGTTAGGTTCTCATGGACGTATGAGCAAAAATGTGTGGTATGAGGAGTCTATCCACATTCCATTGTATATCCGCCAGAAAGGGCGTCTTGCTCCTGCAAAATATAAGGAGCTGGTAGCAAGTCCCGACCACATGCCTACACTTTTAGGACTGTTGGATATTCCTGTGCCGGATACCTGTCAGGGCTTTAATCATGCGCCGGGAATACTGGGACAGGAAAATGATGCGCCACAAGATGCGTTTTTATGTTCTTATCCGGGAATGCCGGAAATGGTGGCAGCCTTTGAAAAACAGGGGTTGAACAGTAAGTGCTATGGCTGGAGGGGTATTCGGACACATACACATACTTTTGTAATAAATAATGGATATAAACCGGGAGAAAAACAGGTGAAAATGTTGTATAATAATGAAAAAGATCCTTATCAGCAAAATCCTATTATGATTACGGAGCTGAACGAGGAGCTTGCAGCAGATTATGAGAAACGTCTGCGGGAATATTTAGATATGCAGCAAGATCCATTTCTTATGTAAAACGAAGAGGCTGTTGCTTAGGCAATGGCCTCTGTTTGCATAAAATAAATACTTATCAGGAGGAAGATTATGAAGAAAAGACAGGTTATTTTTATTATGACAGATACCCAGCGCACAGACATGCTGGGCTGTTATGGCAATTCCGCAATGGTTACACCGAATTTAGACAGGTTGGCGGCAGAGGGAATACGATACGATAAAGCCTATACCACACAGCCTGTATGTCAGCCTGCAAGGTCTGCGATTTTTACAGGAAGCTACCCTCATTCCTGTGCCGGATGGTCGAACTGTATGGGACTTTCCGATAATGTACAAAGCATTGGACAGCGCTTAAGCGATGCAGGAATTCACACTGCTTATGTTGGAAAATGGCATCTGGACGGCGGAGATTATTTCGGATTGGGCAGATGTCCAAAGGGCTGGGACGAAGATTACTGGTATGACATGAAATGCTTCTTGGATGAACTGACACCGGAGGAAAGATACCGTATTCGCCAGATAGAAAGCATTGAAAAATACAACATTACCGAAGATATGACTTACGGACACCGCTGTGCAGACAGAGCAGTGGATTTCATTGAAAAACACAAAGACGAAGATTATTTTCTGGTTATGTCCTTAGACGAGCCTCACGGCCCACATATTTGTCCAAAAAAATATGTGGATTTGTATAAAGACTATGAGATACCGGTAAAAGAAAATATGAAGGATACGCTGGAGGATAAGCCGGAGCACCACAGAATTTGGGCGGGAGACGAATATCTAAAGGCATGCCGTGAAGACTTTAAACTCAGTCCAAAAGAATTTTTAGGCTGTAATACCTTTGCAGATTATGAAATCGGCAGGGTTTTGGATGCGGCGGCGCAATATGAAGATGAGCCGATTATTATTTATACTTCTGACCACGGAGATATGATGTACGGACATTCTCTTACAGGAAAAGGACCTGCTTTATATGAAGAAATTACACATATTCCGCTGATGATTAAAGGCTTTGGAAAAGGTGTGGATAAAAATCCTGTTTCTCACATCAACTTAGCGCCTACGATTTTTGATATGTTTGGCGTGCCAATTCCAAAGATGTTTGAAGGCAGAAGTATCTTTGAGGAAGTGAAAAATCCGGAAGTACGCTGCAATGACTATGTCTTTATGGAATTTGGTCGTTATGAGGTAGACCATGACGGATTTGGCGGTTATCAGCCTCTTCGAGGTGCTTTTGACGGACGTTATAAGATGGTAATTAACCTTATGACCAGTGATGAGCTGTATGATTTGCAGGAAGATCCGCAGGAGATGAAAAACCTGATTAACGAGCCGGGCTATGATGAAATCAGAAAAAGACTGCATGAGGCAATTCTGGACAACATGTATGAAACAAGAGATCCTTTCCGAGGCTATTATTGGGAAGACCGTCCATGGAACCGTATTACAGAATACAAAACATGGGACAGCAGACTGATGACACGTCAAAGAGAAAATGAAGAATATGAGCCAAGACAGTTAGATTACGGCACAGGGCTTCCGATGACTTCCGCTGTGAGAAAAAAAGGACAGTCAGATGCCAAGTTTGCAGGAAAAAAAGAATGATTTTATCCTTACAAGGCTGCATGGGCGTGGGAAAAACCACTGCCCTGCAATATATAGAAAAGAATGTCCCTGATGTACATATCAGTTGGGAAGAAAACAGACATGTGATAGAAGAAGTAAAACGGCGGGGCTTACAGAAAACAAAATATGAAGATTATCTGGAAATTCAAAAGCTGTGGCTGGAAAATGAGGTAAAAAGGTACGAGAAGGCGCAGCTGTGGGAATGTACCATGATGGATTTCGGAGCAGAGGAAATTGAGTTTTATACCTTGAATTATCCCAAAACCATAGGGGCAGACTGGGATGTGGAACATCTTTTGAAAAAAGAGCTGGATGCAGTGAGGGCGTGTATGCCGCAGCGAATTTTATTTTTAGATGCTTCAGAAGAAACTTTAAGAAAACGGAAAGAAACAGACACTACCCGTTCACGGGAATTTTTTGAATATTATATCCAGAAGCTTTTACCTTTGAAAAAAGAGTGGTTTCTAAACAGAGCGGATGTGGATATTTTGAACACAGATGGGAAAAGTATCCAAGAGGTGGGAGAAAAGGTAAGAGAGTGGCTGGAAAAGGTACGGTAAGGAACAGAATATCTATACATTTTTTTCGGATAAATCTGCTAAAAGTGTATAGATATTCATGCTGTATCGAAGAGTTCCGAATATAAATTCAGTGTTTCAAGTGTTTGCATGGAGGATTGAATTTACATCCGGAATTGTATAAAAATGGGGAATATGGTAAGATTTTAATAAGTGGGGGGACGGATATGAGGAAAATCAAGAAATGGATACATTCGCTTAGGGGAAGAATTATCATTTATAACCTGATTATGGTAATTACAGTAGCTTTGCTGGGAAGTATTGTAACGTATAAGACAGCGCTGGACCGTTCCAAAAAAGTAATCAAGCAGTCCATGAGCCAGCGGATAGAAGGAGTTTCCGATAAGTTTCAGGTAGCTTACGAGGAAATGATGAACATTGTGTTAAACTGTACCGGCAGAAAATCTATGAATTTAGGAAGTCTGGATTTTACACAGCAGCCTTCCCAGAGAAAACAGGCGTTGATGAATAATGAACTGATGAGTGATTACTGTGCGATTTCAGGATATGGCAGTTATATTTCCAAGCTGATGATGGCAGACAAGGAAGGTCATTTTATTCAAACAGGCAGTGACGTAGGAAGTACGGATGATTTTGAAAAGCTTATGGAAACCGGCTGGTTTGAGCAGGAATTGGCGAAGGAAACAGGAGATTATAAGGTCAGCGTGGTAAAAAATCCTTTTTTCGGAGGAAAAGGGGAGAAAATGATACCCATTATCCGTCCTTTGGATAATACAGGACTTATGCGGAAAGAAGGCTGGGTTTTCTTAGGAATATCCGCAAAATTATTTGAAGACGAGCTGGCACGGTCTGACAGCGGAAACACTATGATAGCAGTTACCGGCACAGGAGATTTGATTGCCGAAGTAAAAACAGAGGAATTAAAGGAGAAGGAGCTTTCTCAAATTACAGAGATGCTTTTAAAGAAAACGGAAAATACAGGTGTAATCGAAGAAAAAACAAGCAGCGGACAGTGGTTTATTTCTTATGCCAAAAGTCCGGAAACAGGAATTTTAACCTATGAAATGATGCCTGTAAAGGAAGCTTTAAATGAAAGAGTGATTATTATCCGTCTGGCAGGGGTGCTGTTCTTTGTCTGTCTTTTACTGGGAATGCTGTTATCGGTGCTTTCCTCAAAGCGAATAAGAAAGCCCATTGATTTGCTTACGGCTCAGGTCAAGAAAATCGGAGGAGGAGATTTCAGCAGAAATCCGCAGCTTGAGACTGATGACGAAATCGGAGAAATCGGAAAAGGCATTAATCACATGAGCGGCAAGATTGAGCAGCTTTTGAAAAAGAATGTAGAGGACGAAAGAGAGAAGAAAAATCTGGAGATTAAAATGTTGCAGGCACAGATAAATCCTCATTTTCTGTATAATACCTTAGACTCCATTCGCTGGATTGCAGTTATTCAGAAGAATGCCAGCATTGTAAAAATGGTTACGGCTCTTTCAAGCCTTTTGAAAAATATGGCAAAGGGCTTTAATGAAAAGGTTACGCTAAGAGAAGAATTGAACTTTTTGCAGGACTATATTATTATAGAAAAAATGCGTTACATGGAAATGTTTGATGTGGAAATCCATGTGGAAGAGGAAAGCTTATATAACGCAAGGATTGTTAAGCTGACGCTTCAGCCTTTGGTGGAAAATGCCATTTTTTCAGGTATAGAGCCCATGGGAGAAAACGGAATAATTTCCATTCATGTAAAAGCTTTGGAAAACACACTCTGTATTTCGGTAAGAGACAATGGAGTGGGAATACCGGAAGAAAAAATAGAGAAGATATTAAAGGGGAAAGAAAAGAGCAAAAACGATACCATGAGCGGCATCGGACTTCCGAATGTAGACCAGAGAATTAAGCTGGTGTACGGGGAAGAATACGGACTTTCCATAGAAAGCAAGGTAGGCGAATACACGGAAATTCAGGTTCGTATACCGATAGAATACTAACTTAGACATAAGGCGGGGGAAAAGAAATGTATCAGGTTTTACTTGTAGATGATGAGCCGTTAATTTTAACAGGAATTCAATCTATGATAAATTGGGAAGATTATGACTGTGTGATTACAGATAAGGCAAGCAACGGAAAACAGGCATTGGAAAAAATGGAGAAAAGCATGCCCGACATTGTCATTACAGATATTAAAATGCCGGTGATGACAGGAATTGAGTTTATGCAGGAATGTCGTGACAGAGGATATGATACAGTTTTCATACTTTTGACCAATTTAGAGGAGTTTTCTCTGGCAAAAAGCGCTCTTGCTCTTGGTGCAGCAGATTATCTGGTAAAAATGGAAATGACACAGGAGATGATGGGAAACAGCTTAAAGCGAGCAACAGAGATGTGTAATCAAAAACGCATTTTAACAGATAAAATTCCCCACAGAGAGTTTCATCCAAAGGATGTAAAACAGACTGCCACAGGATTTTTCAGAGACATCTTGGAAAAAGCAGGAAATCTTTCCGATGAATTTCGAAAAAAGTGGCAGGAGCCGGTGGAGAAAATGGAGCTGGAGCAGCTTTATGAAAACGGCGTGCTGATGTGGATACGTCCCTATAAGGACAGGGATTTGTTTGAGAATGTTTCCGAAGACGACAGAAAAGAAATGCTGGATTATGCGCAGAGTCTCATGGAGCAGTTTATGAACCGTATTCATTCCGGGTGCTGTACGCTGGTGTGGAAACGAATGGGGATTTTAGCCATTCTTCCGGGACAGAACAGGACGGAAAAGTATTATCGTGATACAGGAAAGAAAATCTGCAATATTTTAGAGGATTATTTTGGCTGCCAGACATTAGTGGCAATTAGTGCGCCTATGGAGGACATTTGGGGGGGAAGTAAAAGGGCTCTTTCCCAGATTAAGAAAATACAGGAATTTTATTATTATCACAGCAATGAGCCTGTGGTTTTGGTCAGCGATGTGGAGGCGCATTTCTGGGAAGAACGTCATGCCCGCCACGATACCTTTGATATCAGCTTTTTGAAAAAGGATTTGCGTCAGGCGCTGGTGCAGCAGGACAAAGAAAAGGTAAACAGCGTTTTTGAAGAATTGTCTGCGCTCTTTACCGAGTTTCATCCTGCAAGAGAACAGGTGGTAAATGCCTGTGCAAATCTGTATTACTTTTTTCTCTCTTATGTGGAAGAGGATGCTCTTATAAAGGAAGAAATGCCTTATCCTTCTGTGGTGATGGAAATCTTACTGGAATGTTTTACTTTAAAAGCCCATACCCGCTGGCTTTTAAAATTCGGCAGTTGGGTAGGCAATACCATGGAAAATTTCCACAGAGGCAGCAAAACCGATAAAATTGTAGAGGCGGCAAAGGAATACGTAAGAGAAAACTACGGAGAAAAGCTGACGCTGGCTGCCATTGCATCAAAAATCGGAATTAGTCAGGGGTATTTATCCAGTGTGTTTAAAAAACAGACAGGCGGAAATTTGAACGATTATATCAATCAAATGAAAATAGAAAAGGCAAAAGAGCTTTTGGAAAAGCATGAGTATATGATGTACGAGATTTCCGATATGCTGGGATTTGAAAACCCTTATTATTTCAGTAAGGTATTTAAAAAACTTACGGGAATTACCCCAAGCGAATATGAAATGCACAGGGCAGCGCAAAATTAAAAGTATATAATGGAAATCTTAAAAAAGAGAAAAATGTAAAAAAAGGGTGCTTCCTCTCCTGCGCACGTGGTATAATGTTTGCAAAAAGCGCAAACCAAGCTGATTATATCAGCTTGCCGCCATAAGGTGTCGGATTATACCGGCAAGCCACGGCTTGAAAAGTAAATACCCTTGCGGGTGCTTCCTTTTCTACGCATGTGGTATAATAAAGCCGTTACTTTAAAGACATATCAGGAATATCTATACATTTTACGCTCAGTCTGCGCTCACTTTGAGCTTATAATCTCAAAGCGTGCTCAACAAATTCGCTGGAAATGTATAGATATTCCTAAATATTACTTAATGTGACGGCTTCTATCAATAGATAAGGATGGATGAGAATGAGAAGAAGACGGTATAAAGGAGATATACGCAGAATACGGCAGAGGAACGCCAGAATTTTCTTAGTGGTCTGTCTTGTTGTTTTTGGCGCAGCCACAGTTTGGATTTCCATAGATGAGAAAAAAGCAGAGAAAAAGGCAGAGCAGGCATATAAAGAGCAGATAGAGCAGGAAGAACAGGCGAAAAAGGAAGAAAATACAAAGCCGCAGGTAAATATTGAACCCACAGGTCCTGTTCTGGCAGATGAAACAGAAAAGCAGCAGTGGTATTTGAGACTGGTAAACAGTGATTATCCCATGACAGAGGCAGATGTGCCGGAGGTTGCCACAGAGACCGTAGATACCAACGGCTATCAGGTAGATGCCAGAATTATGGAAGATTTAGAGGCAATGTTTGAAGATGCCAGAGTAGCGGGGAGAACTCCTATGATTTGTTCTGCTTTTCGGGCGTGGGATTTACAGGTGTCACTTTATGAGAACAAAATTGAAAGAGTAATGCAGGAGGAAGGTCTAAGCTACGAGGATGCGGCAGTAAAGGCGGCAACCGTAGTGGCAAAGCCGGGAACCAGCGAGCATCAGGTGGGACTTGCCCTTGACATTGTATCCTCCGAGTATCAGGAGCTGGACGAAGCGCAGATGGAAACCGAAGACCAGAAATGGCTGATGGAAAATTCTTGGAAATACGGTTTTATTTTACGTTATCCTATGGATAAAAGTGAGATTACCGGTGTTATTTTCGAGCCGTGGCATTACCGCTATGTAGGGAAAAAGGCTGCAAAGGAGATTACAGAGCAAAATATCACATTAGAGGAATACGTTGGTGCAGGAGCAGTGGAAACACCGGTATTTTAAAATTTATTTATAGCATAAAAGTAATGCAACGATAATGCTAATATGTATTGCTATATTATAGCATTACACGAGATATTGCAAAAGGAAATACCTAAGGAGGTGTATGTTGGTGTCGGAGAGCCAAAATGTTGAATGGAAAGAATCTTGGCGGGACGAATATCTTAAATGGATTTGCGGCTTTGCAAACGCACAGGGTGGAAAAATTTACATTGGCACAAATGATGATGGTACAGTAATTGGCGTGCAAGATAGCAAAAAGTTGATGGAGGATATACCAAATAAAGTCAGGGATGTTCTTGGTATTATTGTAGACGTTAATTTGTTGAGTAAAGATGGAAAAGACTACATTGAAATTTGCGTGAATTCGAATAGTTACCCCGTCAACTACAAGGGCGAATATCATTACCGGAGCGGCAGCACTAAACAGCAGTTAAAGGGGCAGGCGTTAAATCAGTTTCTATTGCAGAAAACGGGAATTACATGGGACAGTGTGCCGATTCAGGGAGTAACTATACAAGATTTAAGAAATGACAGTTTCGATATTTTCCGAGAGCAAGCAGTATGCAGCAAACGAATGGACAAGAAAGATATTGATGCCACGAATGAACAGCTACTGGATAGTTTGAATTTGCTTGAAAATAATCATTTGAAAAGAGCGGCTATTTTGCTATTTCATCATAATCCGGAAAAGTGGATACCGGGAGCATACATCAAGATTGGTTATTTTGAATCGGATTCTGAACTGCGTTATCAGGATGAAATTCACGGTTCATTAATTTCGCAGGCAGATAAAGTGGTTGATCTCATTTTTACGAAATATTTAAAGGCAGATATTTCGTATCAAGGCGTAACAAGAGTAGAAACCTACCCTTTTCCGAAAGAAGCAATTAGGGAAGCTGTTTTTAATGCTATCGCACACAAATTTTATGGCGCATTAATTCCAATTCAAATCAGTGTGTATGCAGATCGGATTTATATTGCGAATGATTGCATTTTCCCAGAAGATTGGACAATCAATGATTTAATGGGAAAACATCGTTCAAGACCTTATAATCCTTTGATTGCCAATACATTTTTTAGAGCTGGTTTTATCGAAGCATGGGGACGTGGAATCGAAAAAATCAAAGATAGCTGCAAAGAAGCCGGAAATCCTATGCCAGAATATACGATTAAGCGTGAGGACATTATGGTTATGTTCAAGAGCTTGGTTAGTAGCACTGACCAAGCTACTGACCGAGCTACTAACCAAGCTAACGATAATTCTGTAGTTACACGCATCTTGAAAGTAATTCAAGAGGAACCGTCGTTATCTCAGAAAAAAATTGCAGCCGTCATTGGAGAAAAGTATAGTACAGTTAAGTATTATATGGAATCCATGAAAAAAACTGGAATTATAAAAAGAGAAGGTTCAAGCCAAAAAGGAAAATGGATTATTCTATAACCATATTTCACACAATTCAATAATTACATTACTCTGCTGATACAGGGGCTATCTATTTCCCGATAGCCCCTTTTTAGATTACTTATTTTTCTGCAATTACAAGCTTGACATTAAAATTTGATTTCCTTATAATAGTTCTACTGCAATAGTTAGGGAACTAACAATTAAATAAGAAGGGAGAGGAGAATATGATTAAAACCTTGGCAGCACAAATAAAAGAGTTTAAAAAGGACTCTGTGTTGACACCAATCTTTATGATTTTAGAGGTTTTATTTGAAACCATGATACCGTTTTTAATGGCATCCATTATTGACAAGGGTGTGGAAACGGGAGACATCGGGCATATCTGCAAGGTGGGAGCTGCAATGGCAGTGCTGGCGCTTTGCGGACTTTGGGCAGGTATGATGGGAGCAAAGTATGCTTCAAGAGCGTCTGCTGGTTTTGCCAGAAATTTAAGAAAGGCGATGTATGACAACATTCAGACCTTTTCATTTTCCAACATTGACAAATTCAGTACCGCAGGTCTGATTACACGTCTGACAACAGATGTTACCAACCTGCAAATGGCATACCAGATGCTTCTTCGTATGTTTACAAGAGCTCCGGCAAGCTTAATCTGTGCTATGGTGATGGCGTTTACCATCAACGCAGAGCTGGCAAGCATTTATCTTGTGGCGGTTATCGGACTGGGTATTTGTCTTGTGCTGATTATGAGCCGTGCAACAAAGTATTTCCAGCAGGTTTTCAAGAAATATGATGAATTAAATGCCAGTGTACAGGAAAATATTTCTGGTATTCGTGTTGTGAAGGCTTATGTCCGTGAAGATTATGAGAACAACAAGTTCTTTAAAGCAGCAGAAAACGTATATAAGATGTTTATCAAGGCAGAAAATATCATTGTTGCCAATATGCCTCTTATGATGTTTGCCGTTTATGCTTGTATCTTAGGACTGAGCTGGCTGGGAGCGAATATGATTGTAGTGGGTGACCTTACCACAGGAGAGCTGATGAGTCTTTTGACTTATTGTATGAATATTATGATGAGTCTGATGATGCTTTCCATGATTTTTGTTATGGTTACCATGAGTTTTGCTTCTGCAGAGCGTATTACAGAGGTTTTAAATGAGAAAGCCGATATCTGTAATCCTGAAAAACCTGTAAAAGAAGTGAAAGATGGAAGTATTGTATTTAAAGACGTAAGCTTTTCTTATAAAAAGGACAGTCAGGAGTCTGTGCTCTCTGATATCAATTTGGAGATTGCTTCCGGTGAAACTATTGGAATTATCGGAGGAACAGGAAGCGCCAAGTCCAGCTTGGTAAACTTAATCAGCCGTCTTTATGATGTGACAAAGGGTGAAGTCTTAGTCGGCGGTGTGGATGTAAGAGCGTATGATTTGGAAGAGCTGCGAAATCAGGTGGCAGTGGTTCTGCAAAAGAACGTGCTGTTCAGCGGAACAATTCTGGAAAACCTCAGATGGGGAAATAAAAATGCCACAGAGGAAGAATGTAAAAGAGTTTGCGAGCTGGCATGTGCAGATGAATTTATTGAGAATATGCCTGAAAAATATCACACTTACATAGAACAGGGCGGAAGCAATGTTTCCGGCGGTCAGAAGCAGAGACTTTGCATTGCAAGGGCATTGCTGAAAAAGCCGAAGATTTTGATTTTAGATGACTCCACCAGCGCGGTAGACACTGCAACGGATGCAAAAATCAGAAAGGCTTTTGCACAGGAAATTCCAGATACTACAAAACTGATTATTGCACAGAGGATTTCCAGCATTAAAAATGCAGACCGGATTATTGTCATGGAAGAAGGCAAAATCAACGGTATGGGAACTCATGAAGAACTGATGGAAACCAATGCCATTTACCGTGACGTTTACCAGTCACAAAATCAGGGCGGCGGTGACTTTGATGAAAATGTAAAACAGGGAGGTGAAAAGGAGTGAAAAAGGACGGAAAAAAGAAAGGCGACTTAGGAAAGCTGTTAAAACGAGTTTTTCAGTATGTGGGAAAGAATTATAAATACCATTTGATTTTTGTTCTTATTGGGATTTTTGTCAGTGTTCTTGCCAATGTACAGGGAACGATGTTCATGAAGACCATGATTGATGATTATATTATTCCTCTGACACAGGCAAAAGTGCCCGACTTCGCTCCTTTTGCATGGGCGATTGCCAGAGTGGCAGGCTTTTATCTCATTGGTGTTTTATGTGCTTATATGTACAATAAAATCATGATTTATGTAACGCAGGGAACATTGAAAAATCTGCGAAACGATATGTTTGCCAAAATGGAAAGTCTTCCTGTAAAATATTTTGATACCCATCCCCACGGGGACATCATGTCTGTATATACCAATGATATTGATACGTTAAGACAGATGATAAGCCAGAGTATTCCACAGATGATTTCCAGTTTCCTTACGATTGTCAGCGTGTTCATCAGTATGTTGATTTTAAATATTCCCCTTACGGTGGTAACGGTGGTTATGCTGGGACTGATGATGCTGGTGACAAAGAAGATTGCGGGACTTTCCGGAAAACACTTTATGGCGCAGCAGGTGAATATCGGTAAGGTAAACGGTTATATTGAAGAAATGATGGAAGGTCAGAAGGTCGTAAAGGTCTTCTGTCATGAAGAAGAAGCCATAGAAGCCTTTGATAAAATCAATAACCAGCTTTTTGAAAGTGCAGATAATGCCAATAAATTTGCCAATTACTTAGGACCGGTAAATGCACAGCTTGGAAATATCAATTATGTAGTCTGTGCGGTGGTAGGCGGTGTTTTGGCGATTAACGGCATCGGAGGCTTTACTCTTGGAGGGCTTGCCAGCTTTCTGACCTTTAATAAAAGCATTGCAGGACCGGTAAACCAGATTAGCCAGCAGTTAAACAGTATTGTTATGGCTTTGGCAGGAGCAAAGAGAATTTTCGAGCTCATGGATGAAAAGCCGGAAGAAGACAACGGTTACGTGGAACTGGTTTATGCCAAGAAGGAAAACGGTGAGATTAAAGAAAGCAAGGAACGTACCGGACACTGGGCCTGGAAGCATTATCATCAGGCAGACAATACAACCACTTATGTAGAGCAGCAGGGAGATGTGGTGCTAGATGGTGTAGACTTTGGCTATACAGATGAGAAAATTGTGCTTCATGACATTAAGCTGTACGCAAAGCCGGGAGAAAAAATCGCATTTGTAGGTTCTACCGGTGCAGGAAAAACGACCATTACCAATCTTTTAAACCGCTTTTACGATATTCAGGACGGTAAAATCCGTTATGACGGAATTAATATCAACAAGATTAAGAAAGGAGATTTAAGACGTTCTCTGGGAATTGTATTGCAGGATACCAATCTTTTTACCGCTACGGTTATGGATAATATCCGCTACGGAAAGCTGGATGCCACAGAGGAAGAAATTATTCAGGCAGCCAAGCTGGCAAATGCAGACGGATTTATCCGCAGGCTGCCGGATGGATATCAGACTATGCTTACCGGAAACGGAGCAAATTTAAGTCAGGGGCAAAGACAGCTTCTTGCCATTGCAAGAGCGGCAGTTGCAGATCCTCCGGTACTTATCTTGGATGAGGCTACAAGTTCTATTGATACCAGAACAGAGAAGCTGGTTCAGGAAGGTATGGACAGGCTGATGGAAGGAAGAACCACTTTTGTCATTGCACACCGACTTTCTACGGTAAAGAACAGCGATTGTATTATGGTACTGGAAAAGGGAAGAATTATAGAACGAGGTTCTCATGACGAACTCATGGAGCAAAGAGGAAAGTATTATCAGCTTTATACCGGAAACGGAGTATAAATCTTTATATAGTCTTAATACTTCGTGCGATTTATTTATACATTCTTTATATCACAGGATATATAGTAGAAGATACTGTAATAAGCATGGAGGGCGAGATGAAGTTCAAATTTAAGAAGAAAAATTTTTCTTCCTTTCAAATTATTAGTTTAGGTTTTTTAATTGTTATTTTAACAGGCGGTTTTCTTTTAATGCTGCCCATTTCCACCAAAGGACCGGGAGGTGCGCCTTTTCTGGACGCAATGTTTACCTCTACGTCAGCAGTCTGCGTAACAGGGCTGGTACTGCATGATACGGCTACCTACTGGTCCTATTTCGGACAATTTGTTATTATACTGCTCATACAGATTGGCGGTATGGGCGTAGTAACGGTGGCTGTTTCCATAGCCATGTTTGCCGGACGAAAAATCGGTCTGATGCAGAGAAATACCATGCGTGAGGCGATTGCAGCCCATCACGTAGGGGGAATGGTGCGAATGACAGGCTTTATTCTAAAGACAACTCTTTGTATAGAGCTTATAGGAGCAGCATTGATGGCGCCTGTTTTTTGTAAGGATTTTGGATTTTTTAAGGGATTATGGTATGCGATTTTCCATTCCGTATCTGCCTTTTGTAATGCCGGATTTGATTTGCTGGGAGTGCGGGGAGAGTTTTCTTCTATTACTACCTATGCTTCCCAGCCGATTATCAATCTCACCATTATGGCATTGATTGTTATCGGCGGTATTGGTTTTCTTACATGGGAGGATATTAAGACAAATAAATTTCATGTTAAGAAATACAGAATGCAAAGTAAAGTAATTCTTACGGTTACCAGCTTTTTGATTTTGCTTCCGGCAGCTTACTTTTTCTTTGTAGAATTTTCACAGGAGCAGTGGAGTAATTTAAGCTTATACGAAAAGATTTTGGCATCCTTTTTCCAATCGGTAACACCCAGAACAGCAGGCTTTAACTCTGTGGACCTGACCTTATTTACAGAGGCGGGAATTATGATTATGATTGTTCTGATGCTTACCGGAGGTTCTCCCGGTTCAACAGCCGGAGGTATGAAAACCACTACGGTTGCGGTACTTTTTGCTTCCACCTCTTCTGTATTTCGAAGAAGAGAAAATGCGCAGGTTTTTCATCGCCGCATTTCAGAAAGCACCGTAAATGATGCAGCAACCATTCTTCTTATGTATGTGGTGCTTTTCCTTTCAGGAGGAATTATCATAAGCTGCATCGAAGATATTCCTATTTTGACCTGCCTTTTTGAAACAGCTTCCGCAATCGGAACAGTAGGTCTGACATTGGGAATTACCACAGAGGTAGGAACTGTGTCCCATTTGATTTTAATGCTTTTGATGTTCTGGGGACGTGTAGGCGGTCTGACGCTGGTGTTTGCAGCAGTTTCAGGCAAGCACATAGAAGTAGGAAGATTTCCTGAGGAAAAAATTACGGTAGGATAGAGGGGAGTGATGACTTGAGAAAATTAAAAGAAAAGTCAAAGCTTCAAAAATCCGTCAAAGATATTTTAAAAACTCTTGGTATTTTATCAGCAGCCACAGCAATCGGTGTGTTTTTCCGATGGGGAGGGCTCAACGAGGCGAATATTATTACGGTTTATATTTTGGGAGTGTTGATTACGGCAGTATCCACCTCCCAGAGAATTTTCAGCCTTGTAAGCTCCTTCATCAGTGTGTTGTTATTTAATTTCTGGTTTACAGAGCCACGTTTTACCTTTAAGGCTTATGAACCGAGTTACTTAACTACATTTCCGATTATGTTGGCTGCTGCATTTATTACAAGTTCTTTGGCAGAACGGATTAAGAAGCAGGCGGCGCAGTCCGCTAAGACAGCGTATCGTACACAGATACTTTTTGATACAAATCAGCAGCTTTCCAATGAACAGGACATAGAAGGAATTATTTCCGTCACCTGCGGACAGTTGAAGAAATTATTAAAAAGAGATATCATCTTTTATAAAGCAACAGAAAATAAGCTGGACAAGCCGGTGTTTTTCCCTTTTCAGGAAGGAAAAGCAGAGGCAGAATATAGGACGGAGGAAGAAAGAAGCGTTGCCAAATGGGCGTTTGATAACAATAAACATGCGGGGGCAGGCACAAAGACATATCCGGATGCCAAATGTCAGTATTTATCTGTGCGTGTGGGACAAAGCGTGTTCGGCGTTTTGGGAATTGTTATGGGAGAATGGCCTTTAGACAGCTTTGAAAAGAGTATTGTGCTGTCGATTTTAGGCGAATGTGCCCTTGCCATGCAGAATGAAAAAGTGACAAGAGAAAGAGCTGCTGCCGCTTTAATGGCGAAAAACGAACAGCTAAGGGCAAATTTGCTTCGTTCGATTTCTCATGATTTGCGGACTCCCCTTACTTCCATTTCGGGAAACGCAGGAATTTTGATTTCCAACGCAGACAGTATGGGAAAAGAAAAACAGCAGCAGTTATATGAGGACATTTACGAGGACTCTTTATGGCTGATTAACTTAGTGGAAAATCTTCTGTCTGTTACAAGAATTGAAGACGGCACTATGAAGCTTCAGCTAAATGCAGAGCTTTTGGAGGAAATTGTGCAGGAAGCCGTTCACCATGTGGAAAAGCGATGCAAAAAACATAAGCTTCGTGTACAACTCTCTGAAAATTTGATTTTAGTAAAGGCAGATGCACGATTGATTGTTCAGGTACTTGTTAATTTGGTGGATAATGCGGTAAAATATACACCAAAGGGATCTGAAATTCTCATTGAGACAAGGCAGGAGGGAACAAACGCCGTAGTCAGTGTATCGGATAACGGAAGTGGAATTTCAGACGAGGCAAAAGAGTATATTTTCGAGATGTTTTATACGGGCAACAGTCATGCGGCAGACAGCCGAAGAAGTTTGTGGCTTGGCTTGGCGTTATGTAAATCCATTTTACATGCTCACGGCGGTGACATCTTTGTGGAGGACTGCCAGCCTCATGGCGCCCGTTTTACATTCACATTGCCTGCAAAGGAGGTTCAATTACATGAATAAACCGTTAATTATGGTAGTAGAAGATGATGCAGCGGTACGCAATTTAATTACAACTACATTGGAAACTCATGAATATCGTTTTCAGGAAGCAGCCACGGGAGAAACTGCGATTTTAGAGGTGGCGACACATAATCCTGATGTGATTTTGCTTGATTTGGGACTGCCGGACATGGATGGGATTGAGGTTATTCAGAAAATTCGTACATGGGCGAAGACGCCTATTATTGTAATCAGTGCAAGAAGTGAGGATATTGATAAAATAGAAGCCTTAGATGCAGGGGCAGATGATTATCTTACAAAGCCGTTTTCCGTGGAGGAGCTTCTGGCAAGACTTCGTGTAACCTTCCGCAGGCTGAATGACATGAAAAGCGATATGGTGCAAAGCTCTGTCTTCCAAAACGGGGATTTGAAAATCGACTATGCGGCAGGCTGCGCTTTTATGAAGAATACAGAACTTCATCTTACGCCTATTGAGTATAAGCTTTTGTGCCTGCTTTCCCAAAATGTGGGAAAAGTGCTGACACATACTTATATAACAAAGGAAATATGGGGAAGCGCATGGGATAATGACGTGGCGTCCCTTCGGGTGTTCATGGCAACACTGAGAAAAAAGATAGAGGAAAATCCGTCAGAGCCGAAATATATCCAGACGCATGTGGGTGTGGGGTATCGGATGCTGAGAGTGTAGGGAAAATAAAATTATGTTGAAGAAAGCTCGGTAATGACCGGGCTTTTTTTGTTTGTTTTTTACTCAAGATAGTTTTTAAATAAACTAAAATGACAAAAAAATAAACCTGACAGAAAAAAGATGATGATAGTACAAAACAGTATGCTAGAGAGTCTATAAGAAGATAATAAAGGATATCAAAGTGCCGTTTAAAATGGTTGGAGGAGAATGTGTAGATGACCCACCGGTCCATAAAGCAATTCGTGAGGCTTTGGCAAATTGTTTGATTAATGCAGATTATCATGGCGTGAGAGGTGTAGTAATTAGGAAAGAAGAGGAAAAAATTATTTTTGCAAATCCTGATTATGTCCGAACAGGGAAAAAGCAGATGCGTTTAGGTGGAGAGTCTGCTCCACGAAATAAATCGCTTATGAAGATGTTTAATTTAATTAATATAGGTGAACGAGCGGGGAGTGGAGTTCCGAAAAAAGCGACGAACAAAAGAATTGCTGCGAGCATTGATTAGGGGTGGAAAACTTATAGATGACGGAGCTACAAAAGGGAAACAATATAAAAAAGCCGATTAGATAAAAGCGGAGAGGCAAAACATTTTTTGGACTACTGGGAAGTAAAAAAATAAGAGGAGATTTCTATTCTCCTCTTATTTGGACTTGAACTCTATCCATTGATTGTTAATAAAAACAACTATCATGCCATCCTCAAGAACGGCATAAGGAGTTCCGGCATTTCGATTGAAATTCTTCTCCCGGTCTTTTTGCGGAATGCCGTCTTCCGCATAGGAAGTAGTATATTTCATCAAATCTTTATCCACCTCAACGGAAACGGGATTGTCAGTTGAGTAATAATTAGTTCCATCTATCATGAGGGGTGCGGGATAATCTCCCTTTTTAGGATTTTTGCAAGCAGTCAATGAGAGAGCAAGCGCAAGGCAGAGTAGAATTACTGCTGATTTTTTTATATAAGTTCTCATTTGACTAAACTCCTGCATACTTTTCCAGCATATATTTTTGATTTACAATATCGAAGGTTTCTATATATGGAATATCTGAGTTTGCACGAAATCCTAAAATCAATCAAAAGTTTTCACAAGCTCAATCAACACCTGCACACATTTCTCCATAGACTGCACGCACACATATTCAAAATGTCCGTGGAAGTTATGTCCTCCTGTTCCAAGGTTCGGGCATGGCAGTCCCATAAAGGATAAGCGTGAGCCGTCTGTGCCTCCTCGAATTGGCTGGATTTTTGGCTCAATATCCAGTTTTTCGTATACTTTTAATACATTTTCGATTAAGAAATAATGCGGTTCAATCTGCTGTCTCATATTATAATAGGAGTCTTCCATTCTCAGGCTTACCGTACCTTCTCCGTATTTAACATTCATATAATCGGCAGCTCTCTGCATATATTCCTTTTTTTTCTTAAATAAATCAAAATCATGGTCTCGAACAATGTATTCGCTGGATGCGTGTTCCACAGAACCCTCCAAAGACTCCAGATGAATAAAGCCTTCTCTGCCTTCGGTATGCTCTGGCTTCTGTGCTTCCGGCATCATACCCTGAAATTCCATAGCCAAAAGCAGGGCATTTATCATTTTATTTTTAGCAGAACCGGGATGAATACTAAGACCTGTGAAATCTACAAAAACGCTGGCAGCATTGAAGTTTTCATATTCCAGTTCTCCACATTCGCCGCCGTCAACAGTATAGGCGAAATCAGCCCCGAATTTTTTGACATCAAAGTAATCAGCCCCTTGCCCCACTTCCTCATCAGGGGTAAAACCTACACGGATAGGTCCGTGAGGGATTTCCGGATGGTTGATGAGATATTCAGCGGCAGTCATAATTTCCGCCACGCCGGCTTTGTCATCTCCGCCCAGCAAGGTAAGACCGTCTGTTACAACTAAATCCTGTCCCACATATTGTTTCAGGGAAGGGAAATCCTCCGGTTTCATTACGATTTTTTTCTCAGCGTTTAATACAATTTCTGCTCCGTCATAATTTTTAATAACTCTTGGTTTGATATTCTTTCCGGAAGCAGCAGGCGCTGTGTCCATGTGAGCAATCAGACCTAAAATTTTTCCCTTGTAATCGGGAACAGTAGAAGGAATAGTACCGAAAACATATCCGTATTCATCCTGAGTGACATCCGTAAGCCCCAATTCTTTCATTTCTTCCATTAAGGTATGGCCGAAATCCAGCTGACTTTTGGTGCTTGGAAAGCTTTCCGCATAAGGGTCAGAAGTAGTTTCTATTACAACATAATTCAAAAAACGTTCTAATACAGTCATATTCATTCTCCTTTACATTTCATATTATATTCATGCTATCACAGGAAAAACAGGTTGTCTATATTGACTTTACTGCGTAAAATGCCTATACTACTGGTAGTACCAATAGAAAGAGGATATAAAAATGAAGATTTTGCGACAATTCAGTATTATTTTATTTCTCTCCTTTTTAGGAGAAGGCTTAAAAATGCTTCTGCCACTGCCCATACCTGCAAGTGTGTATGGACTGATGCTAATGCTTCTGGCGCTTTGTACTGGGATTTTAAAAGTAGAACAGGTAAAGGATGCGGCAGTTTTTTTGATTGAAATCATGCCTGTAATGTTTATACCGGCGGCAGTAGGCTTGCTGGAGTCATGGGATGCCTTGCGTCCTGTTGTAGTGCCTGTGCTCATGATTACCGTCATCACCACGGTGATTGTTATAGCTGTTACAGGAGTTGTGACACAGATTATGATTAGAAAAAGGAGAAAAAAAGATGAAAGAATTTCTGAGTGAGTCTATTATATTTGGGGCAGTATTAAGCCTTGCAGCTTATGAAATCGGCTTACTGATGAAGAAAAAATTTAAGCTGGCAATTTTAAATCCACTGCTTATCGGAACAATCTGTGTTATTGGATTTTTGTTGATTTTCCGCATTGATTACGAAGAATATAATGAGGGTGCAAAATATATCAGCTATCTGCTCACACCGGCAACCGTTTGTCTGGCAGTTCCCCTTTATGAGCAGCTATCCCTCTTAAAAAAGAACTTTATGGCAGTGGCAGTGGGTATTTTATCCGGTGTTTTGGCAAGTCTTGTCAGTGTTTTGGCGTTGGCAAAGCTGTTTGACTTAAATCATCAGCAGTATGTGACATTGCTTCCAAAATCTATTACAACAGCCATTGGAATGGGCGTTTCAGAAGAGCTGGGAGGACTTGTTACCATTACGGTGGCAGTGATTGTCATTACAGGTATTTTGGGAAATGTCATTGCAGAATTTATCTGCAAAATTTTTAAAATTCACGAGCCGATTGCAAAGGGACTGGCGCTTGGAACAGCGTCTCATGCAATCGGAACGGCAAAAGCCATGGAAATGGGACAGATAGAAGGCGCTATGAGCAGTCTTGCCATTGCGGTTGCAGGACTTTTGACAGTAATCGGCGCATCGGTATTTGCCGGATTTATGTAAATTTGGGAGTGGGAAGGAAATGGAAAGAAAAGCAAGCGAAAATGAAAAGGTTTATCATCAGGTCATCGAACATATTACAAACCTTGCAGCAACAAAAGAAATTTCTTTTGGGAGTAAAATTCCGTCAGAAAGAGAACTGATGGCAACGCTGGGATTTAGCAGAAATTCCATCCGTGAGGCATTAAGAACCATGGAAAATATGGGGATTATCGAGAGTCGTCAGGGACAGGGAAACTTTTTAGTCAATCATATCGGAGAAAGTCTGAGCAGTGTATTTTCCATGCTTCTGTCTATGGAACAGACCAATTATATTGAAATCAGTCAGTTACGCAGATTTATTGAAATCGGATCTTATCTTCTGGCTGTGAAAAGCGCAAAAAAGGAAGATTTAGCCTGCCTTTCTGAAATTTTAGATGAAATGGATCAGGTAAAAGGGGAAGAAAGAGCCAAGCTGGATAAAAAATTTCATGACCAGATTGTACTGATATCGGATAATCATCTGCTGGAGCTTTTAAATGAAGCTTTGTCAGGCGTGTTTGAAATCTTTATCAGTGAAATGTCAAAATATGTAACAGACGAAGATAAAGAACGTCTGGTATGTCTTCACAGAAATGTATATGACAGCTTAAAGAAAAAGGACATATCGGAAGGTATTGAGCGTATTCGAGAGCATTATAACATTATTGACAGAAATTTGCAGATGCTGGCAGAGAAATATAAAGGTGTGAAGGCACAATAAGCTGCTATATAAAAGGGATATTCAGAATATTTATACATTCTTAAAGCGTGCTTTGCAAGGCCGCTGAAGGTGCATAAATATTCTGAACAGCAAATTACGAAAATATGCGAAAAGCACAGGTTACAAGAAAACATAAGAGAAACCCCATGCAGGTAGGCAAAAGGAAAGCGAGCGCTGTCCATTTTAAGCTGTGGGTTTCTTTTTTTATGGTTAAAAGGGTAGTAGCACAGGGCCAGTGAAGCACGCATAAAATCAGCATGGAAACGGCAGTGGAAACTGTCCAGCCCTGCCCCAGAAGCAGTGTATGGAGGCTTGACAGGCTTTTAAAATCTGTAATGGAGGACTGAGCAGTATAAGCCATAATCAGTACAGGAATAACAATTTCATTGGCAGGAAGCCCCAGAAGAAAGGCAAGAAGGATGCTTCCGTCTAAGCCTAAAAGTCGAGCAAAGGGATTTAAAAAATCCGATACCAAATTTAAAATGCTGTCTGTACCGATGCTGACATTTGCCATAATCCAAATCAGGATACCCGCAGGAGCAGCCGCTATGATAGCACGCAGCAGCACACGGCAGGTGCGGTTTATCACAGAATGTACCAGAACAGAGGCAATTTGCGGCTTTCGGTAAGGAGGAAGCTCCAGTGTAAAGGAAGAAGGAACGCCCTTTAGGACTGTTTTAGATAACAGCCATGAGGAAACAAAGGTCATAAACATACCAAACAGAATAACAAGTGTGAGCAAAACTGCCAGCTCAAGATTTTTTGCGCTTCCCGCAAAGAAAATCGTCAGGATAGCCAGAATAGTGGGAAAGCGTCCGTTGCAGGGAACAAAGGAGTTGGTTAAAATGGCAATCAACCGTTCTCTGGGTGAGTCAATAATGCGGCAGCCTGTTACACCGGCAGCATTACAGCCAAAGCCCATAATCATAGTAAGTGCCTGTTTGCCGCACGCCTTGCATTTGGCAAAGCAGCAGTCCAGATTAAAGGCAACACGGGGCAGATATCCGAAATCCTCCAAAAGTGTAAAAAGAGGGAAGAAAATTGCCATAGGAGGCAGCATCACACTAATTACCCATGCAGTTACCCGATAAAAACCAAAAGCAAGCATGTGACAGAGCTTTAAAGGAAGAAATCCTTGTAAAAAGCGGTAAAAAACAGGTTCAAAGGAAAAGAGAATGTCGTGGAGAACCTGAGAAACGTAGTTTGCTCCTGTAAGAGTAATCCAGAAAATCAGTAAAAGAAAGCAAAGCATACAGGCAATACCCGTAAATTTTCCTGTAAAAAGCTTATCAAGGAGAAGGTCTTTGTTTGTGTGAGAAGTACGGTCAGATTGCAGGGTAGCGTGATAAAGCCGTGAGGCTTCCTGTGCGCAGACTCGTGAGTCAGGCAAAGAGCAGGCAGATATTTTTGGGGAATTTGTATTTTCAGAGGAGGGAATATTTTTATCTAAAGCAGAGAAAATGCCGGATTTTAAGCGTTTTATATCCGAGTGTCGATGTGCGGAAATACCAAGGACAGGAATATGTAATTCCGTTTCCAAAGCAGAACAGGAGATATCAATTCCCTTTTTCTTGGCTTGGTCCATCAGATTGACACAGAGTAAAACTTTCTGGGTAATCGAAAGAAGCTGAATAAGGAGCTGAAGATGACGTTCCAGACACACGGCATCACATACAAGGACAACCAAATCAGGGTGCGTATTTTCTATAAAATCTCTGGCAATTTCTTCTTCCTTGGAGCAGGCAGTCAGAGAGTAGCAGCCCGGCAAATCAACAAGGGTGCAGGTTTGATTTCCCAGAGTGCATACTCCTTTTGCCAGCTCCACGGTTTTTCCCGCCCAGTTTCCCGTGTGCTGGTGCATACCTGTAAGTGCATTAAAGATGGTGCTTTTTCCCACATTGGGATTTCCGGCAAGCGCAATCGTAAAGGAAGCGTTTTTTCTTTTTTTCAAGAAGGATATCATTTACAGTTTACAATTTTCAGCAAGGGGTTCTACAAGGATAAAAGCGGCGTCTTCATTTCGGATTGCCAGAACACTGCCTCTGATTTTGTAGGCATGGGGATTGTGGAAAATGCCCGTATTGATACATTGTATCGGGGTTTCCTCGCAGAAGCCCAAATCCAGAAACCGCTGTAAAATCGCCTGCTTATAAGGCTTTTCTTCCTTGGAACAGGTGATACTTCGAATAATACCATACTGTCCCTCCCTTAGCTGACACAGAGGAACATAAGCCATGCTGAAAACTCCTTTTTGTAATCAGTATATGCACCGGAGCCGGAAAAGTGAAGCTTTAGACAAGCTCCAGAACAAGAGCCTGATAGGAGCAAAGCTGTAAGGTATTGCCCTCCTGTGAAAGCTGAGGATAGTTATTTAGCAGAACTCTTTTTACAGAAGAAGGGAGGGTAACTGTCTGCGGTTCTTTTTGAAAATTGCCGATAATCAGCAAGTCTTTTTCCCCTTTTCTGTGGTATGCCATAAGATTGTGGCGTTCTCTTTCAAAAGGAATAACATCTCCATACACAAGAGTTTCTTTGTAATCTTTGTTTTTACGAAGGGCAATCATTTGTTTATAAAAGGAAAGGAGAGAGTTTTTATCCTGCTCCTGAGCTTTTACATTGATTTCTCTGTAATTAGGATTTACCATAAGCCATGGAATGCCTGTTGTAAATCCGGCATTAGGAGAGCTGTCCCATTGAACCGGAGTTCTGGCATTGTCACGGCTATAAAGAGAAACGATTTTCAAAGCTTCCTCTGGGGTGAAGCCTGCATCCACACACACCTGATACTGGTCAAGAGCGCTGATATCGTCAATCTGTTCCAGAGGAAGAATGCCCAGATTTTCCATACCGATTTCCTGTCCCTGATAGATAAAGGGCAGACCACGCATAAAGAAATAAAGCACAGCCAGCATTTTCTTTCCCTCTAAGCAAAGACCGTCTTCGGGCAGATAATAGCTTACCCCTCTTGGTTCATCATGGTTTTCAATGATATTGGAATAAAATCCCATATCACCGATTTTTTCCTGTGATTGAAAATAACATTCCTTATATTCATCGGGAGTAATGCGGCGGCAGTCATACCAGCCCTTGTCACTTTTTCCGTAGGAGGTAGTGGAGAAATCAAAAATAGAGGAGAAATAGCCGTCATTCCCGATAAAAGCAGGCAGTTCATCTTCTTTTGCGTTAAATACTTCGCCCACCGCAAAGGAGTCATGAAGCTTAAAGGTTTTTTCGTGCATTTCTTTTAAGAAATCTCCGACACCCTGTGCGTCAGCCAGCATAAGAGCAAGGTCACATAAGCCGTCTTCACGGTCAGAGGGATAATTTTTATAAGGCAGTTTTTTCTTAATGTTGATAATGGCGTCAATACGGAAACCGCCCAGCCCCTTGTCCAGCCACCAGTTTATATTCTTAAAAATTTCTTCTCTTACTTTGGGATTTTCCCAATTCAAGTCCGGCTGCTTTTTGTGAAATACGTGCATATATTGCTTATCAGGATTTTTCGGCAGAGGTTCCCATACAGAACCGCCGAAATAACTTCGCCAGTTGCAGGGTGTTTCTCCCTCTTTTCTATCTTCGATATAAAAGAAATTTCCGTACTCTCCGTCTGGGTCTTCACAGGCTTTTTCAAACCATTCATGCTCATCCGAGCAGTGATTTACCACCAAATCCATGAGAATATACATTTCCCGTTTTTTTGCTTCGCTAATTAGTTGTTCCATATCTTCTAATGTGCCAAAAGCAGGGTCGATATTATAATAATCTGAAATGTCGTACCCTTGGTCTGCAAAAGGAGAGGGATAGACAGGAGAAATCCACAGAATATCAATGCCTAAAGCTTTTAAATAATCTAACTTTTGAATAATTCCCTGTAAGTCGCCGATACCGTCTCCGTTTGAGTCATAAAAGCTTTTTGGGTAAATTTGATAGGCAACCTTGTCATGCCACCATTTTCTTTCCATAATCAAACCTCCTAAGTGTATTTTAAATGTAAACTCTATTATAATGAACAAATTTAAAAATATCTTGCGAATATTTGATTAAAAACTGCGTTATTATGACTTTTTGCGGTACTGTAAAGGCGTAGTCTCTGTATATTTTTTAAATTCTTTCATGAAATTTCCAAGATGAAAGAAACCGCAGTCCATGCCAACCTCCATAATGGGAAGGTCCGTGGTTTGCAGAAGAATGCAAGCCTGTTTAATGCGGTATTCGTTTAGATAGGTAATGGGGGATTTTCCCAGCACCTTTTTGAAAAAACGGCAGAAATATTGTTCATTCATGTTGACTTGCAGAGCTAAATCCCGAATATAGAGCTTTTCCTGATAATGACTATGAAGAAAATCCAGTGCCGTTTTAATGGTTTCTATCCGCATGTCCGTTTTACGTTCTGTTTGAAGTAAAGAGGGAAAAGTGGATAGAATACCTGCCATTTTAAAAATGCCGCTCTGTATAAACAGGCGGGCAGAGAGGCTGTCCTCAGGAAACTGATGGAAAATGTGGAAAACCTTCCGATATTCTTTTTCAAAAGGGGAAAAAGCAGGATTGGAGGGCTTCAGACATTGAGGAAACAGCTTATATTCAAAGCCCAAAAGGCTTGGATGAAACACAAGGGCAGACTCCGTACTGTCCGAATGGGGAACAATGGCATGGAGCTCGCCTGGATAAATGAAATAAAAGCATTTTTCCTCAATCTGAAACTGTTCCATATTGACAAAAAGAGTATAGCTGCCCTTAGAAAAGTAGAGGATTTCCATTTCATCATGCCAGTGATGGGGCACGCCGGACCAGTTTTTTTCCTCACAGACCTCGTATAAGGCACAGGGAAAAAGAGAAGTTCCGTGGTCTTTTTGCTCTTTTAATTGTGTATCTGCGTGGCTCATAGACTCTCCTCCCTGTTTAAAAACATGGCAATAAATGCGGCTAAAAGCCCCAGTGCACAAAGCCATACGGCTTTTGTATGAAAAATACCGGTGAAAAAGCTGCCTGCACCTGCTCCGAGAATAAAAAATAGAATGACGTTGTAATATTGAAGACAGTTATGTAAATAAGATTTCTGTCGTGTAGTTATATAAAGATATAACTGCTGAGATGCGCTTCTTAAATTTCCTGTACACATGGTGGTAGCATAGGTGTTTCCATTCATTTTGCGGAAGGCCTCTACTTGAAGGGCACACACAAAGGAAATCATAATATTCACCGGGGCATCAAAAGCAGAAGAAGGAAGAAAACCTGCTACTATAAGGCAGAAAATTTCGATGAGGACAATGAGTTGTCTCCAATGAAGTTTCTTTTTCCATTTAAAATATGTTTGTATGATTTCACATACTAGAATACCCAGCACAAAGGCGAAAATAGGCATCAGATAATAAAAAGTTCTGTTCCAATTTTGTTCTGTAAGGTTTACACCCAGAAGCACAATATTTCCGGTCTGTGCGTTGGCAAAGACACGACCTCTGCAAAGATAGGTATAGGCATCCAGAAAACCTCCCACAACAGCCAGAAGAAGTCCGAGAAGATGGGTTTCTGATACTTGCTTATTACGTGACATGAGAAACACTCCTTTATAAATGTAAATGTTGAAAAAAGCATAGCACAGAAAAGGAGCAGGAACAAGAGGAAGTGAAAATGGCATATTGATTTTTTACAGGTTATTCCATATAATAAGAAGCTGAAACGGAGCAATCTGAAATCAGATGTTCACAAAAAGAAAAGAGGTATACACAATGTTAAAAGGAAAGTGTGTAGTGCTTGCAGTTACAGGAAGTATTGCAGCATACAAAATTGCTTCCCTTGCCAGTATGCTGAAAAAGCTTCACGCAGACGTTCAGGTGTTAATGACAAAGAATGCGGAGAATTTTATCAATCCCATTACCTTTGAAACCTTAACAGGAAACAAATGTCTGGTGGACACCTTTGACAGGAATTTTCAGTATAATGTAGAGCATGTGGCTCTGGCAAAGAAAGCAGATGTGGTACTGATTGCCCCTGCCAGTGCAAACTGTATTGGAAAGCTGGCTCACGGCATCGCAGACGATATGCTTACCACTACTATTATGGCGTGCAAATGTAAGAAAATCCTTGCGCCGGCAATGAACACCAATATGTTCGAAAATCCCATTGTGCAGGACAATTTGAAAGTTCTGGAGCACTATGGGTATGAGATTGTAGAGAGTGCTTATGGATACTTGGCATGCGGAGATACAGGACAAGGGAAGATGCCTGAACCGGAATTACTTTTACAGCATATTTTGCGAGAATGTGCCTATGAAAAAGATTTAAAAGGAAAGAAAATTTTGGTGACGGCAGGACCTACGCAGGAGCCTATTGATCCTGTACGTTATATCACCAACCATTCCACAGGAAAAATGGGATATGCCATTGCAAAAGTATGTATGCAGCGAGGAGCCGAGGTTACTCTTGTAAGCGGCCCTGTCAATATTCCTGCACCGCCCTTTGTATTAGTAGTACCAGTGATTACGGCGGAGGACATGTTTTGTGAAGTAACGAAACGTGCATCAGAGCAGGATATCATTATTAAAGCAGCAGCCGTGGCAGATTATTGTCCAAAGTATGTAAGCGCAGAAAAGGTAAAGAAAAAAGATGGGGAGCTGTCTTTGGAGATGAAGCATAGTCAGGATATTTTAGCCTATTTGGGAGAACATAAAAAGCAAGAACAATTTTTATGCGGTTTTTCCATGGAAACGGAAAATATGCTGGAGAACTCCAGGAAAAAACTGGAAAAGAAAAATCTGGATATGATTGTGGCAAATAATTTAAAGGTAGAAGGCGCAGGTTTTGCGGGAGACACCAATGTTGTCACCATGATTACTGAAAATGAGGAGATTTCACTCGGGAAAATGTCAAAAGAGGAAACAGCCTTTGAAATTTTGAACCAGATTTTAAAAATGACAAAATAACAATGTATTGTATCTTAAAAGAACGATAACAAGGAGAAATTATGAAAAATTTAACAGCAGATAACAGACAGAATACAAGAAGTATGGTACAGACAGCAATTTTTGGAGCTATTATTATTATTATGGCGTTTACGCCCTTTTTGGGATATATTCCGTTGGGCTTTACCAGGGCAACGATTATTCACATACCGGTTATTCTGGCGTCGCTGCTTTTAGGTCCGAAAAAGGGAGCTGCTTTAGGCTTTTTATTTGGACTTACAAGTTTTATCAATAATACTATGAATCCTACTATTACATCCTTTGTTTTTACTCCATTTTATAATTTAGGTGAATTTGAAGGTGGTTTTGGAAGTGTTATAATATGCTTCCTTCCCAGAATTTTGGTAGGAGTTCTTCCATATTATATTTACAAACTGATAAAGAAAATAGACAAAAAATCGGTATCCCCATGGGGACTGATTATTGCCGGAGTTACAGGCTCATTGGTAAATACACTTTTGGTTATGAATTTGATTTTTCTGTTTTTCAGGAAAGCTTATGCAGCAGCCAATGGAGTTACGGTAAAAGCGGTTTACGGATTTATTTTATCCATTATCGGAATGAACGGCGTGCCGGAAGCCATTGTGGCAGGCGTTCTGGTTTTCTTTATCGGAAGGATTTTAATGAAAAGAAACATCAGAGAAAGATTAGGGTTTATCAATGATTTTAGCGATTGACATAGGAAACACCAATATTGTAATTGGCTGTATCGATAAAGGAAAAAGAATTTTTATTGAAAGATTATCAACGGTACACACAAAAACAGAGCTGGAATATGCCATTGACATTAAAAATGTTTTAGATATTTATCATATTCACAGAGAGCAGCTGGACGGAGGAATTATTTCCTCTGTTGTGCCGAAAATTACCAAAACAGCAAAGCTTGCCGTAGAAAAAATACTAGATAAAGAAGTGCTGGTAGTAGGAGCGGGAATTAAAACAGGTTTAAATATCAGAATTGAAAGTCCGGAGCAGCTTGGAAGCGATTTAGTGGTAGATGCTGTGGCAGGAATTGCAGAATACAAAGCGCCAATGCTGATTTTTGATTTGGGAACAGCCAATACGGTCAGTGTCATTGACAGCAAGAAAAACTATATCGGAGGAATGATTTATCCGGGTATCGGCGTGTCCTTGGACTCTTTAACAGAAAGAGCAGCACAGCTTCGTGGAATTGGGCTGGAAGCCCCCAATGATATGATTGGCAAAAATACCATAGAGTGCATGAAAAGCGGTATGATTTACAGCAGCGCCGCAGCTATTGACGGCATTATTGACAGACTGGAGGAGCGTCTGGGCGAAAAGACTACGGTAATTGCAACCGGAGGTCTGGCAAAGAAGGTTATTCCATATTGTAAAAGAGAGATTGTCTTGGATGATGATTTATTATTAAAAGGACTTTATATTTTATACGAAAAAAACAATAAAAAGTAGGTTTGTAAGGATGGGCTGTCGCTTTAAGTGTATATCAAGAATATTGCTTAACGTGGCAGCTTCTTTTTATAGACTTCAAGAGGGCGTTCTGATACAATAGAAAAAGGGAAAGGGGGCAGGAAAAATGGGAAAGCGATGTAGGTTGTGCGGCGGAAAGCTGAGAAATGGTATATGCACAGAATGTGGTATGGACAACAGGAAAACGGATGAAAAATATTCCCGTCATGCAGAGAAAAATGCTTCGGCAGAGCACATTCATGAGGCAGAGCATACAACGGCTGAAAAGAAAACGAAAAGCAATTCTGTCCGAAACCAATTTGTATCTAAGAAGCAAACGCAGCATTCGGAAGTTAAGAATATAAAAGTGATTTTTTACGGTGCGGCAGTATTGCTGGTATTGGCGGCGCTGTTTTTGTCGAAAGATAATTCTGAAGCAGATTTGGAGCTGAATACAGAGGTGCAGGAGGAAGTATTCGATATGTCTGTGGAAAATGCAGAACAGGAGGTGCAGTTTCCCGTTATAGCGCAATGGGAAAATACTCTGGAGTCAGGCTTGTATGTAGTAGGCGTAGACATTCCGGCGGGAGAATATACCATTACCGCACCGCCGGGCAGTATATTTCAAACTTACAATAACCCTCAGTATGAAGATGAACATGTAAGCTTTGGAAAAGCGCCTTCGGGAATAGAAGAAGTAAAAAACATTCCTCTTTATGAGGGTACTTTAGTGCGGGTAAGCGGCTCGAATATGAGATTTTTCAGTTGGGATGCAGAGGTGGAAAATCTTACAGAGAGAGTAGAAAATCCCCTTACCAATCAGGTACAGATAATCGGAAAAGCAGTGGCGGGAAGAGATTTTGCGGCAGGAACTTATGATATAGAAGCAGTCGGTGAAAAAGAGGGGACTTTTACTTACAGCTATAAGGATAAAATTCAGATGTCTATTTGGCTGAAGCCTATGCAGACAGAAGGAAATCTTTATACTTCTGTGTATTATCGAAATGTGGTTTTGCCCGAAGGAACACAGATAGACACGGGAGATATGACAGTCATGCTTGTCCCAAGTAAAGGGATTGTAAGTGAGGATTACGCTTCCTTTTATGAAAATACTATTTCTCAGCAGGAGGATTTATGAGTAAAAAAAACAAGAAAAAAAGAACAGCAGGAGACGTTATCCGCACAATTATTATGTTTGCAGCATTGGCGGTATTTCTCTTTTCTGCCGCACAGTTGGCTAAAATATTTTTAGAATACAAAAAGGGAACAGATGAGTATAACAGGGTAAGAGAATATGTCACCACAACAGAGTCTGAGGGAGAAACGCAAGAGCCTTTAGAAGGGGAGGAAATGCCAAAGCCTACACCGCCGCAGGTGGATTGGGCAAATTTAAAAGCAATCAATGAAGATATTATCGGCTGGATACAGATAGAAGGAACGGAAATCAGTTATCCCATTGTGAAAGGAATAGATAATTCCTACTATTTAAAGCATACTTTTGAGAAAAATTCCAACGCAGCAGGGGCAATTTTTATCGATTATACCAACCGCAGTGATTTTCAGGACTGCAACACTCTTATTTACGGACATAATATGAAAAACGGTTCTATGTTCGGACTGCTAAGGAAATATTTTAAAGATAAGGACTCTGTGCCGGGAAGATATATCTGGATTTGCACACCGGACAAGAAGTATCGTTATGAGATTTTTTCCAGTCATGTGGTAGATGCAGCGGGAGAGACTTATACGCTGTTTCCGGAGGCGAACGAGCAGTTTGCAAGCTATCTTGACAGTATGAAGCAGCAGTCTTTGGTGGATTTTGGGACAGAAGTCACGAAAGAAGATAAAGTTATCACACTGTCTACCTGTACAGGAAATGACGCTACCCGCTTTGTTGTACAGGCGAAGCGAGAAGGAGAATATTAGGAGGGGATTTTTATGGGAGAGATAGCAAAACTGCAACAGATTATTGATGAAAGCAAAAACATCGTATTTTTTGGAGGGGCGGGAGTTTCCACGGAAAGCGGAATTCCGGATTTTCGAAGTGTAGACGGTTTGTATCATCAGGAATGGGACTTTCCGCCGGAAGTAATTTTAAGCCATACTTTTTTCCGGAGAAAGCCGGCAGAATTTTATCGGTTCTATCAGGCAAAAATGCTGTGCGACACAGCAAAGCCAAATGCAGCTCATAAAAAGCTGGCACAACTGGAGGAACAGGAAAAATTAAAAGCAATTGTGACGCAGAATATTGACAATCTCCATCAGATGGCAGGAAGCAAAAATGTGCTGGAGCTGCATGGAAGCGTCTATCGCAACCATTGTGTAAAGTGCCGCAGCTTTTATGATTTTGCCTATATGAAAAAGAACAAGGGAATACCCAGATGCAGCAAATGCGGCAGTATTATCAAGCCGGATGTCGTACTCTATGAGGAAGCTTTAGATCAGGAGGTTGTAAATGCGTCCATCCATGCCATTGCGCATGCGGATACTTTGATTATAGGAGGAACGTCTCTTTCTGTTTATCCGGCAGCTTCTTTGATAGATTATTTCAGCGGAAAGCATCTGGTTGTAATCAACCGTGACAAAACACCACAGGATGAAATGGCGGAGCTTGTGATTAACCGCCCAATCGGAGAGGTGTTTGAGCAAATAAAATAGATGAGGTGACAGAAAATGGGTTTGAATTATGAAGTGGGAGATTTTGTAAAACTGAAAAAACAGCATCCCTGCGGAAGTAATGAATGGGAAATTTTAAGAGTGGGAGCTGATTTTCGCTTAAAATGTATGGGGTGCGGACATCAGGTCATGCTTTCCAGAAGGCTGGTAGAAAAAAATACCAGAGATTTACGAAAAAAAGCTTGAAAAATGGAAATCCTTATGGTAAAATTGAAAATCGTGATATATTATTATCCTTGTTCCCTGCTCATCAGGGGACCAAAAGACCAAAAGGAGGTACAACAAGCATGAACAAATACGAATTAGCATTAGTTGTAAATGCAAAAATTGATGATGAAGCTCGTGCAGCAGTAGTGGAAAAAGCAAAAGATTACATTGCTCGTTACAACGGAACAGTTACAGAAGTTGAAGAATGGGGCAAGAAAAGATTAGCTTACGAAATCCAGAAAATGCGCGAAGGTTATTACTACTTCATCCAGTTCGAGTCTGATGCTGCATGCCCAGCAGAAGTTGAAGGACGTATTCGCATTATGGACAATGTATTAAGATATTTAGTTGTTAAAAAAGAAGCTTAATTCTTTCGACAGCACAAACAAACATTAAAATTCAGATTTATCAAGTGCACCGAAAGCCGTTTTACGGGCTTTGGGCTTCGAGAGAACAGGCAGTTATTTATTAAGTATAATGAGGTGATTAGATGAATAAAGTAATTTTAATGGGACGTTTAACAAGAGATCCTGAGGTGAGATATTCCGCAGGAGAGAATTCAATGGCGATTGCCAGATATACATTAGCTGTGGATCGACGTTTCAAAAGAGACGGAGAGGCAACTGCTGATTTTATCAGCTGTGTTGCTTTCGGCAGAGCAGCAGAATTTGCAGAGAGATACTTCCGTCAGGGTATCCGCATTGTAGTAAGCGGCAGAATTCAGACAGGAAGCTATACAAACAGAGATGGCAACAAAGTCTATACAACTGATGTTGTAGTAGAAGAACAGGAATTTGCAGAAAGCAAAGCTGTAAGTGACAGTCATGTAGGACAGGTAGCTTCCATGGGAGCGCCTGCACCGACACCAACTCCGAGTATGGCATCCGCAGATGGATTTATGAATATCCCGGATGGAATTGACGAAGAGCTGCCATTTAGCTAAAAAGCGGCGGCAATATTGATAGGAGGTAAACAATCATGGCTTACGAAAAAGGTAATAGACCGGATTCTCCAATGAAGAGAAGAGGCGGACGCAGAAGAAAAAAAGTTTGTGTATTCTGTGGACAGGAAAATAACGAAATCAGCTACAAAGACGCTAACAAACTGAAAAGATACGTATCTGAAAGAGGTAAAATTCTTCCTAGAAGAATTACAGGAAACTGTGCAAAACATCAGAGAGCGTTAACAGTAGAAATCAAAAAAGCTAGACATTTGGCAATCATGCCTTACGTTCAGGACTAATTGATATTTGGCACACTGCTTCGGCAGTGTGCTTTTTGCTTGTACAAAAGGAAAAACAATGGTATAATGTTTTAAATTGCTATTTAATTTTTGTATTGGCAGGTGGAGAGATGAATGGAAAAATTAAGATGAAGGGACAGTTGAAAATATATATGCAGTTCCCTATTCTTTTAGGGACATTACTTATAATCATGAATATTGCAGTGTTTACGGTAAGCGTAAAAGCAGGTGCGCTGGTAAGTGTTTTTGTGGCTGCGTATATTTTGATTGTGGTATTTTTATATTTTCATAGCCGTGCCGGCATTATGAATGAATTGATTTCCTTTGCAACCCAATACGGACAGGTACAGAAGAATTTATTAAATGAATTTATTGTACCGTATACCCTGTTGGACTCTAACGGAAAGATTTTGTGGCTGAATGAGGAATTTGCCAAGCTTACAGGAAAGAACAAGAAGTATCGCAAATCCATTGCCACTCTTTTTCCGGAAATTACAAAGGATAAGCTTCCAAAGGAAGCGGACTCAGAGGTCGCTGTTCAATATGGCGAAAGAGATTACAAGGCAGTGATGCGTGTGATTTCTATGGATAAGCTTTTGGAGGAGTCCGGTCTTGTGGAGTTGGCACAGGAAAATGATTTAATTGCCCTGTACCTATTTGATGAAACAGAATTAAACCGATATATTAGACAAAAAGAAGATGAAAAACTGGTTACCGGTCTTTTATATCTGGACAATTATGAAGAAGCGCTAAACAGCGTGGAAGAAGTTCGTCGTTCTCTTTTGGTTGCTTTGATTGAAAGAAAGCTGAATAAATATTTTAATGATGTAGACGGACTGATTAAAAAGCTGGAAAAGGATAAATTTATCCTTGTTATGCGTCAGAGCTCTTTAGAAGAATTGAAAAAGAAACGCTTTAATATTTTAGAGGACGTAAAGACGGTAAATATCGGAAATGATATGGCAGTTACGGTCAGTATCGGTATTGGTATCAACGCACCTACTTATGCGCAGAATTATGAATATTCCCGTATTGCCATTGACTTGGCATTGGGGCGTGGCGGTGATCAGGTGGTTATTAAGGACAGAGACCAGATGATTTACTTTGGCGGAAAGTCTCAGCATGCAGGAAAGAACACTCGTGTAAAGGCTCGTGTAAAAGCTCATGCGCTGCGGGAATTTATGGTAAGTAAGGACAAAGTTGTGGTTATGGGACACAAGATTTCTGATGTGGACTCCATCGGCGCAGCTATCGGTATTTACAGAGCGGCAAAATCCTTAAACAAGAAAGCGCATATTGTTGTGAACAACCCGACAATGTCGGTACGTCCGATTATTGAAAATTTCAGAGATAATCCTGACTATGATGAGGATATGTTTGTAGACAGTGATGAAGCAAAAGAAATTGTAGATAATAATACCGTAGTAGTAGTAGTAGATACCAATAAGCCAAGCTATACAGAGTGTGAAGAGCTTCTGCACAAGACAAAGACCATTGTGGTATTAGACCATCACAGACAGGGCAGCGAGGTTATTCAAAATGCTGTATTGTCTTATATTGAGCCTTATGCTTCCTCTTCCTGCGAAATGGTAGCGGAAATCCTTCAGTATTTTTCTGATGATATTAAAATCTACAATATTGAAGCAGATGCGATTTATTCCGGTATTATTATTGACACCAATAATTTCACAGCGAAGACAGGAGTTCGTACATTTGAAGCAGCAGCATTTCTCCGCCGCTGCGGCGCAGACGTTACCAGAGTACGGAAAATGTTCCGTGACGATGTGAAATCCTATCGTGCCAAGGCAGAGGCAATTCGTCATGTGGAAACCTACAAGAATTGTTTTGCCATTGCGGTTTGCCCAAGTGAAGGTATTGACAGTCCCACGGTTGTAGCTTCTCAGGCGGCAAATGAGCTTTTAAATGTAGACAGTATTAAGGCGACCTTTGTGCTTACCGATTATCAGGGCAAGATTTATATCAGCGCAAGAGCCATTGATGAAGTAAATGTACAGTTGATTATGGAAAAAATGGGCGGCGGCGGTCATATTAACATGGCGGGCGCACAGCTTCCGGGAGTTTCCGTAGAGGAAGGTATCCGACAGTTAAAAAATACCATTGACAAGATGATAAAAGAAGGAGATATAGAGGTATGAAAGTAATTTTAATTGAAGATGTAAAATCTCTTGGAAAAAAAGGTGAAATTGTAAACGTAAGCGACGGATATGCAAGAAATATGCTTTTCCCTAAGAAATTAGGTGTGGAAGCAACAGCAAAAAACATTAACGATTTAAAACTTCAGAAAGCGCATGAAGAAAAAGTGGCAAAAGAAAATCTTCAGGCTGCAAAAGAATTTAAAGAAGAATTAGAGACAAAGCAGGTAACTTTGGCAATTAAAGTGGGAGAAAACGGCAGAACCTTTGGCTCTGTATCCACGAAAGAAATTTCCGAAGCAGTGACAAAGCAGTTAGGATATGATATTGATAAGAAAAAAATGCAGCTTTCTAATCCAATTCGTGAATTAGGAACAACCATGGTTCCTGTAAAGCTTCATACACAGGTTACTGCACAGCTTAAGGTTGTGGTAAAGGAAGCATAGGAAGGGAGTCTTCACCAACATGGAAGAAGCACTGATAAAGCGAATTCTGCCTCACAGTCCGGAAGCGGAGCAGTCGGTTATCGGCTCTATGATTATGAGCAGAGATGCCATTGTAGAAGCTTCTGAGATTATTACAGGAGCGGATTTTTACCAGCAGCAGTACGGAATTGTTTTTGAGGCAATGATTGAGCTTCATGATGAAGGCAAGGCAGTGGATTTGATTACTTTGCAGGAGAGGTTAAAGGAAAAAGACTTGCCGCCTGAGATTTCCAGCATGGAGTTTGTAAGGGATTTACTGTCAGCCGTGCCTACTTCCGCAAATGTAAAATATTATGCGGAAATTGTGGCAGAAAAATCTATGCTGAGAAAGCTGATAAAGACCACAGAAGAAATTACAAACGCCTGTTATCTGGGGAAAGAAAAGATGCAGGATATTTTAGAGGTTACAGAAAAGAAAATTTTTGATTTGGTACAGAACAGAGGCAGTGAGGAGTTTGTTCCCATTCGTCAGGTTGTGCTAAACGCCATTGAGAAAATCGAAAAAGCCTCCAGAAGTCAGGGCAGTGTAACCGGTATTCCCACAGGTTTTATTGACTTAGATTATAAAATGTCCGGTTTTCAGCCCTCTGATTTGATTTTGGTAGCGGCTCGTCCTTCTATGGGAAAGACAGCTTTTGTTTTGAATATTGCTCAGTATATGGCATTTCATAATGATGTGACAGCGGCGATTTTCAGCTTGGAAATGTCAAAGGAACAGCTGGTAAACCGTCTGCTGGCATTGGAGTCAAAGGTAGACTCACAGAACATCCGAACAGGTAATCTGGAGGATGAAGAATGGGCAAAGCTCATTGAAGGCGCAAATATTATAGGCAAATCCAATTTAATCATTGATGATAAGCCGGGTATTTCTATTTCAGAGCTGCGCTCCAAGTGTAGAAAGTATAAGATGGAGCATAATCTGGGAGTTATTTTTATCGATTATTTGCAGCTTATGACAGGAAGCGGAAGAAGTGAGTCCAGACAGCAGGAAATTTCAGAGATTTCCCGTTCTTTAAAAGCGCTTGCCAGAGAGTTGAACGTGCCTGTTGTAGCGCTTTCTCAGTTAAGCCGTGCCGTAGAGCAGCGTCCTGACCACAGACCAATGCTTTCTGACCTTCGAGAGTCAGGAGCTATTGAACAGGATGCCGACGTAGTTATGTTTATTTATCGTGATGATTATTATAATAAAGACTCCGAAAATAAAAACATAGCAGAGATTATTATTGCCAAGCAGAGAAACGGTCCTATCGGAACAGTAAATCTGGTATGGCTGCCGAACTATACAAAGTTTGTGAATATGAAAAAATAAGAATATAATTTTAAAAGACCACCCTTCCTCCTGTTAAGGTTTATGGGTGGTCTTTTTGTGGTTGCTAATGAGACATTTTACTCATCGTAAATATTTACAATTTCTCCATCTAAAATTCGATTCATATTTTTTACGGCACAGAAGTTCCCGCACATACTGCATGTGTCTTCTTTTTCCGGCTTTGCCTCTGCACGATAGCGTTTTGCTTTTTCCGGGTCAATGCAAAGGCGGAACATCTCTTCCCAGTCCAGATTTTTTCTGGCAGTGCTCATTTCATAATCCCAGTCGGCAGCGCCTTTAATACCTTTGGCAATATCAGCGGCATGAGCGGCAATTTTGGATGCAATAATCCCCTCTTTTACGTCATTGACATCAGGAAGGCGGAGATGCTCCGCAGGTGTTACATAGCACAGAAAAGAAGCGCCGTAGGTGGCAGCGATTGCACCTCCGATAGCAGCAGTGATATGGTCATAGCCGGGAGCGATATCGGTTACAAGAGGTCCGAGCACATAGAAAGGTGCGCCCTGACATACGGTCTGCTGAATTTTCATATTTGCTTCAATCTGATTTAAAGGCATGTGTCCCGGTCCTTCAATGATAACCTGAACATCTTTTTCCCATGCGCGTTTTGTCAGTTCGCCTAAAGTAACAAGCTCCTCAATCTGAGAAATATCTCCTGCATCAGCAAGACAGCCGGGACGGCAGGCGTCACCGAGGCTCATAGTAACATCATATTGTTGGCAGATATCCAGAATACGGTCGTAGTGCTCGTAAAACGGGTTTTCCTGTCCAGTCATTTCCATCCATGCAAAGATGATAGAGCCTCCTCTGGAAACAATGTTGGTAAGGCGTTTGTTTTCCTTAAAGCGTTTAGCGGTATTTTTATTGATACCTACATGAATAGTCATGAAATCTACGCCGTCTTTTGCGTGCATTTCCACAATATTAATCCACTCTTCGGAAGTGATTTCCTTTAACGGCTTGTGGTAATAGACAACAGCATCATAAATCGGTACAGTACCGATAATTGCAGGACATTCTGAGGTTAATTTGCGGCGAAATTTCTGCGTATCGCCAAAGGAGCTTAAATCCATAATAGACTCAGCGCCCATTTTTACTGCGTCGTTTACTTTTTCAAGCTCCATATCAAGGTCCTTCCAGTCTCTGGAAGTTCCCAGATTGACATTGATTTTTGTTTTCAGCATAGAGCCAATTCCGTTTGCCTCCAGACAGGTATGCAGCTTATTGGCAGGAATAGCTACTTTTCCTTCCGCCACAAGCTGACGAAGCTTTTGCACATCCATTTGTTCTTTTGCAGCCACAGCTTCCATTTCCTTGGTGATGATACCCTGTCGTGCGGCATTCATTTGCGTTGTGTACGTCATATTCATTCTCCAATCTTATTTTATTAAAAAACTCCCCGAAATAGAAAAGTGCCCGTACCAAAAAAGGGTATACGGACACTGTAAATGCTGGTATAAACTCCCTACGTTGGCATAATCCAAATCAGGTAATACAGGTCGAAGTCAGACTTCCTCTCAGCCCTAAGGCTCCCTGGTTGTTTTTTCTCAGTGTAGCACTGCGGTGGGGACTTGTCAATGTTTTTGTCGAACGTATTTTCTTGCAATTTAAAGTGTGTTTGTTATAATAATTAAGAGAAAGCGAGAAAGGGGTTAAGGTATGCAGGAGACCATTTACTCTGTTTCTGAAGCCGTGGGAATTTTAGAGCTTCAATCTCATGTACTGCGGTACTGGGAGGAAGAAATGAAGCTTCCTATTAAGAGAAACGAGTTGGGACACAGATACTACACCCGATGGGATATTCAGGTTTTTTTGAGTATTAAGGAACTAAAGAAAAAAGGATATTCATTAAAAGAAATCGGAAAACTGGCGGAGCTTTTTTATCAGAAGCAGGAAAAAGAGAGCAGGATTTCCCCGGAATTTATGGAGATTATCAGCAAGCTTGTAAAGGCGCAGTTAAAGGAGAAAAAAACAGGAGAAGACAGATATAAGAAGCTGGATGAAAGAATTCGTAATTATCAGCAGTCAAGGCGTGAGGTAGCGGCTGCTTTAGAAAAGAAAAATTCCAAAAAGAAAGGGATATTTTCGAGAAGATGAGAAAAAGAAAGAGGCAGGACTTTGAAAGTTCTGCCTCTTTTCTAAAAAATATTAGCCTTCAACGATAGCTTCTGTTGGACAAACACCAGCGCATGTTCCGCAGTCAACGCATGTATCAGCGTCGATAACGTATTTGTCATCACCTTCGGAAATAGCTTCAACTGGGCATTCGCCAGCGCATGTTCCGCAGCTTACACATTCATCTGTAATTACGTATGCCATGATTATATCCTCCTTTATATTCTGAACTTAAGAATTCAGTTCTTAGCTGTATTCTAATATATTTACTTCTATAATACAAGTCTTAATTTAGAAACAATGCAGAAAAAGAGTTGAACATAAGGAGGAAAGAGATTATAATAAAATTCATAAAACAGAACAAGGAGGAAATATTCATGAAGGTAACACCAGATATGACAATCGGTGAGTTAATCCGTTTAGATGAAAACATTGTTCCAATTCTCATGAGAGCAGGCATGCACTGCATCGGATGCCCTTCCGCACAGGGAGAAAGCATTGCAGAGGCAGCTATGGTTCACGGAATTGACGGAAATATGTTAGTTGCTCAGATTAACGATTTTTTAGAAAATAAATAATGAAAAAGGAGTTGCTGTATCCCGGGTTACAGGGATATAACAACTCCTTTTAGCATCCTAGATTAGTGTCAGTTTTTGTAAAGCTTCGGTAGAGAGAATACATCCCTTGTGTTCTGCAAGAAATGCTTCTCTGGCAGGTGACAGCTTTTTGCCGTTGCCATATTCGGAAAGCATATTGCAAACACGGTTGAAATCCTCCGGTGAGGTCTGATCCTGATGAAGAAGCAGAGAATAGGTATCTGCCCTTTCGTCTTTATACAGGGAGTTAAAGCCTTGGAAGAAATTGTTTAATCCGTGAGCTGCCTCGATAACCGTATCTAAGTCAGGAAAAACATATTCTCTTCTTAAATTGATATGCTCGGCAGGCGAATTTTTCTCAGTTCCCTGAGCAACAGCTTCTTTTTTCTCCCTTTTTTCCTTTTTCTTTTTCTGCTCTTCACTGGCCTTGTATATTTTGGCAAAGAGATCCAAGATGTCATCTGCTCCTTCCATTTCAATAGGAGGCGCAGGCTCAGAGGAAGGCTCACCGAATGGGGTAAACTTAGAAAAGCGGGTATCCAGCTCTTCAGGGTCTTCTACCTTGGAAATAATCAGGATAATACTTTCTGAGGAAATGGGAATTGCTTCAATCATCAGAGGAATATCATTTGCTTCAAAACCAAATTGCAAATTTGCCTGTTTCATCATATCCCGAAACAGCTCCTTTGCTTTATCGCTTCCATACGCCAGTTCACTTAAACGAAGCTGTCTTGCATCTAAATCTTCCTTTGTAAGTGTACAGCGTATCTGATTTTCATTAATTTTTTCTATTTTCATAACATCACATCCTGTCTGTTTATTATCTAAAGATGCTATTTTCTCTTTTACATTATATACTATGCGTGATAAGCTTGTAAAGACGGAATAGTTACTTTTCATAATCAGGCAGATTATGGTAAAATATGGAACAAAGAAAGGAGTGCATCATGCAGAAAGATTTAACACAAGGTTCGATTACAAAAACATTATTGCTTTTTGCAATGCCCATGATTGCGGGGGATTTATTGCAGCAATTTTATAACATAGCAGATACTTTGATTGTAGGGCGTTTTTTGGGAGCGGAAGCTTTGGCGGCAGTAGGATCCTCATACACGCTGATGACTTTTTTAACCTCCATACTTTTGGGGCTGTCAATGGGAAGCGGGGCAGTTTTTTCCATTCATTACGGAGAGAAAAATGAAGAAAAATTAAAAGAAAGTATGGCAGCGGCGTTTTGGCTGATTTTTGCAGTGGCATTAGCGCTGAATATATTTGTTTTTCTCTGTATCCATCCGATTATGAGCTTTTTGCAGGTTCCCGAAGAAATTTATGACATGATGCAAGAGTATCTTTGGATTGTCTTTTGGGGAATTTTTGCTTCTTTTTTATATAATTATTTTGCATCTTTGCTTCGTGCAGTGGGAAATTCAGTCGTACCGCTGGTATTTTTGGCAATAAGCGCTGTGCTGAATATTATTTTAGATTTATGGTTTGTCTTGGGGCTTAAATGGGGCGTGGCAGGAGCGGCAGCAGCTACTGTGTTTTCCCAGTATGTGGCAGGGATTGGAATATTCTTTTATAGTGGGATAAAACTGCCGTATTTTCGTGGCATTGGAAAATATATGCGCCCGAAATGGGAAATGATGAAGGAAATCGGACAATTTTCTTTTCTGACCTGTTTGCAGCAGTCGGTAATGAACTTGGGAATTCTCATGGTGCAGGGACTTGTAAACAGCTTTGGAACGGTAATTATGGCGGCTTTTGCGGCGGCTGTGAAAATTGACTCCTTTGCGTATATGCCTGTGCAGGACTTTGGAAATGCTTTTTCCACTTTTGTAGCGCAGAATTACGGAGCAGGAAGAATAGACAGAATAAAGAAAGGAATTAAGAAGGCAGTCAGCCTTTCTGTGGGTTTTTCTCTGTGTATTTCCGCTGTGGTATTTTTCTTTGCCAGACCTTTGATGACGATTTTTGTAAATGCCGAAGAAACAGCGATTTTAAGTGCGGGAGTGGAATATTTGCGAATAGAAGGCGCTTTTTACTGTGGTATCGGATGCCTGTTTTTGCTTTACGGATATTATCGTGCAGTGAAAAAGCCGGGAATGTCATTGATACTTACAGTGATTTCTCTTGGCACAAGAGTGGTTCTGGCTTATGTACTGTCTGCAATTCCTCAAATTGGAGTAACAGGAATTTGGTGGTCCGTACCCGTTGGATGGGGATTGGCTGATTTGGCAGGATTTTTATATTATAAAAGATTAGGGAAAGTTTAAGAACATTACTATTGCCCGAATTGATAATAGAAAAGATAGGAAGGGAAATTATGGAGACAAATCGTTTGGCAGTGGGGATTTTAGCTCACGTAGATGCGGGAAAGACAACTCTTGCAGAGGCAATTTTATATCATACAGGGAGTATTCGGAAGGTGGGGCGTGTAGACCATCAGGATGCGTTTTTAGATACGTATGCTTTGGAAAAGGAGAGAGGAATTACTATTTTTTCCAAGCAGGCAGGCTTTCAATTAAAGGAGAAGGAAATTGCTCTTTTAGATACGCCGGGACATGTGGATTTTTCGGCAGAAATGGAAAGAACTCTGCAAGTGCTGGACTATGCCGTTTTGGTAGTCAGCGGCGCTGACGGGGTACAGGGGCATGTACAGACTTTATGGAAGTTATTAAAGGAGTATGAAATTCCTGTATTTCTGTTTATCAACAAAATGGATCAGGAGGGCACAGACAGGGGAAAATTGCTTTTTGAAGTGCAAAACAGATTGGATAAGGGCTGTGTTGACTTTACTTTTGCCAAGGAAAACAGTTCGGAATTTTTGGAGGAGTTGGCAGTTTGTGATGAGCACGTTCTTGAGAAATATTTGGAACAGGGAGAAGTATCCACAGCAGATATTCAAGAAATGATAAGAAAACGACAGGTTTTTCCCTGTTATTTTGGATCGGCTTTAAAGCTTCAGGGTATTCAGGAGTTCTTAGAAGGGTTAGACGTATACACCAAATGTCCGGAGTACGGAGAAGCTTTTGCGGCAAGGGTGTTTAAAATTTCAAGAGATGAAAAAGGGAACAGACTGACGCATTTAAAGGTGACAGGGGGAACTTTAAAAGTAAAACAGATAGTCCAAGGAAAGGACTGGGAGGAGAAAGCAAACCAAATCCGTGTGTATGACGGTGCAGGCTTTTCTGCTGTAAATGAGGCCTTAGCGGGAAGCGTATGTGCGGTAACCGGACTTTCTCGTACTTTTGCAGGAGAATGTCTGGGAGAAGAGCAGATGGGAAAAGAGCCTGTTTTAACACCTGTGCTGACCTATGAAATTCAGCTTCCACAAGGCTGCGATGTGCACAATATGCTGAAAAATCTTCGTGAGTTGGAGGAGGAAGAACCATTACTGCATATTTTATGGAATGAACAGTTAGGAGAAATCCATGTACAGGTTATGGGAGAAGTGCAGATTGAAATTTTAAAAAGCATGATACAGGAGCGTTTTGGCGTTTCTGTGGAATTTGGCTCAGGAAATATTGTGTATAAAGAAACCATTGAAAATAAAGTAGAAGGAATTGGACATTTTGAGCCTTTGCGTCATTACGCAGAGGTACATCTGCTGTTAGAACCCTTAGAGCGTGGCATGGGGCTGGAATTTGCCTCAGGTTGCAGTGAGGATATGTTGGATAGGAATTGGCAGAGATTGGTGCTTACTCATTTGGAGGAAAAAGCTCACAGAGGCGTGCTTACCGGCTCTGAAATTACCGATATGAAAATTACCTTGATTGCAGGAAAAGCCCATACAAAGCATACGGAAGGCGGGGATTTCAGACAGGCAACTTATCGTGCGGTGCGTCAGGGGTTAAAAAAAGCAAACAGTATCCTGCTGGAGCCAGTGTATGAATATCGTCTGGAAGTGCCGCAGGATATGATTGGCAGAGCTATGACAGACATTCAGAAAATGTATGGAAGCTTTGACTCACCAAAGACAGAGGGAGAAATGTGTGTCCTTACAGGGGAAGCTCCTGTGGTAACCATGCGGGGCTATCAAAGAGAAGTGATTTCCTATACAAGGGGAACGGGAAGGCTGTTTTGTTCTTTAAAAGGATATGAGACTTGTCATAATACAGAAGAAGTGCTTGCCGAGATGAATTATAACTCCGAAAATGATTTGGAAAATCCAACAGGTTCTGTATTTTGTTCCCACGGCGCAGGCTTTCATGTAAGTTGGGATAAGGTAGACGAGTATGCCCATATTGATACGGGATGGGTGAAGGCGAAGAAAAAAAACACAGAAGAAGTTCCACGGACAAGCTTTTCTCAAATTCGATTAGATGAACAGGAGCTGGAAGAAATTTTTACCAGAACTTATGGTCCGATTAAGCGGGAAAGAAACGGATTTCAAAAAACTTCCCGTACAGTTACGGCAAAAGCAGGAGAGTCAAGACCGGTAAAAAAACAGCCGGAGAAGGAATATCTTCTGGTAGACGGCTATAATATTATTTTTGCATGGGAAGATTTAAACGAACTGGCAAAAGTAAATATTGAAGCAGCAAGAAGCAAATTGATGGATATTCTCTGCAATTATCAAGGATATAAGAAATGCACGCTCATTCTGGTGTTCGATGCCTATAAGGTAGAGGGAAATCAAGGCTCCATACAGAAATACCATAATATCCATGTGGTATATACAAAAGAGGCAGAAACAGCAGACCAATATATTGAAAAGACGGTTCATGAAATCGGACGAAAATACCATGTGACTGTTGCAACTTCCGATGCCATGGAGCAGGTGATTATTCTGGGACAGGGAGCTTCCAGAATGTCAGCAAAAAATCTGTTGGAGGAAATAGGATATATGAAAGAGGAAATTCGAGAATTTTATATTGAAAAGCAGAAAAAAAGCGGAACGTATCTTTTTGATAATCTTCCGGAAGAATGGACAGAATTTATGGAAGACGTGCGTTTGGGAAGAAAAAAATTCGAATAGTGAAAAAACAGTAGTATTTTTGTCCAGTTAGTATTATACTATAAATAACAGCGAAGAAAATCTGTAAATACACATAAAGGGGGTTTCCAAAATGGAATCACTGAAATTAAGAGAGAATTTTTATTGGACAGGGATTGTAGATGACAATTTGCGTGTGTTTGACATTATTATGTATACAGAATTTGGGACAACTTACAATTCTTATGTCATGAAGGCAGGAGACAAGACCGTTTTATTTGAGACAGCAAAGGCAAAATTTTTTGATGAATATTTAGAAAAACTGAAAGAGCTTACCGATGTAACGAAAATTGATTATCTGGTAGTCAGCCATACAGAGCCGGACCATGCAGGAAGTGTGGAAAAGCTTCTGGAAATCAATCCGGGAATGAAAATTATTGCAACAGGCTGTGCAGTAAACTTTTTGAAAGAAATCGTAAACGGTGAATTTACCGCTATCGTGGTAAAAGACAATCAGGAAATGAAAATCGGCGATAAGACACTGAAATTCCTTGTTGTGCCAAACCTTCACTGGCCTGACACCATGTATACTTACATTGAAGAGGAGCAGATTTTAGTAACCTGTGACTCTTTCGGTTCTCATTATGGCTTCCATGATATTCTGGTAAGTAAAGTTACAGACCACGAAGGCTACATGAGAGCTACAAAATATTATTTCGATAATATTATCGGACCTTTCAAGCCATATATGAAAAAAGCACTGGACAGAGTGCGCAAGCTGGATATTTCTATGATTTGTACAGGTCATGGACCTGTTCTGGATGCAAGAATTGATTTTATGCTGGATACTTATGAAGAATGGTGTACCGTAGTTAATCCAAATCCGAGAAAAACAGTAATTATTCCCTATGTAAGCGCTTATGGCTATACAAAACAGCTGGCAGAAACCATTGCCAAGGGTATCGAGGAGAGCGGTGATATTGATGTGCGCTGCTACGATATGGTAGAGGCTGAACAGGCAAAGGTACTGGAGGAGCTGGGCTTTGCAGACGGTATTCTCTTTGGTTCACCGACTATCGTTGGAGAAGCATTAAAGCCAATCTGGGATTTAACTACTTCCATTTTTGCGGGAACTCATGGCGGTAAGCTGGCAAGCGCTTTCGGAAGCTACGGATGGAGCGGCGAGGCTGTACCTCATTTAATCGAAAGACTGAAACAGTTAAAGATGAGAGTGCCGGATGAAGGCTTCCGTGTAAAATTCAAACCGGGAGAAGATAATTTAATCGATGCTTATGACTATGGATATAATTTCGGATGTCTTCTTCAGAATAAAGAGAATGTGAAGAAGGCAGCAGGAGCAAGAACGCTTGTAAAATGTCTTGTATGCGGAGAAATTTTTGACTCTTCTATGGAAATTTGTCCGGTATGCGGCGTTGGAAAAGAAAACTTTGTTGAAGTAGAGGTAGAAGAGAATACTTACCGCAATGATACAAAGGATTTCTATGTGGTTTTAGGCTCCGGCGCAGCAGGCTTTTACGCAGCTTCTGCTATTCGGGAAAGGGATAAAACAGGCTCTATTGTTATGGTATCCAATGAGCCATACCGTCCTTACAACCGCCCAATGCTGACAAAATCTCTTATGGCAGATTTGACAGAGGAGCAGATTGAAATTCAGAATGAAAAATGGTTCGAGGAGCAGAACATTCACCTTGTACTTGGAAAAGAGATTGAAGCCATTCATACAGATGCCAAAGAAGTGGTATTAGAAGGCGGCATGAAGCTGACTTATACAAAACTGGTTTATGCTCTTGGCTCAGAAAGCTTTATTCCTCCAATTCCGGGACATGACAAAGAAGGCGTAGCAGCTATTCGCCGTCTGGAGGACACCAGAAAGATTGACAAGATGTTGCCGGAAGTAAAAAATGTTGTGGTAATCGGCGGCGGCGTTTTAGGACTGGAAGCAGCGTGGGAGCTGAAAAAAGCAAAATGCAACGTAACTGTATTAGAGCTTGCTCCAAAGCTTATGGCACGTCAGCTTGACGATGCGGCAGGTGATATGCTGAAGCTTATCAGTGAAAATCAGGGTATCCAAATTCATACAGGCGTTCAGATTGAAGAAATTCAGGGCGACAGTCATGTAACAGGTGTAAAACTGGGAAGCGGAGAAGTTATTCCGGCAGAGCTGGTAATTATGTCCTGCGGTGTTCGCGCAAATACACAACTGGCAAAAGAAGCAGGCATTGAAATTGACAGAGGCGTGATTGTAAACGAGAAAATGGAAACAAATGTTTTCGGTATTTATGCTTGCGGCGACTGTGCTCAGTATAACAATATCAATTATGCAATCTGGCCACAGGCAGTAGAGCAGGGTAAAGTTGCAGGTGCAAGCGCAGCAGGTGATGAAGCCGTGTATGAAACAGTTCCGGCTGCTCTCAGCTTCCACGGAATGAAGACAGCGCTCTTTGCAGCAGGCGATAATGGCAAAAATCCAAATCTTATTTACAAAACAGTTGAATTTAAAGATATGGGTAAAAAACAGTACCGCAAATATTATTTCTTAAATAACAGACTTTGCGGCGTTATCCTTATCGGAGATGTAAGCCGCATGGCAGAGCTGACACAGGCATTGGAAAAACACAGCTCTTACAAAGAAATGATGAAATAAAAGATACGAGGTATCAGAATATGGGCAATTCTTCATTTATGGAAAGAAATGGGGATTGCCCATTTTTTCTGTAAGAGGTATACTAAAATGGAATAAATTTTAGAAAAGAGGATGGATATGGGAGAGCGTCTTACTGAAAATGATGTAAAGAAAATTCAGGCAGAAATAGAGTATAGAAAGCTGACTGTCCGCAAAGAAGCCATTGAGGCAGTGAAGGAGGCGAGAGCACAGGGGGATTTAAGCGAAAACTTTGAGTATTATGCGGCAAAGAAGGATAAAAACAAAAACGAGAGCCGTATTCGTTATCTGGAAAGAATGTTAAAGACAGCAGAAATTGTTTCCGAGGACTCAAAAGCAGATGAAGCAGGAATGAATAATGTGATTGAAGTGTACTTTGAGGATGATGATGAAACAGAAACCTATAAGCTGGTAACTTCTATCAGGGGAAATTCTCTGGATAATAAAATCAGTATTGAGTCGCCTCTTGGCAAGGCAATTTTAGGACATCGGGAAGGGGACAGAGTTTGGGTAAAAATCAATGAAAGCGCGGGCTACTATATTGTCATTAAGAAAATTTTGAAAAATACGGATGACACAGAAGATGAGATTAAAAGCTTTTAAAATTTTACATAGATTTAACATAACCCCCTAGAAATATTTATATAAACTTTATATAATGAGGAAAAAACCAAAGAATATAAGAGACAAAAGGAGAACAGAATGGACTTTTTTAGTGTTTTAAGTATGATTGGAGGTCTGGCGCTTTTCCTGTATGGAATGCACGTTATGGGAGACGGACTTTCCAAGGTTTCCGGTGGGAAAATGGAAAAGATTTTAGAGGGACTTACTTCCAATCCTTTAAAAGCAGTAGGGCTGGGCGCATTGGTAACGGCAGTTATTCAGTCATCTTCTGCAACTACGGTTATGGTGGTGGGATTTGTAAACTCCGGTATTATGAAGTTATCTCAGGCAGTGGGCGTAATTATGGGTGCAAATATCGGTACAACCATTACGTCTTGGATTTTGAGTCTTTCCGGAATTGAAAGCGACAGCTTTTTTATTCAGATGTTTAAGCCTACATCTTTTTCACCTATTTTGGCGATTATCGGTGTAGCTTTTCTGTTGTTTGCAAAAAGTGAAAAAAAGAAAGATATCGGTACGATTTTCCTTGGATTTGCAGTGCTGATGTTTGGTATGGACAGCATGAGTGCAGCAGTAAAACCATTGGCAGACGTACCGGAATTTACCGGAATTTTAACAGCATTTTCCAATCCGCTTTTAGGTATGCTGGCAGGCGCTCTGCTTACTGCGGTTATTCAGAGTTCTTCTGCATCCGTAGGTATTTTACAGGCGCTTTGCGTGACAGGAGCGGTAAGCTACGGCGTGGCAATTCCGATTATTTTAGGACAGAATATCGGTACTTGTGTAACTGCTCTGTTATCCGCTATCGGAGCAAAGAAAAATGCCAAAAGGGCAGCTATGGTACATTTGTATTTTAATATTATCGGTACAACCGTGTTCCTCATTGTATTTTACGGTTTAAATATGGTACTGCATTTCGAATTTTTGGGACAGGCGGCAGATGCGGCAGGTATTGCCGTTGCACATAGTGCATTTAATATATTTGCCACTGCTATTTTGCTTCCATTCTCATCAGGACTGGAGAAGCTGGCATGTCTTACTATCCGTGACGAGGAAGAAACAGAGCCTCAGTCTGAAGCAGCACAGCTTCTGGACGTACGTTTCTTGGAAAAACCGGCATTTGCTATGGAGCAGAGCCGTAATGCAGCGAAAAAAATGGCTGAAGCATCCAAAGAGTCTTTATTTACAGCATTATCCATGCTGGGAGATTACAGAGAGGCAGATGCAGAAAGAGTTGTTGCGGAAGAAAATAATGTGGATGAATACGAGGATGCTTTGGGAAGTTATCTTGTAAAATTAGGTCAGAAGGATTTAAATGTTCATGACAGCAGAGATTTATCCATTATTCTTCATTGTATCGGTGATTTTGAGAGAATTTCCGACCATGCCGTCAACATTATGGAGTCAGCAAAAGAGCTTCATGAGAAAGACCTTCGATTTTCTGAAAAAGCGCTGGAAGAGTTAAAGGTGATTTCAAAAGCAGTTGTAGATATTGTCAATATTTCTTATGACGTATTTGAAAACACAAATATTGAAAGTGCGAAAAAGGTAGAACCGCTGGAAGAAATTATCGATGAATTAAACAAAGAATTAAAATCACGTCATGTCAGACGATTAAGAGAAGGTAAATGTACCATTGAACAGGGATTTATCTTATCTGACATTACGACAAGCTTAGAGCGAATTGCAGACCACTGCTCCAATATTGCCGTTTGTATTTTGCAGGTGGCAGAGGACAGCTTCGATACACACAGCTACTTAAATGCAATAAAAAAAGAGGATAATGCAACCTTCCAGAGAAGAATGGAAGAAACAAGAAAGCAGTATCCACTGCCGTAACAGGGGAAGATGAGGAAGATACATGATTTATTGTGTAGAAGATGAACGAAATATCAGAGAGCTTCTGGTATATACCCTTGGAACTACCGGCTTTGAAGCAAAAGGCTTTGGAGACGGCAAGGAGTTTAAAAAGGCTTTAAAGGAAGAGCTTCCTGAGCTGATTTTATTGGATATTATGCTTCCGGGAGAAGATGGATACACTCTTTTGGAAGAGCTGAAAAAAGAACCCAGTACCAGTGAAATTCCTGTGATTATGGTGACTGCCAAGGAAGCGGAATATGACAAGGTACGGGGGCTGGAGGGCGGAGCAGATGATTACATCACAAAGCCTTTCGGAATGATGGAGTTTTTGGCAAGAGTCAAAGCAGTTCTTCGAAGAAGCAAAAAACATTCCTCCAAGAAGGAGTATCATTATAAAACCCTGACCGTAAATGTAGAACGTCATCAGGTCTTTGACAATGACAGAGCCGTGGAGCTGACGCTAAAGGAATTTGAGCTTTTGCGTTATCTGGTGGAAAATAAGGGCATTGTTTTAAGTCGTGATGAAATTTTAGAGAAAATATGGGGTTATGAATGTGCGGGAGAGACAAGAACCGTAGATGTACATATCAGAACTCTCAGACAAAAGCTGGGTGACTCAGGATTTTTAATCGAAACCGTAAGAGGCGTGGGTTATCGGATTGGGGACAGCCAATGAAACAAAGAATTATGAATAACGTAGGCGTGCTGGTGGCATTGGGAATTTTTTTGAGTTTCCTTGCCGCCAGCGGCATTATGTACGACAAATATAACAGCTATATGCAGCAGGATGTAAAAAACGAAGCTGAGTATATTCGTTATGGTCTGGAAAGCACAGGTATGGAATATCTGACACAGGAAACGGGGCAGCTTACTACCAGCAGAATTACTCTTTTAAATGCAGAAGGAAAGATTTTGTACGACTCAGAGCGCCATCCCGAAGAACTGGAAAATCACGGAAACCGTCCGGAAATTCAGGAGGCAATGGAAAAGGGAGAAGGAGAGCAAATTCGCTTTTCGGAAACCCTTTCAGACCAGACTTTTTATTATGCGGTAAAGCTGGATAACGGGGACATTTTAAGAGTTGCAAAAACAACGGACAGTGTTTTTCATACCATGGTTTCCAGTTTCACCCTTATGGGGATTTTGTTTTTAATTATTCTTGCGCTGGGTTTTCTTTTAATTGAAAGACAGACAAAAAAGCTGATAGAGCCTATTAACAGACTGGATTTGGAGCATCCGCTGAAGAATGTGGAATATGAAGAGCTGCGTCCTCTTTTGAACCGTGTAGATGAGCAGAATAAGCAGATTGCCAGTCAGGTAGAAGAATTAAAACAGGCAGAGGCGGTCCGCAGGGAATTTTCCGCAAATGTTTCTCATGAGCTGAAAACACCTTTGATGTCCATATCCGGTTATGCGGAGATTATGAAAAACGGCATGGTAAGACCACAGGATATATCCGAGTTTGCAGGACGTATTTATGACGAAGCAAGCCGTCTGACGAGCCTTGTGCAGGACATTATTGAAATCTCTAAATTAGATGAAAAAAGCGGAGAAATGCCTTTTGAAAATGTGGATATCTATGAAATTGCACAGGATATCTGTCAGAACTTAACTTTGCAGTCGAAAAAGAAAAATATAACTCTTTCCATAGAGGGAAGCAATGTGGAAATCTATGGAGTTCGCCACATTTTATATGAGATGTGTTACAATCTGGTGGATAATGCCATGAAATACAATCGAGAAGGTGGATATGTAAAGGTTTCTTTGAGTACCACAGAAGACCATGTGTGCTTTACTGTGGAAGATAACGGAATCGGAATTGCCAAAGAAGAGCAAGAGCGAATTTTCGAACGTTTTTATCGGGTGGATAAGAGCCATTCCAGAAAAACAGGAGGAACCGGTCTGGGGCTTTCTATTGTAAAACACGGAGCAGCGCTGCATCATGCTCAGATTACTTTAAACAGCGAGCCTGAGAAAGGAACAAAAATACAGGTTTTCTTTAAGAAATCATAAGAAATATAAAATTATAAGGAGTTGTCGCTTTGAAAGCTTATTCAGAAATATTTCCGAATAGGACCTAAAGCAATAGCTCCTTTTTGTGTGTTCATTATTTTTCTCTATGAAAGATATTCATAACACCGGCGAGTAAAAGAAATCCACCTACAAGACCACATACGATACGGTCACTGTATCCGTTTAAAAAAGTAAAAACCTTGGGCGGCTGAAAAGCAAAAGAAAGAAGTAGAATACCTAATAGCAGCATTAAAATAATGCCAAGAAATTTTCCTGTTTTATTCATGTTGTATACCTCCGAAAGTAGGGATTTATAAACCTTTCTTTAAAGGGAATTATACCACTCTTAGTCTTAAGAGGGAAGGAAATTTGAAAACATATTAAAATATTTTGATATGAGGTATTGACAAATCTATTTATCAGATTTAGAATATATACATCAAAAAAAATTGATGTGAGGAGTGGTGATAATGACTGATTTTTCAAAGGATGCGAAAATATTCAAGGCTCTCTGCGATACAAAAAGATTAACTATTTTAGACTACCTGAAAAGTGGAGAAAAATGCGCATGTGTTCTAATCGAAAATATGAACATAGGACAGTCAGCCCTGTCTTATCACATGAAAATACTTTGCGACTCTGGCATTGTTATTGCAAGACAAGAGGGAAAGTGGACGCATTACAGCCTCAGTAAAAGCGGAAGCGAATATGCCTCAAAACGATTGTTAGAATTAACAACACCAAATATTGAAAACCAATCAAGCTGTTGTAAATAAAGGTCATCGGAAGATGGCTTTTATAAAAAATTTTCACATCAAAAAAAATTGATATGTTAGATAGAGGAGGGATTTTTTGGAAGTATTAAATACAATATGGTTATTTTTTCAAGACCAAATATTAGGCATGAAATGGTTAAATGGTTTTATCGGGCAGGGACTGTCATTGATAGGGGGAGACCTTAACAGTTGTTTAAGGGGAAGCGTTCAGTTTTTTCTATACGATGTAATCAAAATTACAATTTTATTATGTTTGCTGATTTTTTTTATTTCGTATATTCAAAGTTACTTTCCGCCAGAACGAAGCAAGGAAATTCTAGGACGTTTTCATGGTATCGGAGCTAATGCTATATCCGCATTGCTGGGAACGGTTACACCATTTTGCTCCTGTTCTTCTATTCCGTTATTTATCGGGTTTACAAGCGCAGGATTACCGTTAGGCGTAACTTTTTCTTTTTTGATTTCTTCCCCTATGGTGGATTTGGGAAGTCTTGTATTGCTAATGAGTATTTTGGGTACAAAGGTGGCTTTTGCTTATGTAATTGTCGGTTTGATAATAGCTGTAATTGGCAGTAGTTTAATTGAAAAATTACACATGGAAAAATATGTGGAGGATTTCGTCAAAAATGCGGGCAGAGTTGATATTAGTTCTCCTGTCTTAACGAAAAAGGATAGAGTTCAATATGCGAAAGAACAGGTTGTGGGAACATTCAAAAAGGTATTTTCATATATTCTGATTGGCGTAGGTATTGGTGCAATTATTCATAACTGGATACCGGAAATATGGATTGAAAATATTTTGGGAAGTAATAATCCATTTGGAGTTATTTTAGCCACACTTGTGGGAATACCTATGTATGCTGATATTTTTGGAACAATTCCGGTTGCAGAGGCTTTGCTTGCAAAAGGAGCACAGTTGGGTACAATTTTATCATTTATGATGGCAGTAACAACACTTAGTTTACCGTCTTTAATCATGCTGAAAAAAGCAGTAAAGCCTAAATTATTGGCTCTATTTATTGCCATTTGTACGTTTGGGATTATCCTTGTAGGCTATCTGTTTAATATTTTTAGTACACTATTTATTTGAAAGGAGAGAATAAGAAATGAAATTATTTGGAAAGAAAAAAGAAACAAAAACATGTTGCTGTGGTGGAAATTGCACATCAGAAACAATGGAAAATGCAGAAAGTAAAAAACAAGAGAAGGGTATTAAAATACTGGGTTCAGGCTGTATAAAATGTATGGAATTAGAAAAAACAGCCAGAACGGCAATATCTGAGCTTCAATTAGACTACGAGATTGACCATGTAACAGACTTTGTGGAAATAGCCGGTTATGGAGTTATGTCTACACCGGCATTAGTGATTGACGGAGAAGTAATATCTTATGGAAAAGTATTGAAGGTAGAAGAAGTGAAAGAATTGTTGATGAAATAATAAAACAGCGAAAGGTTGGTAATTTATAATGAAAAAACCTAAAGTAGCTTTTGTATGTGTTCATAATTCCTGCCGTAGTCAAATTGCTGTCTGAAATACCTCCGGTAGATATTGTAATTACAATGGGATGTAATGTAAATTGTCCTATAATACCATGCCAATATAGAGAAGATTGGGGATTGAATGATCCTACCGGAAAGGATGACGTTGAATTTTCAAAAACGATACATGCAATCCATGCAAGAATACTTGAATTAGCAGAGAAAATAAAAAAGAGTTGATACATTGAGTGGTATCCGAAATATATAGATACTCGGAATACGTCTTTCATGTAACAACTCTTTATTTTAATACTTCTTCCATGTTTCCCTTACAAACAACAATAACATTGGGAATAATTCCAGTCTTCCGGCAAGCATATCAAAAGTAAGCACCAGCTTTGCACCATTGGAGAAAATGGAAAAGTTCTGTGTCGGACCGACTAATTCCAATCCGGGTCCGATGTTATTCAGTGCTGCGGAAACACCGGTAAAGTTTGTTACCATATCCAGTCCGTCAAAACTGATAAGGAGAATGGAAAGGGCAAAAACTAAAACATAGGCAATCAGAAATACATTTGTAGAACGAACAACCTCATGCTCCAAGGTATGGCCGTCCAGCTTTAATTTGCGGACACTGCGAGGATGAAGTAAGGTATGGAGTTCTTTTTTTATTGTTTTAATTAAAATAATGAAACGTGACACTTTAATACCGCCGCCGGTACTTCCTGCACATGCACCGATAAACATCAGAAGAACCAAAATAGTTCTGGAAGCCTGCGGCCACAGGTTAAAGTCCGTAGTTGCATATCCGGTAGTAGTGATAATGGAGCCTACCTGAAAGGCTGCGTGGCGCAAAGCCTCTCCCACACCGGAATAAAGGTGGGCAATATTTAACGTAATTACTGCGATAGATGCAAAAATAATTCCGAAGTAACAGCGAACCTCCTCCATACGGAAAGCCTGCGTAAATTTTCTGCACCAGATTAAAAAGTAAGCGTTAAAGTTGACGCCAAATAAAATCATGAAAACAGTTACAACAATCTGTATATAGGGAGAGTAACCTCCGATACTGTCATTTTTAATACCAAATCCACCGGTACCTGCAGTACCAAAGCTGGTTGTCAAAGAGTCAAACAAAGGCATTCCCCCTGCCAATAGCAGAAGAATTTCTACGGTTGTTAAAACAATATAGATAATATAAAGGATTTTAGCTGTGGAACGTACCGTAGGACGCAGCTTGCTCACAGACGGACCGGGACTTTCTGCTTTCATAAGGTTCATGTGTGAGCCACCGTGCATTTCCATGAAAGTAAGAAGAAAGACCAGCACACCCATACCGCCAATCCAGTGGGTAAAACTTCGCCACATAAGCATGCAGTGGGGAAGCACTTCCACATCCTTTAAAATACTGGCTCCGGTTGTGGTAAAACCGGAAACTGTTTCAAAAAGAGCATCAATGGGATTGCTTATCACACCGCTGAAAAGAAAAGGAAGTCCTCCCATAAAACTCAGTACAATCCAGCTCAGTGCAACCGATACAAAGCCTTCCTTTACATAAAAAACCGTATTTTTCGTTTTTTTTCGTGTTAGAACTGCGCCGACCAATACACATAAAAGCGCAGTAAATACAAAGGACCAGCCGCTGTATTCCTGATAAATAAGGGCTGTAAAGCAGGGAAGAAGCATGAAAGCTGCTTCAAAATACAATACCCTGCCGATAATGGATTTTACAATTAAGTAATTCATAATATCTCCTGATTGTTATTTTTTCAGAATGTCTTTTAAGTCACGTAAACCCGGAATAGATGTTACAACAACTACCGTATCCCCTACCTGAATAGTATCCTGTCCCCTTGGAATTTGGATATTGCCGTTTCGATTGATGCAGGCAATTAACAGATTATCTTTTAAATTTAAATCAGATAAAGGTGTATTGGTAATTGAGGAGCTTTCCTTTACAGCAAATTCCAGAGCCTCTGCCTGTCCGTCTAAAATATGGTAAAGAGTTTCTACATTGCTGCTTAAAGAGTTTTCCATAGCACGCACATAGCGCAGAATATAGTCCGCAGTAATGTATTTCGGATAAATGACACTTCCCAAATCCAGTCCATCAATAATATCATCAAAAGCAATACGATTTACCTTTGTAATCAGCTTGGCATGAGAGTTTTTCTTGGCAAACAGAGAAAGGAGGATATTTTCCTCGTCCATATTGGTAAGTGTAACAAAAGCTTCTGTCTGTGTAAGTCCTTCCTCTAAGAGAAGCTTTTTATCTGTTCCGTCACCGCAGATAACGGTAATTCTAGGCAAAAGCTCACTTAATTCCTCGCAGCGGGAAACGTTGGACTCTACCATACGCACATGGATTTTCAATTCGTCAAGAAGTGCTGCCAGATAGTACCCTAAGGTTCCTCCGCCTACAATCATGGCATTTTTTACCTGATTTGTGGTTACGCCTATTTTTTTGAAAAATTTTGCAGAATTGGCAGGGGAGGCAATGATAGAAATAAAATCATAGTCCTTTAATACAAAATTTCCGGACGGAATAAACACTTCACTGTCTCTTTCCACACCACAGATTAAAACATTACATTTCAGGTTATCTACGATTTCCATAACGGAAAGTCCGTCTAAACGAAACTCCGGCAGAATTTTAAATTTCATCAATTCCACTCTGCCCTTCGCAAAGGTGTCAAGCTTAATGGCAGACGGAAAACGCAGAAGTCTGGAGATTTCCATTGCCGCAGAGTATTCTGGATTGATAATCATAGAAATACCAAGACTTTTTCGGATAAAATTCCTTTCTTTGTTATAAATCGGATTGCGGACACGGGCAATGGTGTGGCATTTACTCACTTTTTTTGCAATGACACAGCAGAGTAGATTTAATTCGTCAGAGCCTGTAACAGCAATTAAAATATGGGCATCCTCAACGCCGGCTTCGGAAAGCACATTAACACTGGAGCCATTTCCGGCAATACCCATAACGTCAATGCTTTCGGAAAGCTGTTGGATTTTTCGTGGGTTTGTGTCGATAACCACAAGGTCATGCTGCTCGTAACTGAGCTGTTCAGCTAAGGTGCTTCCAATCTTGCCGCAGCCCACAATAATAATCTTCATAAGAACCTCCAAATGTTATTAAAATAATATAAAGAAAATAAGAATGACATAAAGATTATATAAAAATCAAGTTTCATTATAGCACTAATAAGTATATTTGCAATGAGTATTTGACAAAGAATATGGTTTTTGATATATCTGAATAGAAAGCACAGAAAGGGAATGAAAAAATGGAAAAAAAATTAGGAAAAACAGCAGGCTGTGAGTATTGCAGCAATTATATTTACGATGAAGATTTAGGATATTATGTTTGTGATGTGAATTTAGATGAAGATGAGATGAGCCGCTTTTTATCAGATACTTTTTATAATTGCCCATATTTCCAAATGGAAGATGAATATAAGATTGTTAGAAAGCAGATGTAGAAAACGTTGCGCTTGGCAGGCAAAGAGACTATAATGAAACAACAAGTGACCTATGGATTGAGTAAAGGATGAAGATTATGAATATCAGAAATGAAGTAAGAAAGATGAAGGAAGACAGTCCGAAAATGGCTGCACTTTCTTTGGAAACCAGAAATCAGGCATTAAAAGCAGCAGCTTTGGCATTGCAGGAGCATAAAGAAGAAATTTTTCAGGCAAACAAAGAAGACATGGAAGCTGCGAAAGCAGCGCAAGTTTTACCCTCTGTAATGAAAAGACTGAAATTTGATGAGGAAAAATTAAAAGCGGTCACAGAAGGGATGGAGCAATTAAGAAAACTTCCCGACCCACTTTCAAAAGTACAGCTTGCAAGGAAATTAGATGAAAATTTAAATCTGTATCGGGTAACCTGTCCCATTGGAGTAATCGGCGTTATTTTTGAGGCAAGACCGGATGCGCTGGTACAGATATCCTCTCTTTGTATCAAAAGCGGAAATTGTGCTGTATTAAAGGGTGGAAAAGAAACAGCACGGACAAATAAGGTTTTATTCGAGATTATTTATCAGGCTGTGACGAAATGCGGTCTGCCAAAAGGCTGTATGCTTCAGGCAGAGCAGCATCAGGAAATTGATGAGCTCCTTTCCTGCCATGACTGTGTGGATTTGCTAATTCCAAGAGGCTCTAACAGCTTTGTACAGTATATTATGAACCATACAAAAATTCCGGTTATGGGACACGCAGACGGAGTATGTCATATTTATGTAGATAATTCTTATGATATCAAGAAGGCAATCCCTGTGCTTGTTGATGCCAAGACACAGTATACGGCAGCTTGTAATGCAGTGGAGACCTTGCTGGTAAACAGACAGATTGCACAGGAATTCCTGACGGAGGCAGAAAAAGCTCTCAAAGCAGCAGGCGTAAGTATAAGAGGAACAAAAGAAGTACAGCAGATGATAGAATGTGAAGAAATGCAGGAAGAAGATTTTCATACAGAGTATTTAGACATGACGATTTCTGTGAAAATTGTAGAAGATGTAGAGGAAGCAATTTATCACATTAACAAGTATGGTTCTCATCATACAGATTGTATTTTAAGTGAAAATCAGGAAAATGTAGAAAAGTTTATGCAGCTTGTGGACTCTGCAGGGGTGTATCATAATTGTTCCACCAGATTTGCAGACGGTTTCCGCTATGGATTTGGAGCAGAAGTGGGGATTAGCACAGGAAAAATTCATGCCAGAGGACCGGTAGGGCTGGAAGGTCTGGTAACTTATAAATATAAGCTATTCGGACAGGGACAGACAGTACAGGATTATGCTTTGGGAAAGAAAGCATTTCACTTTGAAGAAATAAACGAGGAAGAGAAATAAATGGAGAAATCAAAAGCAATCTTACAAAGTCTTTTGCCTGTTGTCATGTGGCTTGCCATTCAGAGTGTGGTAAGTCTTGTATTTTTATTCTGGAGAGATTATCCTCCTTATTTTGATGGGGTGCTGATTAATTCTGTGACACTGCTTATCGGTGGATTTTGGTATCAAAGTCTGAAAAAGAAGGAAGATACAGCTCAGATTGCGGTTTCACCAACAGGGTGGATAGGTCTTGCTCTTTTAGGGGGCGCAATTCAGTTCTGCACAAGCTTTGCACTCACCGGAATTTCCGGTCTGTTTCCTCAGGAGATGGAAAATTACGGAGAGGTTATGGAAAGTTTGGGAATGTACAGCCCTACCTTTTTCTCCATAGTATATACCATGCTTTTAGCGCCTTTTGTAGAGGAATTGATTTTCAGAGGGCTGACCTTAAAAATATTGGAAAAATCCTTTCCGTTCTGGGTTGCCAATATTTTACAAGCATTGTATTTCGGAATAATACACGGCAATATTATTCAGTCCTCCTATGCCTTTTTCGCAGGTTTGTTATTTGGCGCTGTAATGTATAAATATAAAAGTTTAAAATGTGTAATCTGGTGTCATTTCTTTGTAAATTTCTTAGGTACGGCTTTAGGAATGTTTCCTATTCCATTATGGCTGGGAGTTGTCCTTACCATAGTGCCTTTAGGAATTTTGTGGGGAATGAAAAAAAGAAGTTGTGTTTAAAGCACAGCTTCTTTTTTAAAAACTGCTTGACAAAGAAAATTGTCATCTGCTACAATTATGACAAATATAATTGTCATAACGACAAGAAAATAAGTCAAAAAATTCGGGGGGGAGAAAGAGAAATGCCATTATATAACAGCCTGAAGGAATATCGGGCAAGGCTGGGGATTAACCAGCAGGAGCTTGGCAAAAGAGTCGGAGCTTCCAGACAGACTATCAGTTTAATTGAAAGAGGAGATTATTCTCCGTCTGTAACGCTGGCTTTGAAAATCGCAAAGGAGTGCAACGCAACCGTAGAAGAAATATTTAGATATGAGGAGGATGAAGATGAGTAAGGAAAAGAAAAAAGAAACGGGACGTGTGCAGGGCATGATACAAATAGCGCTCCTTATGCTTTTAGGAGCGTTTATCGGAGGTGCAGGAAGCGCCGTCTGCTTTTGGTTTAAAGACGATATTGCAAATATTTTGCAGGAAGCAGAGAGTATTACAGGACATTACAGTGATTGGATGCTGATGTTTTTATCTTTCGTACTTTTTATTTTAGCTCCTCTGCTTACTTTTATAGCAGCGAAAAAGCTGAAACAATGGGACGAAGACTCAGAAGAAGAAACCGAGCGGCTGGAAAGAAGTATTCAGAGATATCAGAGTGTTTTATCTATTTTTATGATAGGTGAAATGTGTATTTCGGGAATTTCTATTGCAAATCTGCATACAGAAACAAGTATGGTTTCGATGTTGTCTGTTGCAGCTGTTCTGATTTATGCACTTATCGTATTTTGGAACTTATTTTTTATGGGGAAATTAATAAAGTATGATAAGAAAATTAATCCGGAAAAGAGAGGGAATTTCTTTAGCTGGAATTTTAATAAAGAATGGCTGGAAAGCTGTGATGAAAGAGAAAAATTAAGATTGTTTCAAGCGGCATATTATACACAGTTAAGAACGCAGTTTGTGTATCTGGCGGTCTTTATCGGACTTTTACTTGTATCTAATGCAGTGGAAATTGGGATAGTACCATTTTTGATTTTAATGGTGATATGGGTTTCTCAGTCATTGATTTATTGCTATGAATACGAAAAGAAAAGATAAGGAGGAGTAACATGGGATTAGAAGTAAGAGGAATTACAAAGAAATTCGGAGAAAAAACAGCCGTGGATCATTTATCCTTTGAGATGAAAGAGCCGGGGGTATTCGGACTTTTGGGAACAAACGGAGCAGGGAAAACCACGACTATCCGCAATATTTTGGGGATTATGCAGCCGGATGAGGGAGAAGCGCTGTGGAACGGCACTCCTATTTCAAGAGAAACCTTGTCCTTTGGATATCTTCCGGAGGAGAGAGGAATTTATATGAAGACGAAAGTGCTGGAGCAGTTGGTTTACTTTGGAAGACTGCGAGGCATGAAGAAGGAAAAAGCAAAAAAATCTGCACTGGAGCTTATGGAAAGGCTGCGGGTGTCGGAATATCAGAATACGCCGGCAGAAAAGCTGTCGAAAGGAAATCAGCAGAAGGTTCAGTTAATTGCGGCAATTATACATAATCCGAAATTGATTTTTCTGGACGAACCTTTTTCCGGCTTAGACCCTGTAAATGCACAGGTGTTGAGAAATCTGGTAAAGGAGCTTGTAGCAGAGGGGAAATATATTATTTTAAGTACCCATCAGATGGAAACGGTGGAAGAATACTGCGAAAATCTGGTTATTCTGGACAGAGGAAAAACTCTTTTAAAAGGCAATTTAAAAGAAATCAAAGCAGGGTACGGACATACCAATCTGGTAGTAGCTGCGCAGGAGGATGTCAGCACTTTGGCACAGGCAGAAGGATTGGAGCTTTTTGAAAAAAGAGCGGCTGAGACAGAATATAAGATACAGGGAGATGAGATGGCGCATAGATTTTTAAGACGAATGACAGAGTCAAACATCTATCCTTTAAAATTTGAAATCCGTGAACCATCCTTACAGGAAATTTTCGTCAGAAAGGCAGGGGAAAGCAAATGAAGCAGATTTTAACCGTATTTTCTTATACATTTAAAGAAGGAATTAGAAAGAAAGCTTTTTGGATTTCCACGATTGTAATTATGGTTCTTTTAGGCGTTATGTGTGCCATTCCCCGTGTAATGTCATTCTTTGACAATGGGGAAGAAGGCACAGACACTAAGACCGAATACAGTGGAACCTGTTACTTAGTTGATGAAACTGGAGTCTTTGAGAAGGAAATAGAGTATTTGAAAGCAGCTTATCCGGGAATGAATTTTAAATCCATAGAACAGGATGAGGTAAAAGGGCTGGAAAAAGCTGTGGATGAAAGCAAAAGCAGAAACGTGGCTATTCTTTCTATTCAGGAAAAGGATGCAGCTCCGGTTCTGGAGATTACCGTGAGCAACTTTTTGAGTAAGGTACAGGCAGATACCATTACAGACGCCTGCAATAAAGTATGGCAGTCTCACCTTCTTACAGAAAACGGACTGGAGAAAGGAGAAGTTGATGCTATTCAGACACCGCTTACCTATACCCAGAGATTTATAGGAAATATGAATTTAACAGAATATGTGGTGGGACTTTTGCTTACCTTCGTCATGTTCTTTGCCGTATATTATTATGGCTATGGTGTAGCAATGTCCATTTCCTCAGAAAAGACATCCAGAGTTATGGAAACCTTGATTATTTCAGCCAAGCCTTCCAAAATCTTGATTGGAAAATGTCTGGCTATGGGTGTTTTAGGACTTCTTCAGCTGGTAGGGCTGATGGCGTTTGCTGCATTTTGCTACAAATTTATCCTTCCGGAGGGCTTTCAGATTGCCGGTGTGGATTTAGCTGTTTCAGGCTTTACACCGAAAACACTGGTGTTCCTGATTATCTATTTTATTTTGGGATATGCTCTTTATGCAGTTATGAATTCTGTATGCGGCGCTGCCGTGAGCAAAATGGAGGATTTAAACTCCGCTATGATGCCGGTGAGTATTCTTGTGATTATCGGATTTTATCTGGGATATTTTACTTCTGTTATGGGAGGGGGAAGCGGAATGCTTTCCAAGCTGGCTGTTTATCTGCCGATTTCTTCACCCTTTGCAGTACCGTTTAAGCTGATTACAGGGGAGATTACCATGAAGGAATTGGGGATTTCCGTTTTCCTTCTAGTGCTTGCCATTGTAATTGTAACAATGTTTTCCACCCGCATATACAGCGCTTCTGTTATGCACTATGGAAATCGCCTGAAATGGAAAGAATTAAAGAAAATTAAAACAAATTAAAAAAATGCTGTCGCATTAAGTATATATCATTTTTAGATAATACTTAAAGTGACAGCATTTTTATAGTAATTACGTTTTATAAAAAATTATTTTGTTTTAGATAAAGCTGCTTCGTCAGCTACGATTGTTACATCTGGATGAAGCTGTAAAATAGAAGCAGGAACCTGTGGAGTAATCGGTCCGTTGATTACTTTGTTTAAGATTTCAGCTTTGTCTTCACCGCTTACAACAACAAGGATTTTTTTTGCGCTCATAATTGTGCCGATACCCATTGTATATGCCTGACGAGGCACATCCGCTTCGTTTTCAAAGAAACGTTTATTTGCCTGAATTGTGCTTTCTGTTAAGTCTACACAATGTGTTGTCTTAGGAAATTCATCGGCAGGCTCGTTGAAACCGATATGTCCGTTATGACCAAGACCTAAAAGCTGTAAGTCAATACCGCCTACTTTTTCAATGATTTCTTCGTAAGCTTTGCATGCTGCATCGCTGTCCTTGTCCAATCCGTCAGGAACATAAGTACATTCTTTGCGAATATTTATGTGGTCAAAAAGATTGTGGTTCATAAAATAGCGATAGCTCTGGTCATTATCTCCGCTTAAACCTCTGTATTCGTCAAGATTGCAGGAGGTAATCTGTGAGAAATCCAAATCTCCGTTCTGATACCATTCAATCAGATTTTTATAAGTGCCCACAGGTGTAGAACCTGTTGCAAGACCAAGTACGCAGTCAGGATTTAAAATAACTTGAGAAGCAATGATATGTGCTGCTTTTTTACTCATTTCATCGTAATTTTTTGTTTTGTAGATTTTCATTCCCCATACTCCTTTTTGTAAAGTAATTAAATACTTTTTTCTAAATTTTCTTTCATTATAATATGAACAGAAAGGAAACTCAATGCTAAAATGCAGAAAGTCTATTTTCTGTCAGAAATTACCTTAATCGAAGATGCGTATTCAGAAGGTGTCATTCCCGTGATTTTTTTAAACTGACGAGAAAAGTAGTGGATAGAGGTATATCCGATAAATTCTGATATCTGCGTAAAGTTGTGATGATTTTCTCGAATAAGCTGTTTTGCCAGTTCTACCTTCAAACGGGAGAAATAGTCAATCACACCACACTGGTCATGCTCTCTGAAAAGCTTTTGAAGCTGAGAACGGCCAATGAGATTGTCACGGCATATCGTTTCAATGGTGAGATGCTCACGAATATGCTCTTCCAGATAAGTAGTGATTTTATTGTATAATAAATCGTCACTTTTCAGCTTCATGGATTTTATGGCAGGAGCAGAATACTGTCCCAGCTGAAGATTGCGGATAATCGTAATCAAAAGAGCTTGCAGATAAATTTTAATTAACTGCTCTGAACCAAAGGGAGCATCTTGATTTCGTACCATTTCCGTTGTCTGCGGGTCGTTTAGTGGTGTTTTGATACAGCGTTTTGCCTCATAAATAATCTGAGCAATGAGATTACGCTCTGTCTCTCCAATGCTTGTTTTTAAATCCTGAAAATAATCCATACAGGGAGAGGTACAGTCAAAGGAAATAACCACCAGATTAGGGGCAATTTTTCCGTTAGCACGAACGGTATGGAATTCATTTGGCTTATGGAAAATAATTTCTCCTTTTTTTAAGGTGTAAGCTCTGTTGTCGGCAGTAATTTCTACTTCGCCTTTATCTACGCATAAAAATTCCCAAAAGTCATGGCTCTCTCCCGGAAAACTATAATCACTCATATATTCAAAGTAATGAATTGTAATAATGCTGTCAATTTTCACATCTTCAATCAATTCTAAACTTTTAAATGGCATGATAAACCTCCTAAAAAGAATGAATATTAACTTTATTATAAAGGAAAACGAGAGAAAAATCTACATTTGGATAAAATTGTTGTATTTATAAAGGGAAAAAGCTACAATAAAGAAAAGTACAGGAGAAAGAGGAAGAAACATGAAATATATGCAGATGATGATAAAACCGGCATCTTCAAATTGTAATTTAAGATGTTCTTATTGTTTTTATGAAGATGAATGTAAAAACAGAGAAATTCCTTCTTATGGAATTATGAAAGAAGATACCATGGAAATACTGGTAAAAAAGGCCTTGGAAGAAGCAGAAGATTTCTGCACCTTTGGATTTCAGGGCGGTGAGCCTACACTTGCAGGACTGGAATTTTTTGAGAAATTTGTGGAATGTGTTAAAAAATATAAAAAGAAAGAAACAAAAGTAAATTTCTGCCTTCAGACAAACGGAACACTTTTAGACGATAACTGGGTAAAATTTTTAAAAGAAAACAACTTTTTAGTTGGAATTTCCTTAGACGGAACAAAAGAAATTCATGACAGAAACAGACAGGACGCTAAAAAGAAGGGAACCTTTGCTCTTGTTCTGAAAAATGCAAAAGAATTGCTGAGAAATAAGGTAGAAGTAAATATTCTTTGTGTGCTTACCAAACAGAGTGCAAAAAAGATAGCTTCTATTTATCGCTTTTTAAAGAAAGAAGGCTTTTATTATCAGCAGTATATTCCCTGCTTAGACCCTATGGGAGAGGAAGAAGGACAATACCCTTGGTCTTTAACGCCCAAGGTGTATGCAGAAGCATTGAAGGAGCTTTTTGACTTATGGTTTGAGGATATTCAAAAGGGAGAAATCGTCTCTATTCGTGAATTTGACAACTGGTTTTCTATGTTAAAGGGAATGCCGCCGGAAGCCTGCTCTCAGACAGGAAGATGTTCCATGCAGAATATTGTAGAAGCAAACGGTGATATTTATCCATGTGATTTTTATGTGCTGGATAATTGCAGAGTTGCCAATGTGACGGATGAAAATTTCCGCTTCTTTCAGGGAATTTTACCGGATATGGAATTTTTTAAGGAAGGCGTAAAGCGAGGGGAGAATTGTAAGGCTTGTAAGTGGTACCCTCTTTGCAGAGGAGGCTGCAGAAGAAATTATACAAAAGAAAATAAGAATTATTTCTGCGAAGCATATCAGGAATTTTTTGAATACAGTATTGTAAGATGGGAATGGCTGGCAGCAAGATTATAATAACGTTCTCCGCTGTTCCATAGAAAACTCGTCCATTTTTAAGTTTTTCTGCGCCGCTTATAGATGCCTTGCTCACCAAACTCGTGCTGGTGCACTCAGACACGGTTCTCAAGGCATCGCTATGCTTGAAAAACTTTTAAAATGTTCCGATTGTTTGTCTATGGAACAGCGGAGTATTTTTATACATCTCATAGTTGAGAATAATATATGGTATAAAAATCACGGAGATGTATGGCTGCTATGTTGTTGAAACAATTTGCCACAGGTGGAAAATTGCTTCAACAGCACTTTCTAATTTATTTTCCTTCTTTTTGAGCTTTATCCGGCATGTAAGGCGGATACGGGCAGCCGGTAATGAGCTGTGTACCGTCTGAAAAGCCTTCCGGGCGGTCTTTTAAGGTTTCAATCAGTGTGCGCCGAAGCTGTTCAATGCGTTTTTGGTAAGCCGGATTGGATATTTCATCATGAAGCTCTTTTGGGTCTTCGCTGATACGGAAGTATTGTTCTGTGCCTGTTTCGCTGTACCAGATAAATTTGTCGTAGGAGGAAACCAGCCAGTGATTGGAGTAAGGGCCGTAAGAGTGTTCGCCGTGAAGCACGTCCCGCAGCTTCTCATCAGGATTTGTAACTAACGGAAGCATACTTTTCCCATCTACACTGTCGGGAATATCTGCGTTTACAAAATCAAGGAGGGTAGGCATAACATCTCGAAGTTCTACCACACTGTGGGAAACCGTTCCCTGTTTCATACCTGAAAGAAATTTATCGTTTCCTGACACAATCATAGGAATACGGATGCTGCCCTGATACGGTCTGGATTTTCGGAACATGTGATGGTCACACAGCTCTTCACCGTGGTCTGAGGTAAAGAGAATAAGTGTGTTGTCATAGACACCATATTCCACAAGTGCCTGTATCAAGCGTCCGATTTGGTGGTCCAGATGAGTAATGCAGGCATAATAGCCGATTTGAGCTTCTCGGATAAGCACTGCATCAGAGGGACCGCATTTTGAGTCAAAGACACGTCCCATAGCCTGTAATTCTTCTGTGGTTTCCCAATCGCCCACAGCAGGAGGCGTCAGCTCTTTTTTGTTATACAGGTCGAAATAATAAGACGGCGCATCAAAAGGCGGATGTGGTCTTAAATAAGATGCCATAAGGAAGAAAGGTTTTTGTGGGTCTTTTCTTCTTAAAAAGTCAATACTTCTGTCTGTCACCCAGTTGGTGGGGTGATACTTTTCTTCATAAATCCAAGGACGTGCTACCCAACTGTTACATTCTAATCCCGTATCTGTTACATCTGTATCAATTCCCTTTTCCTGCTTTAACCAGTGGAAATAATCGTCAGCATTTTTCTGTGACTCCTGCCACGGCACATTGGTATATCGTGCGCTGTGCAGGTATCCGTCATGGAGTTCTACATTGTGAAAGCCCAGATAGTTGCGAAGAGGGTGTACGTGCATTTTTCCTACGCACTGGCAGTAATAGCCTGCCTTGGAAAGCTCTCCTGCCATGGTATTTGGGTATTCCCACGGAATATTATCTTCATATCCGGTACGTCTGTGATGTTCCTGTGCCATACCGGTATGAAGAGCGGCTCTTGCGGCGATACAGCTTGGACAGGAGCTGTAAGCATTGTCAAAAGAAACGCCTCGGCTGGCAAGGGTATCAAGATAAGGAGTTTTTACATCAGGATGCCCCGCAAATCCCAGACAATCTCCACGAAGTTGGTCTGTCATAATAAGCAGAATATTCGGTTTATTCAAAATTACATTCCTCCATTCGTTCAAACTATTTACAACTATAAGGGAATTTTTCGTAAAATACAAGATGATTTGCAAAATTATTGACTTGTGTTGGTGAAGGTGACGAAAGAAAAACCTACATATTTAAAAAAATAATAGAAGAAAAGTATAAATAAACAAGAAGGACAGGCTGTTTTTGGGTGAAATCACCATAAAGAAAGTGGATTGTGCAAAATATGCAATAAATAATATAAATACAAAATTGAAAAATGTGTTATAATGTGATGTATAAAATCTAAAAGAGATGTTTATCATCTACAAATTAGGGAGGAATTAGCAATGAAAATGAAGATGGTAAAGAAACTGGTAGCTATGGCTCTTGTTTCAACAATGGCTTTATCCGGACTTGCTGCATGTGGAGACACAAAAGAAGAAAAACCTGCAGCAGACACAGGTAAAGAAGAAGGCAAAGATAATGGAGAGAGCGGAGAAAAACAGACTCTGAAATTAGCTGCTTTCAAAGGTGGTAACGGAGAAAAAATCTGGGAAGATATCGCAGCAGCTTTCGAAGAAGAAAAAGGTGTTGAAGTAGAATTAGAAATGTCTTCTGAATTGGACAAGGACTTAACAAAATCCATTCAGAAAGGTGAATTCCCTGACGTAGTATACTACAACTTAGGACAGAAGAGCGGATTTACAGAAACAATGTTAAAAGAAGGTGCAATCGCTGATATCTCAGACGTATTCGCTGATGAAGAATTAAAAGGCAGACTGTTAGACGGTATCACAGACGGTACAGATGCACAGCCATTCGCTGACGGAAAAATCTATCTTGCACCTATTTTCTATACACCAACAGGATTTTGGTATAACAAGAACCTGTTCGAAGGCGAAAACAAAAAATATGACCTTCCGACAACATGGGAAGAATTCTTTGCTTTAGGCGATGCAGCTAAAGCTGATGGAGTTTCTTTATTTACATTCCCACAGTCAGGTTACTTAGATGCAACTATTTACAGTATGTTAGCACAGGCTGGCGGAACAGAGTTCTATCAGAAAGCAATCAAATACGACAAAGATACATGGACATCTGAAGAAGGTAAAAAAGTTCTGGATACTTTAGGAAAATTAGTATCTCCTGAATATACAGAAAAAGATACAGTAGCAAATGCAAACGCTGACGGTGGTTTCAAAATCAACCAGCAGAACGTTATTGACAACAAAGCATTATTCATGCCAAACGGTAACTGGGTAATCGGCGAAATGGCTGCTTCTACACCAGAAGACTTCAGATGGGGTATGATGCCAGCACCTAAGTGGGAAGGCGATGAAACTCAGACAATGTACACATTCACAGAGCAGATGTGGATTCCGGCAGAAGCTGAAAACATGGATTTAGCAAAAGAATTTATCAAATTCATGTACTCTGATACAGTTGTTGATATTTTATTAAACAATGAAACAACAGATAAAGAAACAGGTAAAACATCTCCAGCACCAGTTGTAGCACCAGTAAAAGGCGCTGCTGAAAAATTACCGGAAGGTACAACAAAAGACTGCTACGAAGCATCAACAGCAGACAACATTGTTACAGTTACAGGTGGATGGGTTGCAACAGAACCAATCGAAGGTCTGAACATGAAAGAAGCAGTTTACGGACCAGCATACAGCGTAAACACAGGTGAAATGACAGTAGAAGATTGGCAGGCACAGTTAACAGAAACATGGGAAAAATGTGCAGGCGCTTTAAAGTAAGCACAATTTAAACATGGATATTGAAACGGTGAGTTGTTTACGACTCACCGTTTTTAAAAGAAGAGGAGGAAAACCATGAACAGGAAAAAATCACAGGGACGTTTTGTGTTTGCCTGTCTGGCACCGGCAGTTCTTTTAATCTTACTTTTCATTTTCGTTCCTACGGTAAAAGTATTTAACATGTCCTTATACCGCATGGGTGGAATTACAAACAAGAAAGAATTTGTTGGATTTGAAAACTTTGCAAAATTGATGCAGGATAAGATATTCTTAGAGGCAATGCAGAATACAATTCTGGTTATTGTACTGGTTATGATTTGCACGATTGTATTGGCAGTCCTTTTTGCAGCTTTATTATCCAGAGGAGATTTTAAGGGAAAAAATTTCTTCCGTGTTATTTTCTATATTCCTAATATTTTAAGTATCGTAGTAGTAGCAGGTATTTTTGGAGCTATTTACAATCCTAGTTCAGGTTTGTTAAATACATTTTTAGAGGCAATTCATCTGGATGGATTGGTACATCAGTGGATGGGTGAGCCGAAAATTGTTCTTTATTCCGTAATCTTTGCCCTTGTATGGCAGGCAATCGGTTATTACATGGTTATGTATATGGCAAGTATGGCAGCAATTCCGGAAGATTTGTACGAAGCAGCATCTCTTGATGGTTCTTCCCAAATTCATACATTCTTCACAGTAACTCTGCCTCTTATTTGGAATAATATTCGTACAACATTAACTTTCTATATTATCAGTACGATTAACTTAAGCTTCCTGTTTGTTCAGATTATGACAGACGGTGGACCAAACGGAAAGACAGAGGTTGCACTGAACTACATGTACAAACAGGCTTATGGCGCAGGTGTATATGGATATGGTATGGCAATCGGTGTAGTAGTATTTATTTTCTCATTTGTTCTTGCAGCAGTTGTAAACAAGATTACAGATCGAGAAGTCTTAGAATTTTAGAAAGGAGAGCGAAAAGAAATGAAAAAATCAAATGGCTTAGGTAAGATTTTATCCAAAATTATTATTTATATTGCTCTTTTTGCTCTGGCAATTTCTATTATTGTGCCGGTTGGCTGGGTATTCATGGCCAGTGTAAAAAGAAATGCAGAATTTATTGGTGCAGATATTAACCCGTGGGCGCTTCCGACAGATCCACGTTGGGAGAACTTTAAACAGGCGTTTGTAGATGCCAGAATGGGAGAGTTTTTCTTAAACTCTGTTATGGTAACAGCATTGGCTCTTTGTCTCTTGCTTTTAATTGCATTACCGGCATCTTATGTACTGGCAAGATTTAACTTTAAATGCAAAGGTATTTTAAATCTGGCTTGTATGGCCGGTCTGTTTATTAACGTAAACTACATTGTAGTTCCGATTTTCTTAATGCTGTCAGATGCAAATAAGACATTCGGTGTAGATTTCTTCCTGAATAACCGTTTCCTTCTGGCGCTGATTTATGCGGCTACCAGTCTTCCGTTTACGATTTATCTGTTAAGCGGTTACTTTAAAACTTTACCAAAGGGATTTGAAGAAGCGGCTTACATTGACGGATGCGGTTACTTTAAGACTATGACAAAAATCATGATACCTATGGCAAAACCAAGTATCATTACAGTTATCTTATTCAACTTCCTGTCCTTCTGGAATGAGTATATCATTGCATACACATTGATGGATGGACACGATACTCTGGCTATGGGACTGAAAAACCTGATGGCAGTAGAAAAAACAGCTACAAACTACGGTATCATGTATGCCGGTCTTGTAATTGTTATGCTTCCTACATTAATTCTGTATATCGCAGTACAGAAACGTTTAACTGAGGGTATGACTCTCGGCGGTCTGAAAGGATAAGGAGGAAATAGTAATGAATAATGCAGTAAAGATTATTATTAAAAGTATTGTTTTTATTGTTTGCCTCGGCTTAATTATTGTGGGGCAGAAAAATATCAGTCTTACAGGTCTGGCTATGGAATTAATCGGATTAGTTGGTCTGCTGGTGTTATTATTTCTTTACAATAAAAAATATCAATAGAGAAAAGAGGCGCTGCATATTGTGCAACGCCTCTTTTGTGTTTACAAATGAAGATAAGAACATGAAATTTACATAAAAATGACAAAAAGAAATCAATTTGTGCAAAGGAATTTAAAGAAATTTTTGATAGAATAAGAATATAAGAAACAGGAAAAAAATTATAGGAAAAGGAGATATTGTTATGAAAAAACCAGTATTAGTAGTTATGGCTGCAGGTATGGGAAGTCGTTACGGCGGATTAAAACAGATTGACCCGGTAGATGCACAGGGACATATCATTATGGACTTTTCTATCTATGATGCAGTAAAAGCAGGATTTGGAAAAGTTATCTTTATTATTAAAAAAGAAAATGAAGCAGATTTTAAAGCTGCAATCGGTGACCGTTTAAGCAAAGTCATTGATGTAGAATATGTATTTCAGGACTTACAGAATATTCCGGAAGGATACGAAGTACCGGCAGACCGTGTAAAACCATGGGGAACAGGTCATGCAATTTTAAGCTGTCTGGGAACTATTGACGCTCCGTTTGCAGTTATTAACGCAGACGATTACTATGGAAGTCACGCATTTAAAATGATTTACGATTATCTTACAACACATGAAGATGATGATAAATATCGTTACACAATGGTAGGATATGTAGTAGAAAATACATTAACAGAAAACGGACACGTTGCAAGAGGTGTTTGTGTAACAGATGAAAACGGATATCTTCAGAAAATCAACGAAAGAACACATATTGAAAAGAGAGAAAACGGCACAGCATACACAGAAGATGACGGACAGACATGGACCGTTATTCCGGAAGGCAGCACAGTTTCTATGAATATGTGGGGCTTCACACCAAGTATTCTGGCAGAACTGAAAGCTCGTTTCTCTAAATTCTTAGATGAAAATCTGGAAAAAAATCCATTAAAATGCGAATACTTCCTTCCATTTGTAGTGGATGAATTATTAAACGAAGGAAAAGCTACGGTTCAGGTATTAAAATCACTGGATAAATGGTACGGCGTAACTTACAAAGAAGATAAGCCGGTGGTTGTAGCTGCAATTCAGAGCTTAAAAGACAGTGGATTATATCCTGAAAAACTTTGGGAGGAAAAATAAAATGGCAGAAGTAAAAACAGCAACAATTGAAAGCTTTCAGTTTCAGGGAGCTTGTGTAGAGTGTATTCCTTACGGAAGCGGTCATATCAATGATACCTTCCGTGTTACTTGTGAGGATAACGGGACAACAAGAAGATATATTTTACAGAGAATGAATAAAAATATTTTCTTAAATCCGGAAGAACTTATGGAAAACGTAGTAGGGGTTACTTCTTGGTTGAATAAAAAAATTCAGGAAAATGGCGGAGACCCAGAAAGAGAAACTTTGAATATTGTTTCTACAAAAGATGGAAAATCTTTTTGCGTAGATGAAGATGGAGAATATTGGAGAGCTTATATCTTTATTGAAGGAGCTAGTACTTATGACTTAGTTCAGAATAAAGAAGATTTCTATCAGAGTGCTGTTGCATTTGGTCATTTTCAGGGACTTCTTGCAGATTATCCGGCAGAAACTCTCCATGAGACAATTGTGAACTTCCATAATACAGTAGACCGTTTTGCTAAGTTTAAAAAAGCAGTAGAAGAAGATGCCTGCGGTAGAGCAAAAGACGTGCAGGAAGAAATTAATTTTGTATTAGAAAGAGAAAAACTTGCACACATTTTATGTGATATGCAGTCTGAGAAAAAAATTCCTCTCCGCGTAACACATAATGATACAAAATTAAATAATATTATGATTGATGATGAAACACGTAAAGCAATTTGTGTTATTGACTTAGATACGGTTATGCCGGGACTTGCAGTAAATGACTTTGGTGATTCTATCCGTTTCGGAGCAAGTACAGGAGAAGAAGACGAAAGAGATTTATCTAAAGTATCTTGTAGTATGGAGTTATTTGACTTGTATACAAAAGGCTTTATTGAAGGATGTAATGGAAGCCTTACAAAAGAAGAATTAGATATGCTTCCAATTGGTGCAATGACAATGACTTATGAATGTGGTATGCGTTTCCTTACAGATTATTTAGAGGGAGACCATTACTTTAAAGTACACAGAGAAGGTCATAATCTGGATCGTTGTCGTACACAGTTTAAGCTAGTAAAAGATATGGAAGAAAAACTGGAACAGATGAATGAAATTGTAAACAAATATCGTTAAGCTTTACTTGAATTTTCAGGAAGAAAGTGGTAGAGTATAAACAAACATAAAAAGTGTTTTGAAACATAAAAAATAGTGCTTTTCTCAAAGGAGGAATAAAAATGGCAATATTAGTAACAGGCGGTGCCGGATATATCGGCAGCCATACAGTAGTAGAACTTCAGAGTGCAGGTTATGATGTAGTAGTAGTAGATAACCTTTCCAATTCCAGTGAAAAATCTCTGGAAAGAGTAGAAAAAATTACAGGAAAACCTGTTAAATTTTATAAGGCAGATATTTTAGACAGAGATGCGTTAAATGAAATCTTTGAAAAAGAAGAGATTGATTCCTGTATTCATTTTGCCGGATTAAAAGCAGTAGGAGAGTCTGTGGCAAAACCATGGGAATATTATGAAAACAATATTGCCGGTACTCTTACTTTAGTAGATGTTATGAGAAAGCATAATGTGAAAAATATTATCTTTTCATCGTCCGCTACTGTATACGGAGATCCTGCAATTATTCCAATCACAGAGGAATGTCCAAAAGGTCAGTGCACCAATCCTTACGGCTGGACAAAATCCATGTTAGAGCAGATTTTATCCGATATTCAGAAAGCAGATCCGGAATGGAACATCGTTCTTTTAAGATACTTTAACCCAATCGGAGCACATAAGAGCGGAACAATTGGAGAAAATCCAAATGGTATTCCAAACAACCTGATGCCATATATTACACAGGTTGCAGTAGGAAAATTAAAAGAATTAGGTGTGTTCGGAAATGACTACGATACACATGACGGTACAGGTGTAAGAGATTATATCCATGTTGTAGACCTTGCAAAAGGCCATGTAAAAGCTTTAAAGAAAATCGAAGAAAAAGCAGGGCTTAAAATTTACAATCTGGGAACAGGTGTAGGATACAGCGTTCTGGATATGGTAAAGAACTTCGAAGAAGCTACCGGCGTAAAAGTACCTTATGCAATCAAACCACGCCGTCCGGGCGATATTGCTACCTGCTACTCCAGCGCAAAAAAAGCAGAAGAAGAACTGGGATGGAAAGCAGAATTCGGCATTAAAGAAATGTGCGAAGACTCTTGGAGATGGCAGTCAAACAATCCAAACGGATACGAAGAATAAAATAAAAAAATAAGATAAAAGGAAAGAGCTTGCCATAGTTATATGTGTAAACTCTTTCCTCTTTTTAGTTAAAACTCAACTTCTTTCATATACTGTGTTAGGATATTTTTTACCTAGTATAACTTCTTATGCTCATAAACAGCTTCACAAGTAAGTTGCACTCCCAACTTTTTAAATATTTTCTTGTCCACTGCTGAAAGCATAACAGAGGAATGTACCTGACACCCTTTTAATTTTGGAAGCTGTGCAAGAGCCAGTTTTGCAAGGTCACTGGTGGCAGCGGTACTGGAAAGTGCAATTAACACTTCGTCTGTATGCAGGCGTGGGTTCTGGCTTCCCAGATACTCTGTTTTTAACTTCTGGATTGGCTCAATGGCTGCCGGAGAGATAACATGTACCTCATGAGGAATATTGGCAAGCTCCTTTAAGGTATTTAACATAAGGGCAGCAGAAGCGCCTAATAAATCAGAGGTTTTTCCGGTGATGATTTTTCCGTCCTCCAGTTCAAGTGCAACCGCAGGCGCCCCTGTTTCTTTTGCACAGTTAAGAGCGGCAGTAGTTGCTTTTCTGTTTTCTGTGGAGATGCCTGCCTGTTTCATCAACAGCTCTAATTTGAATACTTCATCATCGTTGTTTTCCCCTTCCAGATGTCTTTCCAGAGATTGATAATATCTACGGATAATTTCCTGCTTGGAGGCTTCACGACACACTTCATCATCAATAATGCAGTTTCCAACCATATTTACACCCATGTCTGTAGGAGACTGATATGGGCATTTTCCAAAGATACGTTCAAAGATAGCACTTAATACAGGGAAAATTTCTACGTCACGATTGTAATTTACTGTTGTTTCACCATAAGCTTCCAAATGGAATGGGTCAATCATGTTGACATCATTTAAGTCTGCGGTAGCTGCTTCATAAGCCAGATTTACCGGATGTTTCAGAGGAATATTCCAGATTGGGAAAGTCTCGAATTTCGCATAACCTGCATGAATTCCACGTTTGTGTTCATGGTAAAGCTGTGAGAGACAGGTTGCCATTTTTCCGCTTCCAGGTCCTGGTGCAGTGATGATAACCAGAGGACGAGAAGTTTCAATATACTCATTTTTTCCATAGCCTTCATCGCTGACAATGAGAGGAATATTACTTGGATAACCTTCAATTGGGTAATGGATATATACTTTAATCCCTAAATTCTCCAATTTTGATTTGAAGATATTTGCGCTGTTTTGCCCGGAATATTGGGTAATAACTACGCTGCCTACGAAAAAGCCTCTTTCTTTAAAGGCGTCAATTAAACGAATTACGTCAAGGTCATAAGTGATTCCCAAATCCCCTCTTACTTTATTTTTTTCAATGTCTCCGGCACTGATAACAATTACGATTTCGGCATGCTCAGAAAGTTGCATTAACATTTTAAGCTTGCTGTCTGGGGCAAATCCGGGTAAAACTCTGGAGGCGTGATAGTCGTCAAAGAGTTTACCGCCAAACTCCAGATACAGCTTGTTATCAAACTTGCTGATACGTTCTTTAATGTGTTCTGATTGCATCGATAAATACTTGTCATTATCAAATCCTATTTTCATATTCATGCCCCTTTTCTATAAATTTTTTTAAACCACTGCGATAGTATACTACAAAAGCAAGGGGAAATTCCAGTGGTAAAAAGAAAAATGTTTTATTTTGTGTATATTCAACATAAATTTACAAAAGTTTAATAAATGTGTCCTCTTTTTCACAATCTAAATGTTGATTTATAGCACAGTAATCCTTATAATAAAAGAGATAGTATGAGGAGGATGAAAATGGATCAAAATCAAAACCCAAGTCCACAAAATAATAATGAAAATGGACCTAAGAATAAACAACCCATACTGATGCTTTTAATTTGCATTATGGTGGTTATGTTTTTAGTAAATCTCCTGACAATGACAATGCAGGGAGGTTCCGGTGAAATTAAATACAGTGAGTTTGTAGATTTGCTGGAGCAGGGCAAGGTTCAGGAGGTACAGATTAAAGGGGAAACTTTAAGAGTTACCTTAAAAGAGCAGCAGCGCATGGGCGTAAAAAAAGAAGTTTATACGGTTCTTTCCGAAGATAAGACCGATTTGGTAAAAAGACTGGAAAGAGCAGGAGTCAATGACTATTATACTGAAAAGCCCAATGTAGTTATGGAAATTCTGTTCAGTCTGATTAGTCTGATTGTACCGATTGTTTTAATGTTCTTCCTGCTGAATATGCTGTTTCGCCGTATGAATAAAAACGGCGGCATGATGGGCGGCGTAGGAAAGAGCAAAGCAAAAGCTTACGTACAGAAGGAAACAGGAATTACTTTTAAGGATGTGGCAGGACAGGATGAAGCAAAAGAGTCCTTACAGGAGGTTGTTGATTTTCTGCATAATCCGGGAAAATACACTGCTATCGGTGCAAAGCTTCCAAAAGGTGCATTGCTTGTAGGACCTCCGGGTACAGGTAAAACACTTCTGGCAAAAGCAGTTGCCGGAGAAGCGCACGTTCCGTTCTTTTCCTTGTCCGGTTCTGACTTCGTGGAAATGTTTGTCGGCGTAGGTGCATCACGAGTACGTGATTTGTTTGAAGAAGCAAAGAAAAATGCCCCATGTATCATCTTTATTGATGAAGTGGATGCCATCGGAAAGAGCAGAGACTCCAGATTTGGAGGAAACGATGAACGTGAGCAGACCTTAAACCAGCTTCTTGCAGAAATGGATGGATTTGATACTTCCAAGGGACTTTTAATTCTGGCTGCGACAAACAGACCGGAGGTGTTAGACCCTGCGCTTTTAAGACCGGGACGTTTTGACAGACGTGTAATTGTAGACCGTCCTGATTTAAAGGGAAGGATTAGTATTCTGAAGGTACATGCAAAAAATGTTTCCTTAGATGAAACCGTAGATTTAGAGGGAATTGCCCTTGCTACTTCCGGAGCTGTGGGTTCAGATTTGGCAAATATGGTCAATGAAGCTGCTATTTTGGCAGTAAAGAACGGGAGACAGGCTGTATCACAGAAAGACTTATTAGAAGCCGTAGAGGTTGTTCTGGTAGGTAAGGAAAAGAAAGACAGAATTTTAAGCAAGGAAGAAAGAAAGATTGTTTCTTATCATGAAGTAGGACATGCACTGGTAAGCGCATTGCAGAAGGACTCTGAACCGGTACAGAAAATTACCATTGTCCCCAGAACCATGGGTGCGCTGGGATATGTTATGCACGTTCCGGAGGAAGAAAAGTTCTTAAATACCAGAAAAGAATTAGAGGCAATGCTGGTGGGATATTTAGGTGGACGTGCAGCCGAGGAAATCGTGTTTGACACCGTTACTACCGGCGCAGCAAACGATATTGAGCAGGCTACAAAAATTGCCAGAGCTATGATTACCCAGTATGGTATGTCTGACCGTTTTGGATTAATGGGGCTTGCAGAGAGTCAGAACCAGTATCTTGACGGAAGAAGCATGTTAAACTGCGGCGACTCTACGGCTACGGAGATTGACCACGAGGTTATGAAGCTTCTGAAAAAATCATATGATGAAGCAAAGAGACTTTTAAGTGAAAATCGTGAAGCTCTTGATAAAATTGCAGAATTTCTTATTCAAAAAGAAACTATTACAGGTAAGGAATTTATGAAAATTTTCCATGAGATAAAAGGAATAAAGGAACCTACAGAAGAAGTAGCGGCTGTAGAAGCAGAAATAAAAGAATAAATAAAAGAATAAATAGAAATCCTCCTTCTTTTTCAATACAAAAGAATAAAAAGAAGGAGGATTTTTTGCGAAAGGAGAGCAGAATGTTTCACATAGAAGAAGAGTTGAAAAAACTGCCTTCTCTTCCAGGTGTCTATATTATGCACGATGAGCAGGATGCCATTATTTATGTTGGGAAGGCAATCAGTCTGAAAAACAGGGTCAGACAATATTTTCAGAAAAGCAGAAATCTGGGAATTAAAAAGGAGCAGATGGTAGAACAAATCGCCCGTTTTGAGTATATTGTGACAGACTCAGAACTAGAGGCGCTGGTGTTAGAGTCTAATTTGATTAAAGAGCATTGCCCAAAATACAACACCATGTTAAAGGACGACAAAAATTATCCTTTTATCAAAGTAACGGCAGGGGAAGCATTTCCACGAATTATGACAGCCAGAAGTATGAAGAAGGATAAATCCAAATATTTCGGACCATACACCAGCGCAGGAGCTGTTAAAGATGTGATTGAGCTTACACGTAAGCTTTATCATTTAAGAACCTGTAATCGAAATCTGCCAAGAGATATCGGAAAAGAGAGACCTTGTCTTTATTATCATATTAAGCAGTGTGATGCGCCTTGTCAGGGTTACATTACAGAAGCGGCTTATCAAAAACAGGTGGAGGAGCTCCTTGATTTTTTAAACGGAAATCACAAGAAAATTCTTACGCAGCTGGAGGGGAAAATGTATGAAGCGTCTGAAAAAATGGAGTTTGAGGATGCTGCCCAGTACAGAGATTTGATACAAAGTGTGAAAAAAATAGGAGAAAGGCAGAAGATTACCGACCATCCGGGAGAAGATAAGGATATTATTGCAGCGGCAATGGAAGATGCAGATGCAGTGGTGCAGGTATTTTTTGTAAGGGACGGAAAGCTGATTGGCAGAGACCATTTTTATATGAAGTCAGCGCCGGGAGAAAACAGAAAAGGGATTTTATCCAGCTTTTTAAAACAGTTTTATGCGGGAACTCCTTTTATACCAAAAGAAATTATGCTTCAGGAAGAAGTGGAAGACATGGAGCTGATAGCCAAGTGGCTGGAGTCCAGAAAAGGGAAAAAAGTGCGTATTTCTGTACCCAAGAAGGGTACAAAGGAAAAGCTGGTAGAAATGGCATACCACAATGCAAAATTGGTTTTAAGGCAGGATAAGGAGCGGATAAAAAGAGAAGAGGGGAGGACCATAGGCGCTGTGAAAGAAATCGAGGCGCTTTTGGGATTGTCCGGTATTCAGAGAATGGAGGCCTACGATATTTCAAATATCAGCGGTTTTCAGTCCGTAGGTTCTATGGTGGTGTACGAAAAAGGAAAGCCAAAGCGCAGCGATTATAGAAAGTTTAAAATCAAAAGTGTGCAGGGACCAAACGATTATGCCAGTATGGAAGAAGTACTTACACGCCGTTTTGTACATGGGATGGACGAGCGGGAAGAACGGAAGCAGCAGCTGGAAGATGAATTTGGAAGCTTTACCCGTTTTCCTGATTTAATTCTCATGGACGGAGGCAAGGGACAGGTAAATATTGCTTTGGAGGTTTTGGAAAAGCTGCAGCTTACCATTCCTGTATGCGGTATGGTAAAGGATGATAAGCATCGTACAAGAGGCTTGTATTATAACAATCAGGAAATTCCTATCAGCAGAGACAGCGAAGGCTTCAAGCTGATTACCAGAGTACAGGATGAGGCTCACAGATTTGCTATTGAATATCATCGTTCTCTGCGAAGCAAGGGCCAGGTACATTCTGTTTTAGATGATATTCCGGGGATTGGAGAGACAAGAAGAAAGGCGCTTATGCGGCATTTTAAAGGACTGGACGGTATTCGTGAGGCATCTGTGGAAACCCTTTCCAATATTGAGTCTATGAATGAGAAGGCAGCCAGACAGGTCTATGACTTTTTTCATAAAAAGGAGTGACAAAGGTCGGGCAGTTTGCTTGTCATGTAAAAATAGATATGATAAAATAAAACAAGAAGTTTAAGACTGAATAGAAGGAGAATGGAACATGAATGGTGTAGAATTAAAGAAAATGGTACAGGAATTAAATCTGTATAATAAAACACCGGAAGTTGACATTTCAAAGAAAATGATTAATACGCCGGAAATTAACCGTCCTGCTTTGCAGCTGACAGGATATTTAGAGCATTTTGAAAATGAGAGAGTACAGATTATCGGATATGTAGAATATACTTATCTTCTTCACCTCAGTAGAGAAGAAAAAATCGTGGCTTTCGAGAGATTTGTCTCCAGCAAAATTCCATGTGTGGTATTCACTACGATGACAGAGCCGGATGAGGATATGCTGAGTCTGGCAATGAAATATGATGTTCCTGTGCTGGTGACACATAATACAACTTCTGTATTTATGGCAGAGATTATCCGATGGCTGAATGTGCAGCTTGCACCATGTATCTCTATTCACGGGGTTTTGGTAGATGTTTATGGTGAGGGCGTTTTAATTACCGGTGAAAGCGGTATCGGAAAGAGCGAGGCTGCTCTGGAGCTGATTAAGAGAGGTCATCGTCTGGTAAGCGATGATGTTGTGGAGCTGCGCCGTGTCAGTGACGTTACCTTGGTAGGCTCTGCGCCGGACATTACCCGTCATTTTATTGAGCTTCGAGGCATTGGTATTATTGATGTGAAAACACTGTTTGGTGTTGAAAGTGTAAAGGATACCCAGTCTATTGATTTGGTTATTAAATTAGAAGAGTGGAATAAAGACAAGGAATATGACCGTCTGGGAATGGAAGAGGAATATACGGAATTTTTAGGTAATAAAATTGTATGCCATTCTCTGCCAATTCGTCCGGGACGTAATCTGGCAGTTATCGTAGAGTCAGCGGCAGTTAATCACAGACAGAAGAAAATGGGTTATAATGCAGCTCAGGAATTATACCGGAGAGTGCAGGAAAATATGACAAAAAAAAGAGGAATGGAGAATGAGGATGAGTAAGTATTGTTTTGGAATTGATGTAGGGGGAACAACGATTAAATGTGCGCTGTTTTTAAATGATGGAACTATTTTGGATAAATGGGAAATCAAAACAAATACAGACAATGGCGGCGAGAGAATTCTTCCAGATATTGCAGATGGAATTGAAGCAAAGCTGAAAGAAAAGAAAATAGACAAGGCAGAGGTAGAAGGAATTGGTATTGGATTGCCGGGACCGATTGAAGAAAATGGTGAGATTGCATGTGCGGTCAACCTTCACTGGGGCAGAAAGAACATTGAAAAAGAATTAAACGAGCTGACAGGAATGGCTGTAAAAGCAGGAAATGACGCAAATGTAGCTGCTCTTGGAGAAATGTGGAGGGGTGGCGGAAAAGGCGCTAAAAACCTGATTATGGCAACTCTCGGAACTGGCGTAGGCGGCGGAATTATTGTCAACGAGAGGATTGTAACAGGGGCTCACGGTGCAGGCGGAGAAATCGGACATGCTCTGGTAAATCCTCATGAAACCATTCCTTGTAACTGTGGAAACAAAGGCTGTCTGGAGCAGTATGCGTCTGCAACAGGAATTGCAAGACTGGCAAGAGAAGCTCTGGAAGCTTCCCAGAAAGCTTCTGTTTTAAGAGAAAAAGAAAGAGTAACTGCAAAGGATGTTTTTGACGCATATAAAGAGCAGGATGAATTAGCAGGAGAAATTGTTGAAAAATTCGCAAGATATCTGGGACATGCTCTGGCAATTTTTGCCAGTGTATCAGATCCGGATGTGATTGTTATTGGCGGCGGTGTTTCAAAGGCAGGAGAAGTTTTAGTAGACTGTGTACAGAAGCAGTACGAGAAATTTGCATTTTCCGCATGTAAGAAAACACCGATTAAGCTGGCTATACTGGGAAATGATGCCGGTATTTGCGGCGCTGCGAAATTGATTTTAAGCAGATAAAAATCGGAAATAATATGATATAGAAAAAGCAGGTTTTCACTATGGAAAACCTGCTTTTTATTGCTTTAAAATTTTATTGATTTGCCGGAGGAGCTGGCGGTGTTTCCGGTTGCTCCTGAGGTGTTTCCGGAGTTGGTGGAGTCGGTGTTTCCGGCTCTTGTGGGGTTTGAGGTGTTTCCGGTGTGGTTTCCTCCGGAGCATCTACGGAGTCCTCAGGTTTGGGTTTTTCGTTCTCCTCAGGTTTTGCTTTTTTATGACCGGAACAATATTTCTTTGGAAGAGTTTCCGTATCATAATATTCTGTTACGGCATCACAGGATGAGCTTGCCAACAGACCGCTGCTCTTACAAATGGATTTTTTCTCCACTGTGGAAGGAACTTTAAATTCTGTTTCCGGCAAATCATTGTGAATACGCTGCATGATTTTCTGCCATAGAGTTTGCTGATAGGTTCTTGCCTGTCCTTTTGGAAGGACAATATTATTATCATATCCTGCCCATACAGAGCAAGTATAATACGGAGTAAATCCGGAGAACCATAAATCCTTGTAGTTATCGGTTGTACCGGTTTTTCCTGCTACCGGCATATTGCTTAACTGTAAGCGAGTACCTGTTCCTTTTTTTACAACGTCTTCCATTACGGAAGTCAGCAGATAAGCAGTGCTTGGCTTCAGAACCGTTGTTTTTTCAGGGGTGTTGTCAATGACAACATTTCCGTCAGAGTCTAAAATCTTTGTATAGAATACAGGTTTAATATAAGTTCCGTTATTTGCAATAGTAGCATAAGCGGCTGTCAATTCCAGATTACTTACACCCTTTGTAATACCACCGATTGCTGTTGCAGAATTCACGTCTGTGTAGAAATTGCCGCTTCCCTGAGGCAGCTCAGTTAAGGTATCTAAGATAGAAGTAAATCCAAATTTCTTTAAGTATTCTACGCCGACCTCCGGTGTGATTTCCACCATAGCTTTTACGGCAGGAATATTGTAGGATTTTGTAATTGCAGTACGCATGGTTACAGTTCCGTGATATTGGCGGTCATAGTTGTATAACGGCTGTCCGCTGTCGTATTTAAATGGCTCATCCTTAAAGGTTGTGGATAATGTCATTCCGCCTTCATTTAAGGCAGCAGCATAAGCGGCTAATGGCTTAAACGTAGAACCCGGCTGACGCAAGGTGTTTGTTGCACGGTTTAAGGAAAGACTGGAGGATTTTTCTCCACGTCCGCCCACAATAGCTTTTACATAACCTGTGTGCTGGTCAATGATACAAATAGAAGATTGCGGCTGAGGAGTTAAGTAAATGTTTTCGCTGATTACCTCGCTTCCGTCTGCCAGAATAGCTGCCTTGTAAGTATCTACATGAGACTGAGCGCTTTCAGGACTGTCAAATAATAAAGTGAAATTTTTATCTTCATTCTGAATGAAATATTCCTGAAGCATTTCCTTGCTGTAATTTTCCTGTTCGCCGTTTGGATGCTTTACAGTCAGGCGATAATCCAAGGTTACCTGTGTACCGGAAGGGAAATTATCAGGATTTCCATATTCTTCATCGCAAATAAGCTGAATTGCAGGGTCTTGTGTTGTATAAATACGAAGACCGCCGCTGTAAAGTGCGTTGTAAGCCTGAGCTTCCGTAAATCCACGCTGTTCCTGCAAATCTTTTACAACCTGTTCGGTTAATTCATCAATAAAGTAACTGTAAGTCTGGGTTTCCTCACCCTGTTCTTCGTCAACGGTTTTAATCCTGTCATATACATTGTCAGCCAGACATTCGTCATACTGTTCTTTGGTAATATATTCCTGTTCCAGCATGTGGTCTAAAACGTCTTTACGGCGCATAGCATTTTTATCAGGGTTAATAACAGGGTTAAACTTTGTAGGGTTCTGACTGATACCGGCAATTACGGTACACTCAGAAAGTGTTAATTCACTTACATTTTTACCGAAATAATCCTGAGCAGCAGCCTGTACACCAAAGTTACCGTTTCCCAGGTTAATGGTGTTTAAATAATTTTCGAGGATAATGTTTTTATCCTTTACCTGTTTTTCTAATTCAATGGCGAGGTACTGCTCCTGAAACTTACGTTTAAAACGCTGTATAACAGACTCATTTGTCCAGCCGGTAAAAACGTTATTTTTTAATAACTGCTGTGTAATGGTACTTGCACCTTCGGTAAAGTTTCCTCCGTTTAGGATACCTTTTACACCTGCACGCAGGATACCTTTTATGTCAATACCATTATGTTCATAGAAACGTTCATCTTCAATAGCTACCACGGCATGCTGTAAGTCCAGAGGAATTTGCTCAATGCTTACGGGCATACGGTTGGAATTTGGAGCAGTCAGCTTTTGGAGCTGGTTGCCGTTCGCATCATAAACAAAGGTAGCTTCGCCAACGGGGACGATATTTACTTCTGAAATATCAGGTGCATTGTCAATCAGACCTTTAAAAGCACCTATACCCATGCAGCCTCCGATAATCAAAATTGCCATCAGAGAGATGAAAATAATACGTAGAAAAGAAACATGTGCTTTTTTTCCCAGCATAGAAGAACGGGAAGTAAGAGCGTTGCGTTTCTTGTTCGTGGCACGTTTTCCAAAATTCATGTAGTTTGCCTCCTTTTCCCGTACATTATATCAAATGACAGAACCTAATTCAAGAAACTTTGAGCCGGCGGGTAAGATTGGGAAAAGTCAAGAGTAAATGCGAAAAAAATTAAATAAATTTTATTAGGCCCCCAAAAGGGCGTCCATTTGCTCTTGAAATACTGCACTGGCTGGCAAAAATCCGAGGATCTTCCGTGGGTAGTTGTTCAGCCAGTTTGTTATTGTCTGGATCACTTCGGCGCCGATCTCGTCGAAGTTCGTCCCCTTTGGCAGCCAGCGGCGGATCATCTTGTTGAGGTTCTCGTTGCTTCCGCGCTCGTATGAGCTGTACGGGTGGCAGTAGTAGCACTTCGTCCGGGATCCCTCCGCCAGTATGCTACGTTCTATGCCGGGGCAGTCCGCAAACTCGCTGCCGTTGTCTACGGTGATCGTTTGGAACACGTGAGGGAAAAGCTCACCCCATTCTTTTTCCAGATCGTCGAGGGCCTGCACCACGCTGGCCGCGCTTTTGTCCGGGAGTTTGGCCGTGATCTCATTCCGGGTGAGTCTCTCGGTCAGGACGAGGATCGCAGCCTTTCCCGGTCTGGCACTCACTACGGTGTCCATTTCCCAGTGCCCGAAGGTGGAGCGCTCGCCGATTATATCCGGGCGCTTTTCTATGCTTTCGCCCTTCGGTGCGCGTTTCTGAGCCTGTACCTTGTGGTAGCTGCGCTTCTTGTCTCCCTTAACCGGGAGGTCTTTGTTTGTGAGTCTGAGGAAGATCCCCTTCTCGATATAACTGTAAATGGTGTTTTTGCTCTTGATCTCCGTGTTGAACTGGAGCCCTTGTGCCTTGATTTCTCCCAGCACGGCCTCCGGGCTGTACTTTTCGTCTGCGATCTTGGTTTCTATATATTCAGCGAGGCGGTGATCGTTTCCGATTTTCAGGTCGGCGCCTTTGGCTGCAAGGTTGGCCCGGTATTTCATTTCGCTGAGGTCTGAACTGTATCGGGTTTCCTCTGTCCAATCACTATTCCGGTGCGTGTACTGTCCGCGCTGCAGCTCGCGGTATATTGTGCTAATATGCACGCCGACAACTTCCGCGATCTCTTTCGGAGTCTTGCCGTCATTGTTCAGGGTTTCGATCCGGATCCTGTCGGATTTGCTCAGGTGTTTGAATCTTCTCATGGGTTTACCTCCAATATACAAAAAATGAGGGGCAGCCGAAGCCGCCCCCTTGAATGTGTGGTGCTTATTTCTCATACTCTGCTAAAAGCTCGGACGTTTCCGCGTCTGTCACTATATCTGAGAGTTTACAACTCAGCGCTTTACAGATCCGCAGCAGCGTGGAGAGCTGCGCCTTGCTTATATCCCGGTCGCCCTGTTCGTATTTCTGATACATTCGGACGTTTACCCCGGCGGCTTCCGCGAGCTGCGACTGGGAGAGGCCAGCGGCCTGTCTGAGCTTTTGCAGTTTTTCGTTTTTATAATTTACCTTTACCGTTATTTCCATGTGTCGGCCTCCTTCTTGACTTTGTTGTAGCCGGTGGATATAATAAAGGCGGTGGGTGGGAATTTCCCACCGCCGAGCCTTTAGGACTGCTTAGGTTTTTGATTTGGCTTTATTGTTATCGTGATCCGTTCCACCGCTTCACTTCTTAAAGCCTTTTCGAGAACTTCGAGCAGTTCTTTTGTTTGCTTTTCTTTCTGTTCGTCCACCGTTGTGTCCTCCTTTCGTTTCTTCTGTTTTCCTCCTTTTTTCTTACTCAGGTTTTCCCTTACCTTGTAATATTATTATACACCTACGGGTGTATATAGTCAAGCTCATTTCCTATATTTTCGCGTTTTTTTGCATAAAAAAGAGACGTTTTCACGCCTCATTTTTCATATTCCAGAAGTGTGCAAACTGGCACACCGAGCACCGTTGCAAAATAATTTAACTCGAAGTCTGGCACAACGCGGTCGCCGGTTTCGATCCGGCTCACTGCTTTCTGATTCAGATTCAGCCCAGCCAGTTGCAACTTGGCGGCGAGCTGTTCCTGAGATATTCCCGCCCTTTCGCGGAGGGCCCGGATCGCAGGGCCGGAGGCGTTGCACGTTCCATTCGTGTGCTTGTAGAGTTTCAACCTTTCACCCTCCTTTATCCCAAACATGACTGATAGCTTCTTGACTTTACCATGGCCGGGCGCCTATAATTATCCCAAACATGACTAAAAGCGAATAAACGCAAAAAAGAATTAGGAGGGCATGGCATGGTTGGAAAGAAGGGCCCGTTCGGCGGGTTTTGTAATTATGGAATTTTTGGGATCTGGGGAAAAGATCCGGGGACAGGAAAGAAAAAGTACAAAAAGGTGGACGCCATTTCAGAAGCGGCAGCAGTAGAGAAGGCGGCAGCTCTTGGCTGTGTGGATCCGCAGAGCGTTGAGGTGATCCCGTTCCTCCCGCCGTCTGAAAAACAGCAACGGTACGCCGCAGATCTTGGCGTTCGTCTGCCAGAAGGTTGCACGGTTGCGGACGCCACCGCGTTGCTCAGCAGGGCGGAGAATGGAAGCGATCAGGATCCCGCTCCCGGTCTTGTGGAGTATGCTCAGAGCTGCGGTGTTTGCTTTTCTACACTGGCTGGAGAGGGTGGCCTGCTTGATTGTATGGTTTGCCAGCTTCCGATCAGGGAGAAGGCGATCCTTTTCGCTCATGCGGTTGCTGCCAGTGCGGCCGGTTCCGGTTTGACGGATCCTCGAAAAACTCCGCAGTATTTGAAGTTTTGCCAGTTTGCCGATCAGGTGGCGGTGGATCCTGCTCTTGCGAAGTCGGTAGAGGGCCGCGATCGCTACGACTTCCAGAAGCCAAACACGAGATCGAAGGCATACAAGGCGGCGCTGGCCTGCTTATAAAAAATAGCCCGGTAGGAGATAACACTCCCGCCGGGCTTTCTTTATGTCCTGAACGTGTCAGGGGCTTATTCTGTTTTAGTTTCAGCGGCCGGAGCTTCGGCTGCGAGCTGCTGCACCGCAGTGGTGGCGATCGTTGCCGCTACGCTTGCCGCGGTTGTTGCTGCGTCGGCCGTTGCTGCCTTGATCTGGGACTCGCTGGCGGCCTTGGTTTCTCTGCATACCTGCTCGATCTTGGTTTCGAGCCATGCGTCGAAGTCGCCGTAAATCTCACGGAGGGCGGCCACGGTTGTGTCGCCGAGGATCTCCAGTGTCTTGTTTTTGGACTTCTCGAAGGCTTCGAGCTGCTTCTCTTTAGTGAATTTGCCCTCGGCTTTCAGTGAGTCCGTGAACGTCTGGGCTGTATAGGCTACGGCCTGAGCCACGGCGTCCACTGCCATATTCATGTACTTGGCGGCTGTCTCATTGTCCAGATCTTTCTCGATCTGGGCTGTCTGGCGTTTGAGCAGTGCCACGAGGTAGGCGCCACCGGCAGTAATGAGCAGACAGAGGATCGGCGTTGCTGCGTTGATGATCTGAGTCATAGTTTCGTTCATGGTGTTGATTCTCCTTTCTGTTTTCTCCCGGATAATACGGGCAGTCTTTACAGTCTGCTGCGTCGCATGGTGAGCCGTCCCACTCCACGAGGGAGCGGATCCAGATCACATGGACGGCCACGGCCACGATCAGCAGCAGGATATTAGCGGCCGTTCTCATTTTGAGACGTTGGCCGCATTTACCCAGCCGTAGACGCTGGACTGGCCGTCAGTGTGTACGATATGGTACGGGTGCTTTGCTCCCTTCACAATTCTGGTGACTTTGGCCGGGCCAGCCTTCGGAGTTCCGGCAGCAGTTGAAGCTGCAGCACTTCCGTAGTGAGGGCCGCCGGAGAACTGAACCACGTCGCCGACTTTAATCTCGGAGTTTGCGGATCCGGCAGCGCTTCCACCGTTGGTTGTCACTATTGCGTCGAAGCCCTTCGCTTTCAGCTTTGTGACTTCGGCGTTGGCGTTTTCTTTCTTGGAGTAGGCTCCAGTCTGCACCTTGTAGAAGCCGCCGGACTGTTTGAGAATAGCGTCAAAACCGGCAGCTTTCACCTTTTTGAGCTGAGCGTCAGCGTTTGCCTTCTGCTTATAGGCTCCGGTCTGGACGTAGTATTTCACGCCGGAACCGCCGGACGGGGTATTATTTCCGCCGGAGTTGCCGGAGTCAGTAGAGCCGAGCAGTGCGTTGATTCTGTCGGCGAGTTCCCCATATCTGGAATAAAGCCAGTCGCCGGGGCACGATTTATTCGCGAACCAGCGGTGCGCGGTGAGGACGATCTCGTTCGCCTTCGGCTCGTATGCGAGAGCCTTCTCCTTGCTGCCGAGCCATAGCACCTTCGTTTTTCCGTTTCTCTTGCAGATGTCAGCGCAGAGCTCGATCAGTTTCTCGTAAACTGCGGATTTCATGGCGTATGGTTCGGTCTTATCGCTGGCGCACTCGATCGTGATCGCTCGCTGGTCGTTTGCGCCGCTGGAGCTGCACCAGCTCCGGTTGCACTCGTCCACGATCAGGCAGAAGCGGCCGTCGCATCCGATCCCGTAGTTGCAAGACGCGCCTTCATCGGGATCATATTTCGTAAAGCAGGCGCCGATCGTTTCGGCAGATAACTGGCCGACTACGCAGTGCGGCGTCAGGCGGTCGATCGAGTGGGTTCTCTTTCCACTATGGTTGGGGCTGTAAACTGTGCAGTCCACTAATGAACTATTGCTCATGGTTTTACCTCCTTGTGTGTCGTTGGTTGTCTTAGTAGCGTATTTGTCGAAGTAGGTCTGTCCATAGCTGGCCCGCTTCGTTTGGACGCTGGCGCTCTGATCCTTTGGTTGTTCATATTTGAGCAGCACGGCGTCGGAAGCCTGTCTCACGCTGGTGGCTTTTTTCAGCACGGCCAGCACGGCGGCGTAGCTTTCGGCGAGTTCTTTCCAGAGGAAGCCGAGCTGAGTCTCCAGATCTCCGATCGAGGCACCGGCAGCCTTGACATAATTCAGGAGCGCCTCCTTGCGGCTCCAGAATGTCCACTGCGCGAGGCCGTAGCCTGCGGAGTCATGCACGAAGCCGGTATACTTTCCGGAGTCCACCGCGTCGGTGTAGTCGTCGTCTGTATAGCCGAGCTTTTTCTCGTAGGTGTTCTGGAGGTTGTGAGGGTTGAGCCCGCTCTCCGCGAACAGGTTCCCCATGAGTCCGGCGGCCCCGTATGAGTTCAGGCCCTTGCCGGTGAGAAAATTCCAGATCTTTTCCTCGTTGTTTTTTCCGGTGAGTGACATGTTCCACCTCCTTAGAAGTCGTTGAAGTTGTCCGCCTCTGGCTGCACGCCGTTGGCGTTCATCAATTTTATTTTGTTTTCAGCCTTGGCCTTCGTGTAGTAAAAACCGGTCGCGCTCGCCATTTCAGCGAACACGGCCGGGATCAGGTAGGCGAGGGCTGAGGCGTCCATGGTGGAGTAAATAATCCAGCAGGAAAAGACGGTAATTAAGATCGTCACGATTGAAGCGCCGCAGAAAATAATTTTTGAAAATTCCATCTTTTTGCTGGTGGCTGCAGCCTCTCTCATTCGTTTGATCTGCTTCCGGAGCCGATGGTTTTCGGCTGTCAGCTCTCGGATCTGTTCCTCCGGATCTGTTTCGGTTTCTACCGGTTCCAGCGTTTCCTCAGTCATGGTGTCACCTCCTTAGCTTTCATAAATAGATTCGATCCCCTGCCTCGTCAGGAAGTCCTTCTGCTCATGTTTGACCTTGGCGGCATAGTCGAGGGCCGCGTGCATATCACCGTTGCAGTGGGCGTCCGGGATCCGCTGCACGGCTCTGGCCGTGGCTTCTCCGAGGGCGATCGCGGCGTTTACTCCCTGCACTAAAAAAAGCTCCTGCTGTTCGTGGAGCTTTTCGCGCTTGTCCTGAGCTTCTCGTCGCTGTTTTTCTTCCTTCTCCAGTTTCTTGCTCTGTTTCTGGATTTTCTGCTCGATACACCAGAAGCAGAACCCAGTGATCGCCGAAGGAAGGCAGGCGATCAAAACTGATTCAATTCCCATTGTGTCACCTCCTGCGGCAGCTCTATGTCTGCCATTTCTTTGCGTTTGAAAATAATATTTTTCTCGATCCATTTCTGGAGCCCGTGAGTGGAGCAGTGGCCCATAAGTCCGAAGTAGCTCTGCATGGTCGCGTCTACCGCGTCGAAGTCGATCAGCCCGGCCTCGTACTCTTTCGCTATGTAGCGCATACGTGCCTTCATTTTCTTGACCGACTGAGCTGTCGGTTTGCGGTACCCCGGATAGATTCGGCAGCCCACGAAGGTGATCCCGTGCTTGACGAGTCCGATCGTGGTTTTGCTGTTCAATTCGAGGTGCAGGACTTCGTTCAGATACTTCTCGATCGCAGCCCTCCACCGGTTCAGTGTGGCTGCGTCAGGATAGAGCAGCGCCATGTCGTCCATGTATCTGTCGTAAAAATGGGCTTTCAGCTCGTGCTTGATATACTGATCCAGCTCATTGAGGCAGACGTTCGCGAGTAGCTGGCTCGTGAGGTTTCCGATCGGCATACCTACCTCGAACAGTCTTTCAGACGGTGGGATCTCGTCGGCAGACTTTCCCGGAGGCAGTCCAAAGGGTGTATGGTCACAATTTATAATCGTTTCCATAAGCCAGAGGTAGCCGTCCTCGTTCGGGAACTTCCGGCGGAGTATGTCGAGCAGTACCCGGTGATCCACCCGGTAAAAATACTTTGATACGTCCAGTTTCAGGTAGTACCAATTGCCCGGCTTCCGATCCACGAGCGTGCACCAGTATTGAAGCCGGTCGGCTGCTCTGGTGGTTCCTTTTCCCACCCTGCACCCGTAGCTGTGGTATATCATGCCATTGTCGAGGTGTTGGTTTGTCTGGAGGTAGATCGCCCACTGCACGACACGATCCCGGAAGCCCAGAGCCATGACGAGCCGTTTCTTCGGTTCATGGACGTAAAACTGCCGGTACCGGCCCACTTTGTAGGCGTGCCAGATCAGGTCGTTTTGTATGCTGATCAGGTTTTCCTCCAGATTCGCCGCGAAGGCGGTCACGTCGTTGCGGTACCACTTCTCGCTTGCTGCCTCGTGGTATGCGTCCAGAAGATTCTCCCACGAGTATATTCTCTCCAGAAGGGAGGGCTGGTTTCTTGGATCCATGTCCTCGTTCCTCCTTGTGTTGTCATAATTATGGCCCGCGTTGTGACATTCCTCGGCGAGATCTTTCCTCTGCGGTCGCCACGCCGCAGGATCCGGATCCCCCTTCTGCCCGCATAGCAGACAACGGCCAGCCTGCGCGGTTTGCTCGGTGTCCCCGGTGGCCTCCACCGGCAGAGCAGCACGAGCGTGTATCTTTGGCCTTGTCGGCCGGGAAATGCATCCCTTTTGCCTTGGTGTTTCTGCTGGGCCTTGGCCCTCAGAAAATAAACAAATAAGGTAAGAGCGGCACGGAAGCCGATGTTCGTGTTCACATTGCTGCGGGAGTTGTTGCCGTTGAGGTAGAACACACCAGCGTTCGCACCGTTGTTCCAGTTGCCCCCGCGATACACGCAGCGCCTCCTTTATCTCGACACATTCCCCACGGGCTTTACTCGTTCGACTTTTTCCAGCCGCCGAGCATACGCCCGATTTCGTTCAGCTCCTTGCTCCATATTTCGTGGAGCCCCGGAGAGATCAGGCGATCCTCCGGAGAAACTGCTGTGTCTACGAGAGAGCGCAGCACGTCCAGCTTGGTGTCCATTTTGTTCTGGAGTTCTACCCGGCGCGAGCCTCTGGCCCGGTTGGCCTCAATGCAGAGCTCCAGCATATCCATGAACGCCGCCGTCATGTGCTTGCGATACTCGAATTTTTCGGGTTTTCTCATATTTGCGGTGCGTTCGCTCACCCGGATCATGCTCCGAACGATACGCTGCCGCAGTTGTAAGTTGTCCATGTTGTTACTCCTTAAAAGGGTAGAGGGTGGCTTGGTGGGCCACCCTCATGCCAGATTTTCAGATTGCCAGATTACCGGATTTCCGGGATATAAGCGGCACGGAAGCCGAGGTACGTGGACACACCGCTGCGGGAGCCGGTGCCGTAGAGGTAGAACACACCAGCGTACGCACCGCCGTTCCAGTCGCCCCCGCGATACACGCAGCGCTCGGCTACGCCGTTATTCCACCACATGTAGTCGCCCTCGTATACGTCAGTAGTGACGTCAGAGTCCGGGAGAAGGGCGAGAGCGCGCAGCATAACTTTGGCAGCGTCTCCGATCGAGCTGTCGGCAGCAACCTGATAAAAGGCGCAGCTTCGGCTTTCATCTTTGGCGTTGGTGATCGAAGTAGAGTACGTCCACTTGTTGTTCACATAGTCCAGTTTTACGGTTTTACCGGAAACATGGGCGGAGCTGTCGGTCGTCTTGCTCTCAGGATCCACGAGGGCGCCGTCTGCGGCGTTGATAGCCTTCCAGCATGTGCTCGTTGCGTTCTGAGGGTTGTCCGGATCGGCTGCGTCGTTGTTTGCAAGGATCTGAAGCTCGCCCCAAACAAGGCGGATTCCTCCCTGCCATTCCCACACGTTGCCGTTCAGATCCCAGATACCAGCCATGGTCTTGTCGTGGCTCCATGAGATCGGGCCGGTACCAGTTGCAACTCTCGCGATCTTGCCGCTTTCGTAGTAGCTCGGCACGGCTTTGTAATTACTTTCGCGGCTGTCTTTGCCGTAGTTGTTGTTACCATACGGGAGGAAGCCGTTTTTCTTGCACCAGAGAGCGATCGCGGCCCATTCTGCGTTAGTGCTCAGGTGCCAGCCTGCGCCCTTGGCCTCGCAGCGTGCGCGTGCGGTGTCGAAGTTGATACTTGCGGTCGGATCTTCGCCCGGCAGGCTGTACGCTACGGAGTTGTAAACCTTGGCCTGATACTTGCCGTAGTAAAAGCCGGGGATTTCCACGCCGTTGACGATAAAGGCCGGGTGGGTGCTGTCATTTCCGCCGGTGAGTACGTCCGAGTTCTTAAACTTCGGGATATACACCAGAACGGAAGGGAGATCGGTGTCGTCTGTCTTGACGACGTTGTTCGGGCAGATCATTTTTACTGCCAGATTGGTGAGGTCAAAATTTGCCATTTTCTTGTGCTCCTTTCTGCTTATTCAATGCTCCAGAGGATCAGCTTCACCTCTGCCATGTCGAGCGGGTTCTTTGTGCGCTCTACGGTCTGGCGGTTGGTATCGCCGGACTCGTCGGCGCCTTCCTGCGGTTCGATCGGTGTCTCGGTATAGGTTGCGGCCGGGATCTCGATCTGGGCCACATAGCGGCCGCCGGGCTGGGTGCCGAGCATGAGATCACCGCCGCGATCCATGCACACGTCGAGGGTGCGGGCCTCGTCGCCCTGATACTTGGTAACCTTGACGCTGAGCGCGTCGTCGTCGAAGCTGAGACGGTAGCCGTCCTGCTCCCACTGGATCTTTTCGCCGGTGTTCTTCTCGATCACCTGCACGTCGTTGATTTTTGCCATGGTTTATTTACCTCCTTTGATTCTTAAAATAAGGGTGGCGCTCTCGGCGCTTCCGTCGTACTTGACCTTGAAGCCGTTGAGCTGCTTGTCGTAGATCTGGATCTCGCCGACGTTTCCGGTGTGGGCCTGAATATCCACGTCCACGGTGTAGTCTGTGTTGTCGCGAGTGATCGCAAGGCTCACGGTCTTGGTGGAGTTGTTGAACGGATAGCTCGCCGTGTTTTTCAGTTCTACGACGTGGCGCTCGATCTCTGTCTGAGACTGGAGCTCTCCGGCTGCGATCAGGAGCATGGCAGCGGCCACGCTGGCGTCTGTGATCCCGCTCTCCATGTTGTTGAAGTGGGCGGCGCTCTGATCGGTTCCGGCTTGAATGACCTCGCCGCTATCGACGTCTACCACTTTGTCGAGCCATTTTGTTGCGTTATACATGTGTCTGCTTCCTCCTTCCTTTATGCTGTGACTTCATAGATCGGGATCGTGATCTTGATCATGGTTCCCTGTCCGGCCACTTTGTTGATAGTTCTCTGCTGGTATGCTGCCTGCTCCCCGTAGGTGTCGATCAGACGGGAGGCGTTGATCGTGCAGGCGATAGAGTCCAGCGTCGGGAACGTCGCCATAACTACCACGTTTTCGCCTTCGATCTTTTTCTGGTTGATCGTTCCGCGGTGCCATGTGCCATTTGTCTGAGCCTCGACATAGGCGAGAGAGCGGAGCCACTGCTGCCGCCTTCGTCCCATGTAGGCTTCGCCGAAGTATGCCATTTTGTGCCCTCCTTTCGGTTTATTCCCCGCAGCGCTTAGTTCCGCATTTTACGAACGGATAGCAGAACAGGGCCGCCTTTTCGTTCGTGGCTGCTGCGCGTTTTATAACTGAGCCCAACGTCCCCGGCCGTGGAGTTATTCCACATTCAGGGTAGTTGTAGCGGAACGCCTCGGTGTCAGGCTCGGCTGCAGCCGCTTGCTTTACGACGGCGCCGAGTGTTCCGGGCTGCGGATATGTTCCGCAGGTTGTGGTTCCGGCGTGAGTGTAGTCGTATAGGTACGGCTTCACTTCCGGATCTGTTTCAATGCTCGGCTTTATCACGAAGCCGATCGTGGCCGTTCGCGGGTTGGTACCGCATTTCACAAAATCATAACGGTGCAGCTCCGTGTTTAGCGCACACTCAATGCCGGGATCCGGCCCCTGCTGCCAGTAATAGAAAACGCCCGCGATATGCGAGCGCACATTTTTGGCAGCCTGAACGGCGTCAACAAATTTATTAAAATTTTCGCCGTCGGTGTTCGCGTTTGTGGTTAGAGCCGCGAAGGTGTACGGGGAGTCGTCCATCTCGAACCACTCCATGACGTAGCCCTCGCCGAAGTATGCGCCGATCAGACGCTCAACGGCCCACTTGGTACCGCGTTTTCTTTTGATCTGCTGCGCGAGCTTGATTGTGTTCCGCTTCTCTGTCAGGCTCATGCCTTCGGAGTCGTACCAGTCAATGTCCAGCTCCCACGCCATTTCGTTGCACTCCGCCTCTGTGAGCTCGTCTACCTTGTCCCATGTGCGGATTGTGGCCAGACGTTTGCCCGGCTCACCTATGAGCTTGTTCACGGCCTTGCTGAGTGCGATCGCTGCCTCGTCGTCCTGCATGAAGGCGGGCAGCAGTTTTATAAAATCCATGTTTGACACTTTCATGCCGCCCATGCTGTCCACCTCCTTTATCCTCTGACGATATGCTTCACGGTCTTTTTACCGGAGAACTTGGCCACGGTCGTGCTGTTGAGCTCGGTGTATTCCGGTTTGATGATCTGCACGCGGGTGGCTCCGATCAGATCGTCGGCCCAGTCGGGGCAGAGGATCCGCTTCCGGAGCTCGTCTGGGTTTATGTCCTGATTCAGTGTGGAGCCCTGCCAGTTGATATACTGATCAATAGCCCCGCCGGATCCTTCCACGTTCTGCACTACTTCTGACTCGTTGGCTTTAGTGGTGTAATAGGTGAGCTCTATGTCATACTCGTGAGTTTCCGGAGCTTCCACCGTTACCATGTCAGTGAGAGGGCGAACGTCGTCCGCAGAGCAGGCAGCCAGCACGTCGGCCAGCACTTCCTCGCTCGGAATCTGTCCTCCGGCGCAGATCGGCACGATCTTGACACGGCCGTACATATTGCGGCCGATCTGGATCTTTACCGCCTCGGCTCCAGCGAGAGATCCGGAGAGTGAGAGAGTCAGAAGCTCGTCTGCATACTCGGCCGTATAGTCGGCCCCTGCTGTGGCTTCGGATCCGTCACTCAGGAAAACCACCAGAGTGTCCGGCAGGAGATTGGCGCCACCTTGGAAGGCGTGCCCGGCGTATGTTTTCAGAGTTCTGGTGATTGTTTCCTTTTCGGATTCCACCACCGCGTCCGTGACGAGAGAGTTCGCGGACAGCGCCCAGTATTTGTAGGCTTTGGCCGGGCCTGCGGTGCTGAGTTTGTTCTCAGCCTCTCGGATTCTCTCACGGTACGGTTCGTCCTCCTCACGGTCGCCTCCGCCTTCTGTTATGGTCAGGTTTGTTACTCCGTCGAGCAGTGGAACGTCGGAGACGTCCACGATCTCGGAGATCTCGCCCTCGTCTATGTTGTTGTAGTCCGTGCCGCCTTCCTCGGCGGTTGCTGCCACGTCCACATAGAGGCTACCTGCATAAAGCACGGCTGTGGTGTCTGTCAGGAAATAGTGAACGAAGTCACCAGTTACTCGAAGTCCGGCCGGTATAATGATATTAGAGCCCACCGCTTCGGTAACTGTGAACCGTAGGGTGGTAGTGGCATAGGTAGGATCGAGACGGATCACGTCTCTGTTTTCTCCCAGAGCGTCCAGAACAGTGCCCCTTGCATATCGGAGCATTTTCTGGCGGCAGGCGTCGTTTACTGTGTTGTAAACAGTGACGATCACCTTCGCCATGGTGTCGCCGAAGATTCGGCGCTCGTCACCGGGGTAGAGAGGCTCGCCGACGCCGTTCTCTAATTCTTCCAGTATGTCGGTGTAGATTGTTTCGTCGGTTGTCTCTATGAATTTGAGCTCGCTCATGCGTCCTCGTCCTCCTTTCTTTGGATAATGTTCACGATCATGCCGAAGTCGCCAGAGAAGGCAGCCGCCGGATCTGAGGCGATACTGTCAGACTCAACGCGGGGCTCGAAGGTTTCCAGAACCCACTCCGCGTCAGCCACGGCCTCGTCGGTCGCGTTCGGTTTGTCGATCAGAGTCCCGTCAACGCCGCGCACGCGATCGTATGCGACTTCACCGCGGACGATCCTCAGTAGATTGGCGGCGCACACTTCTGGGCTCCCGTTTCCGCTTGCTCTCATGGCGTCACCTCCTTATGCGAGAGTTACTTCGGACAGATACACCCAGCTATTGATCCCGTTAGGGTGGCCCAGTAGCACCTTGTTTTGGCTGCTCTTGATCTGGCTCACCCTATGCTTTCGTTGTTTTACCCAGTTTGGTATCTTCTGGCCGGTTGCGTACCTGCTGCCGGTCGGCTTCACATAGTCGCCGACTTTGATCGTTTTCTTTGTGGCCTTTTTGGCCGCTGTGTTGGTTGTTTTCTTGACGGACTTCGAGGCGGTGCTCGCTTTCACATTTAGCGCGGTGGTGCTTACCTTCACGCTGGTGGTGGCCGGATCGTATTCCTTGAATGTGAAGGAAAGAGTGGCCAGAAGCAGCCGCCCCTTGCCGTCCACCTTTGTGTTGCTTACCGCGACTTTTCGGAGCTGGAGCTTCGGCCCCAGCTTCTTGCCGCCGAGATAGAAATAATTCACTTTTGTGACGAGAGCCTTCCAGCTCTGGATCTCCGCCCATACGTCAACGCCTGCGCCTGAGTGCAGCACGGTGGTGAATGAGAGAGGGAAAAGCTCGGTGCCTCGTTCGTTAGTCGTCTTTTTGTCCTCGGTGCTGGTGTTTTCGTCGGCCACCTGCTCGTAGGAAAAGGCCAGCCCCTCCAGCGCGACGACTTGCTTTGATGATACGGCCCATTTTTTTGAGCCCCACTGTGCCATTGTTGGCATGGCTGTACCTCCTTAGTCTGGTTTTTTAGTGGATCCGCTGCCTGTTTCGACGCCTCCGTGGGTGTGTCCGCTCAGGCTTATGCCGCGAGCTGTGACGTCGCCCTTCGGTACGTTGATATTACCGGCCGAGAGTCTCGGCAGGTAGCACCCCCATTCACCGTCCGCCCGGCCCAGCAGCAGCCCGGTGGAGTCGTCAAACTCCACATAAACCACCGCCGTGCCTTTTGAGAGGTTTCCGGTGGATCCGCGGAGGTGCCACGGGATCGTGATCTTTGCGGTTGGCTTAGCCCCGGCGTCAGACGGTACAACGCGGGCCGTGTTTCCTGATATGCTGGCGATCGTGCCTTTATTGATTTTTCCCATTAGTAGCCCTCCAGAATGTGTCGGAAGTAGATCGTGGATTTATTTCCGACAAAATCATGCCGGACTTTATACACAAAAACGGTACCGTCCCACATGGTTGCCCTTGGTGTTGATAGTGTCAAAATGCTGGCGGCTGCATATCCGGTCATAAGTGACTTGGAAAAGTAGCCGGATCGGGCAAACTTGTTCGCGTTCCGCAGCAGCCCCTTGGCGAAGCGTGCCGCCTCTGCATTGCTGGTTACCTGAATAGGCACCGCAGGGCGGAGCACTGAGCTGTTGGAGCTGTCGGCTATAAATTTTCCGGAGTAGCTTCCGCTTGCAATTTCGCAGGATCCGTACATTCCGCCCCGGTTGTCCTCATAGGAGAAAACGCCATTTTCATCTACGGAGAGACTACCGGCTGGAGTCTGCCCCTCTATGTACTGCTCGTTATACGCCAGCAGCTTGCCGTCAAATATAAGCATTTGGCAGCCTTCCAGAGTGCAGAGCCGGTGGAATAGGGCGAAGTCTGTCTCGTTGTCCTGCTTAATATACGGGTAAACCTGATCCGCGCAGCCGTAGTTCTGGAATGTTAGTCCGTGATTTCCTGCGAACTCATTCGCCAGTTGCAGGAACCGGACGCCCTCCCAGCTTTTGCTCTTTTTTGTCTTGCCGCTTTTTGGCATGGACATGGCTCGGATCGTAAAAAGCCCGTTTTCTGGTTTCATGGAGTGCACGAACATTTTCCCAGTATCACTCGCGCCTTCTTTGAATTGCACGGTGTCACCTTCGGCCGGTTGCCACTTGCTCCATGTTCCCTTGGTGTCATTGAAGCGGATCACGAGGGTGTCGGCTTGCTTTTCTGCGAACATTTCGTGCACGCAGTAGTTCACCGACACGTCCCCGTATATATCCACCCCGTTGTAGTAGAGGTTCACGCGCTGTCGTCCTCGTCCTCAGAGTCCCGACGCCACGGCGGCAGAGTTTCCGGCGTCTCTGCACCTTCGACGATCGGCAGCCGGAGGGCCACGTTCGCGTCGAAGATCAGCACGTCCGCATAGTCGGGGTTAAATTCTGCGATATAGTGCGCCAGCATTTCCTCCCCGTACGTTTCGAGGGCCAGCGCGTCGAAGGTGTCCCCTTCGCGTGTCGTGTAGTCTTTGTAGCCTGTTACTCTACGCATATTGAGCCACCTCCCGCATTTTTATAAATTCTTCCAGCCAGTCGAAGAACTCGGCCTCGTGGGCTTTGAGCTTCGCCATGAAGTCGTCCGCGTCGTCGCCGGTTCCTTCTGTCTGGATCTGTGGGCTCCATGTGAAGCCGGAGAAGTCGTAGTAAACTACCATGCCGCCACTGTCTGCCAGACTTCCGAGAGAGAAGTCGTCCAGAGTCAGAAGCCTTCCGGCCGTGCTTGTGAGTCCTTCGCCAGAAGATCCGCCGGTTGTGCTTGCAGTGTTGAACACTGAGGTGATCATGGTTTCCAACTTATCCCAGAGGGTTGCAAGAGGAACCACCGCCTCGGCGCCAGCTTCACCACCAGCCAGAAGATTGTTACCTGCTGCGCCGAAAATAGTCGGGCGCGTCAGAATACCGCCGTCCTTGTACCATGAAATACCGAAGTGTGGTACGCTTGGCGGGTTGATCGAGAAGCTGCCGCTGATACTCACATGAGGGAGTTTCAGGTGTGGCAGGCTCCACGAGAAGTTAAACTTTGATTTTAGGGCGCTGATCGCGTTTCCTACGGCGTCCCTTGCTGCCGACATTTTGCTGCTGATCGTCGAGTAAATACTGGAGAACTTACCCGACACTGTGCTGAGTGCGGAGCTGAGTCCTGAACTCATGGTGGAAGTGATTCCACTCATTAAGCTGGAAACGGTAGACTTTGCGCTGCTCAGTTTGCTGCTGATCGTGCTCCGGATACTTTCCCATTGAGAGGAAGCGGTAGAGCTCACACTTGACCACGCAGAGCTTGCCACGCTGGTGATCGTACTCGTTGCCGAGCTTACGGCGGAACTGGCCGCCGAGATCTTGCTGCTCACTGTGGAGCTGATTGTATTCCAGAGAGAGGAAGCCGTGGAGCTTACGCTTGACCATGCGGAACTTGCCACGCTGGTGATCGCACTCGTCGCGGTGCTTACTTTCTCCTTGGCTGCGTCGATTTTGGAACCGATCGTGCCTTTGATCCCTTCCCAGAGGGAGGAAGCCGTGGAGCTGATCGCGTTCCATGCTGCGCTTGCTACGTTGGAGATCGCAGTCGTCACCGTGGTGATCTTTTCTTTTACGGCGTCGATTTTTTCGCCGATCACGCTCTTGATAGTCTCCCAGATAGAGAGCACCGTGTCCTTGCAGTTTTCCCAGATAAACCGAAACGGCAGCGTGATGATCTGGAAGGCTGCGCTGATAATTTCCTTCACGGCCATGATCCCGACGGTCACAATGTTTTTAATTGTTTCCCATGCTCCGGACAAAAATCCGGTGATTGAGTCCCAGATATTCGTGAAGGTGTCGTGGATCTCGGTCATGGTTCCGGTAACGCTCGAATAAATTCCGGATAAAATTCCGGAGAAAAACGAGACGATCGCGTTCCATGTGTCCGTGAAAAATGTTTTGATTCCCGTCAGGATTCCGGAGAAAAACGACGAGATCGCGTTCCATGTGTCTGAGAAAAATGTTTTAACATTCGTCCAGACGGTTTCCCAGTCGGTGCCGAACCAGCCCAGAACGGTGTCCGCCAGAGAGGTGAACGTGCTGATCCAGTTCTCGAAGGTTGCCACAACGAAGTCCCAGACTGCGCCGAAAACTTCTTGGACGCCCTGCCATACCATGTCCCAGTCACCGGTAAAAATTCCGGCGAAGATGTCAAACAGGCCGGTCAGAATGTCGAGGGCCTCGTTCAGAATATTGCTGATCTGCTGGAATACGCCCTCGAAAATCGGAGCGAGCACCTCGCAGAAGCCGTCCCAGACTGCCTTCATTACTTCGGTTATGTCCTCGAACTCGAACCCCAGCGCGTTGAGCCTGTCCACAATTCCTTGCCCGAACTCGTCGAACTTGGCCTTGATTCCGTCCCAGATCGCTGTGATCTTGTTCCTAAATTCTTCGTTGTTTTTCCATAAATTCGTAAAGGCGAGAGCCACGGCCGTGATCACTGCGATAATAGCAATAGCCGGAAGCGATACGCCTCCCAGTGCTGCAGCGAGTTTTACCAGTGCGCCCTTCACCATTGCGATCTTGCTCGATATGGTTCCCCAGTTCATAGCCGCGATAACGGCACCGAGGCCGCTCACCGCTATGGTCACTTCTGGGATATGTCCGCCGAGCCATTCGATCGCCGGGATCACGCCGTTAGTGATAAACTGCACACCTGCTCGTAGCTTACTTTCCAGCGCGTCGTAAATTTTGAGCCCCAGTTCCTCGAAGGCGCTGTTCATTGCCGCCACGTCGCCGCTGAGGTTGTCGTTCATAATATTGGCCATTTCCTCAGCGGATCCAGAAGCTCCGCGGAGTTCTTCCTCGTACCCGGCGATATTGTCCATGCCTTCGTTGAGGATCAGGTTCAGGCCCTTGGTGGAGTCTGCGGTAAAAGTGGAAGATAGCGCGACGGCTCGTTCTGCGTCGCCCATTCCATTTGTGGCGGCTTCCACTTCTGTGAGAATGTCGGTGAGATCTCGGAAGTTGCCCTGTGCGTCCATTACGGCCACGGAGGTTTCTCCGATCTTGATCGCGCCGTCCTTCATTCCGTTGGTTATGTCTCGCATAATCGCGGCCATGGCGGTTCCGGCTTCGGATCCTTTATAACCTTGGTTTGCCATTCCTTCGAGCAGTGAGGTGACGGTTTCGACGTCCTGCCCGGCTGCGTTTAAGTTGGCTGCGCAGTTCTTGTAGGCTTCGCCCAGCGCTTCGGCCGTGGTGTTACTGTGGCTTTGCGCGTAGGAGAGCAGATCTGCGAAGTATGCGGCGTCTCCGGCCTCCATGGCGAAGGCGCTCAGGTAGTCCGTTACCATATCGGAAGCCGCTCCCAGTTCCATGCCGGAAGCGGCGGCCAGATTCAGAACGCCACCCAGCGCACTTGTGGACTGATCAGCGTCCCACCCGGCGAGGCTCATGTATTTGAGGGCCTCTGCTGCATTGCTGGCAGAGAAAACCGTGGTGGCGCCGTATTCTCTGGCGCAGGCTTCCAGTTTCTCGAAGTCCTCACCGGTTGCGCCACTGATTGCCGATACCTCGGACATGGTGCTGGTGAAGTTTTGGCCCAACTCTATGACATTTCCGACCAGATTTTTGATACCGTCCACCGCTCGCATGATCGCGTCGGCTGCGAGATTTGCCAACGTAGCCTTAAACATGGTGAAGCCGTCGTCTGCCTTTTTGGCCGAGCTTTCGACTTCCTCCAGAGAATTGTCCAGTTTGTCCGCTGCGTACTCTGCGTCCGAGAGCTTGGTTTTGTTCTCGTGCAGTTCGCTGGATAGGTCTTGGATCTGTCGAGCGAGTTCCCGCGCTTCGTCGCTGGTTTCCCCTTGTTCGGTTGCAACGTCAACGTATCGCTGTTTTAACTGTTGGAGGGTGTCCTCCTGTTTGGAGATTGTAGAGCGCAGCGTTTCAGCTTCTCCGCCTGCGTCGTCCATGGTTTCGGACAGGGCACGGGCGGCTTTCTCTGCCGCGTCCAACGTGCCGCGATTTTCCGTCAGTTCACCGGACAGTTCTTGGATTGTACTCGCGAGCTGTTCGGCTTCCTCGGTTCCTTCTTGGCCGGTCACAATGTAGTCGGCGTAGCCTTGTTCCAGATTTTTGAGTACTGTCTCCTGCGTGCTGATCTTTGCCGCCAACTGTGCGGAAGCACCGGCGGCTTCGAGCGTTTCTTTGCTCATTTCCTCCAGACGAGAGACGGCCGCGTTTATAGCCGATTGAAGGGAGGGGCTGAGGGATCCGGCGATCTCTATCGTAGATTGTAGAGTATGGTCTGCCACGTCCTCACCTCCTTGTGTGCTTTGGCCTCCTTATGTTTAGCGGCCGATTTTTCTCAGCGCGTTTTTTTTCGGCTGCGAGATCCTCGGCCGCTTCTGCATACTCTATGATGAAGTCAGTTACTCGCTTTTTTTCGAGCTCTGTCGTGCTGGTGTGGTAGACTCTGGCGTAGTCGCGGTAGGCTCTGCGGAGTCGTTTTCCTGTGGTTCCGACTCCGATTTCAGCATAAAATTTCGGCCGATGGCCATTACCTCCACAACGTCCGCGCCCTTCATGCGCTCCAGATCGGAAAAGTCATAAGTCGGATTCACGGCCACGATCGCAGCATAGCCGAGGTAGAGGTGGAGGCCGAAGTCAAACTCTGCCGCTGCGGACACGGACAGGTTCTTCATGCCTGCGGCCGCTTTTCTCTTTGCCTCAGCAGTTGCGAAAAGCACGCCGTCGATCTCGTTCGTGTCGTACTTCATTTCTGTGATTTTGTCCCCGTTGATCATCACGGGATTTTTCAGAGTGAGGGTTCCGTTCATTTTGTTCTCCTTTCAAACAAAAAGAGCCCGCCAGTGACTTGACCGGCGGGCCGTGGTTATTTTTTGATTACTGCATTAAAGCAGGTTGTTGATCTGGCTCATGTAGTCCTTGCCGTTGATACGGAGGATCTGAGCCAAACGGTCAACGCAGCAGATCTCGACGCCGTTTGCGTAGATCTGGAGCCTTGTCACGTTATAAGCGTTCTCGGCTTCGGTTGCGCTGCCGACTTCGACGCCCAACTCAGGGAATGATCCCGGCATAGTACGCACAAAAGCCTTGCAGCCTTCGGTTGCGGTGGATCCGTCGGATTTTACGACATTCTGAACCCAGCGGAACTCGAAGCTCTGCTTTTCGAGGCGGTTCATGCGGCGCAGGCCGTTGTCTACGCCGATCTTTGTAATGGAGAGCTCCATGTTCTCCAGAAGTCCGATCAGTGGTACGGTCATGTTACCCATGGCCTGCACGTCAGCAGTTAAAAATTCAATACCGGGCAGAGTGAAGGCGACGTCCTTCGCCACCAGAGTGCTGTCCGCGTATACAGTGTCGGCCACTACCGGGCCTTTAATATCGAGCCATTTTGCCATTGTTCTGCACCTCCTTATTCAGTAGCAAAAAAGGACTGGAAGCCTTCGTCTGTGTAGCATACGCGAGCGGTGCCAGACTTGAACGGAGGCGTATTGGTTACGGAGAAGTCCCAAACAAAGTCGCCGTTCAGCATGTTGCTGGTAGGGTTCGCGCTCTCCACAAATTCCACGGACGGGGTACCGATCAGGGCACCGATTCCCAGAAGGGTGTCGAGCTTTTCCTTTTCAAAATTCAGCACGCTGTCCTTGTCCTGCGGAGTCATGGGGCTGTCGATCTCAGTTCCGTGATCCTTCTGGAAGCTGTTCGTGATATGCTCCAGCATACGGATATTTACGTCGAAGATCGCGCGGGCGTCCATGCTGCCGTTGTACTTGTACGCAGCAGTATGAGGGCCCCACAATACCCAGCGGCCACCCCAGAAGCAGGCCGTTGTGATTCCTTTTTCGTTGAGCTTGTTCGCAGTTTCCTGATCGAAGCCGCGGCTCTTGGAGTCCTCACCGAAATACTGGCTCGTGGCCATGATTTCCTTGTTGGACGGAGATTCAAACGGAACGCCGTCGTGGCTCAGGTCTACGCGCTGCATAGTGGCGGCGCCTACTGTGGACAGCCAGAAGATCCGGCCGCTGCCGTCCTTAATTTTAGGCCAGTATACCTTCGAGAACTCGCTGGTGTAGCCGTTGTCAATAGCCCATTTCTGAGCCTTTGCGAGTGTGTCGATCTTGGTTCCTTTGTCCTCCAGAGGAACGTCGGCGTGAACGAAGCCGTCCCAGTGGCCGTTGAGTTTCTGGACAGTGCTTACCATAGCCTTATATACGGCCGGGATATGACTCCAGCCCGGAGCTGCCAGAATATTGAGCACGACGTTGTGATACTGATAGAGTAGAGCCATGGAAGCCAGTCCGGTATATTCTCCAGTTTCGGTTCTCTCACCGATAATGTCGGCCGCCTGCACCTTGGAAGTGTCCACGGTGTCGAAGGTTGCGGAGAGTTCGGCCCCGTCAGTCTCTTTGAGCAGTGTCACGGTTACTGTGTGCTTTGCCATGCTATAAGAGAGAGCATAGTCCACGCCCTCGGCCTTGTCTGCGATCGCGAAGGTGTCGAGAATGATCTTGTCGCTCTCAAACTCTGCCTTGCCGTCCGTGAAGGTCAGGGCCTTTGTGGTTTTCTGTGCGGATTTATGCACCGCAGGATCGAGCACGTTCACGATATAGATCGGGCCTACATTTCCGACGGTGTTGTCGAAGTGCTCAGCGAACGCAGAACCGAGGGTGAATGTTTCCCAGTCGTCGGAGTAGCCGACGAGGCTCTGGACTTCGCTCATATTGGTTACTTTTACCGGCATATTAACGAGATCTTTGTCAGCGTAACCCCTGATCAGGTTCACCGGTGCGGTGCCGATATACGCGGCCACCACGTCGGCCTGAGTGACGGAAGCCACTTTGCTTTCGCCGATTTCGCCATATGCGCCATGCAAATATGCCATGTTTTAGTCCTCCTTATAAAAATTCTTCGTATTCTTTCGGGATCGCCGGAGTCGTTCCGATTTCCAGCGCGAAGCTGATCCAGCTATGCCAGTACGGGTAGTAGTCCCAGACATTGCCGTCCTCTGTGAACGGGCCGAACTTGATCCCTTGCTCTTTTACGAGCCTATGGCCTGCGATATATTCCGCAGTTTCGATCTCGCGGAGTACGAGGTCGGCCAGATTGTAGCAATCGCGCCAGCCGTCCATGTTTCGCGAGTATGTTTTGGCAGCTTCTCCGGTATTGACGTAGTAGGAGTAGCCGCCGGTTGCCTTCGCGTTTTCGCGAGGGTTGAAAATCTCCCCGCCGTGTTGGCCGGGATTCCAGCAGGCGAGGCAGAGCCGGATCTGGAGCTGCCTCTTTTTCTGAATAAGCTCGTCGCTTCCTTCCATGAGCTGCACGCAGACGGAAGGGATCGGAGCGGCCACGTTTGGCGGCAGCCGATCCTTTCCCGGAACGTATAAAGGGAACGCCGCGGGGTTCACCATAACGACGTCGTAGCCGGTGTCGTTCCGGTAGTCGTCCGGCAGTTTGAGGGTGATCTTGCTGCATACGTTTTCAGTGAGCCAGCTCACTATTTTGTCGATACTGTTTACCAGTGTCATGCTGCCGTCACCTCCTTAGCTCATGCGATTCTGGCGAACCGCGATCTGTACGAGTCCCATTTCCGACGTGGTAGTGACAACGATCATCTCGCGGCCGTCCAGATTGAGAAGGCGGCCGGGATCCAGATTTTCTGGAAGGTCGGAGGCTTTTCCCATGATTACCATATCGGCCTCGTCCATTCCATGAATACGGTTGTCGCCGATTTTACTCAGCTTGGCCATTATGTCGCTGTCAATTACCACCGGGACTTCCTTCCCTTCGATTCGATGAAGGTCTGCGAACTCGTCCAGATTCAGGAAAATGTCTGAGAGATCCTGCTTTATTTGGTCTTTGAAGCTCACGAGCTTACGCCTCGGAAGGTTCCGCCTCGATTTTTGCGGAGCTGTCGGCTTTGACCTTGGCTGCCTCGATCAGGGCGATCACTTCCTTTTTGCTGCGGACTGCGCTCGCGTCTACGCCATACGCTGATGCAGCTTCTCTGAGCTCTGTCATGTTCAGGCCGTTGTATTCTGAGAAAGTGCTTTCCGGCTCCGCCTCATACACGGCCACGCCAGCCTCCACCAGCTCAGCCTCGCGGGCTGCGTTGATAGAGAAGGCAGGAGAGTGTTTCGTCATAGGTTCCACGGTTCCGTTTTTAACGAGCCCGTAGGTGCCTTTGATCATTCGGATCATGTGCTCACCTCCATTATTCCGGATCTGCTGCGTTCAGATCCGGGAGATCGTCGCCGTCTGTGTCCTCGTCGTCAACCATGCCGCCAGCGTTTACTTCTGCGGCTGCGATCGCGTCCACATAATCGGCTTTCTTTTTGCAGCCGGTAACGTCAACGCCGAGATCCCCGGCGAGGTTCTGGAGCTGCTGGATCGTCATTTCTTCGAGCTGGCTCTTTGCAAGGTGGCCGGTCACTTCCTGCTCGTCCGCCTCGTCTACTTCGATTGCGCCGCCGACGTATTCAGCGACACCAGCAGAGACGAAGTGCTCCGCCTGAGTGTCCTCGCACTCAAACGGGCCGTCCGCTGCTGTCATTCTTTTGTGGGCGTGCTTGGCGTCATAATAGCCGACGGTTCCCACTGTTACCCTGATTTTTCTCATGGTTTTGCTCCTTTCTACTCGGTACGCTTAGTTGATAACTTTCGCCACGCTGAACGGGCACTCGTTGTTAGGCATAGGCAGCGGTGCAGAGCTGAGAGTGAGCTCGCGGATGTTGTGAGCAGCGTCGCTGATATACTTCGGCACGTTCACGCCGGTGTAAGTATGGAACTCGCCGTCGGTCTGCTCCACCTGAGTGATCGCGCCGTAAACAGTACGGCCAGCAGCCGGAGCGCCTACCGCGATCATGCCCTGCGGGATATACTGCTTTACAGTTCCGTCCAGCTCGGTGTATGTGTCCTCATAAGTGAGGAAGTCGATCATTCGGCCCTTGATATTCAGGCGGGCGATCTTGGAAGCACCGGCAGGCAGAGTCTCAGGATCTACGCCTCCGATATTGTAGTTGCGGTTGTCGAGCAGTTTCAGGATCCACGGATTGCGGAGGAAAAGATCCGCAACGTCTGGAGCCATGAGGCACTCGGTCGCAGGGAGCCCTCTTTTACTCAACATGGAGATCATGGCGGCCACGTCGTCGATCATCTGCTTGCCGACTGCCTCAGTGTCGGCCCAGTCTGCGGAAGGGGTATATTTTGCCGGGTTGCTGGTGCCGTCATAGTAACGGACTTCCTTTTCCTCGTAAGTGCCGAGGTCGTCCGTGTACTCGTGCATAATGCAGCCGTTGGTGAAGATTACCTCGGCAGCCATGGCCTCTTTTCTGCGGGTGTTCATGTCGCGGAGTTCGTCGAGATCTCCGAGCATGATCACGCCCTGCCTCTGGGCCGGAGTCAGGTTAGTATAAAGAGCCTCCCCGAAGCCTCTCTTTTTCAGGTCGTCAATGGAGAGTGGGCGCTTCGGTGCCATATGCGCCGGAGTGAAGCGCTTCATGGTGTAGCCTTCGCGCAGGATCGTGATCCCGCCCTTGCGAGGTGCTACAAAAGGTGCCGCTTTCTTGGATCCCTTGCGGTATTCCACCAGCACGTCGTCAGTGGCGAACACGTCAGAGGCGGCGTTAGTAGGGAAATAGCGATCCAAAAGGAAAGAGTGAAGCGGCGGGAGCTGCTGCACGGAGGCGAGCAGTGTGTGGGTATCATAAAAATTAAAAGCCATTTGTCTGTCCTCCTTGTTTTTTAGTATGCTACGGCGTCAGAGAGCAGGATTCCGGCAGAGCGGAGCGCTTCCTTGTCCGTTTCGCTGATCGCATGGCTGTTGTCAGTGATCAGGCTGTTCTCGTTAAAATGGCCGGTACGGTATGCAGTCGCCACCGCGTCGGAAGCCGTTCCGACTTCCACGTCGTCAGCCAGCACGCAGTTGGCCGTCAGCGTCTCGTTGCTTTTCGCAGTGGTACCGAGAATTACACGCAAGCCGTCGCCTGCTGTACCGGTGGAGAGTGCCAGAACAGTGCCGCGCTTGTAGATTTTGGCTTCTGTGGCTTCCTTGCGGATCTTCACAGTGAAAACCTCTGCGGGCGGGTACTGGCCATTGATCAGGTTGTCGAAGCCTACGGCCCCGATCGTCTCGTCGAGTCTTTTACTCATTACTTCATACCTCCTTTGGTCTGGTTATAGGCGGAAACTACCGCCTGAATGTCTGCTGCGTCCTGTTCCTGAGCGCTTGCAGGCGTGCCGCCGTTAGGTGCTGCGCCTACGTCTGCGGCTCCGGATTTTGCTCCCTCTGCCTGATATGCTGCGAGGAAATTCTGGCCGGACGCTGCGCTGGCCTGCATAACACGGAAGCAAAGCTCCTGAGCTGTGCAAGGGTTGTCGCCGTACTTGGCGTCGTGTACGAGCTGCTGATCCGGGATAGAGGCGGCGATCGAGTCGATCTGCTCGATTCTCTGGCGTTCTGCTGCCACGGCCTCACCGGAAGCGTTCTGCGCTTCGGTTCTTGCGCTGGCCTCGATCTGGGCCACGATCTCCGGGTATGTTGCCCTCAGTTCCTTCTCGTCCATAGGTTTGTTACCTCCTTCTTTTTTTGCCGCCTTTGTGGTCGGCTTCTTTTTATTTGCTCCGGGCTTTGCAGCCGGTGGAGTCGCGATTGCTTTCACCGGGATAGTGCCCGGCACATGCTGGAGACCGTCAACGTTGTGGCGTACTCCATTAACAAAAAGCACCTTTCTGTCGGCGCTCATGCTCATTTCTGGATCGTCCTCGTCCTCTTTGATTGCGTCAGCGAAGCCCTTCTCCAGAGCTTCGCGGCCGGTGAACCACGTCTCCTTGGTCATCATGCTGCGGAGAGTATCGACTTCGATCCCTGTCTTGCTGTTGTAGATCTCGGCCACGGCCCGCTCGCTGGCGTCCATTCCTTTCATAAGCTGCTTCATGTCCTGCATGTTCATGTAGTCCCAGAGCATAACGCTTACGCCGTGGATCATAATTAGGGAACCGGGGTACACGGTCACGGTGTCGCCCGCGCACATGATAACGCTCGCAGCGCTGGCCGCGATCCCCTCGACAATGACGTTCACCTCACCGCTGAGAGCTTTCAGTGCGTTGTGGATTGCGATCCCGGTGTAGAGATCGCCGCCGCAGCTATTGAGCTTGACGGTGATGTGCCCCTTGTCTTTAACTGCTGCCAGATCCTCCATGAAGCCCTCCGGTGTGATAAAAAGGCCGGGCTCCGGTTCGCCTGTCCACCAGTCAACGGGCTGCTGGCTCATAACGTCGCCGTAGAGAGTGATCTCTCCCTCGTCGTCGCCGGTGCTGGCCATATTCCAGAACTTTGTCGCCGCGGGAGCTTGTGGAGCAGCAGCCGGGCCCATGATTAGGCCGCTATGTTTGGTTTTCATTGGCTTATCCTCCTTGTATGGTTTGCTTTATCTGCTCGCCGATCACGAGGCTGCGGAGAGCCACCGTGCCCCTCTTGCGAGCTGTTTCAGGGTTGTGCGGATTGTCGTCGCCTTCTGGCGGATCCTGTTCGCCGTCCGGTTCCGCTGTTCCGGTGCCGCTCTGGTGCGGATCTGGCGGATTGCCTCCGAGCTTTTCATTTTCACGTCTGAGCTGTTCCACGTTGCTGTCCCATTGGCCACCGTTGAGGCGGATCGTGCTCTGCTCGTGAGTGGAGAAGCCTTCACTGCACGCGAGGATCTCGGCCGTGATTTCCTTCACTGGATCGAGCTGTCCCTGAGACGGGCCGAGCCATTCGCTGCCGAGATACGCGGCGCGGATTGCTGGATTCTGGAAAAAGCCCGGCGCATATATGCGGCCACGGGCCACGGCTTCGCTCATCCACACTTCATAGCACGGGCGGCAGAAGTCGTCCGCCAGCCATTCGCGGCGCATTTTGAACGCCTTCCACGCTTCCAGCAGAGCAGCACGGCTCGCACTGTATGAGGCGTTGAAGGATTTCAGGAGCAGATCGCTGGGAATTTCCAGCGCGGCGCCTACTTGCGCACTGATCGCTACGGCGAACTTGTCGAAGCTGCCGTTCGGGTGCGTCGGGTTTGCAAATTCTACGCTTTCACCCGGCCCCATGACATTGATCTGGCCCGGCCCCATGCTGTACTCGTTCGGGTTCCGCATTTCTCCGGGTGGTACCGGATCCACCTCATTGAATGGCATTTCATCAGTCGGGGCTTCTGTCTTAATGAAGGCAGTGTAAAAGCTCTCGACGACTGCGGCCATGAGTTCGGACTCGGTATACCTGCGAAGCTGCAGCAGCGGCTCGATCACCTGCGCGAGATAACTCACGCCGCGGTACTGATCCGGGCGCTCTGTGTCAATGACGTGGAGCACATTCGGAAGGCCGGTTCTTTGCTGGTATGCCAGAACGCGGGCCCATTCAGTAACCGGAGCGCCGAGCTCATACGGGTAGTTGCTGCGTATGTGATACGCCACCACCATGCCGTTCTTGTCTACTTCCACGCCGTCGTATATGGTGTTGCCCGTTTCCGGGTTCTTTCCGGTTGTGTAGTAGAGCGTAGTCCCGGCCCCGTAGTTGTTCGGTGTTGCGATTCTGTCGGACTCGATCAGGTGGACGCGGAGAGAGTAGGGGAGTAGCTGAGTGGTTTCGTACTGCTTGATTAACCCTATGCAGTCACCGGAGAGCAGCCACGAGATCAGCGCGAGCTGCTGGAGCCCGTAGAAGTTATTCATGCCGGTGGCGTCGCAGGCTCTCTTGTTGCTGGCCCAGAGGGAAAACTCTCGCTCTGTTTCTTTCTGCCACCGTTCTGCCTGATCCGGTGAGAGTCCGAGCACTTCGCGGTCGATCCGGCTTTTAAGCCTGAGCCCGACGCCTACCACGTTTGTGCGGTTGGTTTTGATCGCCGAGGTAGCGATCGGCGCGGCCATGTATAACATGCGGGCACGCTGTCGCATGGTGTAGTTGTTGAAGTCTATGTCCTCGTGAGCGGATCCGCTGGGAGCATTAAAGCCTTTCACGGCTTTTTTTCTCCAGCTTGCGCCTGCCTCTCCGTAGCCCTTATTCTGAGGGCGCACGTTATCCGGGAGATATAGCCCCCTCGTTTGGTCGTACTTCGTTTTTCTCACCTCCTTGCAAGTAATTAAAAACGGCAGCGGCCGCGGTATCTAAAGGAGCAAAAATGTCCCGCAGTCGTCGCCGTAGTAAAGCCAGCCGATCGGCCAGCGTTTACCCATTTACCAGTCGCGGGGGACTACCCCCACGGCGCGGCGAGCAGATCCGCCCGCCAGTTCGGCCTCCAGCTCGCGGACTCGCTTTTGCAGCTTCGCGATCATGTCCTGAACGGAAGCGAGCGAAGTCTGGTACCGTTGCAGGTTTCTGGAGCCGATTGTGTAGAGCTGCACCCCGTCCTTGCTGAGCATGTCAGCCTCACGGGCCAGATACGCACTGAGTCGCGTCCTCGTTTCTGTGAGCTCTTGCTGTATGGTTTCTTTTGATCTCATGGGTTCACCTCCTTACCACTCGTCGAAGTAGTTCCGGGCTGCCGGTTTTGGTTTTCGGCGCTGCGCCGGTTTGGTTTGCGGCGTTTCTTGGACATTTTTCAGGCGTCGCTCCACCGCGAACATGTCCGGATCTATGATTTTTAACCCTGCGTTCGCATAGTTTCGGCAGTCGAGGGCCTCGTTCCGGTTGTGTCCGGGGATTTTTACCCAGTGCCACTGGTTGCCGCGCTTTGTTTGCGTGAGCTCCAGACGCTCGGAGAGCAGTCCATTGAAATAATAGGTATCGTAGCCGCATGACTCGTGGATCGGGAAATGGCAATATTTCGGGCCAGCTTCCTGAACCTTTAGGCTCGACATGATCGTTTCTTTTCCAGCGTCAACGCCGAGCGTGTAGAGCCAGCAGGTGATCCGCTTGTTGTCCTTGATCGGAACCTTTGACGGAGGCGTCACGAACGGGATCCCGTCGCCGCCCTTGCCCTTGATAGCAAAAACACGCTTGTTTTTACGCTCACGGCAGCGAGTGTATACCTCTTGGGTGTAGTGGCCGCCAGAGTCCACGCAGGTGATTGAGATCCGCAGCCCTTTTCCGTCATTGAAGCGGTAAACGTGATCGATCACGTCGTCGAGCTGCTGCCATACCTCGTCGGTGTCTGGCTTTCCCATGATGTAGCCCTTTTTTATGCCCCACGTTTCACCGTAGAAGCCATGGCCCACGACTTCATACTCCAAACGGTTGTCCTGAGTATCTACGCCGCAGGTGAGAACGAGAACACCCTCCGGAACTTCGACGGGAGAGCCGTCGGCATTGGTGCCGTAGTCCTCGCGCCGGGCCAGCATGGTGTCTTCGTCGGCTATGTCGCCGCGATCCTCCCAGAGCTCACCCAGCAGTGTGTTGTAAACTACTTTGAGCTTTTGTGGATCGTCCTTAGCTTGCAGAAATTTGAGCGCGATCTTTTCCCACGGAGTCCATGGAGAAGAAAAAGCGTTCAGCCAGAAGGAGCGGACGCCCTCGTCGTAGGCCGCCGGGTTCTCGGCGATCCACTTTGCGGGCTGCTTCCGCATTTTTTCCTCCGGTACTATGCAGCCGCAGGAGGGGCAGCACCATGTAATCGGGCCCACGATCTTGTACGCCTTTTTCCCGCGGACTTTGGCCACCGTATGTTCAAAGTGTACGCGGTCGAAGGTGATCTCGCCGTACTCTCCACACTCAGGGCACTGGTGGCACCAGCGTTCCTGTGTTCCGAGGTAGTAGCTGCTTTCGATATTTGAAGCGCCTTTTATGGTCGGAGTTGATACCTCGACGGCCTTCGCATTGTAGAACGTGGCCTGTCTGGCTTCGGCCAGAGCCCACGGATCACCCTCAGCACCGGCAGACACGGCCCAGCGGTCGCGCTCGTCGCCGAGAATGTAGCGGGCGGGAGTGGAAGCCAGAGCGGAGGCGCTGTTGGATCCTGTGATCGTGAGCATACCGCCGGGGAATGACTTCTGGAGGATTGTGTTCCCGGAGTCTTTGCTTTTGACGTCGGAAACTTTCGCCCTCAGCACCTTGCTGTCTCGTATCATTGGAGCGATACGGAGGCGTGAGAACTTTCGGGCGTCGTCGAGGGAAGGCTGGACGAACAGGATCGAGCCGGGATCTTGGTCGATAATGTAGCCGATTATGTTCAGCTCCAGCTCAGATTTTCCCACCTGAGACGCTGCCACCATTACGATCTTACGGATCTTCGGATCCGTGAACGCTTCCATAGGTTCCCGCAGGTACGGCGTGCGCGAAGTGCGCCACGGGCCAGACTCCGCGGAGTTCTCCGGGGATAGGCGGCGGTGTCTATCGGCCCATTCGGCCACCGTCAGATCTTCGGGTGGCTTAAAGTTGCGAATGGCCGGTGCTATGGCTGCGTTGAGTTTCGCGGTGGATTTTTTAGTCGTCGGCTTCATCAGCGGCCACTATAACGTCGCTCCAGCCTTCACGATCCCGCACCCGCCGCTGATATACCGCCGGATCGTAGTTGTAGTTTGCGAGCTCGTTCAGAATTTTGTAGCACTCAGCCCGGATCAGTGCCGAGGCTTCGTTGGCGCTTGCCACCTGCACAACGTCCATGGCCAAACGTCCGGGGAGTGCCATTATCATGCTGCGGACAGTGTAAACGAGGTCATTCGTCACGGCCTCCACGTCCTCGCTGCGGTGCATTTTGCCTTCGAGCTCTTTCAGTTGCATGGCTGCCATGTCTGCCTTACTGCGTTTCATGTCAGCCTCAGCCCGCAGCTTCTCCATTTCAACCTGAGCGGTGTCGGCGCTTTTGGCCTCTCGGCCGTTGGCTTTGTCACTCAGGTAACGGATGTAAGATTGCACCGTCGGAAGCAGGTCGAACATATACGGCCGCTTCTGGGCGGCTGGAATAATTCCCTCTTTTGCGAGCTGCTGGATCCGGCGGTCGGTGACGCCGAAAAGCTTCGCAATAATGGCAGCGTTTTGGAGATTCTGCTTGCCCTCCGCCATGGCGCCACCTCCTTTCTTTGAGGCAAACGAAACGAAACGGCCTGAAAAAATTTTTCTGAGTCTGCGCGTGTTTTGGGCTCGCCAGCACCGCAGGCGTTTGGCGGCCCGGACAGTACCTTCGGGCTGCGGAAAAATTTCGGCGCGGTTGCTCGGTCGAGTTGCTTTGCCTTTTGCTTCTTTGCTTTGGTCGCTTTGTTTCGCTGTTCTTTGTTGCTGTTGCTTTTGGTTTCGCTTTGGCTTTGCTGTTCGATTGCTTCGCGCTTGGCTTGCTGCTTGGCGCGTGTTCGTTGGCTTGGCTTTGGCTCGTGAGCTCGGAGCGTTTGGCTATTTCATTACTTGATCTATGTAATGGTTGAAGCGTTCGCCGAGCTTCTCGGAGATTGTTGTCTCAATGGTTTGGCGTGCTTTGCCGTCGATCATCTGAGGCACGGACAGAGTACGCACGGCCTCGATCGGGGAGCGCCCCCTCCCAGTCTTTTGAAACGGAAGCATGGAGCCGCCGTTTCCGCCAGTGAGGAACACGTTCGAGCCGAGGCTCACACGGGATCCCTTAATGATCGTCGCCTTGACTTGGTACGGCCGCGGTGGTCGAACCATTGCAACGTCACCAGCTCCGGCGATCAGTTGGCCGGGGATTCTGATCGGCTTCTTTTGCTGAGCGCTTGGTCTGGACTTCGGGCTCATTTTGAAATGCGTCGGCGTCAGTGTCCGCCCCTTATAAATGAGGGAGGCACTATCAACTTGAACCCCCGCCACTTGGATTGAGCTCTGCCCCCTCCGAGGTTGTTGTTTGGCCTCGTTGATTGCGGCAGTGTCTACCCCGTAGTGTTCGCGGATTCCCTTCGATACCCACGCAGGCGCACGGCTCATAAAGTCGTTGACGGTTTTCTTGATTGCCGTCTGTCCGCCGTTCTCCAGTTTGTTGAGTCGCTTCACAATGTCCTCAGCTCCGGAGCATGTCACGGTGAAGCTGCCAGAGGTTCGGCGGCTTTGGCCGGTATAGAATAGACCGCCCATGTGTTTGCTCCTTCCTGTGGAAAATTTGCACCCCTCCCAGTTCTTTTCTGAGGGTAGGCACATAGGAAAAACCGCCCGGATCTTTATCATGTCCCCGGACGGCTTTCGCTGTTATACAGAGTAGCACGGTGGTTTATCCCCTTTTATCCCTTTTTGTCCCTTTTTATCCCCCTGTGTGCTCGTGAGCGCTCCGTCTGCGGCTTTCTCCTGAGTGTGTGCGTATTTCTTCTGGCACACAAAAAAAAGCCCGCCGTCGGCCTTCCTGTGGCTTCTGGCGGGCGTTGTTATCCCTGTTCTTGTTTTGCTCTGTATATTTTGGCCAGCGATTGAAGCGCCGAGCCGTGCAGCTTGAATGTTCTTTTGAGGTAGCGCTGCTCGTGTTCGTCGTAGTCCTCCCGGCTACCATGAAGGGCGGCGCACACCGTCCACCAGTTCGCTGCGTCGAAGTAGTGCATTTCTAACACGGTCTGCTCGTCCGGCTTTTCCATTTCGGAGATCAGGGCCTCCAGTTCGCTGCGTTCCTGATCCTCGTCTGCGATCATGCGGCGGATCGTTTCCTCCAGTGTTACCTTCTGGATCACTTGCCGTTCTTGTTTGCTGGTTCCGTCGCCACCGCCTCCGGATATTCCGTCGAAGCTCGGCGAGGATATGGAGCCCATGACGGCCTCCAGATTCTCCAGCCGTTCGATCTGGTTGTCGATCCTGCGGTGGAGTGCTGCGTAGCTTTCCAGCTTTTTCTTGATCTCGTCGGTTTCCTTCGGCTGTTTTGCCTCACTGTTCTGGTGCATGGGTTCCACCTCCTTTCGCTGGCTTATTCCGTGAACATTCTCTCGAAGTGCTCGCGGCCCAGCTCTTTGCCCTTCCTGAACAGTCGGATCCCGGTCGTCTTGCCGGTTGTCCTTATGTAGCGTTTTACGATTGTATCAACAAACTGAGGACTCAGCTCCATGAGGTACGACTTCTGGCCTATACTTTCCGCAGCGATCAGAGTCGTGCCAGATCCTCCGAAGGCGTCCATGACTCCCTCGGCCCACTGTGTATTGTCCAGCAGTTTCTCCAGTATCTCCACTGGCTTTTGTGTCGGATGGAGTTCATTCCCGGAGCGGGTGGCTTCGATCACGTTCCCGTAGCCCTTGTGGTTGTCCCATGCTGGCTTTGTACGGTGTGCGAACATTATCAGCTCGTGCTGAGTTCTCCAGCCCATACCCATGCCCGGCGTTTTCTTATTCCAGACGATCATATTCTTGACGCCGAACCCGCTTTCCTCCATTACGTCGTAGAGATAGAGCCACATTCTCCAGTCGGTGAAGCAATAAACCACGGTACCGGTGAACTGTTTCAGGATCGAGCGCATGAGCTGCTGGTATCCGCGAGTGCTGAGGGAATCGTTCGCGATCGTCACTTTGATTTCCTTCCCGTTTGCGTCGTAGCGTTTGGTTCCGATACTTCCGGTGCTGCGTCCGGATTCCTGAAAACCTCCGGAGCAGTACGGCGGATCCATGAGAAGGATCTGAGGCTCGGCTCCGTCGAGTAGGAGAGCGCGATCGGCTTCGTTTGTACTGTCTCCGCACACGAGGCGGTGGTTTCCGAGAATCCAGAGATCGCCGCGTTGCGTGATTGTCTGATCTTCCTCCGGAAGCTCTGGGATCTCGTCCGGCTCTGTGAGGTCATTGTGCAGGGCTTCGGCCAGTCCAGTGACGAGGCTTTCCACTTCCTTGTCGGTGTAGCCGGTCAGCTCCATTGGGATCTCGCCGGTGTCAATGTCGGCGAAAATGTCAGCCAGCAGCTTGTTGTCGATCTCTGCCAGCTCTGCGATCCGGTTGTCGGCCACCAGATCGGCGTATTCCTCGGCCTCGTTCGTGTAGTTCTGGTAGTCCACCGGCACTTCGGTGAGTCCTTCGAGCTTGGCAGCAGCGAGGCGGCCGTGGCCCTTTACTATGAAGCCGGAGCGCTTCGACACTGTGATCGGCGCCCTCCACCCGGTCTGGCGGATAATGCGGCCGAGTGCTTGGATCTGTGCGTCCGGGTGTGTGTTCGGATTCTTCGGGTTGGGGATCAGCTTCTCTATGGCCACGATCGCGTCATGTGCGCAGAATACCGGTACCCCTCCAGCGGTTGCCTTTGGCTGCGCTTCTGTTTTATAGTCCATGTTTTCGTTCCTCCTTTATTTTGATAGGCCGGTGGCAATACGGGCACGTCCTGGCTTTGATATCTGTCCGGCGGTCGCCCGGTGCGCACTTGCCGGTTGGTAGTTGTACGGTATCAATAGTTTGGGCTGCTTTCAGGATTCTGCGGCGGTAGTGCTTCCAGCTTTCGTCCTGTTTCTTTACGACGCCATAGATCGGGCCCACATTGGAGAGGGTGAGCTGTTCCATGGTTTCGTATTTCGGTAGACTGCGAGGGGAGAGCCCCAGCTTTTCGCGGATCCTTTTCTCGTAGTCGGTGTTGTTTTCGCCTTTATTTCTTCTAATACCATAAATGGGGCCGACGCCGTTTAGCGTGAGCCCTTTCATGGATTCGTCCAGAGTGCGGGAGATCTTTCTCCTGCGATTGTATTCCCTGATCTTTTTCCCGGTTCGCCCGATCCAGATCAGGAGAGTGGCCACCCAGAGAGTGATCAGCAGCAGCGCGGTGGGTACCCACACGAGCCCGGCGATCACCACCGGCCAGCTCATTGATATAATGCCGCAGGCTTTCAGGATTGCCAGCATGGCCACGCCTGCGAGTGTTGCCAGTGTGTAGAGTAACGGCAAGCCCATAGGCTTGTTCTTGTTATCGTCCATTTCGTCCTCCTTTTCTTTTAGCTGCTCGTCTGGCTGCACGGTTCGGCCGCACCGGTTCTTGTCTGATAGGCCAGAGGGAGAGTGGGGCCGGTTTTTCCTGCTTGCTCCGCAGCATATCTCCGCCGATCTTGTGGAGCGCTTCCGAGTAGCTCAGCGCGGTGCTTTCCGCGAGTCTGCGAGCTTGTTTTTCTATGTCGTCGAGGTCACACTCCAGATAGAAGGCCAGCACTTCGGCGTATTGCCTGCACCTGAGCGCCTCCAGCACGTCCCTTGCTATTTTTCCGTCGGGGAAGTAGTGCCTCGCGTCTATTTTGAGGTAGTAGAGCCCATCTGTGTTATTTTCTTCTTTCACGCTTTGCCCTCCTTCGCTGCGCGCGGTTTGGGCCTTCCTTTCGGAACGGTGACAGAAGCCCGGCTTTGATCGCGCACTCAGTACAGAGCATTTTCGCGTCCTGTTCTTTGGCGAGGCGGTCAGCTTCCGGGTGTTTCCAGCATTTCCGGCCGCATGTCGGGCACTCGACGGGCTCCCAGTCCGGGTGCTTGGCCTGCACGTCGCCGTTCAGGTTCTTGTCCAGTGGTAGGCAGATGATCCCGCCCCTGTCAGTCTGCTTTCTCGGTGTCAGATCGAAGCCGTGGGCCCGGAGCTGTTCGCGGGTGTTGTTGGTGCTTTCTTCCTGCTTTACCTCCAGCACTTCCACCTTGTCCAATGGCAGGCAGAACGAGCCCTGCGGCTCCCATTTCTTCGCCTTCCAATTCTCTGCGAACTTCTCCAGCGTATCGAACAGGCAGAGGCCAGCCTCGGTTTCGGTCTGGAATACGGTCTGCATGACTGCCTCGTCCTCTGAGTCCTCCCAGCCGTAGAGGTGCCAGTTCTCGCGGTTGTCGTAGTCCCACTGTGAGAACCAGAGCACATGGCCGTCGATCGGCCAGCCGGTGCCGGTCACTTTTCCGGTGATAACTTTCGGTTTATATTCCATGGTTTTGTCCTCCCTTAGAAAAATCTATTTAATGCGATAATGAGCACGATCACGGCCACGAAGGCGATCGTGATGTTCTGCTGTCTGAGCCCGTCCTTTTCTCCAATAACTCCAAAAAGCAGGAGAGCAGCCACGAGGGCCAGCACTATGTTTATGATCAGCATGTTCTTGTCCTCCTTTGGTTTGCCGGGAGAGCTTGGCCCTCCCGGTATGTTCCCGACATTTATGTCGGCCACATTATGCAATGATCGTGATCCTTTCACGTTCCGGAACGTCTGCCAGTGCTTTGACGAGGTAGTTCTTCACGTTGTCCACCGCCTGAGACTTCCAAAGGCCACCGTCAGCAGCCACCAGCTTGAAGGCAGGGGCTCCGCCGCGTCCCTCGCTGATTCTGAACACGAAGTCACTCGCGGGCTGCGGAACTTCCAAAAATGTGCGGTACGGGATCAGGCTCACCGGATTAGGAACGAAGGCGGCGTCCTTCGTGGTTACTCCGGTTTTGATGATTGCCTGTTGACTTACGCCGTCGTCTGAGAAGGTTCCCTGCTGTGTGTTCACGATATTGCTCGCCATAATGGTGACGGCTTCGCGGTCGTCTGTTTTCTGGAAGCATGACTGCATGGCCACGAGGAAGCTCTCCTGATCATATTCGCGGCCGTATTCAAACTGCGGCAGCAGGGCGTTGACCTCGAACAGAGTCTCACGGTCACGCTCGGCCAGCAGCCCGGAGTAGAGCAGCACCTTTGTGGCGCTTACCACCTGAATGATCATTCTGTCGCGGAGTTCCTCGCGGCTTTCCTTGATATAGTCCACCAGAGAGGTGAGAGTGGTCGCTTTGATCGGCTCGGCCTTGTCGGCTGCGTCGTAGCGTCTGAGATCCTTCGTGCAGTATGTCCGGCCGTTGATCTCGATTGTTTCTGGCTTCTCAGCCTTTACGGCCAGCCCTGTGATATATGCGATTGCTTCTTTGATTCCTTCCATTTTCTTGACCTCCTTATGCTTCTTTTGCTGGTGCGATTTTTACCACCTTCATGTTATTGCGTCCGCCGGTTGTCTGGCGGTCGTCCGTAGGCTGTCCGGCGGTTTCGTATACCTCGCCGGTGTCCGGATCGTAGTCACGGCCCGGAACTAATTCAGTAGCGGCAGCAGGTGCCTGTTTTCCCCTGTTTTTAAGATCCAGAGGCTTGCCGGTCGGATTCTGTCCCGGTGTAGGAGCTGCAGCTTGTGTTTCCTCTGATTCCTGATCCTGATCGGCGTCCGTGAAGTCGGAGAGATCCATCTGTCCACGGATCTGCCCGTCGTATTCGGCGATCTCGATCTGGCCGGTTCTCATATTGACGCCCATCACCATTTGCGTGTCGATTGCTTCGGTAGCTGCGAGCTTGGTCGTGACAGCAATCTGGGTTCCTACCATTTGGCGGGTTTTGTTCGGCGTAAATTTAATATTTACCGTGATCTGGCGCTTAGTGGTTGCTTCTGTGTTCGGATTCTGAATATTTTCAGCCACCTGCATGAGCGCCTCGTTGAGTTTCTCGGCGAAGGCTCCGCCTGCGAGAGCTTCGAGGTTGATCTTTGCCTGTACTTTCTGCTTTTTCATGTGCTTACCTCCTTACCGCAGCCCATACGGCTGTATTTTTTCCGGTTCTTTTGCTCGGTTTCTTTCCGACGACTTCCAGAACTCCGGCGCCTTTCAGCTCTGTGAGTCTCGGCGCCACGAAGTTGCGGTCGTAGTATTTCAGGTGGCCAGCAGCCACCAGCTCGTCGGTGATTTCTTCCACGGTCATTGACCGATTTCCGAGGGTTTCCAGTATTAGCTTGCAACGCTCGCCGCTGCGTGTTCGTATGCCGTCGTAACTTTGGCGGCGTGTCTGTTTAGTAATCCCGTTCATGGTTTCCTCCTTATCTGAACCGGCGGAGCAGTGGCCCCGCTGGCTCTGGTTCTTTTATATGTGCCATGTGGCAAACTCGCGTCCGGTGCTTTCCGGACTCCGCCACACTATGACGGCAGAAGGAAACGGAGCTGCGTCCTCGCCGTTTCCGTCCTCGTCGGTGAATTTCAGGCGGCCGCGGAGGAATCTCACCTCGCTGGCCTTGCCGAAGATCCAGTCGTGAAAATATGCCGTGTCAGTCCGCGAAGGAATGAGCATAACCACGGTGGTGCCGGGCTTCCGGCTTTCTTCGTAGCCTTTGCGTACCCAGTCTGCGATCGCTCGGCCGTATGGCGGATTGCAGAACACGCGATACCCCCCCAGTCTTGCTTTAGGCCGTCGTCGTCCGGCGTGAAGTGTTTCGCGCACTTGGCGCTTTTGTCGGTGCTGGCCGGATCCAGTTCAAAATGAAACTCGCGATCCAGTTCCGCGAAAAAAATCCGGCGGAGTGCACCAGCACATGTTTTTACTGCTCAGCAGTGCGTCGTTCATTGGCTTGATCTCCTTTCTGTGATTTGTAGAGCCCGCAGCCGTTCCCGTTGTTCATACACGGATCCGGGGAGGCCATGTGGTGCATACAAATTTTTAACGGTTCGCCCGTCTGTTTGTTTATGAGCTTTCCGCTCAGCATGGCGCAGGCTTTTGAAATTACAAAAGGCCCGACTCTGCGGAGCTCGCAGTATTCGCATTTCATGGCGTGCCTCCTTCCTCGGTGTAGTCGATCTCCACACCTTCCAGCAGTTTGAGGATCCCGGCGATATATTGCACGCGGTACGGTTCCAGATCTTCGAGCTTCATGTGTTTGCGCCCGTAGATCTGCTTCATGTCTCGCCATACTTCCCACGGTACCCGGTAGAAGTTTTCCAGCCCCACGCTCACCATGATGAAGGCAGCAGCTCCGAGCTTGTGGTGCAGCGTCAGACTTTCCACCTGCTCAGGAGTGAGGCGGCTCTGGTCGATCTTGTCGCTGTCGGTGTGTTTCGCCTCAAATACCACGGCCCGGCCACCGGTGAGCGTTCCCTTGAAGTCCGGCTGTCCGGCTTTGGTGTAGCAAGCAAGGAAACGGCCCTGTCGGTCTGGCTTCCTGAGTGGCTTCATGGGCTCCGGAGTCTTTTCAACGAAGGCCACGCCCTTGTCGCAGTACCAGTTCAGGCTTGCGGTGATCATATTCTCGAAGTGTTCACCGGCTCGCTTGCTCTGGAGTCCTTTCTGGCTATGCTGCACCCGTGCAAGGGCGGTGCTTGCTGTTGGATCCGGGTAGCCTTCGCCATTTCTTCCCGGAACCGTGTCCCAGCTCATTGATCTACCTCCGAGTCTGCGCCTTTGTCGGCCTCCAGTGTGATGTCGTGGCCGGGGTGTCGTCTGAGCTCGATCGCAAGGTCTAAGATCATTTCGCCATTGATCCGCACGGTGGTGGATTCAATCGCGGCGACGCCGTTCAGGTGCCCGACGTGAGAAGGGAGAACGATCAGTGCGTCACCGATCGGAAGTGTTTCGGCTTCGCGGTTTCTGTAAAGCTCGGCAGCGTCCCGGATCGGGATCTGGTGCTGCTTTGCGTATTCGATCTCGCTCCTCATGCCCTCGCTCGGATTCTCGATACCGTAAACCCAGAGCTCGTCACACATGGCCAGAAGTGAGAGGCCCATGTCCATGCCCGCGGCGCGTTCCTCCTGCTTGGTGTCGTCAAGAAACTGGGTAAAATATACATGAGGCGCGATCGGGATCACGTCGTCCCAGAGCTCGACGGCTTCGCGACAGTAGCGCTGGGCTTTTTCTATGTTCTTTTCAACGTCCCCGCGGCACGGGGAGCAGATGTAAACCAGTTTTTTTCTCATGCACTTGCTCCTTTCATGGTTTTGCTCAGCAGCTCATTGTATAAATTCCGGTAGAGATCGCGCTCAGTTTCGAGCTTGATCTTTTCAACGTCTGGATCCTGCTGGACGATCCGGAGTGGCTGCTTGCTTATTTCTTCCAGTAAATGCTCCGCTTCTTTGACTGCGGGCTTCGGATCCATGAAGTCGATCCCCAGAGAGATTGCCAGAGCAGAGTCCACGGCTGCGAGCTCGCTCTTTGTCAATTTTCCGATCAGCGTCCCGATCCTTTTCACGCTTACGCTGTTTACCTGTTCGCATAAGACGGTAGAAGGGGAGAGTGCGCTCCGGATAAATACATGAGTTGGGAGGTCGTTTTTTGGTTTGGTGGTCATGTATACCACTTCCACAACCTCGCTGTTTTCGTTGTTCTTGTCATTGGAGACGATCACCGCAGGACGGCCGCCTCTCTGCTCGCTTCCGGTTTCCCGGTATGTGCTTTCGATATAATAAATTTCACCGCGTTTCATGGTTTGGCTCCTTCCTGAGCAGCCTCAGCGAGTCGCTGCTCTTGTATTTTGCAGGTGTCGGGGTTAATCTCTATCCCGATATAGTTCCGCCCTTCTTTGAGGGCTGCGGCTCCTGTGGTTCCACTTCCTGAGAATGGATCCAGAACCGTGTCGCCCGGTTTGCTCCCGGCCAGTATGCAGATCTTGGCCAGTTCCTCCGGGAACGTGGAGAGGTGGGCGCCCTTATATGGCCGTGTGGCGATCGTCCAGACGTCCCGGCGGTTTCGTTTGCCGGTTTCATTTCTCTGGAGCCCGTGGCTGCCTCGATCCACCTCGGCGCTGTTGGCTTTGGCCTGATCGTGAGTGTAGGCAGTGCCGCCGCGGAAGGTTTTCGCGTTGCCGCGCTTCCGGCCGGGCTTTTTCGGATCGTACCCGACGGCCAGCTCCTTGACGGCCTCGGCGTCGTAGTAATAGGCGGCCGCTTTACTGAGTAAAAAAACATACTCGTGAGATCTTGCCGGTCTGTCTTTGGCGCTTTCTGGCATGGCGTTGGGCTTGTTCCAGATAATGTCCGCCCGGAGGTACCAGCCGTCACTTCTGAGAGCCAGAGCCAGCAGCCACGGGATCCCGATCAGATCCTTGCGCTTGATCCCTCCGTCCTCGATATGCCTCGCGTAGCTGTCGCCGATATTTAGCCAGAGGGTGCCGTCGTCTTTCAGGACTCTGGCGACTTCCCGGAAGGCTTCCACCAGCTTGCGGGTGTATTCCTCCGGAGAGCTTTCGGTTCCGAGCTGATCGGCGGCTCCGTAGTCTCTGGCGTTGTAGTAGGGTGGTGAAGTTACGCAGACGCTGCAGCATTTGTCCGGCAGCTTTCTGAGTTCCTCCAGTGCGTCACCTTGTAGGATCATCCCAGCACCTCCCCTCTGAGTTCGAGCTTCGTTTGTTCGACGATCTGGCTCTCCAGTCGGAGGGCACCGCGGGTGATAGCCTCCATTTCCTGCTCTTTCCTGCGGCGTTCGCTTTCCCTGTACTCTATCAGGCGTTGGCCTTTGTCCGGAAGGGATCCGGCCGCGTTGTCGATCTTCTCGGTTAATTGTGCCGGTGTCATGCTGCGAGACTTTTCCCGTTCGTACATTGGCGTGTACTGTTGCATGAAGGCTACCCGATCCATGCCGGGCTTGCCGCCTATGTATGCGCTGCGGTGCATTTCCCAGAGGGAAGTCCAGCCGATTGACTCAACGGCCCGCGCCACCAGAGGCGGGAGCTGGTGGGAGAGATCTCCGTGGTTGAATTGTCCGGCGCTGTACATGAGGTCGCTCACGGCCAGCCATGCCTTGTCCGGCTCTATGAGTTCCGGGTGCTGGATCTCCAGCATGATCTCCCGGACTTCGGCCACACTCGGCGGCCATTTGTTTGTTGCAATGTGTTTTTTTACTGCCAGCGCTACGATCCCGGATTCGTCTTGCTCAAACATCATGGCCCAGAGATTCACCGTGGCCTCGATTGCTTTCGCGTCCTTGAACTTGTCAAAATTCGGGTAGGCGGTGACGACGATCGCCACCAGTCGAGCCGCGTCTGCTTTTGTCATATCTCGAAGCCTCCTTCCTCGTCTGCGATTATCCCCGCGAGCACGTCCATGGTGTCAGGTTTTCCACAATTTCCACCCGGTCGCTGTTGATAGCTTCCGGATCCGGCAGGTGGGAGAGGTTCGTCGTCCCAGCGTCCCTGATTGATCCATGTTGACGGGTTGGGAATGAAGCGGCCACCTTCTCGCAGCCATTGTTCCGAGGTTTTAGCTGTTGCCACTGCCTGCATGATCTTCTCGAACAGTTCAGCGTCGGGTTTTGCCTTTTCCCATGCCTTCTGTGCTGCTTTCTTGCCGACTTTCTTCGGGTATGCAGTCCAGAACTCTGCGAAACGTCGTTCCTGAGCGTTTGGCTGCTTCTCGGCTGCGGGGGTTATGGGGGCATCCCCCTTATTTTCTGGTCTACTCTGGTCTACTCTGGTCTGGTCTACTCTACCTGCGGTCTTTTTCTGGTCGCTCTTGCTTACGTCCGCATACTGTCCGGCGGTCGTCCTCCGGTCGTTTGACTTGGCAGCAGCGCGGCGGGCTCTCGAACGGTTTTTCTCATTTTCTCGTTGTTCGATCAGCTTTCCGGTGTACTCGCTCCAGTCGTGGATCTCCAGAACGCCGTCCTCCGTTACGTCCAGCAGAGACGCAGAGGTCAGGGCGGCCACAAATTCCTCCGGATCTTTGTCCCACTGGGCCGCTCTTGCGATCATTCTGTCGGATATTCCAGCGAGGGATCCGTCCGGTGCGTTATCAATGGCCCAGAGCCAGAACGAGATCAGCAGGCCGAGCATGTGAGCCGGTTCAATATCGAGCTCGTCAGCAGCAGCCAGCACCTTGCGGTGGTCTTTCAGTTGTTGGTGAATTTGGATCCATGCCACTGTCGGCACCTCCTTTCGTGGTTTGTTTCTGGTTCGGCCGTAGAGTTCCGCCGGTCTGTCCGGCGGTCGTCCTTCGGTCGGTGTTATTAGTTAAAAGGAAGCTGTCCGTCGTCCGGTATGTCCATGAATCCGTCGTTGTTGGCGGGCTGAGGATTGCCATTTGCGTTGCCTCCGTTGCTGTCTGCGAAGTAAATGTTTGAGGCCACAACTTCCACGGCCTTGCGGTTCTGCCCGGTTTTCTCGTCCTTCCATTTACGGGTGGAGATCCGGCCCTCAACTACGATCTGGCGGCCTTTGGAGAGGTAGCGGCCGCAAAACTCGGCGCGTTCTCTCCAGCACACGATCGGGATATAGTCCGGAGCGGCGTCTTTGTTCTTACTCGGTACCTGCACGGCGAGGTCGAAGCTCGCCACTGGTGTGCCACTCTGTGTGTATCTGATTTCAGGCTCCTGAGCCAGACGGCCCAGAAGCTCCACATGATTAAGCATTGTCTTGTCCTCCTTGCTGCTTTGCGTTGTCCATAGCGGCGCAGGCTTCGTCGTACTGGGCCCGCGTCAGGTTGTGCGGATCCTGCTGTCCGTATTTTTTCAGGATCCATTCGTTGATCGACTGCTGAGAGTACCCGGCGTCCTCGCCTTTACGGTAGAGGCGGGAGAGCTGAGCGTCTGAGAGTGGTCGTGCGGCGCCTGAGCGCCCCGTCTGGCCATTTTGTGCCTGCGGCTGGGTGTTTCCTTGCCGGTTCCCGTTCTGAGCTCCTGTGTGCTGTTTCTGGCTCTGCTGAGGCGGTTCGCTGCTGTGGTCGCTCATGTCTGGATCGTCGTCGCCCTGATCAATGCCGAACTTCTCGAACAGGTAGTATTTGAGGCAGTACGTCCACGCGGAGCCTTTGGCCTTGTCCGGGCCTCCGTCGTTCGTTCCGATTGCGTGTAGAGTAACTTCCAGAGTCTCATCCGGGTTGTCTGCGTTCGTCCAGCGGATCGTGAGGTCGGCCTCGTACACCCAGACAATGCGGTCGCCGTTTCTGGTGTGCTGCGTGAAGTTGGAGTAGTAGATCGGATCCCCGTTTTCGCTGTGCCGGGTTGCCTGCTCGCCTACAATGTCAAAATTGACGCCGAACTCATTCATGGCCGGAGTGAGAAGCTGGTACACGTCGAAGATCTTCGCGAACTTGTACTTTACGCCGTCGCTGTGGGCCTTCTGGGTGATAGAGGGAACGGCTTCGCGCAACTTGATGAACTTCTGCTGCAGCGTCAGCGGTACCGGTGGGGTGGTGGCCGTCTTTGTGGCCGCCGTTTCCTTTGCTGTTGCCATGTGTTACCTCCTTACACGTCCACCGTGAAGGTGTCCGGTTTCTCAATGATCTGCACGCCATCCACCAGCTCGCCGGTGGTTTTGTCTACGATCTGGCCGCCTACAATTTCGAGGCGCTTCCTGAACTCGCCCCACTTCGGCTTTTCAGTGTTCTGGATCATATCCTCATTGCCGGAGGCTTTCAGATAGGCCAGCAGTGTGTCGTCGTCCTGTTTCATGGTGCTGCCGCCGATTTTCTTCACCAGAGTGCCGGAGAGAAGGCGGTAGCTGTGTTTTGTCTTGGTTGTCTTGTGCGGGACTGTCTCGAAGTATTCCGCGAGCTTTCCAGTGAGAAAACGGGTGCCGTTTTCATATCTGCGCTGAGCAGCGTCGATTCTCTGCTGGATCTTCTCGATCTGGCTTTCGCCCAGTGCGGTGATCCGGTCGAGCTCGGTCTTTTCTTCTGCGATTTTTCGGCAGGCCCAGTCGGCGCAGCCGTCGTCAGTGATACGCCATGCCGGGCGCGGAGCGCTTTCGGTTTCCTCTGCGTCGAACATGTTCATGTCCATGCTTTCCAGTTCGTCCAGTGTTACAGCCGGAGTTCCCGGCTCTGTGGTGGGTGCTGCGATTGTTTCTTTGATTTCTGCGGCCTGCTCAGCCTCAGCTATTGCTTTCTTTGTCGTTGCCATGGTTCTGTTCTCCTTCCTTTGCTTCCAGAGCCTTGCGGGCTTTCTGGAGTTCTGCCTGCGTGTCTCTCAGTTCCTTGTCCTTGCTGGTGAAAAACTGGTACCACTCGCCTGAGCTTTTCTTGTACTGCTCGGCTTCGGCCTCGGCAGCGGCGGCGCGTTCCGCCATGCTGGCAAGTGCAGCCGTGAGCTCTGCGATCACGCTTGGCTTGTTTTCGTTATTCATTCGGTTGCCTCCTTAAAAAATCGGTGTCCGTTAATGGTCATTACATAGATCTGGGACTCGTGCCACTCGCTGTCCGTGAGAGCGGGAGCGTAAAAGTATTTGATCGGCTCGGTCGTTGCCACGATCCCGAAGTCGAACACGTCCTGCACGGCTTCGAGGGCTTCCTGAGTCGGTTCCGGGCGGCGCTTGCTATATGCGTACACGCGCAGCACTTCGTCCGGTCGGATCCCTTCATCCTCGCAGGTCTGGAGAATACACTGAGCTACTGCGATCTTTCCGGCGAAGGGTTCGCCTCCAGCTTCGGCCGTGAGCACCTGAGCAATCTCCAGTCGCTCGGCGTCAGTGAGAGCGTAGCGCTTCTGGATCCCTGCCTCTGCGGCCCATGCGTCTGTGACGTCCTCCCAGCTTACGGCTTGCCCGTCCTTGTAGTAAAAAACGTAGGGCTGAGATTCCTCGGCCGCCGGGCTGCTGGTTGTGATCGGGGCTGTTTTTGTTTGGGTGTGTTCTGAGAACATACCCACGACGCCGCGCACTGCGAACACGATCACCACTGTGGTGACTGCCAGCCCGCCGATCCCTTTCCAGTTCAGGCGCTTGCAAAAACGGCGCAGCTGGTATAAAATAGGCTTAGGCTTTCGCGTGGTTTTTCGATTGCCTGTGCGGCTTCCCGGTTCCGACGGGTGGCCGCTTCTTTTTTCTTTGTACCCGGTGTATTCCACCGGGCTGTATACTCTCAGCGAGCTACTTCGCATTTCTGTTACCTCCTTCTTTGTCTGAGTTTGGCCGGGAGCGTATAGCTCGGAGCCTGCATGTATTTGTTGAAATTCTGTGGCCAGTAGGCCACCTTTTCGATCCGTTTCCCACTTACTCCATACTTCGGGTTATATCCGAACACGTTCACATAGCTGAGAAGATCGGAGCGTTCCGCGTCCATGGCCTTGCACACCTCAAACAGTGCCGCCACGTCGTCGATCGCTCTGTGGGAGTTCTGAACCTTGTCCTCCAGCTTATAGGTGAGGATCGCGTTCGCCAGCTTGTGAGGATATGCCCGGCGGTCTTTGTAAACGGTTAGGCTGTCCAGATAGTCGGCAGCTTTCAGGGCTTCCGGGCCACCGTTTCCGTGTCTCCGGAGCATTTCAGCAGTAAACAGGAGATCAAACTGTGCATTGTGGGCTACCAGAAGGACGCGGCCGCCGCCGATCAACTCAGTGAAGCGAGCGGCAGCCTCAGCCTCGGTGATTCCTTCGTTTTCGAGCTGCTCGTCTGTGATTCCTGTTAGCTCGACGATCTTCTGAGGGATCCGCTCACCTTCCGGCAGCTTCACGAACACGTCGGCGCTGTCGGCCATGCGGAGGGTGCCCCGTTCGGTTTTCTCGACTCTGATCGCTGCCAGTTCAATGATCTGGCAGCTTTCAGCTTCGAGCCCGGTTGTCTCAGTGTCAAAAAATACGACTGCTTTGTATTTCGTGAATACGTCCCGGAGCTCATTCATGGTCGTTCACCTCCGTTTTAATCGTGATCAAGGTCGTGGTTGCGAGCTTTAACTGCTTAGAGGTCAGCTCGTACATGTCCACGGCTGCGTTCACCTGAGCCAGTGTAGCGCTGAGCCTTGCGGCCTTGGCGAGTTCTTCGTCTGTTGCCTTCTCGGCCAGTTCAGCGAAGCCTTCCGGATCCTCGCCGTGCGCGGCTTCGTAGAGCTTCTGAAACTGCCGGGCGAGTGCCTGCTTGATTCGTCCGATAAAGTCCGGAGCTAAAATGCTACGCTTTTTCGGTTCTGGCTGCTTCTTGTCAGAGTCCAGATCGTCCAGAGTGTCAGAGTCGCAGATAAACCGAACGCAAGCGGCACGGAAGCCGAGGTACGTGTACACATAGCTGCGGGAGTAGGTGCCGCAGAGGCAGAACACACCAGCGTACGCACCGTTGCCCCAGCCGCCCCCGCGATAAATAACCCGCTCGCCGTTAGAGTCGAGCCAGAAGTATTCGTCGCTTTCGTAGTCGTCGGCAGGATAGAGGCCGAGGTCTTTCAGCTTGTCCGGTGCGTCCATGTCGCTGCGAACTTCCAGATCCGTGAACTTTACGCCGTCGTAGTCGGTGCCGTCCGGGTGTACCGGTTGGAGGGTGATCTCTCCGTCGTGTACGTTGTAGTAAACCGGATCGCCGTCCTCGGTGTAGATCGCCTCCCACTCCGGCGAGTCTTTGGACTGATCCGAGCCATAGGCTGCGCCGTTGTTCGGGATCACCTGCGGCATACCGTTCATAAATCGAACGCCGCCGACGTGCTCCCAGATATTGCCGCACATGTCAGCTACGCCGTAGGCCGTGCCGTCATGGTTCCACTGAACCGGGCCGGATCCGGTCAAGGTCTTGCCGCAGCCTCCTTCGTATGTAGTGCCGGTCTGCTCCGAGTGGCTGTGACTCTTGCCGCTTGCGGTGTTTCCGGTCGGCATGGTGTCGTTGTCCCAGCTCCAGAAGCCGAGAGCCACCCACTCGTCGTTTGTGATCAGGTGCCAGCCTTCGCCCTTGCTCTCGCAGAGGCGGATCGCTTCGTCGTGGCTGATATTCACAGCCGGTTTCATAAATGGGAGAGAGTACGGAACGCCGTCGATCAATGTGTTCGGGTATTTGCTTATCGCGTATTCCTTGACCTTGCGGCCTCTCAGGGTGTCAGGGAGTCCCAGCTCGGACGGGGTAAAAACCACCATAATGTCCGGGCGCCCGTTTTTGTCGTAAATTACTTCGTTTCTCATGGTTTTGCTCCTTTTCTGTATTTGCTGCGGCAGATCGGGCACTTGTAGCCGTACCACGGGATCACCGCCTGCTTGCTTACATTCCAGTCCAGCCCGCACTCTTGGCATACTTCATAGCGGCAGCCGTCGCGCCGGGCATGAGTACGGGCCCGCTTAGGTTTCGCGAGTCGTTCATGGGATCACCTCCTATCCAGCGGCCAGCCTGCTGCATAGCTGCCTCATAAGCAGCCGCTTGTATTTCTTCCGGGTTCTCCATTTCCGTGCGTGTTTGTATAGGTGCCACCATTTCTGGTGGGTGTTGGCTCTATATAGTAGGGAGTCCACAAAAGTGTCCACGGCTTTTCGTGCGTATTGCCGGAACTTCTGGAACCGTTCCGCAAGCTCGTCCATGAGTTGTCGGACTGCGCGAGCTGCTGCCTTCATTGCGTCGGCGAGAGCGTCGAGCAGGGCAGTGGCGGCAGGTGGGCCGATCTGGATCGTGAGCTCTGTGTGCTGAGGTTCTGGTGGCGACTCGTCCGGGAGTGGATCGCTTCGCGCCTGATCCGCAGCTATGAGCTGCTGGCGTTTCTCGTAGTCCTCGACGCTCATGTAGCCGTCGAATATATATGGATCCGGTTCCTCGGTGGTTTCCTTGCCGTACCATGGCATATCTGCCGGGAGATTTTCCGGGCGTGGTATCGGCTCAGGAGGGAAGGCTGTCGAGTTTTTCAGGAGATTGCAGCCGCCTTCGTAGTGCCAGAGAATACCGGCCTCCAGTTCTGCGATCGTCATGTTCTCGCCGAAGTGCCCGCAGTAGTAGCCGTTCACCATGACAGCGTTCGGATCCTGTTCCAAAATTTCGGCGGCAGTGCTCAGATCCTCCAGCTCGAAGGTGTCGGAGTCTTGGTTGAGCCAGACGCTTTCAGCGTGCCAGCTTCGGCCAGTTTTCCATATAATCACCCACGCTATACCGTCGCGGATTTCTTCGGCGTACTGCCGAGCTATTTCGTGTAATGCTGCCATGTTGTCGCTCCTTTCTTTTTTTATATAGTGGTGGATTTTCGCCCGCGGCACTTAAAGCTCTCAATGAGTCGGCGCTGGGCGAGTTCGGCGCTATACTCTCGGCGCATGTTCTTGTCGAGCTGGCCGGTGTCGCCTCTTTTCAGTTCTTTATAGATAGTCGCCACATGGACGCCGAGGTCGATCGCAATGTCGGCCGGACGTCCTCCGGCTGCGTATTCCGTCTCGATTTTCTCGCGGTCGCCGAATGTCAAATATCGGTAGTTTCGCACGTTCTCACCTCTCTTTCTGTGCTTTTCAGGTAAAAAAATAATGCGTCCGGAGGCTTTCGCTTCCTTTCGCATTTAATATTATCTTTTCCGCCGGCGGGTAAGATTTCCGCTTTTTTAGTCATAAATATTCCCAATTTCAGGGAGAATATGCTAAAATAGCAGGAAAGAAAAAAGAAATGAGGAATATTATGTTAGAGCAATACAGGACAATCTATGAAGGCGGGCAGGGAGAAATAACAGAGAAAAAATCCAGATTTATCGCTACGGTCCGTCTTGTGAAGACAGAAGAGGAAGCCGTAAAATTTATAGAAGAGATGAAAAAGAAGTATTGGGACGCTACGCATAATTGCTCCGCTTATGTAATCGGAGAACGGAGGGAGATTATGCGGTGCAGTGATGACGGAGAGCCTCAGGGAACAGCGGGAAAGCCAATGCTGGACGTGCTTTTAGGAGAAGAGCTCTATAATACAGCTGTTGTAGTTACCCGATATTTCGGAGGAACACTTCTGGGAACAGGCGGGCTTGTAAGAGCTTATTCAAAATCTGTACAGGAAGGGCTGGCACAAAGCAGAATAATTACGAAGTATCACGGTGTACTTACAGAAGTGGGAACAGATTACAATGGAGTGGGAAAGCTTCAATATCTGTTTGCTCAAAAGGAAATTCCAATTATGAATTCGCAGTATGAGGAGGCTGTAAAAATGCAGGTTCTTATACCGGCAAACAGAGTTGATGAAATAAAAAAGGCCGTAACAGAAGCTACTAATGCGAGAGCCTCTGTTACGGATTTAAAAGAACTGTATTTTGCAGTTTCAGAAGGCGAATACCTTCTGTTTAATGATTAAATTAGCATTTTTCAGGAGCAGGATATTCCACACCGAAGGTTTCCACTGTCATAGTCTGGATTTTCTGCTCTTCTAAAGGACGGTCGCTGTAATCTGTGCGTGTTTCCGCAATTTTATTTACTACGTCCATGCCTTCTGTGATTTTTCCGAAAGCAGCGTAAGCGCCGTCTAAGTGAGGAGAAGCTTCGTGCATGATGAAGAACTGGCTGCCTGCGGAATTTGGGTGCATTGCACGAGCCATGGAAAGAACTCCCGGTGTGTGTGCCAGATTATTTTCAAAATGGTTCTGAGAAAATTCACCTTTGATGGAGTAACCTGGACCGCCCATGCCTGTACCGTCGGGACAACCGCCCTGTATCATGAAGCCACAGATGACTCTGTGGAAAATCAGACCGTCATAAAAGCCGTCTTTAATCAGGCTGATAAAGTTGTTTACTGTATTTGGGGCGATTTCAGGATATAATTCCGCTTTCATAACATCGCCGTTTGCCATTGTAATGGTTACGATTGGATTTGCCATAATAAAATTCTCCTTTATTTCAGTAGTTTATTTGAACATTATAAGCGGAAAAAATAAAAGGTGCAAGCCGGAATTTTGTGTGTTATACTAATGAACTGAACTTATAGTAAAGATAAAGAGGACAATCTATGATAATAGAAACATATAATGCAAAAGAAACCTTTTGTTTAGGTGAAAAAATAGGACAACAGGCTCTTCCCGGACAGGTTTACACCTTAAACGGTGATTTGGGAGTGGGAAAAACGGTGTTCACCCAAGGGGTAGCGAAAGGACTTGGAATTACAGAGCCGGTAAACAGCCCGACTTTTACCATTATTCAGGAATATGAGGAGGGAAGACTTCCTTTCTATCATTTTGATGTGTATCGCATTGGCGACATAGAGGAAATGGAAGAAATCGGATACGATGATTACTTTTTCGGGCAGGGCGTATGTCTCATTGAATGGGCAGAGCTGATAAAGGAGATTTTACCCTCTGATATCATTTCCATTACCATTGAAAAGGATTTGGAAAAGGGATTTGACTATCGAAAAATTACCATTACAGGTTTGGAATTGGAGATGTAGAAAGGAGCGCTTTACATGAAAATATTAGCGTTAGACAGTTCAGGACTGGTAGCATCTGTTGCAGTGATGGAAAATGATACACTTGTGGCAGAATATACCATGAATTATAAAAAAACACATTCACAGACCTTGTTGCCTATGCTGGATGAAATAAAAAATAACATTCAGGTTGATTTAAGCAGCATTGATGCTATTGCAGTGGCAGCAGGTCCGGGCTCATTTACAGGACTTCGTATCGGTTCTGCTACGGCAAAGGGATTGGGACTGGCTCTTGATAAGCCTTTGATTGCAGTGCCCACAGTAGATGCGCTGGCATATAACCTTTATGATACAGGGGAAGATACCGTTGTATGCCCGATTATGGACGCAAGAAGAAATCAGGTGTATACAGGTATTTATAAATTTCAAAATCATGAGATGGCTATTGTGAAAGAGCAGGATGCGTTATCTATTCAGGAGCTTTTAGAGGTGTTAAACGGAATAGGAAAGAAGGTTATCTTTTTAGGTGATGGAGTTCCCGTTTTTAAAGAAATCATAAAAGAAAAGTGTAAGGTAGAATACAGTTTTGCTCCTGCTCATTTAAGCCGTCAAAGGGCAGGGGCAGTGGCTGCCTTGGCAGGTATTTATTTTGCGCAGGGAAGAATTCAGACTGCCACAGAGCATCAGCCGGATTATTTACGGGTATCTCAGGCAGAAAGGGAGCGGGCAGAACGCCTTGCGAAAACAGAAAATGCTTGAAATCAGAGAGATGCGGGAGCAGGATGCGGCAGCAGTGGCACAGATAGAAGCGGAGAATTTTTCAAAGCCTTGGAAAGAGGCTGATTTTCTGGGAGCTGTAAGGGATGAAAAGGCTCTCTATCTTGTGGCATATCTGGATAAGATACTGGTAGGGTACATAGGAATGTGGATGGTGCTGGATGAAGGCGAAATTACCAATGTTTCTGTGAAAAAGGAATATCAGGGACAGAAAATCGGCAGGGCATTATTAGAAAAACTGGAAATTTCAGGCAGGGCAAAAGGGGTAAGCACATATTTTCTGGAGGTGCGTGAAAGTAATCAAAATGCCCGCAGACTATATGAGTCCTGTGGATTTTCTGTTTTGAGTATAAGAAAAAATTTTTATGATGAACCTGTGGAAAACGGAATTGTTATGTGTAAAAGATAGCAGAAGTGCTATCTTTTTCTAAATTTAGCGTGATTTCCCACTGGGTTTTGAAAGAACCTTCATGTATAATAAACAGCGTAGTCAAATAATTATTCCACAAGCAGGAGGAGGAAATGAGAAAATACGAAGAAAAAAAGGAAAATCAGGTTGTTGAAGTATACTGTAATTGTTGTGGAAAAAAATTAGCTGTAAAAGATGGCATGATTATGGAAGGGGTTCTGCCTGTGACGGCTTTCTGGGGATATTTTTCAGAAAAAGACGGGGAACACCATACTTTTGATTTATGTGAAAGCTGTTATGATAAATGGATTGCAGGGTTTCAAATTCCGGTGGAAAAGAAAATAGAGAATGAAATGTTGTAGCACGAAAAAAACTGTGCTATGATAAGAAATGCTATAATAGATAGAAATGAGGAAAATGAGATGTTAGATGTATGCTTATTAGGAACAGGGGGAATGATGCCTCTGCCCAGAAGAAAATTGACATCTTTAATGACGAGATATAACGGAAGTAATCTGATGATTGACTGCGGAGAAGGAACTCAGGTGGCAGTAAAGGAAAAGGGATGGAGCTTTAAACCTATTGATGTGATTTGCTTCACCCATTACCACGCAGACCATATCAGTGGTTTGCCGGGACTTTTGCTTACTATGGGAAACGCGGAAAGAACGGAGCCGCTTACTTTAATCGGACCGAAGGGACTTGTCAGAGTTGTTTCTGCACTTCGTGTCATTGCACCGGAGCTTCCTTTTGAAATTCAGTGTATTGAGCTTACACAACCGGAGGAAACTTATGAACTGAACGGTTATCACATCACTGCTTTTCGTGTAAATCATAATGTAACTTGTTATGGATATACACTGGAAATCAAAAGGGCGGGAAAATTTGATGCCCAAAGAGCAAAAGAGCAGAATATTCCTTTGAAATGCTGGAATTCCCTGCAAAAAGGTGAAACAGTAGTATGTGAAGGAAACACTTACACACCGGATATGGTTTTAGGAGCGCCGAGAAAGGGAATTAAGCTTACCTATACCACAGATACCAGACCGGTAAAGGCAATTTCAGACCATGCAGCAGGCTCGGATTTATTTATTTGCGAAGGCATGTATGGAGAACAGGATAAGGACGACAAAGCAAGAGCATATAAACACATGACATTTAAAGAAGCTGCACAGTTGGCAAAGGAAGCGCAGGTAGCGGAAATGTGGCTGACACATTACAGTCCTTCTCTGGTAAGACCGGAGGAAGCGGTAAAGGAAGCTACGGATATATTTCCGAATACCATTGCAGCCAGAGACAGACAATCTGTGGAGCTGATGTTTGAAGAGTAAGGAGAGAACCCATGAATAAGGAAGACGTATTGATTTTGGCAATAGAAAGTTCCTGTGATGAAACAGCCGCATCCGTAGTGAAAAACGGACGTACTGTTTTGTCAAATGTTATTTCTTCCCAAATAGATTTGCACAAATTATATGGAGGCGTTGTTCCGGAAATCGCATCCAGAAAGCATATTGAGAAAATCAATCAGGTAATTGAGGAAGCTTTGAAGGAAGCGGAGGTTACATTGGATGATTTAGATGCCATAGGAGTTACCTACGGACCGGGATTGGTAGGCGCTCTTTTAGTAGGCGTGGCTGAGGCAAAAGCAATCAGCTTTGCTAAGGATATTCCGTTGGTAGGTGTTCATCATATTGAAGGACATATTTCTGCCAATTATATAGAAAACTTAGAGCTGGAACCTCCGTTCTTATGTCTTGTTGTATCAGGCGGTCATACGCATCTTGTAATTGTAAAGGATTACGGAGAATTTGAAATCTTGGGAAGAACCAGAGATGATGCGGCAGGAGAAGCTTTTGACAAAGTAGCTCGTGCCATTGGTCTGGGATATCCGGGAGGCCCGAAAATTGATAAGCTTTCAAAAGAAGGCAATGCCTATGCCATGGATTTTCCAAAGGCAAAAATCGAAGATGCACCTTATGATTTTAGTTTCAGCGGAGTAAAATCGGCTGTTTTAAATCATATAAATAAATGTAAAATGCAGGGAGAACCTATTGTAGAAGCAGATATTGCAGCTTCTTTTCAGCGCTGCGTAGTGGAAGTACTGGTAGAGCATGCGATTGCAGCAGCAAAAGATTATGGAATTGACAAGCTTGCTATTGCCGGTGGCGTGGCATCAAACCAAACCTTGCGAAATGCTATGGAAAAAGCCTGTAAGGAGAATAAAATTAAGTTTTATCATCCGTCACCGATTTTTTGTACGGATAATGCAGCGATGATTGGCGTAGCAGCATATTACGAATATTTAAAAGGTACTCGTCATGGCTGGGACCTGAATGCGGTTCCGAATTTGAAATTAGGAGAAAGATAAGGAGAACAAGAGATGAAATGTACAGCAATTATTCTTGCAGCAGGTCAAGGAAAAAGAATGAAAACAAAAGTTCAGAAGCAATTTTTAATGTTGCAGGGAAAACCATTGCTGTATTATAGTCTGGCATGTTTTCAGAAATCAGATGAAATTCAGGAGATAGTCGTAGTTACGGGAAAAGAAAGTATTGACTATTGCAGAAGCGAAATTATAGAAAAATACGGATTTACAAAGGTGAAGAGCATTGCAGAAGGCGGAAAAGAACGTTATGACTCCGTTTATGCGGGATTAGAAGCGTGTTCTGCCGATACGGACTACGTATTTATTCATGATGGAGCAAGACCGTTTGTTACAGAAGATATTATCAAACGTACAAAGGAAGTGGCAGTCACTTATCAGGCATGTATTGCAGGCATGCCTTCAAAGGACACGGTGAAAATCATTGACGAAAACAATATGGTGTCGGCAACTCCTGAAAGAAGCAGGGTGTGGTCTGTTCAAACACCTCAGGTATTTTTATATTCTTTGATAAAAGAAGCTCATGATACAGCCAGAAGTGTATCCATGCAGGGGATAACAGATGATGCAATGGTAGTAGAGCAATATAAAAATACACCTGTACACATTGTAGAGGGTGCTTATGAGAATATAAAAATAACTACGCCGGAGGATATTTTAGTGGCAGAAAAAATTTTGGAAAAAATTTTATAAAAAGTCTTGACATATTGAATAGCGCGTGATAATATACTACCTGTCGCTGACACAGCGCATTCGGAGAGATATCGAAGTGGTCATAACGAGGCGGTCTTGAAAACCGTTTGTCCGCAAGGGCGCGTGGGTTCGAATCCCACTCTCTCCGCTTCAGTTAAACAACTGAAAGTTCAGGCTATGGAGAAATACCCAAGAGGCTGAAGGGGCTCCCCTGGAAAGGGAGTAGGTCGTTAATAGCGGCGCGAGGGTTCAAATCCCTCTTTCTCCGTTACAGCAATTAAGCTGTTAAAAAAAGTCGTTGACAAAGTTAGG